>NZ_JAAKXY010000003.1:0-600000 GCF_011043775.1 Natronolimnobius sp. AArcel1 | reverse complement strand
TACTCGAGGCCTCACGCGCCACGCTAAAATGTGTGGTGTGATACTACGTCAGAATTTGCTAGTCGTCGGTGTACGACTCCGGTCCGGTGGGGTCGTGGTCGTATTCGCGCTCGAGTGCGGACGGAACGGCGTCAACACTCGCCTCGAGCGTCCGCGTCGCGGTGAGGGCGGCCCGCTTTTCAGCCGTCCGCTGTTCAATTGCTCGCTGACCGACTGCGAGTTCGATCTCGAGTGCGCCATCTGCAGTCGGTGCCCGACTGAGAATCGTAACGGGGCCGATCTCGCGCGTGTTTCTGACGTGGGTCCCACCGCACGCCGCGACGTCCCACGGCTCACCGCCGTTCCCGACCGTAAAGCCGCCACTGAGTCGACTCGTTCCGGACCCGTTGCCGTTCTCGTCGGCAGAGCCAATCGTCACGACTCGCACGCGCCCGTTGTTGCGGGCGCTCTCCTCGGTTGCGTCAGTCAATACAACGTCGTCGCGCTCGCGCGCCTCCGCGAGCGGGATTGAGTCCCACGATACTGGTCGGGACTCCCAGACGACGCGATTGAGGCGCTCGTTCAGTGCGAGCATCGTCTCGTCGTCGACCGCTGTCGTCGTCTCGAGTGTCACTCGAACTGCGTCCTCGCCATCGAACGCGAGGCCGCCGTACTCGAGGTCCTCGAGCAGTGTTCTAGCCGCGCCATAGAGTGCGTGACTCGCGGTGTGTGCGCGCATGCAGTACATTCGAAACGACCAGTCAATCGAACACAGTACGCGCTGGCCCGCCCGAAGCGCGGGTTCGTCGGCCAGCACGTGAACCTGCGTGCCGTCGACGTACTCGACGTCGACAACCTCGGTATCTGCGATGCGACCCTGATCGGCGGGCTGGCCGCCGCTTGCTCCGTAGAAATAGCTGCGCTCGAGCCAGACCGTTCGTCCGTCGACGGCGGTGACTTCCGTCTCGAACCGTGTGGTGTAGGGCTCCGCTGCTGCCCGTTGCCCGGTCATCGGTATGACTGCGCGGCCCGGTACTAAAAGTCTGCTCGCCGATAGCCGGGACTTGTCGCCTGTCGCGTCCCGCAGTTGGGGTTACTCCGCCAGTTCCACGTCGAGGCGCTCCTCGAGTGCGTCGATCAGCCCGCCGCCGATGCCGGCCTGCGTTGCGCGACCCTGTTCGACGGCGAGGAGGTCTTTCTCGCGCGCGCCGAGTTCCTCGGCGAGTTCCTCGCGCTTGAGGCCGGCGTCCTGTCGTGCCTCGATGAGGCTCTCGCCGTAGTCAGAGACGAGATACGGCAGTGGATCGTCGTTGTAGTTCGTGCCCTCTTTCTCCCAGTGCTCGGAGTCGCCATCCCAGACTGGGTTTGCCTTCGCGACGTTTTGTGCCGCCTTCTTCTTGCGATTTTGGTCCTCACTCTGCCCGGACGAGCCTGCTCCTGCGCCGGAACCGGAGCCAGCACCCGGGCCCGACCCGCGCGACCCGCTTTGCTTCTGGTTGTCGTCGTGGGGCGCACAATCTGGGCAGACCTCGAGTTCGGCACCCGCGACCGAGGCCAGACGGAGCGAGTTGCTTTCGGCACCGCAGAGTTCGCAGTTCGTTCCACCGCCACTGGAAGACGAACCGGTCGAGTATTTAGCCATGGTAGCTGTTGGCAACTGATGCATTTGAAATCACCGCTCCGTTGAGTCCCCTGTGACCCCACCGCAGGCCCGGAGACAAAGGAAAGGGCTTTTATAATCACACTGGATACGAATGAGTGCGGAAAAGAAAGACACAGCGAGCGTGGGTAGCCAAGCCAGGCCAACGGCGCAGCGTTGAGGGCGCTGTCCCGTAGGGGTCCGCCGGTTCGAATCCGGTCCCACGCATCGCACGGGTGGACGTAGTCCACCAATAGCGAGGCGGTGTAACCGCCGAGCACAACGATGCAGGTGATTTCCCTTCGAGGACATCACCCACGCATAACTTCTACAGGAAACTACTTCCCAAGAGCGACTGCCCCGGAAATGGGCGCTGTCCCGTCGGGGTCCGCCGATGAGCGATTGGCATGGCCAATCGCGAATGTCGCCGTAAGCGAAGCGAAACGGCGGAAGTTCGAATCCGGTCCCACGCATCGCACACGTGGCGCAACGCGCCACGGAACGCGAGGCGAGCGCGGAACCTTCGGTTCCGCGAGTTGTTGAACGGGTGCTTTGCACCCGTGAAACACGGTGTAACCGCCGAGCACAACGATGCAGGTGATCTCCCTTCGAGGATATCACCCACGCATAATCTTCTGGAAACTACACTGAACAGCCACAGTGCTGTTCGGCTGGGTTTCCGTTGATCAGTTCTTTGAGAGCGATTGCCTCGAGACTACGCCCAAGAGCTAACAGCCATCTCTGTCGAGGACAGTAACCGATTTCCTCCCACAGTCGAACCCTGTTACATGGAGTACGTTCCTCGAGAGCGGGTTCGCCCGCTCACAGCGATTCTCAGCGTCGTCTCGCTCGTGGTCGTCTTTGCGGCTGCAGGCGGGCGAATTCCGCCGTCGTTCGTGCCGGCTGCACCGGAGTGGGTCCTTGAGTCGATTCCACACGTCAACGTTGCGCTTAGCGCGATGGCAATTGTGACGATTACGTTTGGTTGGCGTGCAATTCGTCGTGGAGACATCAACCGCCACCGGCTCGCGATGCTCGCCTCATTCGGCCTGTTCGCGGCGTTTCTAGTGCTGTATCTGTACCGGCTGGTTGCAACTGGCGGTCCGCAGCCGTTCCCTGGCCCGGACACGGTGTATCAGTTCGTCTACCTGCCGCTGCTTGCAGTGCACATCTTCCTGGCCGTTGTCTGCGTACCGCTGGTCTATTACGCGTTGTTGCTAGCGAGTGCGTATTCGCCCGCAGAACTTCGTCAAACGAGCCACGGCCGCATCGGTCGGTACGCGGCGACGCTTTGGCTCGTTTCGTTTTCGCTTGGGATCGCCGTCTACGTGCTGTTACACGTCGTCTACTGAACTATGTGACCAGATTCTGGAAGACGTCACTGAACGCGATGAGGAATAATGCGGCGATGATAATTAAAATCAAAAATCCGAAGAATATCAACAACGCCTGTCGTCCGGTAAGCGATTCGCCCTCGAGAAACTCGTCCAGCGCCATAGCGCCTAGTCGGGGACTTGTTCCTTAAATATTGATACGTTTTGCGGAAGCTCGAACGAGCGACCGAGTAGAAAACAGCTGTGAGATTAATCGTCGGCGTACATCGTCTGCCCGCCAAGTTCTGGACGAGTTACGTCACGGTCCGTTTCTTCGCCCTCAATATCGTAGGGATACTCGCCGGTGACACAGCCGAGACAGAGGTCGCCGCGTTCTTTCTCGAGAACCTCGGCGACGGCGTCGGTCGAGAGGTAGGCGAGGCTGTCGGCGCTGATTTCGTCGCGGATGTCTGTGGTCGATTTGCCGGCAGCGATGAGTTCCTCGCGGGTGGCCATGTCGATGCCCATGTAGCAGGGAGCAACGATGGCGGGGGCACCGATACGGACGTGGACCTCCTCTGCGCCGCAGTCTTTGAGCAACTGGACGAGTTGTGTGGAGGTGGTTCCGCGGACAATCGAGTCGTCGATGACGGTGACGGTTTTGCCCTCGATTGTGGATTTGATCGGGTTGAGTTTCAGTCGGACGGCGCGTTCGCGTTCGTCCTGGGTGGGCATGATGAACGTCCGACCGACGTAGCGGTTTTTCATCAGACCTTCGGCGAACTCGACGCCGTCGTCTTCCTCCGCACGGAGTTCGCCATCGGCGGTCGTCTCGCCTGCAGCGTCTGCATACCCGGAGGCAAACGCGCGTCCGGAGTCAGGAACCGGCATGACCACGTCTGTCTCGACGCCGCTTTCCTCCCAGAGCTTGCGCCCGAGATTTCGACGCGCTTCGTAGACGAGCGTCTCGTCGATGACGCTGTCCGGGCGCGCGAAATAGACGTGTTCGAAGAAGCAGTGAGCGGTGTTTTCTTGTTCGACGAGTTGGTAGGAGTCAAAGCCCTGCCCGTCTTCTTCCAGAACGATTAGCTCCCCGGGCCTGACGTCGCGGACGAGACCCCCATCAAGCGTGTCGATAGCCGACGATTCAGAGGCGAGAATGTAGCCGTCCTCGAGTTTGCCAATACAGAGCGGTCGGTTGCCCTGTGGATCGCGGACGCCCAGGACTGTGTCGTCGTGGCTGATCGTCAACGAGTACGAGCCGTGAATGCGGTTCATCGTTCGTTTGACCGCGCGTACGAGGTCTTCCTCGAGGAGGTTACGCGCTAAGTCGTGGGCGATGACCTCGGTGTCGCCGTCGCTGGTAAAGGCGTGGCCAACGGCGGCGAGTTCGTCGCGGATCTCGTCGGCGTTGACGAGGTTGCCGTTGTGTGAGAGGCCGAGCGAGCCGCTTTTGAACGAAACGGAAAACGGTTGTGCACAGCACGAATCGACGGAACCCGCGGTTGGATAGCGAACGTGGCCAATTCCTGCAGAGCCATTCAGCACGTCGAGGTCGTCTTCGTCAAAGACGTCGCCGACGAGGCCCATCTCGACGTGGCTGTGTTGCTGGAAGCCGTCGTGCGTGACGATTCCAGCCGACTCCTGGCCGCGGTGCTGGAGTGCATACAGCGCATAATACAACGGTCGTGCCGCCGGTCGACCGTCAAGTGAGACGCCGACGACGCCGCACTTCTCGGTCATTCCTGTTCGCCGGGGAGTTTCGCCCCGCCCATCAGTCATGGGAGTTTGTAGGGCGCTCGGCAGATAAAAATCCCCGTGTTTGTGCGTCCACTGGCAGTCATCTCGAGAGAATATATCCATACTTGTGTATACTTTTCGAGAGTGTATCAGTTGGACTGTTCGCCATCCAGTTCTGAGGTGGTTGGCGCTCTGAGTTTTCAGCGACGGCCGTTCGCATAAATATCCATATCATTCTAGAATAATCTTATAGTATAACCTATGGAACAAAGTGTTGCAGCATGACAAACAACAACTGCGATAGCGACGATTCGACGGAGAACCGATCTAGCCTCACCGACGTGGCACGGAGCGTGACCGACTTCATGCCGGGTGAGAATCAACCAACCGAATCCACCACGGGCAAACAGCACGCAATCGGTCGACGTGGATACTTGCAGGCCGTCGGCGCCGCCGCGGCGACGGGACTCGGTGCCGGGGCCGTAGCAACCCCTGTTGCCGCCCAGGAAACGCTTACCGAGAACCAGCAGACCGAATATGACGGGCACTTCGTGTCGTTCTGGACTGACACGGAAGACTCGGTCTCGATGACGCTCGAGGATGCGGGCAGTTACAGCGTCGATTGGCAAGACACCGGCAACTTCGTCGTCGGGATGGGGTGGAATCCGGGCGACCGTCGGACAATCGAGTACGACGCGACGCACAACCCGACGGAGAACTCCTATCTGTGTCTCTACGGCTGGACGACGGACCCGCTCGTCGAGTACTACATCATCGAAAACTACGGCACGTACCGGCCCGGCGACGAGGAACTCGGCAGCCACGAGAGCGACGGTGGTACCTACGATCTCGCCACGTCCGAGCGGATCGAACAGCCCTCCATCGAGGGGACGGCGACGTTCACGCAGTACTGGAGCATCCGTCAGAATTCACGAACCAGCGGGACGATCACCATCGGCAATCACTTCGACGCCTGGGAGAGCGCCGGCCTCGAGTTGGGGAGTCATGACTACCAGATTATGGCTGTCGAAGCCTACGGCTACCAAGGCAGCAATAGCGCCTCCGTTTCGTTCAGCGAAACCGACAGCAATGGCGGTGATCCGGGTGGAGACCCTGGCGGCGATCCCGTCGAGGACCCCGGCGAGGACCCTGGCGAGGACCCTGGCGACGGCGACACGTGGGACTCGAGCCAGACGTACACCGAGGGCGATCAGGTCACGTGGGACGGCACGGTCTGGGAGGCCCAGTGGTGGACGACGGGCGATGAACCCGGCACCGACCAGTGGGGTCCGTGGGAAGCGGTCGACGACGAAGACGAATCCAACGGTGACTCCGGAAACGGCGATACCGGCGGCAACGGCGAAAACAATGACGACTCGAGTGCAGAGGACGCCGACGCGTGGGACTCTGACCAGATCTACACCGAGGGTGACCGCGTCACGCACGACGGGTCGACTTGGGAGGCCCAATGGTGGACCCAAAATCAGGAACCCGGAGCCACGCAGTGGGATCCGTGGGAAGCGGTCTAATGCGGCGTCAAAGAACGACTGCAAGTCGGTGAACTGCCGATTGCATAGTCCACTAGTCGGCAGTATCAAGACGATTCCCTCGAACACCTCGAGTAGACTATGCGACTCGAGGAGTACTGGGGCGTCGGCCCGAAGACCCGGGAGACGTTGCTCGAGGAGTTAGGACAGGAGCGCGCGGCACGGGCAATCGAGAGCGGTGACGTGCGTGCGCTCGCTGATGCTGGGCTGGCTCGTGGTCGTGCCACCCGAATCTTACGGCGGGCAACGGGCGGTGACGGCATCGACGTGTTGGCAACGAGTGATTCGCGCTCGGCGTACAAGGACGTCCTGGATCTGGCCGCAGAATACGCCGTAACACAGCGTGCGGCTGACCGCATTCGCGTGCTGACGCCGCTGACCAGCCGCGAGGCGATGACCGACCGCCTCGAGGACGTCCTCGCCGCGCGGGACGCCTGGGCCGATCTCTCGGAGGATGACCACGAGACTGTTCTCACGGCGTATGCACACTACGATGAACGCGACGAGAGCGAACATGCGGCCGTCGAGGCGGCCCTCGCACTGCTCGAGGCGGGCGTCGACTCCGGCCCGTTCGCGGCGATTGCCGACCTCGAGCGCGAGACGCTCGAAGAGGCTGCAGACGCATTGGCAGCACTCGAGGGCAAGCGCGGTCGGGTTGCCCGTGGTGCGGACGACGAACTGGATCGGCTCCGGGATGCGCTGGGTGCGGTCGAGGATATGGATGCGAACGCACTGGATCTGATCGAGGAGTTGCGCTCGGACGGCGTTCGGAACGTCGACCAGTTTCAGGAGGCGTTCGAGGACCACCTCCGGACGGAGACGAACGTGACCATCGACCGAATCCGCGCGGCCATGCCGACCGATGCAACGGATGCGACGGATTTCGTCGGTACGACGCTGCGAACGCTGCGAAGCGATCTCACGGCGGCAATCGACGAGCGCGAGGAGACGGTTGCAAGCGAGTTCGAAGCGACGCTCGCCGAGGCCGACGACGCCGTCTCGCGGGCCGTTGCCGCGGTCGACGACATCGCGTTGCATCTCTCGCTGGCCCGCTTTGCACTTGCCTACGACTGTACGCGCCCGACGTTCCGTGACGGAACCGACGCCGCCGTCTCCGTCCGCAACGCCCGCAATCTCTCCATCGCAGCGACCGACGAGGAGGGAGTCCAGCCCGTGACCTACGCGCTTGGCGAGCACGCGCTTACTGGCCCAGCTGGGGCAGGCGTCGAAACACTCCCCGACGACGAGCGGGTCACCGTCCTCACTGGTGCGAACAGCGGCGGGAAGACGACACTGCTCGAGACGCTGTGTCAGGTCGTCCTGCTGGCGATGATGGGTCTCCCCGTCCCTGCCGACCGGGCGGAAGTAACGCCCGTCGACTCGCTGGTGTTTCATCGTCGCCACGCAAGTTTCAATGCCGGCGTCCTCGAGTCGACCCTGCGCTCGATTGTCCCGCCGCTGTCCTCGGGCGGGCGCACGCTGATGCTGGTCGACGAGTTCGAGGCGATCACCGAACCCGGGAGCGCGGCGGATCTGTTGCACGGACTCGTCCGTCTGACCGTCGAGCGCGACGCCCTGGGTGTGTTCGTCACTCACCTTGCGGACGACTTAGAGCCGCTGCCGCCGGAAGCCCGCGTCGATGGCATCTTCGCCGAAGGGTTGAATCCCGACCTCGAGTTGCTCGTGGACTACCAGCCACGCTTCGATACCGTTGGGCGGTCGACACCGGAGTTTATTGTCTCGCGACTAGTTGCAAACGCCGACGACCGCAGCGAACGCGCCGGGTTCGAGACGCTTGGTGAGGCCGTCGGCAACGATGTCGTCCAGCGGACGCTCGCGGATGCGCGCTGGAGCGACAGCCAGGCGGAGTAGCGTCAGCGAGGGCCAACGCCACCGAGTCCGTCGTCTGCATCCCAGGCGTCGTCTGCCAGCAATCGGTCCCGTCGTGGCTCGTACGCATCTGGCTCGTCGAGTGAGCGTCCGTGCGTGTAGATCGTTCCGTCGTAGTCCTCACAGACGCGAGCCTCGAGATAGGTGCGGGCGGCTCGCCTCGAGAGCGCACCCATCTCGATACAGTCCCCGAGAACCGTTTTGGTGGCGCGAAACCACGTTCGAATCCGGCTGACATTGTCGTCGGACTCGAGCGAGATGAGCGCGCCACGGCCAGCGTCGCGGCCGTCGCCCCACTCGAGCCAGCAGACGACCGACGCGGTGACTGAGTAGTCGTCTGTGGGTGAGACGATGTATAGCATCTCGTGGACACAGGGGTCGAGGTGATCAGCGAGAATGCGGTCGCGAGTGATCGAATCTGCGAGCACCGAGTCAGCAACGCCACCGTCTGCGAGTGGCGTGTCGGCAGTGATCGCGTCGCGGAGCGAGCAATCCTGGCCGCCCCAGTGGCTGTACCGCAGGTCATACAGGTGGCCGGGGCGCTCGTAGGCAACGAGTGCGCGATGTCCCATCATTGACTCGCCTCCGATCGGGTGTGGCTGGTGAGGGTGAGAGACAACGGAGACGCTGCGAGGGGAGTTGGGTCAGGTGATGTTCCTGGCGCGCGAACGCCGCTGTGCGCGTGGGAACGCAATGTTGTGGAACCCATCACCGATGTTCGCTTCCTTACCCTATTTCAAAGATAGCATCACAGTGGGGAACTCGAGCGCAACGCCAAAACGCCCCCAGTCCCTACAGGACGGTGAATGGGAGCGAACACGTACGATGCGGTTATCTTCGATAACGACGGCGTCCTGACGACGCCGACGGAGTACGACGTGCTGGTCGAGGCGATGCGGACAGCACTCGAGACCGTAAGCGACACCGAACCGACTGACGAGCACCTCGAGACGCTCATCAGCCCGAGCGTTGCCTCGCTGCGACAGGTTGCTGAGACCCACGCAGTCGAGGCCGAAACGCTCTGGCGCGCTCGCGAACAGGCGGCGATTGCGGCCCAACGTGCTGAGATCACGGCCGGGAGAAAGCATCTCTACGATGACGTCGCCGCCCTTGAGCAACTCGGCGTGCCGCAGGCGATTGTGAGCAATAACCAGCACGAGACGATCAAGAATATTCTCGAGCACCTCGCACTGGACGGATTCGAGGTCTGGTACGGGCGAGAGCCGACGGTACAGGGAATCAAGCGCAAGAAACCCAACGCGTACTATCTCGAGTCGGCAATCGACGAGCTGGGCGTCTCGAATCCACTGTACGTCGGCGATAGCCGCGTCGACGTCACTGCGGCCGAGAAGGCCGGAATTGACGCGGCGTTTATCCGTCGTGAGCACCGCCACGAGTACGAGTTGCCGACGACGCCAGCACACGAAATTCACTCGCTCGAGGGTCTCCTTGACCTCGTTTGAGGGCCTCAGATAGCGAATTGCTGACACTCAGCCGATCCACTTCGGACAGTTTTGGACCTTCGCTGTGTCGCGCAGTCAGATTACCACATCGGGGCGCAAACCGTCTCAGGCCGTCGCAGCAACGCGGGCTTCAGCGCGTGTTTTTACCGCGGTGTTCATGGCCTCAAAGCCACGCTCGAGGCGGTCACGGTCGAACAGCAGTGGCACGAGCGCGCCACGGAACGTTTCGCGGTGTAAGAGCTGCGTCCGTTCGCTCGCCCCGTCGCCGTCGATTGGCTCGAGGTGGAACTCGTGATAGCCATCGAAGACGAACGGGACAGCCAGTCGGCCAGCCCAGGCGAGGCGGCGCTCTTCGTCGACGGCGACGACGGTGGGTTTGAACGTCATCCCGCGAGAGTCCGGCGGCTCGATCCGAACCTCGAGTTGTTCGCCCGTGGCAGGAACGCCCTCGATTGCGCGGACGAACGGATTCCACTCCGGATAGCTGTCGAACTCGAGAAGGACATCCCAGACGACTGCCGGCGGCGCGTCTATTTCTTCGAACAACTCGATCTGTTCCATGGGTAGTAGTTACACACCGGAGGCGATACCAGTGTGGGTAGCAACTGACGGGCCCGGGTCACAGTATCGAGGGCGTTATCGCAGTGGGCGAGACTGTTCGTCGGTTGCATCGAAAGAGGCCGTCGACTCACTCGAGTCGCTGTGTGATGGATCCGGAGTAGCAACAGCCCCGGCCGTCGACTGCTGGTGCTGTCCGTTGTGGTATTCGGTCCGGTAGGTTTCGATGATCGCGACGAGGACGCCGATCAGGATCGGCCCGACGAACAGGCCGACAAACCCGAGCGTGTAGACGCCGCCGAAAACACCCACGAGAATCGCTGCGGGGTTGATTCGGGCTCGCTTGTCAATGACGATTGGGCGGACGTAGTAGTCAATGAAGCTCACGACGATGAGGCCGTAGGCGGCCAGAAACATGGCGGCAGTCGGTTCGTCGATGAGATAGAGGTAGACTGCGGCCGGTGCCCAGACGATGAACACACCAATCAGTGGCAAGAACGCCAGAATAACCATCACAATCGTCCAGAACACCACATTCGAGATGCCCACCAGATAGAAGCCGACGCCGGCGACGAGCGCCTGGACGACGGCCGCAAAGGCGTGGCCGACGACCGCACCCCACGTCGTCCGGTCGATCTGATCAATGAGTGTCTGGCTGACCGACGGCGAGAGCGGACTCGCTTCGGTTAGCCACGCGACCAGCGCGGGCCCGTCGATGAGCAGGTAAAAAACCAGGAACAACAAGAGTGCAATCCCAAGCGAGACGTGAAGCATCGACGCAAACAGCCCGGACACGTCGCCGAAGAACACGGCGAAAATCCACTCGGTAACGAGCGTAATCCCTTCCTCGAGGTTGATCTCAGCGCCCGCGTACTCGGAGATTTTCGACTCGATTAGCGCAGTTTCGATGTTCGATTCGCCCCGGTAAATCACCTGTAAGTCGCCGAGGAACGCGACGAACACGTACAACAACGGAAGGATAATCGCGACGAGACTGGCCAGTATCAGTCCCAGAGCCGACAGCGGTTCGGAAAATCGAGCAGTGGGGAAGCGGTTGTTGAGGATCGCAACCAGCCGACCGTGAATCGGAAAGAGCACGTACGCGAGGATCAGCCCAAGGAGCACATATTCCAGAAACGGGCGAACAATGCCAACGACGAGGAGGGCGACAATCGCCAGCAACAGGAACAAAAACCCCTTACCGCGATTCATGTCCACAAATCACATTCATAGTAGATGAACGTTTGTATGAGATACGACAGTGTATATAACTCGAGAACGATCCTAGAATCCGTGGCTTTGCAGTCGACTCGAGAGCAATGCGTATCACAGCCGCGACTGACCGCATCGGTTCAGACGCGTTTTGTCCGGCAATATCAGTCCGTCTCGAGTGAGAATCGACCGGTCGGGAACTCGTGTATACTCAACGCGTCGTTTCTGATGAGAGTCGACACGTACACAACGGCGTCAGTCGGAACCGAGTCGCCGATGACGTACGCTTCCGTCAGCGACTCGCCGGGCTCAATCGTCGTCGTTCGCTCTCGAGTTGGTTGTGGTGGCTGTCTGGTGATGGGATCGATCTCGATGGTGTTGTTTTCGACGTATCGGTCGTGGCCCAGTAGTGTGACCGTCTCTCCGACTGCAACACTAACCCCGAAGTATGGTCGGCCGGTGTGAGACACCTCAAGCGGAGCAGAATGACTGTTGGTCAATGAGCACTCGAGTTCGGTGCCGGTGGCGGTTGCATCAAACGTGACAAAATCGAGTGTGTCGGGGTTTTGGCCGTGTCCCATCCCATCACCGACACTGTAGCTGACGGTGAACGTCCGGTCGCGATAGTCGACATTTGAGACGTCTCCCTCAGAAATTGCCGGCGATTCGGTGATCATGTACTCGCCTCGGTGGATCGCGTTCGCAACCTCGAGTCGCTGTTCGCGGGACAACGAGTCGAACGGAATCGACGGTTCTTGCGGCTCGTCCGTCAGTTCGCTTCGTAACTCGTAGACGGCGCCAGCCGCAGAGGGATACGACGTCTCAGCGGACG
Organism: Natronolimnobius sp. AArcel1; assembly: GCF_011043775.1. Taxonomy (NCBI): domain Archaea; kingdom Methanobacteriati; phylum Methanobacteriota; class Halobacteria; order Halobacteriales; family Natrialbaceae; genus Natronolimnobius; species Natronolimnobius sp. AArcel1. The sequence goes on along the minus strand of NZ_JAAKXY010000003.1, from coordinate 587,827 downwards.
TAACGGTCACGCCCGCGGAGAGACAACCAGCGAGCACCCCAGCCGCTCCGATGGCTGCTGATCCGAGAAACGAACGTCGGTCCATACTCTCGTTTCGACGGGAGGTGTCAAAAAGTATTCGTCTATTGAACTATAATTCAATGCGCCGGATGGCCACAGCCAGCCCGCAATGAATGTGGATCTGGCCGGACAACGCTGACCTAACCTACTTTACCGTGTCCGGTGTCGACTCGCTATGACGAACATCGCAATCGCTGGCTCGTCGGGTACCGTCGGCCGAGAAGCCATCGAGGCACTCTCCGAGAGCGACACCGATGCGTCGCTTACGCGCTTCTCGCACAGTGAAACCTCGGATGGAGAGACCGAGCCCCTCGAGATCGCCGGCCACGACGCGTTCGTCGACGCGCTCGAGTCTTCGTATCGAAAGACCGAATATCGGAACCCGTCTACATGTCGGTATGGCGATCAAGGTATCTCAGTCGACGGGCTACGTCCCGAATCTTCAGATGTCGGCGTTCGGGTACGTGATGGGCGTCGTATTACTCATCATCATGCTTCCCGCGCTGCCGATTTTGATTCCTGCGTACGTGGTCTGGCGAGTGTTCTTCGCGGACGAACCAACGGAGGAAACGTTCGAAACCTGGCGAACTGACGCGAATCGCTACCGACCGCAGGCACCCCAGCCTGACGAGCCTGAGGACGAAGACGACGACTGAGCCGTTTTCGTATTTCCGTTCTGTAGTGACTAACCGCCACTCAATCGTCTGCTGTCGATTTGGCGAGTGCAGCCGGCGGTCCGCCCGGTAGCTCGTCCCGGTTGTGGGGGGCCTCGAGGTCGAGGTCCGGCCCGCGGGCGATGATCCGGTGTGGATTCACGTCGGGGTGGGTCGTGTAATAGTGTTCTTTGATGTGGTCCATATTTACGGTCGCAGCGACGCCAGCGGTCTGGTACAGGTCGCGCAGGTACGGCCAGAGGTTGTCGTACTCGCGAATTTGCTGGACGTTGCACATGAAGTGCGTGTGATAGACGTTGTCGAATCGAATGAGCGTCGTAAACATCGCGATATCGGCTTCCGTGAGCTGGTCGCCTGCGAGATAGCGCTGGTCAGCGAGCACGTCGTCCCAGTGCTCGAGCGCGTCGAACAGGTCGGTGACGGCTTCGTCGTAGGGTTCCTGTTTCGTCGCGAAGCCAGCCCGGTAGACGCCGTTGTTGATTGGCTCGTAAATCGCCTCTATAACCCGGTCGACATCGTCCTGAAGGCCCTCCGGATAGAGGTCGACGTCCCGTGTTGCGACGTCGTCGAACTCGGTATCGAGCATCCGCATTACCTCCTTAGACTCGTTGTTGACGATGGTCTCATCTTCGGTATCCCACAGCACTGGAACCGTCACGCGCCCGGTCACGTCCGAATCGGCTTCCACGTACAACTCTCGCAAATAGTCGGCGCCGTGGCAGTGATCGCGCGTACACCCGTCCTTTTCGGGCGTGAACTGCCAGCCGTCCTCGCCGCGGTAGGGGTCGACGACGGACACCGAGATGGCGTCCTCGAGGCCTTTGAGCGCGCGCATTACGAGCGTCCGGTGGGCCCACGGGCAGGCGTAGGAGACGTACAGATGGTATCGTCCCGCTTCGGGCTGGAATCGGGCGTCGGGTTCGTCCTGAACCCAGTCGCGAAACGATGTCTCTTGTCGGTCGAACGAACCGTCCTCGCCGGTCGTCTCGTACGTGTCTGTTCGCCACTCGCCGTCGACGAGCATGTTCATACCACAATAGACGCACTCAAGCGTGAAAGGCACCCGCTAACCCCAGTGTCACCGGCTTGAGCACGCCGGCACGGATTTGACGCCCACCACAGGCGCGACTCACTCGAGTCACAGGTGTTTATGCGCCCCGCGTGAGCACTCGAAGCCATGACGGACACTGGGGACGAACCGGACCGCCACCGGCAAAGCCGGCTGTTTACGGATGACGATGGCGGATTCGATGCCGAACGCGCACGGGACGAGTCCCTGCCGGTCGAAGATGGTGAGGTGATCGACACCGACGCGCTTGCCGAGCATCAACAGTACGTTGAGGGACGTGGAATCTACGATGAGCGAAATCGGGTTAATGATCTCACGGGCAAAGAATGGAAGTACGCGACGAAATCGGTGATCGCACAGGGGTATCCGCCGGCCGTCCAGCACGACCTGCGGAGCGAACACGGCGGGCAAAAACCGCCGCGTCTGTGTGCGGAACTCATCGGTCGGTTTAGTAAGTCCGGTGACACCGTTCTCGATCCGTTCGCTGGCGTCGGCGGCACGCTGCTCGGCGCGAGTTTGTGCGAACACGAGGGAACCGGGCGTCGCGAAGCAATTGGCTTCGAACAGAACCAGCGCTGGATCGACATCTACGAGACGGTGCTCGTCCGGGAAAACGACGAGCGCCAAGCAAACGGCGAGTCGCCGCTTGCGGCCCAGGAGATGCGCCATGGTGATTGTGCGGACCTGATCGAGGACATTCCCGACGACTCTGTGGAGTTGCTGTTGACCGACGTCCCCTACTGGCATATGGACGAACTCGAGCAAACGCGCAACGAGCGTGCAACCCGAGAGAGTAAACTGGGCGCGTTCGACGCCAACGACACTGACGTCGCCGAGTCGACGGATGCAAGCGAATCCACAGACAGAGAGGGCAACAGGCCGACGCAGCAAAAAGACGAGTGGCTCGCGGATATGGCTTCGAAGTTCGAACGATTCGCCGATGCGGTCGTTCCTGGCGGCCACGTCGTCGTCTTCATCGGCGATATGTACCGCGAGCAGTCCTACGAGTTTCTCTCGGCAGACCTCGCGCGCGCACTCGAGAAGGGGACGTCGCTGTCGCTCGCGGCGAATCTCATCTGGTACGATCCATCCAAGGATTTGCACGTCTATGGCTATCCGTTCTCGTTCGTCCCGTCGATGGTTCACCAGAACGTGCTGGTGTTCAGAGCACCCTCGGCGTAACGGAACCAGGCCTCGAGTGAGCGACTCTCGAATTTCCGAGAGCGGGTTAGGTGTCCCTATCGGGGCCAGTCTGACCTCCGTCAGTCAGTTGTCTGACGGAATTTTATAGCCTCGTACTCCCACGGTACAGATGGCGCGCGTTGTGCGGTATCACCCCCATCCCTCAACCCCATCCAACGCTACCCCATCAGCGCGCCCCCGTACTTCTGTTTCGAGCGCACCTATCGACTCATCCAGAGGCAGGTAACAGCGCCGCGTGCAAGTCATCGACGCGATCCGTCTCTGTAATCAGTGCGACCTCATCACCGACCTCGAGTTCAGTCCCCGGCAGTGGAATCGTCAGCGACTCGCGCTCACGACCGTGGGCGTACAGCCGCGCAGACGACGGTAACTCGAGTTCACTGACGCGCTTGCCGATCGCTGGCGAGTTATCTGGAATTTCGATGACCGTCAACTGGAGATTCGTCGCAAGGTCGGCAACGACGTTGAAGTCCCCACCGAGAAGTGCGGTTTTCGCACCGGCTGCACCCAGTCGCTCGGGGTAGATGATCTCGTCCACCTCGTCGGCGTACGTCCGGTAAATATCTTCGCGATAGTCCTCGTCGATCCGAAGCGCGGTTCGACAACCGTGATGGTTTCCGACCATGCAGGCCGCGAAGTTGACGTTCAGATCCGGCGTAAATGCCCCAACCGCGTCGGCGTCGTCGATACCTGCCTCAAGCAGGGTCTCTTCGTCCGCGCCGTCACCGTGAACCGTCTCAAATCCGTGGTTCTCCGCTCGCTCGAGGCGATCCATCTCGTTGTCGACCACGACGACATCGTGGCCCTCCTTGTCGAGAATCCGTGCCGTTCTCGAGCCAACCCGGCCGTACCCCACGATGACAAAGAACATGCTACTGTGGTACGTGCTCCGGGGTAAAATACGTTGGTCCCAGTAACGAGTCGGCAACACATGTTTGACAGAGTGACAGAAAACCTGCCGAATCGTGGCGCCCCACCAACATATATTCACATGTGTGCATACTTCTCTGCAATCACAGACGAGAACCTTTAACTAATCGCTGTATCTATGCCTGACCATCCAACATGGGGGCAGCTGAGAGACTCGCTGACTACTTCAATTTCAGCGACCACGATACAGACTACCGCACTGAAACACTCGCAGGAATCACGACGTTTCTCGCGATGGCGTACATTATTGTCGTCAATCCGGCGATTCTGAGCGATGCTATCGTTATCGAGGGCTACGACCAGACGGAGGTCTTCCAGATGCTCGCGATCGTCACGATCCTGTCGTCAATCGTTGCGACCGCCGTAATGGCGTTTTATGCCAAACGCCCGTTCGGACTCGCACCGGGAATGGGGCTGAACGCGTTCTTCACGTACACTGTCGTGATTGTTCTGGGCGTCCCGTGGGAACTCGCACTCGCAGCAGTGTTCGTCGAAGGGATCATTTTCATGGCGCTTACCGCAGTGGGTGCGCGTAAGTACATTATCGAACTGTTTCCCGAACCCGTGAAGTTCGCGGTCGGGGCCGGTATTGGTATTTTCCTGCTCTTTCTCGGCCTACAGGAGTTAGAGCTTGTTGTCCCGTATGTTGATCCCGATGGCTTCCCATCTGGGACGCTTATTGAACTCGGAAACGCCATCCAAAGTCCGGTTGCCGCGCTTTCCGTAATTGGACTCGGATTGACCTTTTTCCTGTATGCTCGAGGCATCAAAGGGTCGATCATCATCGGTATCGTGACGACGGCGATTGCGGGCTGGGCAATCACGCTCCTCGGAATCGTCCAACCCGATGTGCTCACGCCAGAAGGAGCCTACGATGATGTCACGAACGACGGAATCGTTTCGATGCTAACATCGGTGCAGTACGACTTCACACCGCTGTTTTGGGGCTTCGTTGACGGCCTCAGCATGATTCCTGAAGATCCACTCGTATTCCTTCTGGTCGTGTTTACATTCTTCTTCGTGGACTTTTTCGACACTGCTGGAACACTGATTGGAGTCTCCCAGTTTGGCGGCTTCCTTGATGAAGACGGGAACCTGCCCGAAATCGAGAAACCACTCATGGCCGACGCTGTCGGGACAACGTTCGGAGCGATGATCGGGACGTCGACAGTCACGACCTACATCGAATCCTCGACCGGAGTCGAAGAGGGCGGCCGAACCGGATTTACCGCACTCGTCGTCGGTACATTCTTCCTCCTCGCGTTGTTCACGGTCCCGCTAATGACCGCGATTCCGCAGTATGCAACCTACCTTGCACTGGTTGTCGTCGGAATCATCATGCTGCAAGGCGTTGCTGATATCGACTGGAACGACCCCGTCTGGCTCATCTCGAGCGGGCTGACGATCACCATTATGCCGTTGACAGCCTCTATCGCGAACGGAATCGCAGCCGGTATCATCAGCTACCCGCTGATCAAAACTGCCGTCGGCGACGCTCGTGATGTCTCGCTTGGGCAATGGACGCTGGCAGTTGCGTTCATTGCGTACTTCGCCGTGTACTTCGCGATTGAAGCAGGCACCATCACGTTCTGAGACTGTCGAACACTATTTTGTGGCAACCCGATAGCCGACCGGTGACCTCTTCCCACACACTCCCTTAGTGCCATCCATGGCAGACATCACCATGTACGAACTGCCCGGCTGTCCGTACTGCACAAAAGTCCGCTCGAAACTCGACGACCTCGAACTCGAGTACGATGTGATCGAGGTGCCACGCTCTCACAGCGACCGAACCGAAGTTGAGCGTGTTAGCGGCCAGACCGGTGTCCCCGTCATCACTGACGAGGCACACGATGTCGAGGGGATGCACGAAAGCGACGATATCGTTGCCTATCTCGAGGAGACGTACGCCTGATCGTCACTGAAAACAGAGACTAATGTGAGCACGACGCCGCAATCAGGCGGCTTCTTCGTGTTCGGCGCGTTCGCGAATGACTTTTCGGAGTTCGGCAGCGTCGTGAAGTTCGTCTAGTTCACCGCGTTCAACGAGTGCAGTGCCGTCGACGGACTCCTGTTTCGCACGGTCGACGACGTAGACCGAGCGGGTATGCGTGACGTGGCCGATTGAACTCATGATCCGGGCGCGCTTTTCAGCAGCTTTGGTGAATTTTGAGTGGCCAGTCAGAACGACGTCTTCGTCGTCGTCTTCCTCGCGACTCACGGCTTTGAACGGTGAGCGAGCGGTCGGGTGTACCTTGTAGCCGGCGCGCGTAAGGACCGCGACAACGCGCTCGTCGTCGGGATCTGCCTCGGGGTCGTCCGGCATCGAGTCGGTTTCGTGGACATCCTCTGCGCCGTCAAGGACGTCAACGGGACTGGTCAGTGGCGCATCGAACAGTTCCTGTAGCGCCATTGCGATCTCGACGGAGGCGTTCATGCCATCCTCGTACTTCGAAACCGTCCGACGGGAGACGCCGAGTTCGTTCGCAAGTCGGCCGAGACTCCAGTCGCGGTCCTCGCGTTCGTCGGCGAGCAAGTCGCCATCGATGTTGACGTAGAGGCCACCCGGGGCCGCATAGATCAGGGGCGGTACGTCTTCGATGAAGAGGTTGTACGCCGTATCTGGGCTGAAAACCGGGACTCCGTGTCGGAAGTAGACGACATCCGGTTTCAGATCCTCATCGCGACTGCGCAGGCCGATCACCAGCGGCGTCGCCTCGAGATAGGTCCCAAGGCGGCGCATCTCGTGACCAGTCGCCTCGTTGAAGGCGTCGATGTTGCCCAGAATCTTCACGAGGACCAGGTCCTGGCCGCGACGGGCGGCGATATCGAAGCTTTTCGGTCGGATCGCACACCGGTCGCTGACCACGAATCCCGCGTCCTCGAGCATCGCGGTAACGTTGCCGACCAGTGCGGAACGGGACATAGGGGGGAATAAGCTATTCCTGCTATAAAACAGTTTCCCCGATGCCTCCTTGCCGTGACGTGGTTCAAATACGTACTGCCAGTATACTTATATAGGGGTTGTTTTCTGTAACGGTACCGTTCGCCGGTACAATTGACTCGTGTGTCGACTGCCCATCCCGAAAGGCGTTACTCGCTGCTCACCCAATCGCCCGTAATGACCGTCGTCGGACTCGACGATACTGATTCCCGCGAGCGCGGGATGTGTACGACCTATGTCGCCGCCACCATCGCTCGAGCGTTGCAACGCGACGGGGCGACTGTTTCACGCCTGCTTCTTATTCGGCTCAACCCCGCCGTCGAGTACAAGACACGCGGCAACGCCGCACTGGCGATTCACACCGACGCCGACCCTGCAGTCGCGTTCGACCGCGCGCGCGAGCACCTTGCTACCCTCGCAGAAACTGCCGACGAGCGGACGCATCCCGGTCTCGTCGTCGCTGACAGCGACCCTGAAGCTGTTCCCGACTCAGTCAGCGAGTTCACCACACGAGCAATCCGTGACCACCTCGAGATTGACGACGCCCGAGAGCTGTGTGCACGCTATGACTACCGAACGTGGCACGTCGGCGACGGCCGCGGCCGAATCGGCGCACTGGCCGCAATCGGTGCCTGGAACGGGCTGTCGGAGTGGACCTACGAACACATCTCCTACCGTGACTCCGAGCGGTGGGGGACCCCCCGCGAGGTCGACACGGAGAGCGTTTTCGCGGCAGCCGAGTCAGCGTATCCGACCGTCTGGGATACGGTTGATCGCGGCGAGTACGATCCCGTCTGTGTCCCCCATACACCCGGCCCGATCCTTCATGGTATCCGCGGTGACGACGCCGACGCCGTCCGAACCGTCGCCGAACGCATCGAGAGCGAACCCGTCGCCTCGAGCCAACTGTTTGTGACCAACCAGGGAACTGATAGCCACCTTCGGGATGCCACCGGTGAGTCGCTTGCTACAGCACAGGATGGCCACGCCTACCGACTCGAGGGCCGCGTCGCCACCGAACCCGAGACACGACGCGGTGGCCACGTCTTCGTGACACTCGAGGATGAGGACAACACCGAACCCGACGGCTCCAATCGCGCCCGCCTCGAGTGTGCTGCGTTTGAGCCGACCAAGCGCTTTCGCGACCGCGTCCGCGCCCTCCGTGTCGGCGACCGACTCACCGTCTGTGGCGAAGTCGCGAGAGGGACGCTCAAACTCGAGAAGTTCGCCGTCCGCGACCTCGTCGAAACGGAACGCGTGACGCCACAGTGTCCCGACTGTGAGCGGACGATGAAAAGCGCCGGCCGGAATCAAGGCTATCGCTGTCGTGACTGTGGGACGAGTACACCCGGAAAACGCGAGGTCACACTCGAGCGCGACCTCGAGACGGGGTGGTATGAAGTCCCGCCGTGTGCGCGCCGTCACATCGCGAAGCCGCTGGTTCGTGGCGGGTTCGACGGGCCGACACAGCCGGAGCGATAGCTCACGGGGTAGAGCGCAAAAATAACCGATACGAGCGAGTGCTCAGTTGCGGCGGGTGAGGAACAACACGAGTGCTGCGCCCATGCCGGCGAAGACGACGACAGGCCCAAAGCCGGGGATGCTGTCGCCATCGAGGTCGACACCAAGATAGGCTGCTGCTTCGTCAGTATCCATCTCGGCGAATTCGCGGTCGCCCTCACCAGGATCGTAGACCGTTGTTTCATCGTCGACGAGACCGTGCTCGCTGAGTTCGTCCTCAGAGAGGTCCTCGCCCTCGACGTTCTGGAGGTAGACGTACGTTGCAACGCCGTCATCTTCTTCGGTCCCGGCAATCTGCGTTAGGACGATATCGTCTCCGAACAGGCCGCTCTCGACGAGCGACTCTGTACTGTCGAACTTCGCACCGGCTTCGAACGTAACGGTCTCGCTATCGAAGTCCGCATCGACCTTGGCGATCTCGAGGTCTGCGTTCTCGAGCGCCGCGGCGAAACTACCTAGTTCGTCGGATTCCTGCTGGAACTCCTGGGCGATTGACGTGAGGACAGTCTCTGCAAGATCGTCCATGCCGACTTCGACCTCACCGTCGATTTCGATCTCGCCATCGTTGGTCGTGGCGGTGAACTCGAAGACAACTTCCTCGTCGCCGACATCGACGCCGCGGTCTGCGAGTTCGTCCGTGTACGCCTGATAGTTCTCGGTGTCGCTTTCGGCTTCGAAGATAATCTCGATTTGGTCGTCATCGGTGAACGAGACTTCACCGTCCCACTCGAAGCTGGTCTGCAGATCTGCGGCCTGCTGGGCCTCGAGCATGGTGTCGAACTCCTCGAGTTCCTCATCGAAGAGGTCCTCGTCATCGACGGTTGCCTCACTGAGTTCAACGAACGCCTCAAGGACGCTCGCGTATTCGTTGATCTCAACATCCCAGGTGGCTTCGAGTGACTCGGCACCCGAGGTCATGTCGAACGCGATTGTCTCGATCTCGAGTTCGGTGATCTGGGCTGCGACCTGCTCGGCTTCCTCCTGTGAGATATCTGCGGCTGGGTCATCTGCGAGTTCCTCGGCGAACATGCTCTCGAGGCCCTCGTCGATTCCCTCATAGGTGATCGTGTACTCGAGTTCCTTCCAGTCGGTAAAGTCGTCGATCTCTTCGAAGTCGTGGTGGTGGATCTCGACAGTTGCCTCGCCGCCGAGTTCGTCTGCAAGGTCAGCGTATTCCTCCTCGAGTGCGGCCTTGGCGTCTTCTTCAGTCTTCCAGTCGTCGGGGTCCGTCATGAAGGAATCTGTGACGGTCTCTTCTTCGGTGACGGAGAGTTCGTAGCCGGACGCGGTTTCGCCGAGTTCGAACGAGAACGTCTCTTCAGGTGTTTCATCACCCATGCCGTCGCCGAAGTCGACGACGACGTCGCCGGTGGTCGTGAACGTGTCTGCGGTTACGTCGACTTCACCGGATGTGCTCGCGGATTCGAACAGCGATGGCGCCTGTTGCTGTGCGTTTGGTTCGAGCGAGGCCTGTTCGATGTCAGCCTGATCCTCGCCATCACCGATCAGCGCGTAGATGTCAGCGCTGAATTCGTTCGTCTCTTCGGTTTGCTCACCGGAGATGTCGACATCGAGGTCCTCGAGTTCTGGTGGCTGCTCGAAGGCAAGTGCGCCACCGGCCGTGAACAGATCATCCTCGAGTGCGGCGCTGAATTCGCCCTCGACATCGTCGTCGCCTGTCGCGTCGGCATCGTCAGCGATGAGAACGTGTGCAAGGCCTTCGCTTACGTCGGCGCCGAGTTGGAACTCGGAAATCTCGTCATCGTCGTCTTCGTAGACAAGGACGCCGCTCCCGTTGTCTTGCAGATAGACCTCATCGGCAGGGCCGAAAATCGAGGCCTCGTCGACGCCATCGTAGGCTTCGATGTCGGCGTCTGTCTGTTGGTCTGCTGCGGCGATTCCTCCAGTGGCGGCCATCGCAACCATCGACAGTGCAACAATCGCAGCGAGTGCGATTGCTGTCACCGAGTGGTTGCGAGCGGCCGACAAGCGGCTGCGTCCCTTCCCAATTGACATGTGAATTCCTGTTCTCAGCCATGACTTATAAACCTTCAAATGGAATTTCCGAGGGAGAAAGTACGTGTAGCTATACCATATCATATTGGTGGTAATGCGGGGTCACCGACGGCGCGCATGGAAAGTGTTTTTCGGCGCGGGCGGTTGCATACAGACAAATGGGGCTCGAGGACGAGATTGAAGCAATCGAGGACGAAATCGCCAACACCCCCTATAACAAGTCGACCGAGGCCCATATCGGCCGTCTCAAGTCGAAACTGGCGGAGAAAAAGGAGAAACTCCAGAACCAGAGTTCGGCGGGCGGCGGCACGGGTTACTCAGTCGAGAAACACGGCGACGCGACCGTCGCGTTGGTTGGCTTCCCGAGCGTCGGCAAGTCGTCGATGCTGAACTCGCTGACGAACGCCGAAAGCGAGACCGGCTCCTACGAGTTCACGACGCTGGATGTGAACCCGGGGATGCTCCAGCATCGGGGTGCGAACATCCAGATGCTGGACGTGCCGGGGCTCATCGAGGGTGCGGCGACGGGACGGGGCGACGGCCAGCAGGTGTTGGCAGTCGTACGTAACGCCGATCTGATCATCTTCACCCTCTCGGTGTTCGAGATCGAACAGTACGACCGCCTGCAGGAGGAACTGTACGACATCAACATCCGCGTCGATCAGGAACCCCCGCGCGTGACCGTGCGCCCGAAGATCAAAGACGGGATCAAGATCACCTCGAGTGCTGACCAGGAGTTAGACGAGCAGACGATCAAGGACGTGCTTCGCGAGCACGGCTACGTCAACGCGGACCTCAACCTACAAGAGCAACTCTCCATCGACCGACTGGTCGACGGCCTGATGGAAAATCGCGAGTACATTCCCTCGATCACCTGCGTCAACAAGGTCGATCTCATCGAACCCGACTATAAGGAAACTGTCGACGAGAAACTGCGTGAGCGCGACCTCGATCCCGAGGAAGTGACGTTCATCAGCGCCGAGAAAGAGAAGGGGCTCGAGGCGCTGAAAGACCGGATCTGGGACAATCTTGGACTCATCCGCGTCTACATGGACAAACCCGGTCGCGGCATCGACTGGGACGAACCGCTCGTCGTCGAGCAGGGAACGACGATCGGCGAAGCTATCGAAAAACTCGGAGGCGAAATGGAAGAGCGATTCCGCTTCGCCCGCGTCAGCGGCCCCAGCGCAACCCACGACGAACAGCAGGTCGGCACGGATCACGTCCTCGAGGACGAAGACGTATTGAAACTCATTCTGCGCCGGTAGCGCCGGTTCATTTCTGGTTCGGCCGCGTTGATGCCTGCGTGTTTACGTCGGCGCATGTGACGGTCGGCAACCTATGTGAATTGATAGCATTATTTGGCGCTTCGATGTAGTCCTCAGTATGTCCGAGTTTGGAGCACTGTCATTGCTTCCGCCGCTCCTTGCGATTGTCCTCGCAATCGTCACCAGACGACCAATTCTCTCGCTTTTTCTCGGTATCTGGTCCGGCGGCGTCATCGCGACGGGAAGCATCGGTATTGGACAGACGTTCACGTGGATCACCGAATCCATCGGCGATGTCTTTCACGCGAACATTCTCGTGTTCACGCTGTTGCTTGGCTCCGGCGTCGCGCTCATCTGGCGACTCGGCGGTGCAACAGCCGTTCGAAACTGGGCGACGGCCCGCCTCGGTACGCCGCGGGCAGCCGGGCTGGCAACCTGGGCGCTTGGCATCCTGCTCTTTTTCGATGACTACGCTAACACCGCGATTGTCGGCTCGACAATGCGCGAAATCTCCGACCAACTACGCATCTCGCGGGAAAAACTCTCCTACATCGTCGACTCGACAGCCGCCCCCGTCGCGACGCTCGGCCTCTCGAGTTGGGTTGCATTCCAACTGTCGATGATCGACGAGGGGTATGCGAGTCTCGTCGAGAATGAGGACTACGACGTTGCGGCGGCCGACACGCCGGGCGCGTTCGAAACGTTTGTCGGCTCGATTCCGTTCAACATTTACTCGCTGCTTGCCATCGTGATGGTCGGCATCATCGTCCTCTCGAGGCGCGATTACGGAGAGATGCTTACGGCCGAACGCCGCTCGAGGCGGACGGGGAACGTGACGCGCGAGGACGCGAACCCCCTGCAGGAGGTCGAGGAAGACCTCGGGAGACCAATCGAGACGAAACCCATGCTTCGGACCTTCTTCGCACCGATTGTCGTCTTGATCGTCGTGACGCTGGGAGGTGCGTTCTGGACCGGTTACCAGGAGTGGGTGGTCGAACAAGACGAGGCCGGGGCGACGACCTCGCTCGAGGCGGCAATTGGCGACGCCGGAACACTGCCGGTGCTCGTCGATATCGTCGGTGCGAGTGATTTCGCGGCCGCGCTCGTCTGGGGATCGTTCGCGATGGTCGTCACGGCAATTGCAATCGGACTCGCGTACGATCTGTTCGATATCGGGGCGAGCGTGGATACCGTTCTGGACGGCTTTTCGATCATGCTCACCGCAGTCACAGTGCTCGTGCTTGCGTGGGCGATCAGCGCCGTTGCCGAGGATCTTGGAACTGGTGACTACGTCGCCGCCGCAGCGGAGGGCGTCGTTTCGCCGGCACTCTTGCCGATTGTCGTGTTGTTCGTCGCGGCATTCGTCGCGTTCACGATGGGATCCTCGTGGGCGACGATGGGTATCGTGACACCAATCGCGATTACGGTTGCCTACGATATCACCGGCGCATTCGATCTCATGCCGGTGATTATCGGCGCGGTGTTTTCGGGAGCGATCTTCGGCGATCACACCTCGCCCATCTCGGATACGTCCGTGCTCTCCTCGACCTTTACTGGCGCAGACCTCATCGATCACATCCGAACACAGCTGTACTACGCCAGCACCGTCTTGCTCGTTGTTGTCATCTGCTACGCTCTCTACGGCTACGCCGACATCTCGCCGATCATCTATCTCCCGATCGGGGTCGTCTTGCTCGTCGGCCTCGTCTACGGCCTCTCGAGTGCCGATGCCACGCGCAGGGGTGTCGAACCGGTGGCGACGACGAAGGATCACGAGCAGCCACGCGAGCATGAGTAGACCGCCGCCTTCGCCACGCTTTTGAGATTTCCGGGCGTTGACTCGCGCATGGAGGGCACGCTCGACCACACGATGATCCGCGTCTCGGACCTTGAGGAATCGCTCGATTGGTATCAGACCCACCTCGAGTACGAGGAAAAAGATCGCTATGCGGGCGACGGCTTCACCATCGTCTACCTCGGTCCCGAGGACATGCACGAGGACGGTGCGATGCTCGAACTCACCCACAATGAGGGCGAGGAGGACCTCGAGGTCGGCGACGCCTGGGGCCACATCGCGGTCCGTGTTCCCGACGGCGAACTCGAGGAGCGCTACGAGCAACTGATGGACGAAGGCGTCGAGGATTATCGCGATCCAGAATCGTGTGATTACAACTACGCGTTCGTCACAGATCCCGACGGCCACGAAATTGAGATCGTCAAGCGCGATGTCGGCGCACTCTGGAGTCTGGATCACACGATGATCCGCGTCGAAGACGCAGACGAGTCGCTTGGATTCTGGACCCGCAAGTTCGAGTACGACCACGACGGCCGCTGGGAGGCCGACAGCTTCTCGAACTACTTCATGAAGCCCGAGGGGGCTGCCGACGAGGCGATGACGGTCGAACTTACCTACAACTACGACGGCCGCAGCTACGACATGGGCGACGCCTGGGGCCACCTCTGTGTCCGCGTCGACGACCTCGAAGAGGACTGGGATCAACTCATGACCCGCGAGGCCGACGACTACCGCGATCCAGAAAGCAACGACAACATGTACGCCTTTACGACGGATCCGGACGGCCACGAGATCGAACTCATCGAACGCGACCTCGAGGCGGACTCGCTGTTCCCGTTCTGAGCGGGCTCACTTGCACTCGCACTCGCGTTCGCATTTTTTTGCGGTCGCAGTTTGGAATGTGACAGTGGTCCGCTCGAGGGAGTCCATCCACTCGAGCGTGCAGTACGCGGGCACCACTGATACGGATTGCTGTAACGGTTTACCGGCGTAACCGCGACCCGGACGGCGGTTGCGCCGGAAATGACTTACAGTAAACCGTATGAGATCCGGCCGACGGTTCCGACACGGAAATTCTTAGGCCCAGCCAGTACGACCTGTGTTCGTAATGACAGCGTATTCCGAGTCGAACGCGGACGATCCCTCCGTCGTCGTCGTCCACGAGGACCTTACCTACGCCGAGCGCGACGCTGGCGACCTGAAACTCGATCTCTACGTCCCCAAACCCGATGCCGGCGACAACCGGCCACCGCTGGTGGTCTACATTCACGGCGGTGCGTGGATCTACGAGACTCGGAAGAACGCCCCCGACCTCGAGCGGTTCGCGGCCGAATGGAACTGTGCACTCGCAAGCGTGAGCTACCGGCTGGCGGCGGTTCCCGACGATGTCGACCTCCCGTTCGACGTCGACCCGGAGAACCCGACGCCGCGTGGCGTCTTCCCTGACCCGATCATCGACGTGAAGGCGGCGATCCGGTGGTGTCGTGCACATGCCGACACGTACGGCTTCAACGGGGAGCACATCGCAGCGTGGGGGTCCTCTGCGGGTGGCCATCTGGCGGCACTGGCCGGCGTCGTTGATGACGTCACCGACATCGCTGGCGACGCCTACCCAGCTGAGTCCGTCAGAAAAGCGGTCGAACCCACCGAATCGGGCGCGGTACAGGCCGTCATCGACTGGTACGGAGTCCACGACCTGCTCGAGTTGCCGGGTATCGAGGAGACACCCGAGTCGCTCCTGTTGGGTGGGCCGCTGTCGGCAAACCAAGACCGCGCCCGACGCGCGAGTCCAGTCACCTACGTGACGCCGGACGATCCACCGTTTTGCATCATGCACGGCCGCGAGGACGAGGTCGTATCCGTCGAGCAGAGCTGCCTGCTGTTCGACGAACTGGCGAACGCAGGCGTCGACGCAGCGTTCTATGACCTGCACGACCTCGGTCACGTCTGGGGTGGCGACTCCGAGCGGACGGCCATGGCCGCCCTCGAGTCGGGCGACCACGCCCAGACCGTTACCGCGACTGCAACGACCCGCACGGAATGCGACGAAACGACGACCGGCCCATTGCTCGTTTCGCACCCGCCAGCGGGACCAGACGCGATCGGCACGTTCCTTGAGCGAACGCTTCGAGAGGGTGCCGGCGACGGATCTGCGTCGCGGTAACGGTGTGTGTGACGGACCAGCGAAAACCACCCACAGCCCGCCGCAATCAGCACTTTATTGGCTTTCTCATCAGTACTATGGACCGATGACAGTCCCAACAAAGACGCTGCCGAGTGGCGACGAACTGCCGATGATCGGCTTTGGCACGTGGGAACTCGAGGGTGAAACCGTCCAAAAGTCGGTCCAAGCCGCACTCGAGACGGGCTACACGCACATCGACACGGCCGAGGGGTACATGAACGAAGCCGAAATCGGCGAGACGCTCGCCGACGCTGATGTCGACCGCGATGACCTCTTTCTCACGTCGAAGGTGCTCGCGAAGAACCTCCACTACGACGACGTGATCGCCTCCTGTAGGGACAGCCTCGAGAAGTTGGGAACCGACTACCTCGATCTGTATCTGATCCACTGGCCCAACCCGGCGATTTCGGTTCGGGAAACGATGCACGCGATGGAGACGCTTCACGAGGAGGGACTCGTCCGCAACGTTGGGGTCTCGAACTTCAGCGCCTACCAGTTGAGCGCCGCCCAGCACGTTTCCGACGTGCCGATTGCAGTCAACCAGATCGAGTTCCACCCCTGGTTCCAGCGCCCCGATCTTGTTGAATACTGCGAGGACACGGATACCGTCCTCGAGGCGGCAGCACCGCTTGGCCGAACCGAGGTCTTCGAAGACGAGGTCGTTCAGGAACTGGCCGACGAATACGAGAAATCGCCCGCACAGATCGTCCTTCGGTGGGCTATCGAGCGCGACGTTGTTGTCCTCCCGCGGTCGACAACGCCCGAGCACATTGCGGATAACTACGCGCTGTTCGACTGGGAACTCTCGAGCGAGGATCGTCAGCGCCTCGACGAACGCGACCGCAACGAGCCAGTGTACGATACGCCCGCACGCGACTGGGAGAGCGACGTGTGGGGGATTCCACAGTGAAAAAGGCGGTCGCGCTCACGCCGGAGTCGAGTTAGTGAACCGTCCGATCGTCGCTCGTGTCGATTTCCTCGAGTGGGTCGTGATTGCCTCGAACTGGTTCTGAGAGGTCGTCACTTGGCGCAGCCCACTCGACGGCGTTTGCAAGCACTTGTTGAATCTCCTCGTTGTGATAGACGGGGTAGGTCTCGTGGCCCGGCCGGAAGTAGAAGATTTTCCCGCTGCCACGGCGGTAACAACAGCCCGAGCGGAACACTTCGCCGCCTTCGAACCACGAATTGAAGACGAGCGTCTCGGGTTGTGGGATGTCGAAGTGCTCGCCGTACATCTCCGCTTCCTCGAGTTGGATGTACTCGTCGATGCCGTCGGCGATTGGGTGGCTTGGTTCGACGACCCAGAGGCGCTCGCGTTCGGCTGCCTCGCGCCATTTGAGCGCGCAGGTGGTGCCCATCAGTTCGCGGAAAATCTTCGAGAAGTGTCCTGAGTGCAAGACGAGCAGGCCCATCCCCTCGAGGACGTGCTGTTTGACCCGCTCGACGATTTCGTCGTCGACTTCGTCGTGGGCAGTGTGGCCCCACCAGGTGAGCACGTCTGTCTCTTTGAGGACGTCCTCAGTGAGACCGTGTTCGGGCTCTTGCAGGGTGGCGGTTTGAGTGTCGAATCCATGCTCCTCGAGTGTCTCCGCGATAGTCGCGTGAATGCCATCGGGATAGAGGTCTGTGACGGTGTCGTTTTCCTGTTCGTGGACGAATTCGTTCCAGACGGTGACCTGCGTTCCCATACTGTCATCTCTGTCGTTCGGGCCAAGCGGCTTGGTAAAGCGGCAAAACGTATCGACTCTCAGCGAAAGGCACAGTCAGGATGTGGCGACCAGTCCGCGCTCGCGTAGAATCCGATCACAGACGACGACCGCGAGCGCGCCGACGACAGTGACGACCAGCACCGTTGGATCGGACGAAACGTACAGATTTGGCGTCGGATGGCGATACCACGTCAGTGGGTAGAGCCACGCATCCGCAGCGCCGTCAGCATAGGCTTTCAGCCCGTCAACAAGCAGATGCGACAGTGCGCCAGCGAGTAACACTCCGAACGCGCGACGCTGGTGGGCTGAAAGCACCATCGCGCCAATTCCGGACAGCACCACTACGCCACCGAGCGTGTGAATCGCATCGACGCTCACAGGAACACCAACGAGACGCTCGAGCGTCGCGTCGCTGACGAACAGTCCAACTCGATTCACGTCGGGGATCAACGCGCCGATCATCGCGATGGCAACCCACCGGCGCGTCAGCCATTCGAGTCGCCAGCTTGCTATTGTTGCGAGCGTGTACGCAATGAGCACATGCGAAAGCAGTTCAGCCATCCTCGGACACCTCCGCCGCCGATGCACGGCCTTCCGATTGCGACGACTCCCGTGCTTCGAAACCAAGCGTCGAACGCGAGGGCCGCCAGTACCGGAAAAAAGCGGCAATGGCGAGACCGATTCCGAGAACGGATGTGACGTGTTTGTACATCGTCGCACCGGCGCTTTCGTCGACGACCACGGCTTGGTCGGCGTCCATCGTTCGGTCGGCCTCGAGGATGCCGTATACTTGGACGAAGCCGCCCGGTTCGACTGAGTCGTCGATTCCGTCTACCTCGAGGTCGGCCGCGACGTTATCTGCGGAGTCTGTCACCCGGACGAGTGTCGTTTCGCTATTGGAGTCACGCTCCTCGACGGTACCGAACAGGAGTACCTGCTCACCGACGAACGCGTCGTAGTCTTCCTGGAGTTCATCGCCGGTTGGGTGTGGCCAGTGCTCATCATGTGTGATACCGTGATGAACGACAAGGCCACCAAGTATCACAATGAGCACGACAGCGACCATGAGTCGCGCGCGAAAACGCATCTTGTCTGGCACTCGTCGATAACCCACTTGGACATTGTGTTTTCGCTGACTGCGTGTACCGTGTGTTTTGGAGACAGCCACCCACTCGAGGCGGGGACTTTTTGACCGCCACCACGTAGGAGAGGTATGACAACACACGTCCTCGTTCCGATCGATGGCTCACCGCAGGCGTGGGCGGCACTCGATCACGCGGTCTCTGCGCACGGTGATGACCGGATTACGATGTTACACGTCGTCAACCCAGCTGACGGTGTCGCGAGTGACTACGGCGGTGGGGGCTACGCCGACCCACAGACACAGGATCGCGTGCGCAAGCGAGGCGAATCCCTCTGTGAGCAAGCCCGCGACCGCGCTGCCGAGCAGGGTGGGGTCTCGGGGACGCTCGAGACGAGCGTTGAAACTGGCCAACCGGCCCGGCTGATCGTCGACTACGCGGATAAACACGATGTCGACCAGATCGTCATGGGGAGTCACGGCCGGTCTGGAGTCGCCAGATTGTTGCTTGGAAGCGTTGCCGAAACGGTCACCCGTCGTGCAAGTGTTCCAGTGACGATCGTCCGATAACTACCTCGAGAAGGGCGTTTGACGGCAGCTCTGTTCGAACATTGTTCTTCGTGCTCGTTGGATTCTAGATATCTGCCGATAAAATGATCTGGAAACAGGAGTATTAATACGTTCAACAAGTTTATGCCGCTCCCGGCCGCTTGCTCGGAACGAATGCTGACTGGCTGGCGGTACCGTGTGGTCGCGCTGCTTGGAGTTATCGGACTTACCGTCGCCACTGTGAGTGTCGCCAACCACCCCGTTTCCCAAACAATCTTCACGACGCACGTACCACTTTTCAACCGTCTCGAGGTGACGGTCCTCACGAACGGATCGCTGGGCTGGGCGATTTTGCTGAGTGTTATTGCTGTGACCATCGCCCTCCTGCCGTTATACAAACCGCGTCCACGCCGGTTCCTCGATACTATCGTCATGGCCCAAAAGCGCGTGTTCGTCGCCGGGTTGGGACTGGCCGCACTGGGATACTTCAAGTGGTCACACCGACTCCCGCGGGCGACACTCGCGATGATTGTCGGCCTGCTCGCGATTGTGATTCCGGCGTGGTTCGTCTGGATCCGGCGACGACCTGCCGGCACCAACGGGAGGACCCTGATCGTTGGGGATGATCTGGCACAGATCGAACGCATCGCGCCCGAAATCGATGCCCCCGTTCTGGGCTATCTCTGTCCATCGACTGCCGGCCAATTTATGTTCGACGAGCGCACGGTTGACGATGAATCAACCGACAAGATGCGCGCGGACGGCGGACTCGAGATGGCATCCAAGCCACTCTCCCGTGACGACGCCGAACGCGAAACGGCTGGTCACCAACCGCTCAATCTCGAGTCACTCGCACGACTTGGCGGACTCTCACGACTCGAGGATACGCTTGTCGAACACGATATCGATACAGTCGTCTTGGCGTTTCAGCGTGCCGATCGCGCGGAGTTCTTTGGCGCACTGGATGCCTGCCACGAACACGGCGTCGATGCGAAAGTCCATCGAGAGTACGCAGACAGCGTCCTCGTCTCGAAAGGTGACGTCGGTACGCTGGTTGACGTTGACCTCGAGCCATGGGACCCACTGGACCATCTGTTCAAACGGCTGTTTGATATTGTCTTCGCCGCGGTCGGATTGCTCGTCTTCGCCCCGCTCATGCTCGTCCTCGCGGCGGCGGTCAAACTCGATAGCCCCGGTCCAGTGCTGTACAGTCAGGACCGCACCGCTGGCTTCGGTGAGACGTTTCCGGTCTACAAGTTCCGCTCAATGGTTCCCGAAGGCGAGTCCGCAACGCCATCCGAGGACGAGGAAAACGACCGAATCACGCGCACGGGATCGATTCTCCGGACAACGCATCTAGACGAACTCCCGCAGCTGTGGTCGATCTTCGTCGGCGATATGAGTGTCGTCGGCCCGCGAGCAGCCTGGACAGAAGAGGAGGTGCTCCTCGAGGAAGACGCCCCTGCCTGGCGCAAGCGCTGGTTTGTCAAACCCGGACTCACGGGTCTGGCCCAAATTAATGATGCCAAGAGCACGGACCCGAACACGAAACTGCGCTATGACCTCGAGTACATCCGCCGCCAGTCGTTCTGGCTCGACGTCAAAATCGTCGTCCGACAGGTCTGGAAAGTGCTCGAGGACATCGTTGCAACGGTGCAGTTAGATAGGTCACCCTGACTCTGAGTTCGAATCGTCGTCAACGACGGTGATCTCGCCTGTGGGGACTCTCGATTGCATTGTCGCAATCGCGTCCGTTACAGCCTGCCGTGTCGGGTACGTCTGTGTACTTTCGAGGACGGGGTCGCCGGTCGTATCGATCAGTCGCCACGCCCACTCCTCATCACCGTACAGTTCGATCACTGGCTCCTCGAGGGTGATGACGTCTGCTGCGGCCAGTAGCTTTTGGATGCTTGCGACTCGCTCGTGAACGTCGGCTTTCGACCCACCGGGGCGGGCATCGACTGCGACCGGGTCACCGTTGGCTTCGAGGAGTCGCCACTGCCAGCCTGCTCGAGTTATTTCGTCAGTGTGGTCACTAGCGTCGTCCGCAGCCGTGGGTGGACCCGACCCAGAGTCTGGCGCCTCGACGAGATCAAACGAGACACCGGTGAGCGCGACTGGCGAGGCGTGTGGCGCGAGTCGGCGCATCCTGTCGATTTGTGTTTGCAGCGCGGTCTTCGTCGTTTGCGTCGGCGAGCGTGCAAGCACTGTTCGATCCGCATCGAGCAGTGTCCAGCGCCAGGTTGAATCGTGCCCGTCACCGCTTTCGGTCGCTGTCTCGACCGCCACGTTGGCACCATCAGCTTCATCGCTCGCGCTATCAGATGCACCGTCGTCGCCGTCGGCTGCGCGCTCGAGCCAGATCACGGCGTCATCAATCGTAAAGACCGGGACGCTGGAGGTAGTGCGCTCGAGGGCAGCGATCGCGGTGCGTGCGCGTTCGCGGGTCTCGTACGTCCGTGTCGATTCGGCGATGGGCGTCCGATTGCGATTGATGAGGCGGAACCGACAGGACTCTTCTCCGACGAGTTGGACGGTGACGGGACCTGTGGTCTCTACCTGCTCGGTCATCGCTACTTCCCGAAGCTCGTCGATCTGCTCGAGAAGGGCATCGCGCGTGGCGAACCCACGTCCCGAGACGGCAAGTAGCTCGCCGCTTGGGTGGACAACACGCCAGTGCCAGCGAGGTGTTTCTGCAGCGGTGCCGGCCTCGGTGGCTGTAGGTGTCGGTTCGTCGGTCCTAGTGGTGCCATCGTCCCCGTCGCAGTTGGTGTACGGTTGGAACGTCGCCCGGTCCATCGTGACGCTGTCTGCACTCGAGTGTGTTTGAACGCGGTCAGCAGCCTCTCTCGCGGCGTCTACACTCGGATATCGGGTTGGTGCGGTTGCGACAAGCATCCCGGCGTCGTCGAGCAGTCGCCACGACCACTCCTCGCCGACGGTGTACAGTTCGAACGTCGCGGTTTCGACTTCAACGACGGCCGCATCGGGTGCGCGCTCTTTGAGCGTTAGCATCGCTTCGATCGCTTCGTTACGCGAGTCATGGGCGGCGTCGCTATCGTCGAGGACGGTTCCGCCGGCATCGAGCAGCCGCCACCGCCACTCGCCGTTCTCGCTCTGGTAGACTCGAAACGCGGCGGTTTCGAACGAGCAAAGGGTTGCATTGTGACCTTGTTCTCGGAGCCGATCAAGTTGTGCTCTTGCGCGCCCGGCATCGGCTGACGGCTCCGGACTGACTGCGAGACACGTGCGGTCATCAGTTACTAGCCGCCAGTTCCACTGGCCAGCGGCTGCGACGCTGTCAACGCTGTCGTCGCCACTTCTGTCAGCTGTCTCAGACTGTGTCGTCCTGTCAGACGCTGTATCGCGCTCGAGAACGGCACCTGCCGGGTGGATTTCGTACACTGCGTCCTCGAAATCTGTAATGGTCGCATCCGGTATCGCGTTCCGAAAGTGGTTGATTGCCTGTCTGGTCTGCTCGTGTGAGTGACGAGCGGTCGCCCCTCGAGCCACGACTTGATCCGTGTCATCGACGAGTCGCCACTGCCAGACACCTGCGTCAGGGTAACAATCGTAGGCACACTGGTCGACAGCGAGGACGGCAGCCGACTCGATACCCTCGAGTGCGGTCGTCGCGGCCGCTTCAGCACCTGTCCGGTCGTCGAACGTCGCGGTTGCGGTGAGCAGTTCAGTGGCTTGGCTATCGAGGAGTCGCCACGTCCAGCGACCGGGTCCATCCTCGCTGCGGTGGAGTTCAACGGCACCCGTTTCGGCGTCGATACACCGGGCATCCGCGAGCAGCGAACCGACGGTTTCGGCGGTTGCCGCGGCCTCGTCTCGGTGGAGGGTTCCGTCGGGGCTGACTGCCAACGGCGTCCGCTCGTCGTCAACCAATCGCCAGTACCAGCGCTCGTCGCGTTCCGTGAGGGTAAACGCCCCCGATCCGATATCGATGCGTGTTCCATCCGGACCTCGATCTTTGAGCTGGCTTACTGCCGTTGCGACCGTCTCGAGATCGTCGAACTCACTTGCAGCGGTTGCAACTGTGTCGCCACTAGGACGGATAAGCGTCCACGTCCAGTCACCATCGTCGTTCGAGAGGCGAATCGCCGCGTCGGACAGTTCGCGAACGCTGGCACGCTCGAGTGCTGTCTGGAGCTGTGAGCCCTGATCAACGGCCGTCGTACTCGAGTCTGCAGAGGTGGGACTCTCGGCCAACGCCTCGAGATGGAGCGCGCGCCACGTCCACTCGCCGTGGTCTGTCTGGACGAGTGCTAACTGGCTTGCAGCGGTATCTGTGCCCGAAATGACTGCCGGTAGATCTGACGTGGGAGCATCGGTAGGCAGTACGGACTCGTCGTGATCTGCAGTGGTCGTGCTGTCCTCGAGGTGGGTGGTTTCAGTCGATGACTGTCGTGTGAGTGCAACGACGGCGACGGAAACGCCCGCAAAGAGGACCACGCCAGTCACGATTGCAACCCACGGGGCCATCTCGAGTCCGCGGTCGCCCCACCGAATCTGACCGATTGGCCCGAGGTGGCCACTCGAGACCATCCCGAGCGATGTCGCCACTCCGATTCCGAGTTGCCATGCGCTTGAGTGCCGCCACAACTGCGAGACTCGCATTCGTATCCATCTCGAGAGCCGGATGCGCCATAATAATGGACTGCTTATTCGGTGGTGTGATGCGGCCAGTGGAACAGGGCCTACTATCGGTGTGCCCTCCTGTGGGGGGAGGCTACACTGATGAATAAGAGTGCGTGTAAGGGAGTGGATTTCGTGTGCTTTCCGCCCGAGAGAGTGTGGGTTACTGAACTGGAGTGGGGTCGGTTCGGTACGCAGGGGAGTCAGTTGACGGAGCTGACTCGACAGCCGGAAAACGTGTTACGTGAAAAGGGAGTGAGTAGATTTCGTGTGCTTTCGGTTGCGAGTGTGCTTTCGGTTGCGAGTGTGCTTTCGGTTGCGAGTGTGCTTTCGGTTGCGAGTGTGCTTTCGGTTGCGAGTGTGCTTTCGGTTGCGAGTCTGGTCTGTTGTGAGTAGCGTGTTGTTCACTCCCTTGGCTGGACAATCTCCTCTCGCGTCTCGAGAACGATCATCGGATCGAGATCGAGTTCGTACTCGTAGTACTGGCCGCCGCTGAGTCCCTTATTACGCTCGTGACGAACCAGAAAACCGAGCATGTGTAGGTCAGAGAGGTGATCCTGGATGCTCTTGAGCGTCGTCAGCGGCGTTGCACCGTATGCAGTCGCCACCTGTTCGTACCCCTCTTGGATCTCCTTCGACCGCGCTGGAACATCCCCACGCTTCTCGAGTTTGGCGATTGTCTCGAGGATGTACTGGGCGTGTTCGGTCTGATCGCGAATTTTGTTCCGGAGTCGCCCCCGCTGGACGAGCGTGCGAGCGTTTTCGATGTGCGTATCGTCGACTGTCTCGTCTCCATCTCGTTCGGCGACTTCCGCACCGACGCGGAGCAGGTCAATCGCCTGCCGTGCGTTCCCCATATCCTGCGCAGAGAGCGCGGCGGCTTTCGCGATTGCCGAATCGTCACAGGCACCGTCGACGAACGCACGATCAGCGCGGTCGTGCAAGATCGTTCGGAGTTCGCCAGCATCGTACGGACTGAACGAGATTTCGGTCTCCATGAGTGTGTCTTTGACCTTCGCCGAGAGCGACTGGCGGAACGTGTAGTTGTTGCTAATTCCAATAGTTCCGACTAAAGACTCCGTGATATGTCCGTTCGATCGTGCTCGAGGGAGTTCGTACAGTAAGGTATCGACGTCATCCAGATGGTCGATTTCATCGAAGACGATCAGATGGGTGCCGCCGTGTCGGTCCAGTTGGGTGTAGAGTTCGTCGAACGCGTCTCCGGTTCCGAGTCCACGTTTCGGAAACGGGTTGGCGTCCGGTGGTAATAACGTATTGACGAGCCGACGGACCACCATAAATAGTGTCTTCCCGTTACAGTTGATTTCGTGGACATATAGATCGTCGGCGTCTTCGCGAACCTCAACTTCGGTCTGTAGCTCGCCCATCATGTACGTCGTGACTGCAGTCTTTCCGAGTCCTGCCTTCCCGTAGAGAAAGATATTCTCGGGTTCCCGGCCAAACAAGACGTCCTGTAACGCGTGACTGAATGCGTCGATTTCCTCGTCTCGCTCGAGAATCGCTTCCGGCTGGTAGCTCTCGCTCAGGACGGACTTGTCGGCAAAGATGGTTTCCGTTAGATCACTAAACGGGCCAGACATTCAGTACTACTGGCTGCTCGCTAATACTATTTAAAACCACCTTTCGTCTGTTTCGCATGCTCCGTTTCCAGTCAGGGATACAACGACTTTTGCCGATGATGTTGGACTACACCGGCAGTTGCGCCACCTCGAGCACACGAAATGTACTCTCATTCAGTGCGTGTATACGTGCTCTCACATGCGTGGCCACACTCATCGGTCTCTCCGCTACACCCTCGAGCACGAAAGCACACGAAATGTACTCTCTCACACTGGCTCGTGACTGCACCGACTGCATGTGATCAGGGTACTGCGGGCAATATCTCGGAGTGTCTGTTCTCGAGTGCCGAGTGACATACGACCCGTGAACTGACGGCTTCGACGCACTTCGCGTATACTGGTTTTCACGTGTGCTGGTTCCTGAATTGATCGGTTTTCAACACAGTATGCTCAACGTCCCACCATGATACTCGAAAGCACACGAAATCCACTCTCACTCACCCGTCTCCACGGCATTCCGAGCTTACTTCGCTCATTTTGTTCACTCCAACTCGCTTCGTATTTCCCACCCAACGCACTCGTTCACCGCGTTTCCGATGAACCTGGTACGTACTCGAGTCCATTGAACCCAATCCCACCCACAAATCAACGGAGCAAC
Organism: Natronolimnobius sp. AArcel1; assembly: GCF_011043775.1. Classification (NCBI taxonomy): domain Archaea; kingdom Methanobacteriati; phylum Methanobacteriota; class Halobacteria; order Halobacteriales; family Natrialbaceae; genus Natronolimnobius; species Natronolimnobius sp. AArcel1. The sequence goes on along the minus strand of NZ_JAAKXY010000003.1, from coordinate 561,941 downwards.
GGAGGCTGGCTTATGACCGCGAACCGAGCAATCGATCCAACTCGAGCGAGTCGTAGCGCCGGTCCAGACGATCCCAGACGACGATTGTCGAGGGAAGGACAAGGATCGAGGCGAGCCAGGCGTAGAAGACTCCAAGCGCGAGGAGGAGCCCGAACTCCATGATCAGCGGAATCAGCGCCAGGTAGAGGACGCCAAGCCCGCACACAGTCGTCAGCATACTCCCGGTGAGCGCACCGCCAGTCCCACGGACCGTCACGAACAGTGCCTGTTCGAGGTCGTCAGAGTCTTCGTACTCATCGACAAATCGATGCATCAGGTGGACTGTGTAGTCGACGCCCAGCCCGATTGACACGGAGAGAATTGGTGCATTGATCGGACTCAATGGAATCTCGAGCAGGCGCATCGTCCCGGCGAGCAAGGCAACAGCGAGTAACACCGGTACGAGGTTGATCACGCCGTAGACGGCCCGCCCCTCAAGCCACCAGTACGAAAGCACGAGAAAGACCATCGTCAGCACGAACGCGACCATGAGGCTGGTGATCGACGACTCCGTCGTCTGCTCGATCACGCCCTCGAAGATGACGAGTTGGCCGGTTGGCGTTGCATCCAGTGTAAGGCTATTTGCGACATCGTCAGCAGCCGCAACTGCCTCGTCTTGTTCCGCATCGACGCTGACCGGAATATCGATCCGGGTTGCGCTCCGGTCGGTCGTCATCCGATCGATCGCTTCTGACTCGTGGTCCTCAAATAGGTGATCGTAGACTGCATCGACTTCACGATCCGGAACCTCGTTTCCGCTCGAGTCGTATCGCTTGACAGTCTGTGCAAATTCTGGATCGGCCGCCGCTTGCGAGTCGATCACCGAGAGGATACTATCTGCATCCGTGACCCGATTGTTCTCGCCCGTTTCGAACGCATCGGATGGATTCTCGAGGGAGCGGTCGATCTCGCTGAGCGCGCCATCGTCTCTGAGCCCAGGATCGTTGATGTAGACGGTGACTGTCCCCTCCATGCCCTGCTCGAAGTCCTCCTCAAGGTGGTCGAGGACGGTCATAAAGGTGTACTCGCCGGGTGCAAGTGGCCCGGGGAGCGATTCGTACTGCTCGATCCGGTCTTCGTCGGGGAAGAAGGCTTCGTCGTCGAACTCCGTATCCACGCCGGTACCGTACGCTGCAGCGCTGAGGCCAATGACGAGCATCGCGACAACGAAGACAACAGGGACAACGCGAGCGATGTGGACGCCGACCGGCAAGACTCGCCCCATGAGAGAGCCCTCACTCCCAAGCGGCGTCGAGCCGAACGTCGGGAATCGCGTTCCCTCGCGGAGGCGGTCGAACCCGACCTTGCCCGCAGGGAGGAACACACCGAAGATGAGGAACGTAAAGATCATCCCGGCTGCAGCGACGATCCCGAAATCACGCGTCATCTCGCTGACGAGGTTCGCTGCGAAGCTAAAGACGGTTGTTAGCGTGACAATCAGCAGTGCGGTCGTGAGTTGCCCGGTCGTAATCCCCATCGCATCGCCAATCGACGCCCCATCAATTCGCTCCTCACGGTAGCGATTGATGATGTGGATCCCGAAGTCGATCCCGACGGCGAGCAACAACGGGAAGACCGTAATTAACGAGTCCGAGAACGGGATATTCGCCAATCCCATGAATCCGAACGTCCAGATCATCGTCATCAACAGCGCAACCAGTCCGAGTCCGAGATCAACCGGATCGCGATAGGCAACCAACAGGAAAAAAAGGATCAGCAGTATCGCTGCCGGAAAGACCACGATCGAGGTATCTCCGAGTAGCTGCAGCATTTCTTCTTCGAGGATTGCATCACCGAAGATCACGACGTTATCATCCGTATCGAACCCGTCAATCTCGTTTGCAAGATCCTGGGTTTCGAACTGAAGCACCGCATGATCGTCAGTATCCGCATTCGGTGGCGTATCGTACGTAATCGCCAACTGCGCGACATCCGCGCTGGCCGATTCGCGGGTAAAGTCAGTACTCACCGGCAGCCCCGAGTTCTCATCTGCGTCCGCGATAGCCGTATTGAGTTGGCGCTGTGAGGCCGATGCAACGGTATGATGCTGTTGTTCTGCTGTCTCGGCCGACGGATCGAGTTCCAGTGCAACCAGCGAGGCCGGGCTCGTTGTCGACTCGACTCTTAGGCTATCTTCGTTCTCGAGGCGATCTTGGAACTCGAGCATTCGCAATAGATTCGGCTCCGAGAGAACGTTTCGATCGTCTGTAATGAACAACTGGGCAGTCGTGCCACCCGAATCACGCACGCCCCGATCGAAGTTCTCCTGCATGTCCTCGAACGCTTCTTGTTCCTCGGAGCCATCGGTGAACTGGTCGGTTCCGGCTTCTTGCTCGCCACCGCCAAGCATCGCTCCGCCGAGGAATAACCCAGTGAGCAGGATGAAGACGAGTACGACCGTCCACGGCCGATTCGTGATCAGCGGATTGATTCGACGGGTAAACGGATCGTCTCCGCGTCCGTCATTGCTATCGCGGCCACCAGCATCGCGGCCACGAGTACTCGCGTCCTGCCGGTCTGCGGTGCTGTTGGGAGCCGTTTCACTCGCCACGCCGTCATTGTTGCGTCCACGTTTGCGCCCGCGTCCAAACTTCTCGCGGAAGTCTATCGCAGCCAGTCGATCTGTGAGGCCACGTCTGCGGGGTCCGTCTGCTGTCGCCGAGTCCGACTGTGACCCACCTGACTCAGCGGTTGCGGGCTCGCCGTCGGACGACGACTCGCCCGAGTCGTACTCAGTGCGATCGGAGTCAGTCATCGATAGGTATCTCTGTATGTCACAAACCGCATGCTCGAGGCCGTTCGCTGTGGTGAACTGCGTTTACTCACGTCCGGCGCCACCACATCCCGATACCGAGTCCAGCAATCGAGAGCAGTGCCATGAGCCCGACAACCGTACCCGTAATACCGCCGCTATCGTCGTCTTCGCCCGCGACCACTTCGACCGGGTGCTGGTAGACATCGGAGACGACCGTGTCACCGCTTTCCGTATCGTACTGGAAGTCGAGTTCGACCGGGTGATACTCAGTTGTGGCATCCGCTCCCGCCGCCACGTCGAAGGTGATCGTCGTCGACTCGCCCGGCTCGAGGGCCGGGACAAACGCCTCGTCGTTCGATGTGCTGAGCGGGCTGTCGGTGTACAACTGCGCGTCGATGTTCGAAAGCGTCTCTTCGCGCTGGTTGGTGATCTCGAGTTCGAACTCCGTTCGGTCGCCTTGCTCGACGATGATCCCGTCATCACCGAGGGCGAACTCGTCAGTCCGTTCGTCGACCGTCACGCGATCGGTAAATGGCCCATCCTCGAGCGTGGCATCGCCGCTCGAGCCAGTGTACTCGACGGAGAACTGGAGCTGTCGCGGCCCGGCGTCGGCCTGCCCACTGACATCAGTCGGGTACGTAAACGCCGTCGTCTCACCGGGCTCGAGTTCTGGCAGCGCATACCGGGTATCCTCGATGTACAGCGATTCACTCATCGGCTCGACGACGAGAACGGCGTCGTCAATCGTTCGTGGCCCTTCATTTGTAATCTCGCCGCCGATGTGACCATCGTAGCCAACTGAGAGCGTATCCGTCACGTCGCCGATTGCAAAGGACTGTTCTGCACCAGGGGTCAGCGACGCGGTCCGTGATTCGCCCTCGCGTTCGACCCCGCCACTATCGCGGTAACTGAAGTCGATCTCGAGGGGGCGTTCACCCGAACTGAGTTCGCCGGCGACCGCAACGTCGACGAGCATTGTGGTGGATTCGTTCGGGGCGATATCGCCGATGATCTCCTCGACAGGTGCGTCAGCCGAGCCGCCATCGACGGTGACACCGCTCCCGCCGGCGATGCTTGCACGGGTTTCGTTTGCCCACTCGGTGCCGACGTTAGACACCTCGAGGGTTGCCGGCCCGCTCGCACCAGGTTCGACGTCAGTGTCGACATCGGTAATTTCGAACCGTGGCTCGTCTGGCACTTCGATCGTCACCGTCTCTGTCTCGGTAGTCTGTTCGCGTGTGTGGCTGCCGTCTGAGGACATGTAGCTGTTGTAGCTATAGCTCACTTCAACGCGAATGTCGTACTCGCCGGCCTCGAGGTCATCAGGTACTGCGAGTTGCTGGGTGGCAGGCACGGACTCGCCATCCTGAATTGGGCCGATTGCGACTGGTCCTGTCTCGCGTTCGAATGGCCCGCTGTCGTCGATTTCGACTGTCACACCACGTGCGGTTGTGACGCCATCGCCCGCACCCGTGGTGACCGTGGCATCGTTTTGGATGTCGAACTCGAGGCTTTCGATCGTTCCTGGCATAACTTCGGCATCGGAGAGGCCAACCGAGAGGTCGGGTTCGCCGCGGTCAGGTGGCACGTATCCTGAACTGCCACTCGAACCCATGTCCAGGTCTTCGTCACCACCAGCGTCGTTGGCAGCGACGGGCGTTGTCCCGGCGACGCCTATTGCGACAAGACTGAGCGCCATGAGTGCAGCCATCGTGATCGTCACAACCGTCTCACGGGTGTCGGTCATAACGACCACTCCGTTCGCTCGAGATCTGCCGGTCCAGATGCACCGACCGAAAACTGTTGTCTCGTCGAGATATATCTGGGAGGGGACCGGTTACTCATTGCCGACTATCTGTAAGGCTCCATTATGGGCTTTTCTATTGAACGTTCAGTCAATCAGTTTTTGATGGCTCCCTTCGTGTCAGCCTGTATGGGCAGTCGCATCGGACACAAGCGGTATACCGGGCCACCACGAGTGAGGTACCAGTGAGTTTCTCTCATTATCACTATCTCGGGTACCACCTACACGATAGCGGGGCAGCCAAATGACTGAACACCCGTTTGAAGACGTCTCTGGAACGCGCGAAGAGATTCTCGAGGCGACGTTCCGGTCACTCCGAGAATACGGCTACTCGGAGCTGACGGTCGACAAAATCGGCTCGAACTTCGCAAAGAGCAAATCGCTGATCTACCACCACTACGACGGCAAAGACGAACTCGTCCTCGAGTGTCTCGAGTACTTGCTCGAGACCTACGAAGGAGCCGTCACGGATATCGACGACGATCCACGCGGGTGCCTCGAGACCGTCCTCGAGTACGTGTTCGCAGTGGATTCTGCCGATCGCCAGGAGCGTGCTGCGACGTTGTTCGAACTCCGCGCGCAGGCAGTACACGACGAGGCCTACCGCGATCATTTCACGCGCAGTGATCAGCAGTTCGAGGATACGCTCGCGGGTATCATCCACGCGGGCATCGAAGACGGCGAGTTTCAGGCGTGTAACCCAGACGCCGTCGCGACAACGCTGGTCGCGATCATGACTGGCACCTCGCTTCGGCGCTCGACCACGACCGACCTGCCGGTCGCAGCGATTCGCGAGGAACTCGAGGCCTATCTCGAGGCGCGTGTCTATCGCTGAGCGCTGATTCGCCTGCACTGCGTCGTCTGGGGGAGCGCCACTGGGACGATTCGGTGTCAATATAGTTTGTTCGCGCGTGCGTTCTCAACCGTCTGTTTCGGTTCCTATTTCAGTGCTCCCCGTTCCTGCTGCGTCAGTGAACAGTCTCGGCTAAACGGGGGTTAAAACGCTATTACTGCGTGGAAACAAGGGATAACGGGCTCGAGGGTGTAGCATACAACTAGTGTACTCGTAGTTTCTTGGTTTCAAGATAAAGCCGAATACAATCTCGAGAATCAGGCGTTTCAGCGGGTCACAGCAGGAGTATAGCTCCATTACTGGGCATCTCGTGGTTCCAGAAAGCTTATTACACATTGCCTAATAGGTCGGGATACCCCTACCCGGAAGGCTGAGTCGGTCTGTGATGATCTGTCGGACGAATGTCGGCCATCGCCTCCGGTGAATCGAACACTAACCAACGCGAAACACAACAATACACAACATATAATGACAAACGAAACTTCATATCGCGAGAAGGGACGTGCACTGTTCCTTGCTGCGATGATGGTCCTCTCGGTTGTTGCCATGTCCGCTGCGTTTGCGGGCGGTGCGGCAGCAGCAGTCAACGAGGACAACTACGACGAAGGTGTTACCTTCAATGACGGCGTAATTGATGAAGATGTATGGGTCGGTCAGGAACTAACTCTCATTAGCGATGACGACGACCACCATAGTGGTCTCGTTTCCATCGTTGAGGGTCCAGAACTTGACGAGGGAGACACCGTTGAAACCGAATCGGTTGATGGTGACACAGTAACCTTCGAGACCGACGACCTCGAAGAGGATGAGTACTACCACATCCGTGTACACAACGGAGACAATGACGACTTCAACTTTGAAGGGCAGACCTTCGAAGCAGTGAGCGAGAATCTCGAGACCGAATTCACCGACGACACCGTCGCTGAAGAAGGTTCTGTTGACCTTGAAGTTGAATCCGATCGTGACTACCAGCACCTGAACGTCACGGCCGATGACCTCGACGAAGAGCAGCTCGAGGATCTCTTCAATGTTGACACCCACCCAGCTGAGCATGATGACGCCATCCTCCTCGAGGATGTCGAAGACGACGACGCCCTCGAAGCAAACTTCAGTAATGCATCCATCGATACGGGTGAATACGAGTTCACCTTCGAAGTCTCTGACTCGATCGATTACGACACCGCGACGATCGAAGTGACGGACGCGTCTGAAGATTACTACTTCGCAGATGTTGATCAAGTTTCCGAGGGTGAAATCGGAAACATCACCATCGGTGTTGAAGAATCCAGCACGGCCAGTGTCGTGCTCGGTGACTACAACGAGACCAGCCACGTAACTGGTATCGACCTCTACGATATCGATAGTGATGAGGTTGTTCTCGAGTACAACACCCACGGTGCAAACAACTCCGATATCGGTGAGGAAGGCTACGGTTGGGATGTCCATGAGGACTACGAGGACAACGCATCCATCGATAATGTCGAGATCCAGAGCGGACTCGATGAAAACCAGCCACTCCCAAGCCACAACTGGGACCTGTCGATTGGTGAAGGTCTCGAGCAGAACGGTGACAACTGGGAAGTCTCTGACGAGCGCGACCGCGACGTCTTCTCCGTTGGAGACCGTGAAGCGATCGGCGACGCATCGCTCTACACCGCACCGTACGATGATGGACTCGACAACAGCGGCGTCGACTTCGACGATTACAACGACTCCACCATCACCCCAACTGATACAGTTGCAGACGATGACGCTCTCATCCTGACCGTCGACGACTTCGGTGTCGAAGGCGCAATTGATGATGACACCGAAATCGGTCACCTGAGCGGCGTTAACATCTCGATCGAGGAGCAGGACTCTGGTCCGATCGGTGACGCTGCCTACTGGAACACCTCTGATGAGTATGACGGAGAGGACGAGGAACTCGACGCATACCTCATTGGTGACGAGTACGACGGCGACCTGACCTTCGTTGTCGATTACGCAGGCGCTGACGGCCTCGACGCTGACGAAGACTACTACGTCACGTTCGAAGTCACTGAGGACAACGAGTACATCGACGATGAGGACGACGAAGTCGAAAGTGAACTCGAACTCAGCCTCGAAGACCGCGAAGTTGACTGGGACACCATCTCGGGACTCCCAGCTGACGAAGACGCAACCGCAACCGGTGTGACGAACATTGCACCAGGTTCGGAGCTTGACGCTGACATCGACTCTGACGAGGGTAACTTCGTCGATATTACGACTGCTGATGTCATTGATGGCGAATACGGCGAATACACCTTCGAAGCTGAATTCGACCTGAGTGGAGAGGCTGACCAGGAAGGTGTCTTGTTCGACATGACTGTTGAGGACCCACACAGCGACGCTGATGACGATCTCAGCGACGTTGAACTCCTCCCAGCTGGTGAAGAAGGCGAGCCAGCCGCATTCGATGTCGACGCTGACGCACCATCGAGCGTTGAAGTCGGTGACGACGCAACGCTTGATGTTGTCGTCGAAAACACCGGCACTGAGTCCGGTGAGACCAACTACTCCGTCGTAATCGATGGAGAGCAGGTTGACGAAGACACCATCGAACTCGACGGTGAGGAGTCCACGGACACGATGTCCTACGACTTCGACACTGACGCTGAAGGTGACATCGAGTGGGAAGTCGCAACTGACCACGACGATGCCTCCGACACGCTGACCGTCGAAGACGGCACTGACGACGGCGACGACGGCGTTGACGACGGCGTTGACGACGGCGACGACGGCGTTGACGACGGCGACGACGGCGTTGACGATGAGGAGCCAACCGATGACGATGACGACGGCACGCCTGGCTTTGGCGTCGCAGTCGCTCTCTTCGCACTCCTCGCAGCCGCCATGCTTGCACTCCGCAAGCAGGACTAACTCGGCGTAGAACCACCGAACTTCGTTCGGTTTGACGCACTTTCACTTTCTTTCGACCGCTACACCACAAGCGGCAGCACTACAAGACGACCCAGTTACAGCAACTCATACTCCGAGGCACCCATACTGAACACGGCACCGTAGACTGCTTCTGCTGACTGGCACCGACAAGAGAAACAGCACACAGTTTCCACCTCGCTATTGAGTGTCCGTTCTCGAGATCGGACCACTCGAGGTCCATCTATTTCGACCGCTATCTCGAGTAAATCTGTTCACCAACGAAACCTATCAATTCGTCTGTTCCACTTCAGCAGAAGACTTATTACACGATAACAATGACAGCCGGATACTCGAGACAGAGTCGCGACGAGACCGAACGATCCGGTACTCAGATTGGGGGGATACAATTCAGGGGTTCTCGGACGTCTGGCGACTCTTCGCTACAACGCACAACATGATACCAAACAAATCGATGGCTCGCGGGGTAGGCACGACGGTACTCATTTGTATCGTCCTCGTCCTGTCTGTCGTTGCGCTCTCTCTCTCAGGTGCGGGGGCACTCTCGCCCACTGCAGACAGCTACGACGATGGACCAACCTATACTGGCGAGTCGTTCACAGAAGTATGGATCGGGCAGGAACTAACTCTTCATGATGGCACCTTCGATGGAGACTTCATTTCGATTGCAAAGGGACCAGAACCCTCGGACGACACCGATGCCGTCGTCACCGAACGGTACAATGATTCCGACAACACGGTAACCTTCGAGACTGACGAACTCGAGGACGACGAAATCTATCACATCTACGCCTACGGCGACAGTGACAACTTCGACTTCCACGGCGAAGGATTCCGTGCAACCAGTGAAGACCTCGAAGCCGAGTTTAGCAGCCCAACCGTCAACGAAGATAGCACCACGTCGCTTTCGATTGAGTCGGAGCGCGACGAACAACATCTAAACGTCACTGCAGACGATCTCGACGCTGATGAACTCGAGTCAATCTTCGGCGCTGAACACACCCATCCTGCTGCGTATGACGATGCAATTCTTCTCGAAAACGTCAGTGATGGCGACTCCTTTGATGCAGACTTCACTGATATCGACATTGGCGACTACGAGTTCACATTCGACGTGGCCGATAGTAACGCGACAGCGACCACAACGATCGACGTGACTGATAGCGCAGACTACGCCTTCGGCGACGTCTCCCAACCCGAACAGGGCGAGATTGCCACGATCGATCTCGAGGTCACAGATACGGACACGGCGGCTGTCGTCCTCGGCGACGAGCAAGACCACTTCGAGTCTTCAGTCGCCCTCGAGGAGATCGACGACGACGAGATCACCCTCGAGTACAACACCCACAAAGCGACCAGCACGGACGCGTGGCGCGTCCACGAGGATTCGAACGCGAGTGTCGACAGCGCCGAGGTGGACACGGATCTGGATACGGATGAGCCACTTCCAGCACACCGTTGGTCGCTCGAGGTCGGCAACGAATTTGAAGATGAAGACACGCATGAACTCGAGACGGCGTTCGACCGCGACGTGTTGAACGTCCGCGAGCGAACGACGATCGGCGAGACGGCATTGGCTACCGCTCCAGCGGACGCAACGCTTACCGACGGCGACTCGCTGGAGGAAGCAACCGTGACGAACACGGAGACCGTTGCTGAAGGTGATGCCTTCCTGGTCACGATCGAGGACTTCGGAGCAGCTGGCCTCCTCGAGACGGTTGGGAGCGGCGCCTCACTCGAGGAGCTTGGGCTTGAACTCGAGATCGAAGAACAGGATAGCGGCCCAGTCGCGTCGACACACGTCTGGAACACCTCTGCAGACGCCCAATCCGAGGCGGACCCGCTCGATGTCGAGATCCTCAATGCAGGTGACGCATACGACGGCGACCTCTCAATGCTCGTCACGACGGACTCACAGGCCGAGTCGCTCGAGTCTGGCGAGGACTACGACGTGCGTATGCTGACGACCGAGGATAATGCCTACATCGACGACGATGACGCGATCGAACAGGAACGTGACCTCTCGGTCGTCGAGCGCGAGTTCGAGTGGGAGTCACTCGAGGCGATGCCGGTCGCGTCGAATGCCACTGCGACAGGAACGACGACTGTTGCGCCCGGAACTGAGGTGCGCGTGACTGCGGACTCACCGGTTGAGGAGGGTGGATTCATCCAGATGAGTGATGCAGTCGTCACAGAAGGCAGTGCTGGCGAGCACACGTTCGATGCCTCGTTCGACTTCGAGGAGATGGAACCCGGCATTACCTTCGATCTGTTCGCTGAAGATCCATATGATACGTCCGACCCTGCTGCGGTACACGAAGAGGTCGAATTTATCGAAGTTGGCGAACCAGCCTTCGAAGTTGCTGCTGAGGCTCCGACGAGTGCTGTGGTCGGTGAATACGCCTTACTTGAGGTGACGGTGACGAATGCTGGGTCGGCCACTGGCGAGTCGACGTACGCAGTTACTGTCGACGGTGAGACAGTCGCAAACGAGACGCTGGAACTCGAGACAGACGAGTCGAAAACAAAGACCTACGAGTTCGAGACGGACGCTGAAGGCACTCTCGAGTGGGAGGCGATGACGGTTGATGATTCCGAGAGCGGAACTCTAGATATCGAACCCGACGAGGCAGAGAATGGAGAGACCAACGAGTCTACAAGCGATGATGCGGATGACCAGGCCGAGACGACAGCGAGTGACGATGGGACGCCTGGGTTCGGTGTGGCTGTTGCTCTTGGCGTTCTCATTGCTGTCGTTCTGGCCGCTCGGCCCCGCTCGTAGCACTACTCGAGACCATTTGGTGCCTGAGACCGACCGTTTGTTTTGCTGCTGGAGAATTGAGTGCGACCTCGAATAGCCCCTGCCATCGCGAGTGGACGATGTGCAACCGATGGGTGCTTTGGTGGACACTCCAGAGTGACCACAAAATCGCCAAGTAACACACAATACCGATACAGAATCAGCGACAGTCAAACCGAACAGAGATTCTCGCTCAGTCGTCGGCCGCGGCCGCTTCAGCGTCGGTGGTCGCTTCTGCACGGTCTACGTCCTCGAGGTATTCGTCGGCGTCGAGTGCGGCCTTCGAACCCATCCCTGCAGCCGTCACGGCTTGCTGGTAGTGGTAGTCGACGACATCGCCAGCGCCGAAGATACCGGGAACGTGGGTTTCGGTCTGGCCGCCGCCGGAGCCACCTTTCGTCTTGAGGTAGCCGTCGTCGTCCATTTTCACGCCGGTGTCCTCGAGATAGTCGGTGTTTGGCGTGTGACCAATTGCGAAGAAGACCGCCCCGACGTCGAAGTCGAACTCCTCGGTTTCGGGGTCCTCGAGGCGGTCGGTGGGGTGGCCCTTGTCGTTGCGGACGAGGGTTGCGTGGTCGATGCCCTCGGCCTGGGAGCCGTGGAGTTCGGTGACTTCGGTGTTTTTCATGATCTCGATCTCGCCTTCTTCGACCTTTTCGTGGACGCGGTTGATCCAGTACTGTTCGGCGCGGAACTCCTCGCGGCGGTGGGCGATGTAGACGGTGTCTGCGAACTTCGTGAGGAAGGTTGCTTCCTCCATGGCGGCGTCGCCCCCGCCGACGACGAGCATGTCCTCGCCGCGGAAGAACGCGCCGTCACAGGTCGCACAGGTCGAGAGACCGTAGCCCATGAGTTCCTCTTCGCCGGGGATGCCAAGCGTACGAGCGCTTGCGCCCGAGGCGGCGATGACGGCATCTGCGGTGTAGACATCGCCGTTGGTGAGTTCGACACGGAACGGCTGCTCGTCGGCATCCACGGAGTCGATAATGCCGTTTTTCAACTCGGCACCGAACTGGCGGGCCTGCTCTTTCATGTTGTTCACGAGCTCAGCGCCGCCGATTCCCTCAGGGAAGCCGGGATAGTTTGCAACGTCTGTCGTGAGCGTGAGCTGCCCGCCGGGTTCGTCACCTTCGATGACGAGTGGCTCGTTGTCGCCACGACCGGCGTAGATCGCTGCCGTGAGGCCAGCGATTCCGGTGCCGGCGATGATCAGTTTGCGGTGTTCAACGTCGACGTTACCGTCGTCTGCAATGCCCAGTTTCTCGTCGAGTTCGCCCGTCTCGTCGAGTGCGCTCGTGTCGTCCCAGCCGCCGATGAGTTCGTCGTCGATGAAGACTTCTGGAGCAGTTTTGCGGCCGTCTGCGCGCTCGACCATCTCCTCGAACAGGTCGTCGTCGCCAGTGACGTTGTAGATCTCGTACTCGATTCCTTTCGCATCAAAGAGGTCCTTGGCCTTGTCGCAATACGGACAGTCTGTTTTGGTATAGATCTCGACGCGTGGCTGGTCGCTCATAATCCATTGTTGGGACAGATTGCCTAAACCGCTTGCGTTCTCAGCAACTCGAGGGCGTCTCCTGTGACGCAACTACCCGTCCAACCGCTCGAGATGGCAGTCTCGCACACATTGTTTGAGCAGCCGTGCTCTCCCACCACTGTCGACGGCTTTACGACCACGCCAGCGGACACTCGAGTATGGCTGCAGATCTCGAGGAGAAAACTGACCGCTACGGCGCGTTACTGGCAGAGGCACTCGAGGAAGCGACAATCGCCCCTCGAGAGGGGAGCCCAATGGCCGACGCTGCGGCGGAGTGTTACGAGATGGCGTCGTCGTATCTCGACGACGGCCAGCACTTTCGCGAAAATGACGACCCAGTCAACGCGTTAGCATCGTTTTCCTACGGGCACGCGTGGCTCGATGCAGGCGCACGCGTTGGACTATTCGATGTGCCGACTGACGGGCATCTCTTCACCGTCGAGTAACGCACGACGCTCCCGCACCCGGGTTACGGACGCCGAACCGTGTTCTCGAGCGTGCCGACCCCGTCAATCTCGATTTCGACGGTGTCGCCATCCTCAAGCGGGCCGACGCCTTCCGGCGTCCCAGTTGCGATTACGTCGCCCGGCTCGAGCGTAAGATAGCTCGTGATTTCGGCGATGAGTTCGGAAATCGGGAAAATGAGCTGATCGGTCGAGCCGTCCTGTTTGAGGTCGCCGTTGACGCGTGACTGCACGGACGCGCCGTCGGGGACTTCGTCGGGCGTTGCGAGAACCGGGCCGAGTGGCGCTGCGCCGTCAAAGGCCTTGCCGCGGATCCAGTTCTGTTCTTGTTCCTGGTCGTCCCGGTTCGAGATGTCGTTGACGCAGGTAAAGCCCTCGACGACGTCCATCGCATCGGAGACGGGGACGTGCCGGCACTGTTCGCCGATCACGACGCCGAGTTCCGCTTCGTAGTCGATTCGGTCTTTGCCCGCGGGCGCGGTGATGGTATCGCCATGGCCTGCGACCGCGTTTGGCGGCTTCAGAAAAAGCAGCGGCCGGTCGGGTACATCGTTGCCCATCTCGTCTGCGTGGTCTGCGTAGTTGCGTCCGATACAGACGATCTTCGAGGGGTCAGTCGGTGCTAATACGTCGATTTCGTCGCTATCGAGTGCATAGGTCTGGTTTCCGAATCGAACACGGTCATCCTCGAGTGTGCCACGTCGGACTGCCCCAGCGGGGTCACGGAATCGGACGTATTTCATACTCGAGTGATGGGATTCCGGCGGCAAAAACGTTGAGATGTCGGCGTCCCTCGCTGCAAGGGAGACATCTCTGGTATAGATTACTGTTCTCGAGTGAGGATTTCGAATTGCGCCGTCTGGTATCGATTTTTCGAACGAGAGCAGTCACAGACCAGCAGAACATAGGTACGTCAGCATGTGGCAGTGTCGCCGCGGAACGGAAGTCTTTTTACTAGGCCTCGGCAAGCAATGAATGCGTAGCACGCCCCGTTGGTGAGACGGACGCAGTCCGTCGAGGCTCGGAGCGTGAACGACGTGAACGCTCCGTTGGTGTAGTCCGGCCAATCATTTCGGCCTTTCGAGCCGATGACCTGGGTTCAAATCCCAGACGGAGCATTTCTCAGCGAACAACTTCGTGAGGTGAGAATGCGACCCTGGATTTGAATTAGACCAGTCGCGCACAGCGTAGCGAGCACGTCTGGGCGTAGTTTAAATCCCAAAGGGAGCACTCCTCTGAGGAACGACGTAACGAAGAAGGAAGCACACGCTCTGGGATTTGAGGGAGAGAAGTCGCTGCCAACGAGGGATCGGAGATCCTCAAGCAGTTGGCGCTTTACGCCGACGACCGCGGAGCGAACGAAGTGAGTGAGCAGGATCGTCTTCGCGTGGTTCAAATCCCAGAAGAGCAGTTTTGCGGACGCACTGAACCGAAAGCGAGCTTTGAGCACTCTTCTATGAACTCGCCGCTGTGAGTCACACGTCCTCCGTCTGAACTCCTCTCCGCAAGACTAGTCCTGCATCGTCGGACTGCCAAAGAGCCACGTACTGGTGACCGTTCAGACAAAATGTGCCAGCCGACTTGATATAGCAGCGCCAAGACCAATAACTAACAATAGTGGATGGTCTGCTGGAGCGACTTATGGCACTCTTTGACCTCACCGGCTTCCAACGCGACTTGCTGGTCGTAATCGCCGGACTGGATCGGCCATCGGGACAGACAATCAAATCGAACATCGAGCGCGATGCTGATATCGATATCAACCACGGGCGACTGTATCCAAATCTGGATACGCTTGTCAATCGCAATCTCGTGGAAAAAGGCCAACTCGATCGTCGGACGAACTACTATGCAATTACCGACGACGGGAAAGCAGCGCTGCAAGAACGGGAATCCTGGGAACAGGAATATCTTGAGGCGGTTGTCAGCTAAACGTTCGGAGGCCTGTACCAACACGATAAACTGAATATCGCTATATAGAAGACGCACGCGCTGCTGGCTCACTGTGGTTTGGGTGTGTTACTGATACATCCGCAGGGGCTGGGCCTGAGAACTCTCGTCCTGTGCCAGCGCCTGCATCTGTTGGGCGAACTGCTCACGTTTTGCGCGAATCTCTTCGGCGCGCTCGAGCAACTCGTCAACGTCGATCTCGAGGCCCGAAATCGGTGCGATTGCCTCCTCGAGGAGGATGCCGGCGGCTTCGGGATCGGGAAACTGTGGGTTACACTCGACGACCAGCCCGAGGGTGTCGTAGCCGAGTTGTGCACCGCGGTTGATCAACGCGCCAGTCGGACCGGTGATGACGCCGTCTTCGGGTGGCTTGTCGACTGCGTGGTCCTCGAGCAGCGAGCCTGCGTTGCCGGTTGCAACGCCATACACGCTCGGATCGCCGTCCTCGCGCTCAGCAGGCAGGCCGCTCAGATACAGCGGCGTGGCGTCTTGGTCGACGATCCAGTTCGTCACGCAGTTGGCGACGCTGCCTGCTGCCTGTGCACCGATTGGGGCATCACTTTGTAGCGCCAACAAGTTGTGTTCTTCGGAGACGTAGAGGCGAACCGGCGGTCGGACGGTTCGGTCACCGCCGCGATAGACGCCGATCCGGGGGAGGCCTTCGCAGTGGACGCTCGCGTAGTATCGCATCTCGAGTTGGTCGACGAGGTGGTCCGTGGCGATTTTTCCGACGAGGCCGACGCCCGGAAAGCCCTCGATGAGTGTGGGGTTCTCGAGGTCGACTGGCGCTCCCTGCGTGTTGATCCGTGCCATATGTGAAACGAGTCTCGGTGACGGCATAAAATTGCGGCTGGGAAGGAGACTGCCGGTGTATGGGCCAAGTTACGGCGACAGCACGAGCATCTCCGTTGATCCACGTTGGAACTCGAACGGAACAGGGACGATTTCGGGGTCGTATCCCTCGGACTCGAGCGTCTCGATGACATCCTCGAGTCGGTCGTACGGCTGTGCATCGAGTCCCTGCAGCGGAAAGAGTCGTACCTCGTCGGCGGCGACGCGAGCGAGTTCTCCCAGCGCCTCGAGGTGGAACTCGTAGTCGAAGCGGTCGCCGTACAGAAACAGCAAGTGCGCCGAGAGCACGACCGAAAACGTATCGCGGTCGAACGGGAGGGTTGGTAACGCAGCAGCGACGTATCTTCCCTGCCGAACGCCATCGGCGTAATCTGTGAGAAACCGTTCGGATGCCTGTCGCAGGTACTGTCGGCGCTCGGCGGGCGAGTCGTAGAACGACCACGCGAACAGATCCGACTTCTCTGTAACCTGTGCTGCAACCGACTCGCGGTCCGTTCGACAGCGCCGGGCGAGTGCAGCCGGTGACTGTTCGTAGACGACATCCGCACCAACGGCGTCGATACCGTACTCGGCGGCTGTCGCAACGAACGACGCAACACCCGACGGACAGTCAAGCACTCGGTTTCCCTCGAGATCGGTCGGTTCGAGGTCGAACATCGCGACGTACTCCTCGAACGTTCGGCCAATGATCGCACAGTCGGTGACCTCGAATCTCGTTGTGTCGCTCATGTTGTCAACTGCTGGTACTGTTATCCTGAATAGTGTATAAATCCATGCACTAGAGTACAATAAAGTACACTGGTGTATTTAATTTCACCTCCGATCCTCGAGCCACGCGCTTCGAAACCCACAAGCGCCGGGCCCCCGAACGCGTCGCTAATGGAGCCATTCGAGCGGTATCGACCGATTATCGACGATTTCGACGCCTTTCTCGAGGCCTGCGAGCGCCCGCTTGGCAACGCCGTGCGGGTGAACACGATCAAAGCCTCTGTCGAGCGCACGCTTGCGACGCTCGAGGACGACGGCGTCGCCTACGAGCAGGCCGACTGGAACCCCCGCGTGTTGCGCCTCGAGACGGATTCGCCGGGGTCGACGTGGACCTCGTTTCACGGCTTTACGCACGGCCAGGAGGAGGTATCGGCGGTGCCGCCGGTCGTCCTCGATCCCCAACCCGGCGAGCGCGTCTGGGATTGCTGTGCCGCACCGGGCGGGAAGGCAACCCAACTCGCGGCGCTGATGGACGACCGCGGAACCGTGGTCGCAAACGATAGCAACCTCGGGCGCATCTCGGCGCTGCGATTTAACGCCGAACGGCTGGGTGCGACCAGCCTGGCAGTGACGAACGACGACGCGCGCAACTACTCGCTCAAGCGCTTTTCCTTCGATGCGTTCGACCGCACGCTCGTCGACGCGCCCTGTTCCTGTGAGGGGACGATCCGAAAGAACCCCGATGCACTCGAGAACTGGTCCGAAGGCCACATCGACACCATTGCGGGCATCCAGAAGGGCATTCTCCGGCGCGCGGTCCAGGCGACTCGCGAGGGTGGCCAGATCGTCTACTCGACGTGCACGTTCGCACCCGAGGAGAACGAAGCTGTCGTTCAGCACGCCCTCGAGACCGAATCGTGCGAGGTCGTCGACTTCGATCTCGGCCTCGAGCACGCGCCTGGACTCACCGAGTGGGACGGCGAGGCGTTCGACGACTCGCTCGAGCAAGCGGCGCGAATTTACCCGCATCAGAACGATACGGGCGGCTTCTTCGTGGCAAAAATGGAGGTGACTGCCTAATGGGCGATGCTGAGAACTCACTCGAGCAAAACGACGGCCAGCGATTCGGTCGGCTGCCGGCGACAGCCGCCGAGCGAACCGTCGAGGGCCGCGCCAGCCGCGCGGAGGTCGTCGACTACTTCGCGGACCGATTCGCTATCTCCCCTGAAACGTTCGACGAGCATACGTTCTGGGAGAAAGGCGCTGGGAAGATCTGGGTTTACGCAGGCGAAGCGCCCTCGCCCCTCGAGATCGAGGCGATTGGGATGACTTGCTTGCGAACCCGACAGGAACACTGGAAGCCGACGACGGATTTCGTCCAGCGGTTTGGCCACCACGCCGACGCCTGCGTGATCGACCTCGAGCACGAGGAAGCGACGGCGTTTGCCGCAGGCGAGGATCAGGAGATCGAGCGCTGGGACGGCGACTGGGGCTACTTGATCGCCGCCCATCAGGTGGCTGGCGAGCGCGAACCGCTCGGCATCGGCCTCTATGTTCATGGCGAACTACGCTCGATGGTTCCGAAGGGACGCCAGCGAGACCTGTAATCTCGCGCGCTGCTCACTCGTTCCATTGATCCGTCCGCGTTCAGGCTGAGACACGAAGTGTCACAATGCTCTCAGCGTCCTGTTGGCGGGCGTCTTCGTCGCCACGCTGATACTGATTTAGGTTGATCTGGTCATACCCACCGAGGCCGGAACGCTTCCTGATCGCGACGGACTGCTAGTGAGTCGCGGTTCCAGCACAGACAGCAAGACAGACAGACACGCATACGACAGACACGAACACACTCGAGGCTGTGCTATCGTGACAACGCCGGCAATCCGGCTTCGATCTCCCCGCGTCGGTCCTCGAGCCAGTCCGGGAGAACGAGTCGGTCGCCCAGATTCTCGAGGTCTTCGTCGACGGTGTACCCTGGCGATTTGGTTGCGAATTCGAAGAGCACGCCGCCGTACTCGCGGGTGTAGACCGAGTTGAACCACTTGCGGTCGATGATTTCTGTGGGCCGCAGCCCGCGGTCGATCAGGAACTCGCGCCACGTCTCCTGCTCGTCGTCTCCGACCTCGAATGCGACGTGGTGGACGGTACCCGCGCCGGGCACTCCCTGCGGTGCCTGCGGATCTTCGTCAACGTCGACGACGGACCCGAGTTCGCCGCTACTCTCGTATCGCCGACGCGTGCCTTCGGTGCCAGTCGCCTCGTAGCCCATCGCCTCGAGCAGTTCTGTCGTCGGCTCGGCACTCGTCAGTGAGAGCGTCACACCGGCAAAGCCGCGGATGGCGTGTGTCTCCGGAACGGGACTCTCCGGCAGGTTCGCGTCGGGCACGTCTGCGCGGACGACCAACTCGAGCGGGAGTCCGTCGGGGTCTTCGAACGGTAGGACCGTCTCGTCGAAGCGCTCGAGTGGCTCCGCGGGATTCGCGCCTGCGCTCTCGAGGCGGTCACGCCAAAACTCGAGGGAGTCTTCGGGAACAAGAAACGAGACGGTACTGACCTGGCCGGTACCGACCTGGCCCGGTCGGGCGTCAGTGTAGGGAAAGAACGTCATGCTCGTCCCCGGCGAGCCCTCATGGTCGGCGTAGAAGAGGTGATACACTGATACATCATCCTGATTGATGCTCTGTTTGACGAGCCGCAAGCCGAGCGTTTCGGTGTAGAACTCGTGGTTTTGCGACGGGTCGCTCGCGACGGCGGTGACGTGGTGGATGCCGGGCGTCTGAGGCATGGAATTCGTACGTCGCCGACAGGAATAAACGTGCCCCGGCAGTCACACAGCTGCCGACCGCTGGCTCGCCCCATCTGGTTACTCAGACAGTGCGCCGGCGATTGATCGCACCGTCGCCGGCCCGTTTTCGAGAAGTGCCCGTGGAAACCGCCGCCTGCCGCCCGCCAGCGCATCCTCGAGTGCGCGCGTCGCGTCCTCGAAGACACCCTCACCGTGCCCGACGAGCACGCGATCAGGCTCGAGGCGGCGAAGCGACCGCGGCGGATCGAGTCGTCGCAGGAGTTCCAGACCCAGCCGTTCCTCGTCGACGGTAAACGGCGCTATTGTCCCCATCGAATCGGGAACGTACAGCGTTCCGTGGGGCTCGGCGTGGAGGATTGCCTCGGTCCACGTCGGCATCGGCTCACAGCGCATCACCGGGATCGCGGGTTCGAGTTCACTGTCGTAGTATCGGATTGGCGCCTCGACGCGCTCCGGAACGCGCCCCATCCACGTCGGCACGGAGACGGGCACGTCGTAGGTCCGGGCGAACCAGTCGGCATCGCGGGTGTGCCAACTCGAGCAGACGGCGACGCCGGCGACAGGGTCGTCGACCGTCTCTATGAGGTCGGTCACGCCCGCGGCTCGCAACGGATCGAGTAGCCAGAGCCCCTCCGAACCGCAAACAGCGTGGCTGGCTCGCAGTCCGTCCTCGTCGGGATGGGCGATCCAGCCGACGCCGTCTGTCCAGCGATCAATCTCACGGAACGACGCTGATTGGCGTCGTGAATATGTCATACCAAAGAACGGAATCGGATCGGTATAAACCTCGGTGTCACCGAGACGCTCGTCATTAACGCACTCGAGAAGCAGTCACCGGTTTCTGAAAGTACAAGGGTCCCGGACGAAATTCCGCATACGTACGTGTCGTCAGACTCAGCGACGCCCGCCCTTCGACCTCGAGTGCTTGCCCTCTGGCGACGGGTCTTCGACCTGTCCTGGCCCGTCATGGCCGAGCAGGTGCTCCGAACACTGATGCGGACGACCGACCTCATCGTCGCCGGCTTTTTCTCGCCCGCCGCGGTCGCTGCCGTCGGTCTCGCAGACATCTACGGCCGACTCCCGCTGTGGTTCGGCCTTGGTGTTGGCGACGGCGCGATTGCACTCTCGAGTCAGGACACGGGCAGCGGCAGCGTCGCGAACCGGGACGAGGCGGTGAGTCAGGCGCTCTTGCTCGGCGTGCTCGCGGGGATTCCGTTCGCGCTCTTTGGAATCGTCGGGAGCTTCTGGGCTATCGAAATTCTTGGCGCGGAGGCCGAAACGGTCCGCTGGGGCGGTATCTATCTGGCAATTATCCTGGTGACCGCACCCGCATTTCATGTGACGATGATCGCGGCGCGTTCGATTCAGGGGACGGGCGACACCCGGACGCCGATGTACATCAACGCCGCGGCGAACGCGTTCAACATCGTCCTCACTGTGACGCTTGCGTTCGGGCTGGGCCCGTTTCCGGAACTCTCGGTCGTCGGCATCGCCATCGCGACGGCAATCGGCGACACGCTCGCGGCGATCACGTTCGTCGCCGTCATCTACAGCTCCTGGAGCGAGCTTACGCTGGTCCGGCCGACTCGGCTCGTCATCATGAAACAGCTGGTCGTCATCAGTGCGCCCCGAATCGCCGAGGGAATCACCGAACTGATCGCCGAGTTCCCGTTCAACGCCATCCTGCTCATGTTCGGCACCGAGGTCAACGCGGCCTACCACATCGGCCGGCGGGTCTACCAACAACTCTCCTCGCCGCTCTCGCGAGGCTACGGCACGGCCGCGAACATCATCGCCGGACAGTCACTCGGGCGGGGCAAGCCCGACGAGGCCTATTTCAACGGACTCGCGGCCGCAGGACTTGCCGTCCTCACCGTTGGCGGCCTCGGCGTCGGCATCTTCGCGACGGCCGAGTGGGTCGTCCTCGTGTTCACCCGCGATGCGGAGACGATTCCCTACGCCGTTGACTTCGCCCGCGCGTACGCGGTCTCGACGTTCCTTATCGCGCTCTTTACCGTCCTCGCAGGCTCGCTGCGGGGCGGCAGCGAGACCCGTCCGCCGTTCGTCGCGAAGCTCACCGGGGCCGTCTTCTTCCTGCTCGGGATCACCTACGTCTTCGGCGTCCACCTCGAGTACGGCGTCGTCGCCGCCTACGTCGCCATTGTGGCCGACTGGGTCTGGCGAAACCTCGTGGTCGGCATCGTCTACGCGCGAAAGGGCTGGCTCGAGCGCGGGACACGGATGATGCACGAGCGCGGGAGTTTAGCAGAGGATGAAGACTAACGGGATGTTGGGCGCTCACTCCTTGTGGTCGCAGCGTCATCGACGGATCAAAACATGTCTTGGGTTTAACCACTTCCTCTTCGAAGCGCCGGTATGAACGAGCGATTCCTCTCGGGGACGACCATTCGGACCGAGGACGTGAACGGGCGACTCTTTCAAGGACTGGGTGATGGGCCTCGACCGGGTGTCCTCGTTCTTCACGGTGCCGGTGGTGCACGGGGGTACGAACAGGAGTATGCCGCGTTGCTCGCCGAACATGGGTATACCGTGCTGTGCGTTGAGTACTTCGGCGCGTCGGGCGTCCGTGATCGACTGTTAGAAGTGCCATTAGAGGAGTTCAACCATGCCGCCGAGTGGTTGTTACAACGGCCCGACGTTTCGGGTGATCAAGTCGGAGTTGTCGGCTTTTCCAGAGGCGGCGAGGCATCTCTTCTAGCCGGATCGACGTTTGACACCATTGGTTGCATCATCGCCTACGTGCCGAGTTGCTACGTTTGGCCCGCACCATCGTGGATGGATGGGGTCGGCGAGGACCAGCCAACGTGGCTGCTCGACGGAGAACCGTTACCACACCTTCACGTTGACAAATACGTGGACGAGAGCGAGGAGGATGAGCCGTTCCCGGACGAAGAACCGATCTCATCGACACCGGCAATTGATCAGCCGACGCCTAAAGAGCGGGCACGAGCCGAGATTCCCGTCGAAGACATCGACGGTCCAGTGTTGCTCATCTCTGGCGAACAGGACACTATCTGGCCGTCAACACGCATGGCGGAGTGCGCCGTCGAGCGACTCGAGAAACACGAGCACCCATGGCAGTTTGAACACTGTTCATTTCCCGAGGCCGGACACGCGATCCGAGTTCCGTACCGGTTCAACGCTGATACGTCTCCGGCCGACACGCACCGGTTCGGCGGAACGCATGCCGCGAACGCTCGTGCGTCCGCTCGAGCCTGGCAGGCGATGCTCGAGTATCTCGACCGCCTCTAATGTGACTGCTATCGGAGACCTCAATGGACAAAAACAGCGTCAACGCAATGTATAGCCGCGTTTCGTCTGGTTACCGTTCGACGAGCGTGCCGCCCGCAAGCCCCTCCCACTCGACGCGATAGCCAAGTTCCGAAAGCAACGCACTCGAGTCGTCGATCCCGTACGCCTCGAGTTCGTCTTCGGCGCCAGCCAACGACATACCGGCCGAAATCCCCTCCGAGAGTTCCTCGAGCACGCCGGGTCGAACCAGCGTTCGCCCGACGCGCTCGTGCTCGGGGAAGACCACGTCCGCGAGCGCGTCCTCACTGACACCGTGGCGGTCGGCGAGCGCCTCGAGCGTCACGGCGTCATCATCGGGACGCAGTTCCGCGGGCAGGTCGGCAGCGCTCGCGGCGACGAGGTCGCGTTCGTACGCTCCCAATACGTCGACCACGTCTTTCACCCGTACCGTGCCGGTGTAGGGAATCGCCCGGAAATCCCGCGCGGCGATCTCCTCGCCGACACCCAGCGATTCGTCGACCGCGACGATGAGTTCCACGTCCTCGAGGCCCTCGAGTTGCGAGAGCTTCTTTGCGACGTACTCTGGCGTCCAAAAGCCCATGATCTC
Source organism: Natronolimnobius sp. AArcel1 (assembly GCF_011043775.1). Taxonomy (NCBI): domain Archaea; kingdom Methanobacteriati; phylum Methanobacteriota; class Halobacteria; order Halobacteriales; family Natrialbaceae; genus Natronolimnobius; species Natronolimnobius sp. AArcel1. Next base: position 538,577 of record NZ_JAAKXY010000003.1, on the reverse strand, counting down.
GAGATAGACGCGAAAGTTCGAATGCGCGTACTCGAACGCAAAATCGGGGATCATCACGCGCGTGCCCGTTGCGAGCGGTTCTGGTTCACGTACGAGGTCCCACTCGAGGTCGAGAGTCCCGATTCGGGCCGCGAAGTCCGCTTCGACGCCGCTGTCGAACGTCACCTCGGCGACCGGGTCGGCGTCGGGGACGGTGATCGGATCCTCGTGTGAGAGGGTGAGTGTGCGCTCTGTCCCGCGGTCGTCGATGGTCGCCTCGAGGTGCCACTCAGCTGCGCCCGCGACCGTCCGCAAGAGTCTGGCAAAGCGAGTGCCGTAGCGCCGGGTTGCCCGAAAGAGGTGTGTTGGGCCGGTGACGATCACCTCGCGCTCGCTTGCGCCGTCGTCGGATGCGAGCAGGTCGTCGCTGTTCGGCGCGTGAATCTCGTACATCAGCCGCAGTCGTTTGATCGCCGAGATGAGCGCCTTCGGATCGCTCGAGCGAACCCGAACCTCAGTCGCGTCGAACAGCGCCGTTTGCGCCAGCGAGAGGTTGTACTGCGCCAGCAGGTCGTCTGGGTCCCACCGCGTCTCGACTGCTGTGAGACGCTGGCGGTCCTCAAGATCGGCATAGAGCCCCGCCTCGAGGGCGTCTGCAGAAACCGAAAGCGGTTCGGCGGCGCGGATGAGCGCCATCGCCCGTTCGTCTTCGCTGACGACGCCGACGGCTTCGGCTGCCTCGAAGACCGCTTTCCGGGCGCGTTCGGGCTCGAGTTCGGCGTCGGTCTCGAAGGTTGCTTCGCGCTCGAGCAAGGCGGCGATTCCGCGGACGAGTTTGAAATCGTCCGCCTCGCGCTCTAAGCTGGTTAGGGCTTCCTCGAGATCGCCTCGAGACTCGCCGACGTGACCCTGGAACGTCCCGATCACTTTCGCGGCGAGTGGGCGGTGTGCGCGGTCGGAAAACTGTGGGTGGTAGCCCCCGCCGGCTCTCGAGACGCGCAGCAGATCCTTCGTCAGCATTCGGGTTGGACTCGACGGGCAGCGTTCAAAAATCGACCGACGCCGTCTGCGGATGGTCGCAGTAAATCGAAACCATCACCACACCATGCCCGAGAGAGCCATGCATGACTGAGGAATCAGGAGCGATCAGTGTCGAAGACAAGACAGCCGTCGTGATCGGCGGCACCAGCGGTATCGGACTCGAGATCGCCCGCGCGTTCGCACGCAACGGCGCGGATGTCGTCGCGACGAGCCGGAGCGAAGAGAGCGTCGCCGACGCGGCAGCCGAACTGCGCGATCTCGGTGCCGAGACGACCGAAGTCACCTGCAACGTCCGCGACCTCGAGTCGCTCGAGACCCTCAAAGACGAGGTCGAAGCGGCCCTTGGCACGCCCGACGTGCTCGTCAACTCTGCAGGCTCGGTCGCGGCCGCGCCAGTGACTGAGATGACCGAAGACGAGTGGGACCAGGATATCGACATCTGTCTCTCGGGCGTCTTCCGCGCGATCAAGGTCTTCGGGAACGCGATGGACGAGGGAAGTATCGTCAACATCTCCTCGATGTCCGCAGACCAGTCCCGCGAGGCACGCGCGGGCTACGTCTCCGCGAAGGCCGGCCTCAACGGGCTGACTCGAGCGACGGCAGCCGATCTCGGCCCAGACATTCGCGTCAACGCCATCTCGCCCGGCTTCGTCAAAACGGAACTTGCCGGCCCGAAACTCGAGGACGGCTCGGAGTTCCGCGAAGGCGTCGACGAACGAACGCCGATGGATCGCGTGGCGACGCCGAACGAGATCAGCGGCGCGGCGCTGTATCTGGCCAGTGACGCAGCCTCCTTTACGACTGGCGAGATCATCACGATTGACGGCGGCTACAACAACTTCTCGGTCTAATTTCACAACGAATTTTACCGTCTGCGGGCCGCAACCCGCTCTTCTGAGGTATCTGCGGTCACGATTTCGTACAGCAGCGCCCGGCTGCCGTCGTGTTTCGGGCGCAAAATACGCCCCAGCCGCTGGGTAAACTCTCGCTCGCTGCCGCTGCCCGAGAGGACAACGGCAACCGACGCGTCGGGCACGTCAACACCCTCGTCTAACACGTTCGAGGTCGCAATCCGGCTATAGGTGCCCTCGCGAAACCGCTCGAGAATCTCGCGTCGCTCTGTGGCACCCGTTTGATGCGTGATTGTCGGGATCAAAAACCGCTCGCTGACGTCGTACGCGAGGTCGTTGTACGCCGTAAAGACGAGTGTGCGCTCGCCCCGGTGGTCCTCGAGCACCCCCTCGAGTGCATCGATTTTTGCCGCGCTGCCGCGAGCGATCTCGCGGGCGCGCTGGCGGGCAAGGAGGGCCTCGCGCGCTCTCGGATCCGATCCAGAGCGTTTGACGAGTTCCTGATAGTCCGAGCCGCTCTGCATTCGGATGTTTGACGTGGCGAGGTAGTCAGTGAACGTCTCCTGTGCGCGCTCGTACTCCTCGCGTTCGGCCGGTGTGAGGGCCACCTCGAGTCGTTTCACGTCGTAGGGGGCGAGATGCTCGCCAGCGAGATCGTCGACGTTGACGCGGTGGACCAGCGGGCCGACGATTTCTTCAATAATCTCGTGTGCACCGTCGGGACGCTCGAACGTCGCGGTGAGGCCGAGTCGCGCGGGCGCGGCGAGCAAGCGGGCAATCTCGCGGTAGCCCTCGCCGCCCAGATGATGGACCTCGTCAAAGACGACGCAGCCAAAGCGGTCGCCCACGGAATCGGCTTTCAGATACGCCGAGTCATAGGTTGAAACCGTAATCGGCTCGAGGCGCTGTTCGCCACCGCCAAAGCGCCCGATGGGGATGTCGAACTCGGTCTCGAGTTCGTCGATCCACTGCTCGAGGAGGTCGATGGTGGGGACGACGACGAGCGTCGGCACACCGAGGCGTTCGATGGCTTTCAGCGCGATGACGGTCTTACCGCTGCCTGTCGGGAGTTCGAGAACGCCCGCAGGCGCACGCTCGAGGCCCGCGATGTCGAGTTGGTGGCCGGCCCAGCGATCCGTCTCGAGCCATGCCGATAGCGCCTCGTGTTGATACTCGCGGAGTTCGTACGCCGACTGCAGGTCGGGAACTGGCTCGCACTCGAGAACGGTGTCAGCAATGGTCAGGTCGGCAGTCGCTGCTCGGATGGCTGCGTAGCGAAACGCCGGTACGCGCCAGCCACCCGTTCGCGAATCTGGCTGTAACTCGAGTTGCGGGGTAGAGTCGCGCAGGGACCGGACCTGCGATTCCTCGAGGCCATCGAGATGGATGGTGCCGTCTTCGAACCGACACTCGGGCGGCGAGTCACCAGCGGGTGTCACTATCCCGTTCTCGGGCCAGCGGGCACATATACTGTCGGGATCGGTTCCCAACGCTGTCTGCCACGCAGTGTCGCCAATCGGGGGCCAGACGGCCGGACCTCAACCCTTTTATTATCGCTGTTCGTTGACCCGGATATGAGTGAAGACGAGGGCACGGATTCGTCCGGCCAGGGTGTCCCGTCCGCAGACGACCACGACAGCACCGGCAGCGGCGACGGCACGGAGACTGCCGACTCCGACGCTGTCCCTGTGGACGCCCCGGCCGAAACAGAATCGGAATCGGACGCTCGAGTGACCACCGAGGACGACGCATCGGCGTCACCCGTCAACGCAGGCGTCGAGACCAGCGAAGACGTCCAGCAGGTACTCGACCAGATCACCGAATACGACGACGACCTCGCACGCAAGGTCAACTCAATCGTCGACCAAACGCGAGAGCTCTCGGGAACGGTTGCCCACCAACGCGAGGAACTCGAGGATCTGACCGAGCGCGTCGAATCCCAGGCCGAGACCATCGGCGACCTACAGGACGAACTCGAGGCCCGCGAGCAGGCCATCGCCGAGCGCGACGAGCAACTCGAGGAGTACCAAGAGCAGGTCCAAGACCTCAAGAGTCGACTCAAACGTAAACAGGCAGACTTCCAGAACTACAAAAAGCGCGCGAAAAAGCGCCAGGACCAAATCAAAGACCGCGCCACGGAGGACCTGGTCGGCCGACTCGTCGACGTTCGCGACAACCTCAAACGCGCACTCGAGGAAGAAAGCAGCGACGTCGAGAGCCTTCGTGATGGCCTCGAGATGACCATGCGGGAGTTCGACCGCGTGCTCGAGGATGAGAACGTCTCAGAGATCGACCCCGAACCGGGCACCAAGACCGACCCACAGCGTCACGAAGTGATGATGAAAGTCGACAGCGACCAGCCTGAAGGGTCAATTGCAGATGTCTACACGTCCGGCTACGAGATGGGCGAGAAGGTCATCCAGACCGCGCAGGTGACGGTTTCGAACGGCGAACTTGCTTCTGAGTCGGATACGGCTGACGCGGCCGACGCTGATACGGAGTCTGCAGACGGTGACGCACCGATTGACGACGCAGATGACACCGAGGCGGAATCGACTGAACCCGAGACAGACGACTCGGGTGCGAACGGAGACGCCGACGATGCATCTGCAGAAGCTGACGCCGATGCCGATACAGCGGCTGAGGCCGAGAGCGCAGATGACGCCGATGCCGATGCTGATACGGAGGCGGCTGGTGATGGGACTGCTGATGCAGACGGCGAGACAGAGAACGACACAGCGCCCGCCGGCAATGATGACACATCAGCAGCTGAAACTGACCAGGCCGACGCTGATGCCGACGCAGACACTGATTCGTCGACGTCTGATTCGTAGCCGTTTGCATATTTCATCTGTTTTCCCACAACTCGAGTGCAGCGAGCGCCACCGAATGTTCTGCCAGACACGGAGGCAGTCGAATGTGTCCCGGAGGGCCAAATCGGCCTGTGCGACCAGTCGTCCCGTGTCTCACTCGAGTCGAGAGCCGTGAATGCGGTCTCGAGGTCGAATTTTATTCGGTCCGTCGATCGGCCTAGTAACGTTTAAACCAAAGTGCGCACAATGGCCTCGTAATGGCGAGTAACAAGATTCTCGGTATCGACCTCGGGACGACGAACAGCGCGTTCGCGGTGATGGAAGGGGGCGATCCGGAAATCATCGTCAACGCTGAAGGTGACCGAACGACGCCCTCGATTGTCGCGTTCAACGACGAGGAACGACTCGTTGGGAAACCAGCAAAGAATCAGGCCGTCCAGAACCCAGAGCGGACGATCCAGTCGATCAAACGCCACATGGGCGAGGACGACTACACCGTCGATATTGACGGCGAGGAGTACACGCCTGAGGAAATCTCGGCGATGACCCTCCAGAAGATCAAACGCGACGCCGAAGAGTACCTCGGCGACGAGGTTGAAAAGGCCGTCATCACGGTCCCTGCGTACTTCTCTGACCGTCAGCGACAGGCGACCAAAGACGCCGGCGAAATCGCTGGCTTCGAAGTCGAGCGCATCGTCAACGAGCCAACGGCCGCGTCGATGGCGTACGGCCTCGACGACGAGTCCGACCAGACCGTGCTCGTCTACGACCTCGGTGGCGGGACGTTCGACGTCTCGTTGCTCGACCTCGGCGGCGGCGTCTACGAGGTCGTCGCAACCAACGGGGACAACGACCTCGGCGGTGACGACTGGGACGAAGCCATCATCGACTGGCTCGCTGACTCGTTCGAGGACGAACACGGCACTGACCTCCGCGAGGATCGACAGGCTCTCCAGCGGCTCAAAGACGCTGCCGAAGAGGCCAAGATCGAACTCAGTAGTCGAAAAGAGACCGAGATCAACCTGCCGTTCATTACGGCAACTGACGACGGTCCGATCCACCTCGAGGAATCACTCACCCGCGCGAAGTTCGAATCCCTGACGTCAGATCTGATCGACCGCACCGTCGAACCGACCGAGCAGGCACTCGAGGATGCTGGCTACGAGAAAGACGACATCGACGAGGTGCTGCTGGTCGGTGGCTCGACGCGGATGCCACAGGTCGCAGACAAGGTCGAGGAACTGACGGGGCAGGAACCACAGAAGAACGTCAACCCGGACGAGGCCGTTGCACTCGGTGCAGCGATTCAGGGCGGCGTCCTCGGCGGCGAAGTCGACGACATCGTCCTGCTCGACGTGACGCCACTCAGCCTCGGTATCGAGGTCAAAGGCGGCCTCTTCGAGCGCCTGATCGAGAAGAACACGACGATTCCAACCGAGGAATCCAAGATCTTCACGACGGCAGCGGACAACCAGACCACGGTGCAGGTCCGTGTCTTCCAGGGTGAACGCGAAATCGCCGCCGAAAACGAGATGCTCGGCGAGTTCCACCTGACGGGCATCCCGCCAGCGCCGGCGGGCACGCCACAGATTGAAGTCACCTTCTCGATTGACGAAAACGGCATCGTCAACGTCTCCGCCGAGGACAAAGGCTCCGGCGAGACCGAAGAGATCACCATCGAAGGCGGTGCTGGCCTCTCCGACGCCGAGATCGACCGCCTGCAGGAAGAAGCCGAGAAACACGCCGAAGAAGACGAGCAGAAACGCCAGCGGATCGAAGCTCGCAACACCGCCGAGGCGACGATCCAGCGTGCAGAAACCCTGCTCGAGGAGAACGACGAGCAGGTCGACGATGATCTGCGTGCAGATATCGAGGCATCGATCGAAGACCTCGAGGCCGTTATCGACGACAACGACGCCGACGCAGATGATATCGAGGCTGCAACCGAAGACCTGAGCACGGAACTACAGGAGATCGGCAAGCAGATCTACCAGGAAGCAGGCGCTGGTGCAGCAGGTGCGGGCGCTGGTGCGGCTGGCGCCGGCGGAATGGGTGGTATGGGCGGTGGCCCGAACCCTGGCCCAGGCGGTGGCGCGGGTGGCGACGACGGCGAGGAGTTCGTTGACGCCGACTTCGAGGACGTAGTTGACGACGACGAGAACTAACGCTCCAGCCGGTTCCGTTCTCGTCAGCAACCGAGACGGACCCCATCCAATTCGTTGTATTTGGGACCTTTCTCGAGTATCGGCGGTTCAGAGTGCTGCCGCAGCTGTATCACAAATGTTGCACCCGCGAGCGACCAGCGGGAGCGAGCGCCCTGCTGATGAGTGAAGCACGCGAGCGTTCGGAAGCGCGCAGCGCTTCCGGTTTTTCATCGAAGTTTTTGCGTTGAGTGGTGAGTGAGCGAAGCGAGCGAACCCGAGACGGAAAAAGTTCGTATCGGAACGTTCGTTTCAAGTGGCGCAAGCGAGTATCGGTGGCTAACGAATGAGCGAGGACTTTTACGACGCACTCGGTGTGAGCAAGGATGCCTCCGCCGATGAGATCAAATCGGCCTATCGGGAGAAGGCCACAGAGTATCACCCGGACGTAAGCGATGATCCCGACGCGGAAGAGAAGTTCAAGAAGATTCAGAAGGCAAAGCAGGTCCTGACTGACGAGGAAAAACGCCAGGCCTACGACCGGATGGGTCACGACCGCTACGAGCAGGCCGAAAAACACGGCTATGACGCTGGCGGTGGCGGCGCTGGTGGCATGGGAGGCGGTCCGTTCGGCGGTATGGGCGGTGGCGGTATGGGCGGCGGCCTCGGGGATATCTTCGAGCAGATGTTCACTGGCGGGGCTGGCCGCGGTCGTCGCCAGCGAAAGGGACAGGATCTGCGAACCGAACTCGAGATCGATCTCGAGGAGGCGTTCGACGGCGCAGAGAAGCAGTTTACGATCGAGCGTCCGGAGGCCTGTGAATCGTGTGATGGCGAGGGTCATCCGCCGGATGCGGATTCCCAGACGTGTCCGGAGTGTCAGGGACGAGGCCAGACCCAGCAAGTTCAACAGACACCGCTCGGTCGGGTCCAGCAGACGACGACGTGTCGCCGGTGTGAGGGTGAGGGGACGCTATACTCTGACAGTTGCAGTGAGTGTCACGGCGATGGCTTCGTTCGGACCGAGACCACGCTTACGATCGAGGTGCCGGCGGGTATTCAGGACGGCCAGACGCTGCGGATGGAACGTGAGGGAGCACCAAGTCCCGAGGGTGGTCCACACGGCGATCTGTTGATTGACATCACGATCCGCGAGCACGAGGAGTTCGAACGCGAGGGTGATGACCTTCAATACCGACTCCCGATATCGTTCCCGCAAGCGACCTTTGGCGATACGGTCGAGGTGCCGACGCTCGACGGCGCAGTCGAGTTCGAGGTACCGACAGGCACCCAAAGCGGCGAGACGTTCCGCCTTGGGGGGAAGGGAATGCCTCGTCTCCGACGGCGCGGACAAGGCGACCTCTACGTACAGATTCAGGTCGTCACGCCCGAGCAACTCAACGAGGAACAGCGTGAGGCTCTCGAGGCGTTTGCCGAAGCAGGCGGTGACGAAATCGAGATCAAGGAAGGCTTCTTCGAGAAGATTAAGCGGGCGTTCTGAGCAGCAACCTCCTCACATACGGGTCGTTGACAACGGGGGAAACGATGGTATCGGCGGTCTTTTTTCGTCGCACTGCTGAGTGTGGTGTATGACCGTCGCGACAGTCGATGAGTTGTTCACGCGCGAGCGCCGCGAACGTGCTGGCGATCGAACGGCACTCATCGACGCAACTGGTCGGGAGTACGACCTCCACTGGCTCTGTACCACCTCGTGGAAGGCGGGCAACTTCCTGCGACACTCGGGCGTGCGAAACGGAGTAACCGTCGGCGTCGTCGGCACCGGTCCGATCGGCTTGCTCGCGTTTTTCGGAACGGCGCTACTCGAGGCCCGAACCCAGTTCGACCCACCGACAGATCGAGCCGCGGACGAGTCGTTTCGGACACTTGTCGCGCCTGTCGAGGTTCTCGAAACTGGGGGTTATGAGCTTCCACCGGGGGCTCAGCGGGTTGGGTACGGTGACAAGCCAACGGACCCGGACGTGCACAACTTCGATGCCGGCCTCTGGAGTGAGAATCCGTCGTTCCCACCAGTGTCTATCGACCCAGACACCGCGTTGTTGACCGACGGCGATCGAACGTTGTCTCATGCCGATGCGCTCGCTGCGGGTCGAGACGTGATCACAACGTACGGCCTCGAGCACGGTGATCGAGTCGTTGTTCGCGAGTCGTTCTCGGACCTTCGCGCAGTCATTGCGGGCGTGCTTGCGCCGCTGCTCGCCGACGGTGTAATCGTACTCGCAGCGGACGACACCGAGGAAAACGAGGAGTCGTCGGTCGAGTCCGATCGTGGCGGGTACGTCGTCTCGAGTGAGGACGAGTCGGAGTTGGCGGCCGAACAGATCGCCCTCGAGCGGGTTTCACTGTCTGAGTGACATCGAGTCGACTGCGATGACACTCTGTGAGCGAGTGGAAACCGTTTATTTCGGCGGTCGTGGTGGCTCGAGACATGCCCGATGTTGCGATTATCGGCGGTGGCCCCGCCGGATTGAGTGCAGCACTGTTTACGGCGAAAAACGACCTCGAGACGGTTGTGTTCGACACAGACGAGACGTGGATGCACAAGGCCCATTTATTCAACTATCCGGGAATTCGAAGCATTAGTGGCAGCGAGTACGTGGAACTGACGCGCGGACAGGTCCGTGACCGCGGGGCAGACCTCCATACGGGCGAGGAGGTAACGGGACTCGAGACGATTGCCGATGGTTTCCGGATTGAAACAAGCGATGCGACGTACAAGACTGAGTATGCTATCCTCGCGACTGGTGCAGACCGCTCGATTGCGGACGATCTGGGCTGTGCGTTCGACGACGATGACACGGTCGATGTCGATCTAAATATGCAAACGAGTGTTGCGAACCTGTACGCGACGGGTGCAATGGTCCGCGCCGAAGAATGGCAAGCTGTTATCGCCGCGGGTGATGGGGCAACAGCCGCACTCGACATTCTCAGCACTGAGCGTGGAGAGCACTATCACGACTTCGATACGCCCGGTGACGTGCCGGCGTTTACCTCGAGCTAACCGGCGCTGTCACGGGCCGCTCGTGCTCACAGACCGCGCAAGGTTCGAGACTCGACTCGAAAACCCAACCGAACCCAAACTCGAGTCGGTGCACCCTGCCGCGGCCCGTGGCTTTATTGGCCTTTCAAGGCGTGTTCACGACGATGCACACTGGCGTCTGTTACTTTCCTGAACACTGGCCGCGCGAGCGCTGGGCGGACGATATCGAGCGAATGGCCGAGGCGGGCATCGAGTACGTCCGGATGGCGGAGTTCGCTTGGAACCGCATGGAGCCCAACCCCGGCGAGTACGACTTCGAATGGCTCGAGACGGCTGTCGGCCTGATCGGCGAGCACGACATGCAGGCAGTGCTGTGTACGCCGACGGCGACGCCGCCGAAGTGGCTGCTCGATGAGTACCCCGAAATCCGACAGAAACAACCGGATGGGACGCCACTCGAGTTCGGTAGCCGTCGCCATTACTGTTTCAACTCGGCTGTCTACTGGCGCGAAAGTCGTCGTATCATCGAGAAACTGGCCAACCATTTCGCAGGACACGACCACGTTGCTGGCTGGCAGACCGACAACGAGTACGGCTGTCACGAGACCGTCCGCTGTTACTGTGAGGACTGTGCGTCGGCGTTTCGCGACTGGCTTCGCGAACACTACGACTCGATTGACGACCTCAACGAGGCGTGGGGTAACGCCTTCTGGAGCCAGGAGTATCGGAGCTTTTCCGAGGTCGATCTACCGGGGTCGACGGCGGCGAATCATCATCCATCTCGACTGCTCGATTACAACCGCTTCGCCAGTGACAGCGTCGTTGAGTACAACCGCCTGCACGTCGATATTCTTCGAGAGGCCAACGACGACTGGTTCGTCACCCACAATTTCATGGGCGATTTCGATCCCCTGAATGCCTTCGACGTGACCGAAGACCTCGACTTCGCGGCGTGGGATTCGTACCCGACGCTGCACACACAGGAGGTTCCCGACACCCCCGCGCCCGAGGAGATGGGCGACGATCTCCAGCGAGCCGGCGACCCCGACGTGACGGGAATGAACCACGCCCTCTACCGCGGCGCGAGCGACGGCCCGTTCTGGGTCATGGAGAACCAAGCCGGCGACATTCGGGCGTTTCCCTACTCGGCCGAACCCGACGACGGCATGATCCGGCTCTGGACCCACCAGGCCGCCGCCCACGGAGCCGACGTGGTCTCGTACTTCCGCTGGCGGCGTTGCCAGTTCGGCCAGGAGCAGTACTGGGGCGCGCTGAACAACTACGATGGCGCACCTGATCGGGGCCTCGAGGAGGCGACGGACGCCGCCGTGGAGTTCGAGTCCTTGCCCGACCTGGACGCCCCAAGCGGCGATGTTGCGATGCTCGTCGATTACGACAGTCTCTGGGCGACGCATGCTGAGGCGCACTCGCCCGACTTCGACTACTGGGCACACCTGCGTGCGTACTACCGTGCGCTCCGCCGCCGCGGCGTGACCGTCGACCTCGTGTCGACGAGCGCAAATCTCGGGGCGTACGCTGCGCTCGTCGCGCCGTCGCTCCATCTCGTTGACGACGGCCTTGCGAGCAGACTGGTAGCGTACGCAGAGAACGGCGGCGAACTCCTGTTGACGATTCGCTCGGCGATGAAAGACGAACACGACCACCTGCGCGACGAACTCGCACCCGGCCCGCTCGCTGAGACTCTCGGCGCACACGTCGCACAACACGAGAGCCTCTCACCAGGCGTCGAGACGCAGGTGAGCTACGACGGTGACTCCTATGCATATCAGACGTGGGCCGAGTGGCTCGAGCCAGCCGACGGGGCAGTCATCGGCCACCTCGAGTCCGGTCCCGGAACTGACGAACCCGCCATCGTTCGCAACGCTGTCGGCGATGGCCACGTCGAATACGTCGGCGTCTGGCCCGAAGTGGACCTCGCCGACGCGATTTCGGTGGGTCTGCTCGAGCGTGCGGGCGTCTCATTCGGCGAGCGCTTGCCCGAGCGGGTCCGACTCACTGAGCGCGACGGCTACACGTGGGTCACGAACTTCGGAACGGACGCCGTCACGGTCGACGCTGGCTCCGGCACGCTCGTTCTCGGTGAGGAGACGGTCCCCGGTCGCGACCTCGCAGTAGTTGACGTTCCTGCCCACGAACTCGAGATCGACCTCGAGAACTAGTCACGTTTTGGCACGGAGGCTCGTCCACATCGTGCTGTTTCCTGTTTCAGACACGCTTGAGCCACAGCGAGAGCTGTGTTTGTGTGTCCGACTCGAGATGCTGCTGCTGATATCTGCTGATTTGATATAGCGACAATCAATATATCGGGTACGGTTGAGGAGTACCAGTCGCTCGAGAGAAATCAAGTACAGAATCCGTGTCGGCCGAAAACAGCGCGTTCGTACGTTACAGTCGTTCTGACCAGGACAGTGAGAACCGAGCGTGGTACTCCCGCGGGGTCCACCCACAGTCGACGCAGGTGAGTGGGCCGTCGGTATTGACGGTTGGTCCCGAGCAGGTCGGACAGTCAGCCGTCGTCGTTCCGCCGTCGGTGACCAACTGTTTCGACGTACTCGGCAGCGATGGGTGACAGTCCGCGCAACTGCGTTGTGTTCGTTGGTGTGTCATCGTCTCGGACCGCACGCGGTGTTCAAAGAGTTGGGGCACGTCATCGCCACACGTGTCACACTCGGCCATGGTATGTCACACATACACACGAGAGCACATATAGGTTACGTGCTTGCGCGACAAACTGCGCGCACTCGAGACGGAATGACTACTGTTTCGAGTGTTTGGCAAACACATGAGACACAGACCGACGCGAGTCTCCACAGTTCGCAACGTGTGTACGGAGGGGTGGCGTACCTTCCTTGCACCTGGCAACCCACAAATGCTTTTGGCCGTCATCACCTATAGTGGGCCATGTACGTGCGGGACGCGAAAAACAGAGAGGAGGTCTGGCTACTCGATCATATCGAGTCGATGGGACTCGACGAGACGGCGTTCCGCTCGCGCGACTACGTGATTGCCGTCGACGAACTCTCGAACGAAAAGGCCGGCTTCGGGCGGATTCGGATTCACCGCGTCAGCGCCGACCATGAGGAGAGCGACGAGCCGTCGGAATACTGCGAACTCACCAGTATCGGCGTCCTCGAGCACTGGCGCGGACAGGGCGTCGGTGCCCACGTCGTCGAACGACTCATCGAGTACGCCAGTGACGAGGGCTTCGACACTGTCTACACGGTGACCGGTACAGGTAGCTATCTCGCACAGTTCGGTTTCCGACGGATCGACGAATCAAAGCTTCCCGACCCGCTCCAAAAGCGCCTCGCAGACAAACGGGAGGGCGTCGACCCTGATGCGGTGCCGTATGCCATCGATGTCGACCGGTTCCGGATGCCGCCAGCGCTTCGTGAGGCGTTCAAACGAGCACCCGAGCAGCCAGAGGAGGTTTCAACCGACGACACACCCGAGGATTTCGGCATCGATCCCGACTCGGCGACGTACAAGTACGACACCGGCCGGTAACGACCAGCGTGGTCCGCTCGCGGTCGACACTTTTCACTCGTGGCCCCCTATGAAGGGGTATGTTCGATGATGACGACCTCGAGGCAATCCGCGAGGGCCGCGAGCAGTGGCGTGAGGAGACAGTCGGACCGGTCCTCGAGCGGTTTGGCGAACGCCAGGAGACGTTCACGACGGATACGGGCGGACAGGAGGTCGACCGACTCTATACGCCCGCAGATATTGCGGAGACAGAGTACGAAGCCGACCTCGGCTATCCCGGTGAGCCGCCGTACACGCGCGGGGTCTACTCAACTGGGTATCGCGGGCGGCTGTGGACGATGCGCCAGTATGCGGGCTTTTCGACGCCAGAGGATACGAACGAGCGGTATCACTATCTGCTCGAGGAGGGCCAGACGGGACTCTCGATGGCGTTTGACCTGCCGACGCAGATGGGCTACGACTCGGACGACTCGATGGCAGCGGGCGAGATTGGGAAAGCCGGCGTCGCAATCGACTCACTTGCGGACATGGAGACCGTCTTCGAGGGCATTCCGTTGGACGAAGTCTCGACGTCGATGACGATCAACGCGCCCGCATCGGTGTTGCTCGCGATGTACATTGCGGTGGGCGACCAGCAAGGTGTCGACCGCGAGCAGTTGCGCGGAACGATCCAGAACGACCTGTTAAAGGAGTACATCGCGCGCAACACCTACATCTACCCGCCGGAGCCGTCGATGCGAATCATCACAGATATCTTTGAGTTCTGTGCCGCAGAGACACCGAAGTTCAACACCATCTCGATTTCGGGCTATCACATCCGCGAAGCCGGTTCGACGGCCGCACAGGAACTGGCCTTTACGCTCGGAAACGGCATCGAGTACGTCGAGGCCGCCATCGACGCCGGACTCGATGTCGACGAGTTCGCACCCCAACTCTCCTTTTTCTTCAACGGGCACAACAACATCTTCGAGGAGGTCGCGAAGTTCCGCGCGGCACGCCGGATGTGGCACGACATCATGACCGAGCGATTCGATCCGGATGACCCCAAGTCGAAACAGCTCAAGTTCCACACCCAGACTGCGGGGTCGATGCTCACCGCCCAGCAGATCGAGAACAACGTGGTGCGCGTCGCCTACCAGGCGCTCGCCGCGGTGTTGGGTGGGACACAGAGTCTGCACACGAACGGCAAAGACGAGGCACTTGCCCTCCCAACCGAGGAGTCCGTCCGCACCGCCCTGCGAACCCAGCAGATCCTCGCACACGAGTCCGGCGCGGCAGACACCATCGACCCGCTCGCAGGCAGCTACTACGTCGAATCGCTGACGGACGACGTCGAAGCGGAGGCCTACGACATTCTCGAGGCGGTCGACGAACGGGGTGGGATGCTCGAGGCGGTCGAACAGCAATGGGTCCAGCGCCAGATTCAGGATACGGCCTTCGACCGCCAGCGAGAGATCGAGGAGAAAGAACGCATCATCGTCGGCGTCAATGAGTTCGAAGTCGACGAAGACCCCGAGATGGATGTCGAGGAAGTCACCGACGAGGACCAGCAACGCCAGATCGACCGCCTCGAGTCGGTGCGGGACGAACGCGATGCGGAGGCAGTTGAGGCGACACTCGAGGCGCTGCGGGAGGCGACACGGGGCGACGACAACCTGCTGCCGTACATCGTCGACGCCGTGAAAGCGTACGCGACGGTCGGTGAGATCTGTACCGTGATGCGGGACGAATTTGGCGAGTATCAGCCCGGCAGTGCGGTCTGAGACGAGTCGCTGAGATATCCGTTGATACTGGCCGACGCGACGCAACAGGGCCTCGGGTTTGAAGACGCGAGACAGTGATACTCCGGCTATGACGCACCCGACGTCAGCAGCGTCGTCCACCGTCTCCGCTGGCGACGCTGTCATCCCGAAACTCGGCTTCGGAACGGCTCGCATGACTGGCAAGGACTGTCAACGCGCGGTCGAAACCGCTCTCGAGTGTGGGTATCGCCACATCGATACGGCGCAGATGTACGACAACGAGGCGGCGGTCGGCGACGCCATCGCCGCAAGCGACGTCGACCGCGAGGATGTCTTCGTCGTCACCAAGGTCCATCCCGACAACGCCGCCTTCGACGACGTGCTCGAGTCGACTCGCGAGAGCCTCGAGCGACTCGGGCTGTCGACTGTGGACCTGCTCCTGTTGCACGCACCGAGCGAGGAGGCACCGCTCGAGGAAACACTCGCGGCGATGAACGACCTCCAGACCGACGGCGCGGTCGACCACATCGGCGTCAGCAACTTCTCGGCGACCCAACTCGCGGACGCGACGGAGCTATCTGAAACACCCATCGTCACCAATCAGGTGAAGTATCACCCGTACTATCACCAAGACGACCTGCTCGAGTTCTGTGCCGAGCACGATATTTGCCTGACAGCGTACAGTCCGCTCGCAGAGGGTGCGGTGGCGGGTGACGACCGCCTCGCCGAGGTCGGTGACGCTCACGGCAAGTCCGCGACACAGGTCGCACTCCGATGGCTGCTTCAACAACCACCAGTCGCCGCGATTCCGAAGGCCTCGAGCCGGGCACATATCGAGGCCAATGCGGACGTATTTGAGTTCGAACTCTCAGAGGAGGAGATGGAGGCCGTCACCGCGGTCGGCGACGGCGTCTGGAGTCGCCTCGCTGCGAAGTTGGGGCTTCGCTGACGGGAGGTTCACGTAACGCGCGACTCACTCGAGTTCGGCAGTTCAGAGCGCCAACTCGAGCACAGGTCGTCCCAGATCCTCACACCAATTTCTTCCTCAGAAACCCATCGTATATTTTAACACAAGACACTCACATAGAGCACCCATGCTATCGAACGCAAACGGAACGAAGATCGGCTTCTTCGGTCGGCTCAAAACCGGCTGGACGTTGACCAAAGACAGTATCAACGTTATTCGACACCATCCACGACTCCTGATCCTTCCCGCACTCGCAGGTGCCTCGAGCCTGCTCTTTTTCGTGCTCTTCTTTGGCCCACTGTTGATCGCTGACGCCTTCGGAAGTGGCCTCGAGTACGTCGTCCTCTTCGTGTTGTACCTGCTGACGACGTTCGTCAGTACGTACTGTTCAGCTGCGCTGGTCTATGGGACGAACGAAGCGTTCCACGGGCGCGAACCGTCAGTGAGAGACTGTCTCAGCGCAGTCAGTGACCGAACCGGTCCAATCCTGGTCTGGTCGGTGATCGCTGCAACAGTTAGCGTGATCCTCAAGAGTCTCGAGGGCTCGGACAACCCGGTCGCCTCGCTGCTCGGGGCGTTGTTCGCCGTGGGCTGGTCGATTATGACCTTCTTCATCGTGCCGGTGATCGTCTTCGAAGACGTCGCGGTCACGTCGATGTTCACACGCAGCGGCTCGACGTTCAAAGAGACGTGGGGCGAAACCCTGGGTGCCGGCTTCGGCATCACGCTCATTACGACACTCATCGGGTTCGTGTTCGTCGGTGGCGCACTCGCGATTTCGCTGGCCGTCGCCTCGGTCGTCCCCGCACCGGGAGTCGTCCTCGGTGTCGTCCTCGTCGGCGGCGCACTCGCACTGACGTACGTTCTCGGCCAGACGATCTGGGGCGTCGCAAAGACCGCGCTGTACGTCTACGCCGTCGAAGGCACCGCTCCCTCGGAGTTCGACAACTTCGACTTCGAGACGCTCGGCGGCCGCACTGAACAGTCGGCGTCGACTGGCTCTCGAGAACTCTCGCCTCGAGCGGACTAACTGCACGTCTGGCGAGAGCCGGCTCGCCCAGCGATTTTTGAGGGCTGTCCGCGAACGGACAGTATGAACACACAGTTCGACCACGCCGGCATCGCAACCGACGACGCAGTCGGGCTCGCAGAGTTGTACACGGACCTGCTCGACCTCGAGATCGCCCACGAGGAGACATTCGACGGCATGCGCGTCGTCTTCCTGGACTGTGGAAACGGCTATTTCGAACTGCTCGAGCCACTCGAGGACGGAACAATTGCGCAGTATCTTGACTCACACGGCGCGGGGATTCACCACCTCGCGGTCGCGACTGGTGATATCGATGGCGCGCTCGAGCGTGCGCGCGCGAGTGATGTTCGACTGATCGACGAGGAGCCACGTCCCGGTGCGTGGGGCCACACGGTCGCCTTTCTCCACCCGGCGGATACGGGCGGGGTGTTGCTCGAGTTCGTCGAGCACTGACAGTAGTTGGTAATACGGATTCTTTATTCAGAGTGGTTCGTGAAACTCGCGTTCAGTATAGAGCACGAATGTTCCACGGCATGTGACTCGATTTGTGGGGGTGGTAACCACTCAATGCGGGCCAAGCAATCAACTCACAACACATATATTGGTGAAAAGTTATAAATTTGAAACAATGAGCGAAAACCCGGTCGTCTTCCGCCTCAATCTGATTATCGCGCTTTTGATTAGCATCCTTGTAGTGATGCTCATTCCTTTCTTCTCTTTAGACATACTGTATTTTATTGGAATAATCTTGCTTGCCTTTCTCCTTCCATTGCCGCTTCTGTTACTCCTGTTTCTCCGGTAAGTGCGCACGCGTAGTGACCGAACCGCCCGATTCAGTTTAGCCCCCGATTCTGAAACCGCGCTACAACCTACTGCTACTGGGCGTTAGCTGGGGGGTTCGTCCTCGTCGTCGAGACTTCCTTCCTCGATGTTGATGCGGTGGGGTTCGGGCGGATCCTCAGGCACACGTTGTTGCTCGCTGTTTCCGCCGCCGACTGGCAGTTTCGTCCGTAGATCGGCCGCGAACGACTGGACCTGATCGACGAGCGTGGCAACTTCCTCTTCGAACTGCTCGACGGAGCGTTCGACGTAGTGCACTCGCTGGGCAGGGACCCGGCGAACGATATCGTGACCCTCCTCGTCCTCGTCAGTCTTGATTATCCAGTGGTCCTGAAAGTAGGCGATGTGTTCGTTGGGGACCGTCTTTCTGACTGTTCCTTCGTCCGGTTCGTCGTAGACAATCGTTGCCTGGCCGATATCACGCTCGAGTTCGAGATCGTCATCCACCATGTGGTGCGGTTCGTCCCGCGCGAGCGTAGGCACTGTGCTTGCAAGTATCACGCTGCGACGAAAGAACGCTCGAGCCGATCAGCCGAAGTTCTCGATGTGTGCACCGTCGGCGTCGCCGCCAGCGTCCTCAATCGTCTCGGCGACAGTCGTGACGAACGCGTCGAAGCCGAATGCGTACACCTGCCCCTCCTCGAGATGGGTCTCAATCGCGTCGGTAAGCGCTGCAGTGTCGTCGCCCGCGACGAGTTCGACCGGGACACCCTCGTTCGCGAGGTCCTCGAGTCGGTCCTCGTGTGCGGGCGCGTCATCCTGGTAAATGACGACAGCGTCGTGACCGCCGTCGTGGGCTGCCTCTGCGATGGCGATTGCAGGGCCAACGCCTGGTCCGCCTGCAATTGCGACCACGTCTCCATCTTCGTCGCCGTCGTAGGTAATCGTCCCGAACGGGCCGTCGATGTGGACGGTTTCGCCGCCCTCGAGGTCGGCGAGCCACGGTGAGAGATCGCCCTCGGGGTCGACACCGACGGTGATCTCGAAGGTGTCGCCAACGGACGGCGAGGAAAGCGTATAGTGGCGTTCGACGACCTCGTCATCGTCCGGATCGTCGACTGCGCCCTCGCCGGGAACTGCACGCAGCAAGACGAACTGCCCCGGCGCGGCATCGAACTCGGCTGGTGTCTCGAGATCGAGTGCAACGGTGTCTGGGCCGACTTCGCGTACCGATTCGACGGTGACTGGAGTTCCGTCCATATCGAAGCGCTTCGGTTGCTGCGCGAAAAGGCGTTCCGTTCTGGCTGTCGAAAACTGGATGCGTTCGTCTGTGCACGTGCGCATCAGTGTCACAACGCAGGTGACCTGGTAGGGGTTTCAGAAGCCTTTTCATTTACTGGGGGCAAGGTCCGGCATAACATGGCTGAGGACCTCAACTGGGCGGTCGGAGGCGAAGCCGGAGACGGCATCGACTCGACCGGGAAAATCTTCGCACAGGCACTTTCGCGTGCTGGCCGACACGTGTTCACGTCGAAAGACTTCGCGTCACGTATCCGTGGCGGCTACACAGCCTACAAGATCCGCACGGCTGTCGATGACGTCCAGAGTGTCGTCGACCGACTCGATATTCTCGTTGCGCTGACACAGCGCACAATCGACGAGAATCTGGACGAACTCCACGAGGGCAGCGCTATTATCTACGACGGTGAGCGCTCGTGGGAAGCCGAAATCCCCGACGAGATCACTGCCGTTGACGTACCACTGAAATCGCTCGCCGAAGAAGCCGGCGGCGCAATCATGCGCAACGTCGTCGCACTCGGTGCGGCATGTGAAATCGCCGACTTCGATGTCGAGTATCTCGATGAATCCCTCGAGAAACGCTTCGGTGGGAAGGGATCGAAAATCGTCGAGAACAACAAGGAAGCCGCTCGACTCGGCCAGGAGTACGTCCAGGAGAACTACGACCTGGATCACCTCGGCTACAGCCTCGAGACGACGGACAACGACTACGTCCTCCTGAACGGAAACGAAGCGATTGGCATGGGTGCGATCGCCGCTGGCTGTCGCTTCTATGCGGGATACCCAATCACACCCGCGACCTCCATCATGGAGTACCTGACGGGCCGTATCGAAGAGTACGGCGGGCACGTTGTCCAGGCCGAAGACGAACTCTCGGCGATCAACATGGCGCTTGGCGGTGCACGCGCTGGCGCACGAGCGATGACGGCAACCTCCGGTGCCGGGATCGACCTGATGACCGAGACGTTCGGGCTGATCGCAACCAGTGAGACCCCGCTTGTCATTACTGACGTCCAGCGATCCGGTCCATCGACCGGGATGCCAACGAAGCAAGAACAGGGCGATCTCAACATGGCGCTGTACGCCGGTCACGGCGAGGTGCCACGATTCGTCGTCGCACCGACGACGATCACCGAGTGTTTCTGGAAAACCATTGAGGCATTCAACCTCGCCGAGAAGTACAACACGCCGGTGTTCCTGATCTCCGATCTGGCAATGTCCGTCACCGAACAGACGTTCCCGCCAGAAGCGTTCGATATGGACGCAGTCGAGATCGACCGCGGCAAACTCGTCGACGACGACACCGTCGGCGAGTGGCTCGACTCACAGGGTCGCTTCCGCGCTCACGCCGCCACCGAGGACGGCGTCAGCCCGCGTGCCATCCCCGGCACAACCGACGGCGCACACATGTCGACTGGCCTCGAGCACGACGAACTCGGTCGCCGAACCGAAGAGACCGACGTGCGCGTCCAGCAGGTCGACAAACGCAACCGCAAGGTCGAGACCGCGAAAGAAGAAGAAGGCTGGGAGTACCGCGAGTTCGGGAACCCAGACTCGGACAACCTCGTCCTCTCGTGGGGATCGAACGAGGGCGCACTCGTCGAAGCCCTCGACTATCTCGAGGAAGACGATATCGACCTGCGCGTCATTTCGGTGCCGTACATCTTCCCACGGCCGGATCTGACCGATGAGATCGAGTCGGCAGAGGACGTTATCGTCGTTGAGTGTAACGCGACGGGACAGTTCGCCGATCTGATCGAACACGACGCCCTTACCCGCGTCAAGCGCATTAACAAGTACACCGGCGTCCGCTTCAAGGCGGACGAACTCGCCGAACAGATCACCGAGAAACTCTCCGCAGAGGTGCCAGCATAATGAGCTCCGACGTTCGATTCACAGACTTCAAATCCGACAAGCAACCAACGTGGTGTCCCGGCTGCGGTGACTTCGGGACGATGAACGGCATGATGAAAGCCCTCGCCGAAACCGGCAACGACCCCGACAACACGTTCGTGGTCGCCGGAATCGGCTGTTCCGGGAAGATTGGGACCTACATGCACAGCTACGCCCTTCACGGGGTCCACGGCCGTGCGCTCCCGGTCGGACAGGGTGTCAAAATGTCCCGCCCCGACATCGAAGTGATGGTCGCTGGCGGTGACGGTGACGGCTACTCCATCGGTGCCGGTCACTTCGTCCACGCTGTCCGCCGCAACGTCGACATGACCTACTGTGTCATGGACAACCGTATTTACGGCCTGACGAAAGGACAGGCCTCGCCAACGTCGCGATCCGACTTCGAGACCTCGACAACCCCAGAAGGACCAAAACAGCCGCCAGTCAATCCGCTCGCGCTCGCACTGGCATCCGGCGCGTCCTTCATCGCACAGTCCTTTGCCTCCGATGCCCTGCGCCATCAGGAGATCGTTCAGGAAGCCATCGAACACGACGGCTTTGGCTTCGTCAACGTCTTCAGCCCGTGTGTCACGTTCAACGACGTCGACACCTACGACTACTTCCGCGACAACCTCGTCGACCTCGAGGAAGAGGGCCACGACCCGAACGACTACGAGGCCGCCAAGGAAGTCATCCTCGACAGCGAGAAGGAGTACCAGGGCGTGATGTATCAGGACGAAAACTCGGTGCCGTACAACGAACAACACGGCGTCACCGAAGACATGTCCGAGATTCCAGACGGTGCGCCTGAGGACGCGATGGACCTCGTCCGCGAGTTCTACTAACACAGCGCCTCCGGCGCTGTTTGCAGTTTCTTATCGCAGATCGATACACGTCACCAGCAGGTCGCCTCCCCACCGCTCGAGGTCCTCGAGAAGTACCTGAAAGTCACTCGGAACTGGCCGGCAGTTCTCGAATTCGGTATCGAGGTGAATCGAGAACGACGTGCGTTGTGACGCTTCGGAACGATGAATATCGATTGCTTCGATGCCGTCGACACCAATACACGTGGTACTCCACTCGAGGAGCCACGCTTCGTGCTCGGGCCGGTGGTCGGCAACGCCGTGTGTGAGTTCGTACTCGAGGACGTACCGCGGGTGTCGGTCGAACTCCATCGTGGCATCAGATGGCTGTCCATCCGGGCCAGATGGCGACCGTTCGGTCTGCCACGTGACGGTCATATACGTGCTACGTACTCGAGGCCCATGATTCTGGTACCCAACACTATCGGTATCACCCATCGACAGGATTATTCCGGACCTGTAAACACCAGTGATTAGCTGTGCGCTCGTCCGTAGTCTCAGACCGGGTGCTCGACTGATTCGAGGAGGTGCTCGATGTTTGCCGACTCCTCAGCGAGTAATCGAGGGTAGGTACCGAGCAGGACGAGTAAGTCATCTTCGTGTATAAACGAAGTGAGCATGATTTCGACCTCGAGTGTTTCGCCGCCGTACTCGGCCTCGCCGCCGAAGACATCGACCTCGCGACCGTCGCCCAGGATTTCGAGGCCAAAAGAGTCCTCGTGAGCGATGTTTTCAATCTCTTGTCCGTCGTCGAGTTGTGACATGAGTTCCTCGAGTAGTTCCTCGCCATCCAGGTCCGCGAGCGGATTAAACGAGCGACCGAGGACTTCGATCCCAGGGATCGATACTGCACCAAAGAAGCCGGCTTCTTCCGTCTGGCCCTGCAGTTCGCGCTCTTTCGTGTAGAGGCTTGCCCACAGCGACGCGCGAACTTCGCGCTCGATGCCAACATCGACTTCCTCGTGGATCGCTTCGTGTTCGATTGCCGATTCTTCGTAGCCGGTGTCTGCGAGCGCGTCCGCGCTCGGAGCTGCCTGGTTGGCTTCGAACTCGAGTGGCCCGTCGCCTGTCACGAAGTCGAGACAGCCGGCTGTCAGTGCAATTGCCCCAGTTGCCCCCGCACCAAGGAGCGACCGCCGAGAGAGCGTCATCACTCCATAGTTCGACAGGACCCGTATATTAGTTGCGGCTTGCTCAATTTCGGAGACAAGAGTGTCTGTACTGACTGACTATTCGGTCGGCGGTATGGCTCGTAGAACCATCAAGAGTTATCGGGATCGACTGCGCTCATACAGGCATGACAGAGTTCTCCCAGCGGGTCGAACAGGTGTCGATCAGCGGCATTCGTGAAGTGTTCGAAGCCGCCGGTGACGACGCAATCAATCTCGGACTCGGCCAACCCGACTTTCCGACGCCGGCTCATGCCCGCCGCGGCGCAATCGAGGCTATCGAAAACGGACTGACGGACGCCTACACGTCGAACAAAGGCACCGAAACCCTGCGCGAAGCTATCGCAACGAAGTACGATCGCGACTACGGCCTCGAGGTCGATCCGGCCGACATCATCGCTACCTCGGGCGGCAGTGAGGCCCTGCATCTCGCACTCGAGGCCCACGTTGACCCTGGACAGGAGGTCATCTTCCCCGATCCGGGCTTTGTCTCCTACGACGCGCTGACGAAACTCGCCGACGGGACGCCGAAGCCAGTCGGACTTCGTGACGATCTCACGCTCGATCCGGCCACCGTCGAGGAGGCGATCACGGACGATACTGCCGTCTTCATCGTTAACAGCCCCGCCAACCCGACTGGAGCCGTCCAGAGCGAAGCCGACATGCGCGAGTTCGCGCGCATTGCCGACGAACACGACGTACTCTGTGTCTCCGACGAAGTCTACGAGAAAATCGTCTTCGAGGGAACCCATCGCTCGCCGCTCGAGTTCGCCGACTCGGACAACGTCGTCGTCGTCAGCGCCTGCTCGAAGACATACTCGATGACTGGCTGGCGACTTGGCTGGGTCACCGGCTCGAATCGACGTATCGAGCGCATGCTTCGGGTCCACCAGTACGGTCAGGCCTGTGCGTCCGCCCCCGCCCAGTACGCCGCCGAGGCCGCCCTCACTGGACCGCAAGACCCTGTCGCGGAGATGGTCGCCGCGTTCGAAGACCGCCGCGATGTCGTCGTCGACGGCCTCGAGGATGCCGGCCTCGAGGTGCCGACGCCCTCGGGTGCGTTCTACGCGATGCCGAAGGTGCCTGAGGGCTGGTGTGATGAGGTAATCGACCGTGGCGTGGTTGTCGTCCCCGGCGATGCCTTCGGCGCGAACGGCGCGGGCTATGCCCGACTCTCGTATGCGACTGGCATGGAGGAGTTGAAGGAAGCACTCGAGATTATGGCCGACGCGACGGCAGCGCTTCGCTGATCACGGTCTTGTCCGTCTTCGACGGGGTAGATTGTGACTCGAGGCAGTCGTATTTTGGAGTGAGGCGTTCACTACCCGATATCGATATCAATATCGACGGAATCGCCATCGTCGCCATCATCATCTAATCCCGGAATATCGTCTGGCGGGCCAGCGTCATCGGCTGGTCCAGCATCGTCCGGTGGTCCCGCGTCATCTGACGCCGGCACATCGTCCGGTGGCCCTGCGTCATCCGGTGGTCCGGCATCATCCGCTGGCGAGTCGTCATCGAACGGCGAGCCGGCATCATCCGCTGGTGAGTCATCATCGAATGGCGAGCCAAAATCGTCAACTGGTGACGCAGAGTCGTCATCGCCATCACTTTCGTCGTCTGATTCACCGTCATCGTCGCTCTCATCATCTAATTCGGCGTCATCATCGCCCTCACTCTCATCGTCAAATTCAGTGTCGTCATCATCGCTCTCACTTTCATCGTCTGATTCACCGTCGTCGCTCTCGTCGCCTACTCCGCCGTCATCATCGCTCTCGAGTTCATCCTCGAGTTCGGCGTCGTCATCACCATCACTTTCGTCATCCGATTCAGCGTCATCGTCGCCATCACCCTCATCGTCGGATTCGTCCTCGTTATCATCATCATCGTCATCGCTCTCGCTGTCACTCTCGTTTGCCTCGGCTGCAACGTCGTCCCCAAGTTCCTCGAGCGCCGTCGACTCCTCATCGTTGTCTTCGCCGGGACCGGCACTGCCACCGGGGATCATCTCCGGTGTCAAGAGCCATGTCATCGCGAGCATCGCAGCCGCGATAAGCACGACCAGCCCGAGCACCTGAACGCCAGACGGGCCAGGATCTGCACTGTTTCCCGTGTTCGCGCGTGGATCTGGGTCTGCATCCGGATCAGGTGCGGCCTCCGATTCCGGTCGCTTCTCGGGCGGCTCTCCAGCAGACATTATACCCGACTCTCAACCGCAGTCGGCTTTGTTAGTCGTCAGGTACAACTGCAGCCAGGCTCCGCCTCGAGGAGTCGTTGCAGCCCCGCTCGGTCACTCGAGGTCAGCAAGAATGTCCGGCAGCGCTGTCGCAATCTCTGCCTGTTCGACGTGGGCCACAGCCCGCGAATCGGGCTCGGGGCCGTCCTCGAGCAGGACCTGTATGACCGCCATTCCGGCGTTGGTCGCGCCGTAGACGTCGGCGTCGACGTCGTCGCCGACGTAGACCGTTTCCGCTGGTTCGACGTCCAGTTCGGTTGCAATCGCCTCGAACGCACGCGGATCGGGTTTACCAGCCTCGAGTTCGCCGGTGACGAGTGCGGCGTCAAATCGGTTGTCCCAGTCGAGCGTCTCGAGTTTGTCTCGCTGTGCGCGGACGGGGCCGTTGGTCAACAGCCCAACGCGGTAGTCGGCTTTGAGGTCCTCGAGCATGGATTCGACGCCCGGCAGCGCCTCGAGTGCGTCTGCGATTGCCTCGCGGTAGGCTGTGGCAACGGCGGCCGGGTCAGCCTCCGTTTCGTGCTCAGCGAGCAAGTCGGTGAAAATCGGCTCGCGCGAACGCTGGGTGAGGTGGTTTCCGTGGGCCTCGAGATAGTCCTCGCGCGTGAGCGCGGGTGCGTCGGCGGCGTCGACGGCCTCCTGTAACAGCGTTTCGCGGTCCCGCGTCGGCACCGCAAGGGTATAATCGAGGTCGAAGACGACCGCCTGTGTCATAGCAGTCAAGGCGGACTCGAGGGGGTTGAAACTATCCCTTCTGGCTGCACCGATTCTTATTGGTGTCGCGTGGGTGTGTTCTGACGATACCACGACGTATGGATGCCAGGTTCGACACCGTTAATTCAGTCGACTAGGAAGCATCGCGCAGATGGTTACCGAAACAGCGCTTACTGTTGATCTCGCTGTTATTTTGTTTTGTGCGACATTTGCTGGATTTCTCGCCAAACAGACTGGCCAGCCAACGATCATCGCGTACATTCTCGCCGGCGTCGTGATCGGGCCAGCAGCGCTCGGGATCGTTGAGGTTAGCGAACTGACCGAACTGCTCTCGGAACTTGGTCTCGCATTCTTGCTGTTCTTACTCGGGATCAAGATGCGCCTCGAGGAGATTCAACACGTCCTCTCGCCAATCGTCAAAATCGCGCTTCCACAGATGGCGCTTGTCTTTCTCGCGGGTGCGGGAATCGCGTATGCGTTACCCCCGTTCGGTCTGCTCGAGGCGTTTCTCATCGGTCTTGCAGTGATGTATAGTTCGACGGCGGTCGTCATCAAGATGCTAAACGACAAGGACGAAGCGACCTCGTTACACGGCAAAATCGATGTTGGCATCCTGCTCGTCCAAGACGTCGTCGTCGTTATTATTCTGGCCGTGCTTGCGGCCGGTCAACCGGATAGCCTTACAGAGGTCGCAACCACGCTCGCCGTTGTCCTCGTGCTCGTTGCACTTGTGACAGTCGCGGCGCTTGTTGCTTCCCGAACACTCCTCCCGGTTGTCTTCCGCCGGATTGCAGACAACAAGGAAATCTTCTTCCTCGTCGCCATTGCGTGGGCGTTTCTGTTCGTCTTCGTCTCTGACAACATCAACCTCTTTCTCGAGCCGTTTGGCATCGAAGCCTACCTCTCGATTGAGATGGGGGCGTTCATGGCTGGCGTCGCCATCGCCCAACTGCCCTACAGCAAGGAGTTACAGGACCGGGTTAATCCACTGACTGACCTGTTCGTCATGGTCTTTTTTGTCTCCGTTGCGCTCGACCTCGAGGCGGCGCAACTGTTTGCCTACACCCAGGAAGCGATCATCGCTGCGCTGGTGTTGATGCCAGTAAAGTTCGTGATCTTCTTCTACCTGCTCGACTGGCAGGGCTTCGGATCCGAGACGACGTTCCTCGGCAGCCTCAACATGATTCAAGTCAGCGAATTCGGGATTATCGTCACCGCTGTCGCAGTGACAGGTGGGTTCATCGAGGCGGAAGTGCTTGGCTTCATGACGCTGCTTGCCATCTTCACGATGGCCGTCTCGGTGTACTTCATCGAGTTTAGCCATACGCTGTTCGAGCGATTCGAGTCGACGATCACGCGCTTCACCGGCGAGGGTGCATTTGAGGGCGATAAACAGGAGTACCGCGACCATGCAGTCGTCATCGGTTACGACGACGTAACGCGAAATGTCCTTCCGTTGCTCGCAGATCACTACGAGGATGTAGTCGTCGTTGACCGAACCGTCGAACACGTCGAAACACTCAAAGAAGAGGGGTACAACGCCGTCTACGGTGACTTCCGAAATGCAACGATCCGAAAGGATGTCGCCGCGAAACGGGCTGATTTCGTCCTCTCATCGTCGGTCGATCCGGCGGTCAACTCGGTATTGCTCGAGTCGGTCAGCGAGGACGCGACAGTTCTCGTTGAAGCGGATCGAATCGAAGACGCACGTACCCTCTACGAGAGCGGCGTCCACTGTGTACTGATGACCCCATATCTTGCCGCCGACAGACTTGCTGCGTACCTGCACACGTATCTCGAGGCTGGTCGCGTTGAAGACCACCTCGAGCAAACGCTCGAATCGGATATTGAGTTGCTGAGCAGTGATGAGCCGTTCCCAGAACCTGACGGTGGCGTCGGAGGTGGTCTCAATGAGTGAGTTACTCACTGCCGTCTCGATCATGTTCATCATCACCGGGCCGCTCTTGCTGGTAGCAAACCGGTACGATCTACCAACGGTGCCGTTTTTCATCCTCGCAGGCGTCATTGCCGGCTTTGCGATGGAAGGCTTTGGGCTTGACGAGCAACTCACCCTCGAGATTGCCCAGTACGGGATTGCGTTGCTCGTGTTCTCGTTTGGTGTTGGAATCGATTTCACTGCCGTTCGGTCGGTGCTTGGCGACAGCGAAATCGCGGCGCTTGGCCAGATTTTCGTCGTTGGCTCGCTCGGTGTCGGGATCAGCATCGTCCTCGGCGTTGCCCCCACTGAAGCGATCTATCTGGGGATTGCGGCCGCACTCTCCTCGACAATCGTCGGCCGAGCACTGCTCCAGACTGAGATCGACCTGCGGCTAATCCGTGGTCGACTGGCGAGTACGATCCAGTTCGTTCAAGACCTGCTCGCAATTGTCTTCGTGCTCATCCTGGGGACGGGAACGCTCGAGGTCGGCCCAGTTGCGGCCGCTATCGGCTACGGTCTGGCCTTGATCGCCCTCGCGTACCTCGTCAATCGGTACCTGTTCGATCTCATTGGTCGGCTTGCTGGAGAGTCGGACGAACTCATGATTCTGGGCGTCGTCTCCTTGCTCGCGGCATTTATTGGGGCTGCTGAGTACGCTGGCATCTCGATCGTCGTCGGTGCATTCGCTGCTGGACTCGCAGTTCGACACGATCCAATCGAGTATCTCGGTCTGTTCAACGGCCTCGAGTCGATCAGGGACTTCTTTGTCGCGATCTTCTTCGTGACAATCGGCGCGCTCATCACGTTCCCGTTCCTCGAGACGGGCCAAGCCGAGTCCATCGAGAAGGTGGTGCTTGCTGGCGCTCTCGTTGTGCTTACAGTCGTCGTAAAACCAGCGCTAACGACGGCGATCTTGCTGGCGAAGGGCTACGAACGACGCACGGCAACGTTGACTGCCCTCAGCGTCGATCAGGTCAGTGAGTTCGCGCTCATCATCGCGATTCAGGCACTACTGATAGGCGCAATCTCTCAGACGGTGTTTGACGCGATCATCCTCGCTGCAGCCATTACGATGATCACCTCGAGCCTCAGCCAGCGGTACGACGAGCAGCTGTATCGCTGGGTAGTCGCACGCGGACTCCTCCCACGTGCACACGGCAAGATTGATGCCTGGAGTGACGTGCCAGTGGACCTCTCCGATCACGTCGTCATCGTCGGCTACGGGCGACAGGGGAAGCGACTGGTCGAAACCTGTGAAGATCTCGATCAGCCCTACGTCGTCATCGAAAACGATCCGGCTCGCCGTGAAACCGTTCGTGAGGAGTGCAACGCACTCGTCGTTGGCGACGCGATGGAACAGTACACCTGGGAGAAAGCAAACGTCGAGCAAGCACGGCTGGTTTTCTCGACGATTGAGTCTGATTCCGTCTCGAGACGGATCCTCTCCTATGACTTCCGCGCGGATTGTATCGTCCGTGCGCGTGAGCAGCAAACCGCACTCGAGTTGCTCGAGGCAGGTGCGCTGTACGTTGCCCTCCCCGAACTTCTCGCCGGCCAGCAACTCGTCGAACACGTTGAAGACTTACTCGAGGGTGACTTGACTGCCGAACAACTTCGAGCAGCACGCCAGCAGGATCTGCAATTACAAGCTGATTCGATGCAGCCACATTTACAGTGAATCAGCAAGCCTTTGGTCTGTCTGTGCGAAGAAATCGCTGTGTTTGAACTCGGGCAAGTGCTTCGGATTGGTCGAAATCTCGCCGTCTACACCGTTGGTGTTGGACTGCTGGTCGTTGCCGCACTTGGACTTGCAGATGCCATCGAGCTCGAGGCACTCGTTGCAGCCCCCTTATTTGTCGTTGGACTTGCCCTCGTGTTTGTCGTCCACGAATTCTTCAATGGTCCAGTTTGAGGTCTGGTTTCACACCATCTGTTGAGACAGATACGTGTTTAGAGCCGTTCGTCACGACTTGCAAACCCGTCCTGTTCGAGCGTTCGGAAGTATTCCATGTGCTCTTGCTCGAGCGTTTCAGGATTCGTCTCGCCGGCAGCCAGCGCCTCGACGGTCGAAACGAGTTGCTCGCCAGCGAGGACGTCCGGCACAGCAACGTGCGTTGCGCCCGCCTCAAGGTACGATTCTGCATCGCCGGTTGACTCCGCTCGAAGGACAATATCGGCGTCAATCCCGCGCTCGAGGATTGTTTCCGAGACGCCCTGATGATCCACGGTCGAGCAGACGAGCGCGGCGTTTTCGACCCGAGCTTTCTCCCAGGGATAGTCAGATAGCGCATCGCCGAGGACGTAGTGTTGACAGGAGGTATCGAGTTCGTCCCAGAGAACAGGATCGTTTTCGATGACGACGTAGGGTTGGTCGAGTGTCTCAAGCGTTTCGACGAGTTGGCGGCCAATCCGACCGTAGCCGACGATAATGATGTGATCGTCGAGGTCACCGACGCTGCTTCGGTCGTCGACTTTCCGTGTTCGCTGGCTGCGAAACAGCCGCGCGACGACAGTCCGGTAGACAGCGTCTTCGGTTCGTCGACCGAGGAACGTCAGCACCATCGTTGCGGCGGCAGCGAGGATAATCGCGTCGAACAACGGTTCGGCTATCGTTTGCATCAACAGCGCCTGAATCGCGATGATGAGTGCGAACTCACTGACCTGATTGAGGCTCGAGCCTGCCAGAAACGCCGTTCGAGCGTCGTATCCCTCATAGATGAACGAGGCAATGTGGACGATGGGGTTCACAACCAGTACGAGCAGCGTAATCGCACCCGCAATGACGAGGACCTCGAGTGATGGAATCGCGACGAGCGCACCGACAGTGACGAAGAAGATTGCGACGAAGAAATCGGTGATCGAACTGATTCCGTTTTGTACCTCGAGAGCCTGCGTCCCGTCGCTGCGGATTGCGATGCCGGCGGCGAACGCGCCGACGACGAGCGAGAGACCGACGTACTCTGCGGCAGCGATGAACGCGATGAGAATCGAGATGCTGCCGACGAGTACGAGTTCGCCATCACCGTCAGCGAGTCGAACGAGGAGCGGGAAGCCATGGCGGTAAATCACCAGTCCTGCGATGACGAACAACACGCCGTAGCCGATCTGTGCAGCGATGCCGTCCGCTGTGACGACTTCCGTACTGAGGATCAACAGGAGCGCAATCGCGACCAGATCGTCGAAAAAGTGAATCGACGACGCGAGTCGACCGTGAACGAGGTTCGCCCGAATTTCAGAGCCAAGCAAGACGCCGCCGACGAGTGACGAACTCAGAACGACAGCCGCAGCGAAGTAGGCCGCGTTTCGAAGCTGGTATTCGAAGCCAAACAGTTCGCCAAACAGATAGCCAACGCCAAACGCAATCGGCGCGACGATAATCAGCTGTGTCAGTGCTGCGACTTCCGCATCTCGGAGTACTGACTCGAGATCTCCGAAATCGATACGAATCGCAAAGACGAACACGAGGAACGCGATTCCCCATTGTGCGAGGACGATAATCTCAGATTGCGTTACGGACTCGAAACTGCCGGCGATCAATCCGGCGATGATGTAAAACGGAATCGGCGAGAGGCCGAAGTGATTGGCGATCAGCGAGAGCACGCCAGCGGCAACGAAAACGACCGCCAGCGTAATGACGAGTTCCTCAGCCATCGGACTCACCTCCCTGGCGCTGATCGCCGTCCTCGAGTGTTTCGGTGTCATCTTCGGCGTCGTCGCCGAATCGTCTGACTGCTCGGTGTTGTCGTGCTTCAATCGCGTCGATATCACGGCTGATTGCCTCGTCGAACGACGTCTGGTCGGTGACGTACAACTCAACGTACTCGCTGAGCTTTTCGGCGGCGAGATGGGATGTCATGATGACGTAGGTCGCTCCGCGGTCGTACAGTGCACGTGCGTCGTCAATTCGCTCGGCTTCAACGAACACTGTCGCATCCTCGTTAACCTCTGCCAACAGCGCCTCGTTGACCTCACGTTCGACACTCGAACTCAACACGAACTCCGCGCCTTTGAGGTTCGATTCCTTCCGTACTTCGGTGTGTCTGAAATCGCCAAAGACATACTCGTACCGGCCCTCCTCTTCGAGTTCTTCGATATGATCGGTTTGTCTATCGATGATCACCACCTCCTCGAAATGTTCCTCGAGAAGCGGGAGCGCACGCTCGGTGATTTCATCGTAGCCGATGGCGACTGCATGATTTTCGTACCTGCTGATATCCGCATCTTTCTCGTCACCGGATTCGAACCGCCGGAACCACGGCTCGAGGCGCTCGTAGATAGCGTGATTGTACGCGATAATGTACGTCGAAATACCCATCGTGAGCAACGCCATTAGGCTCAGATAGCCGAGTATGTCCGAGTCAATGAGCCCCTGGTCAATCGCGAGTGCACCGACAATCAGTGAGAACTCACTGACCTGCACCATATTGATCGAGCCGAGGAAGGAGGTCTCGACGGCGAACCCTTCGCGGTCGATCAGATAGAACATGATCCAGAAGTTCCCGACCATGAGGATGATCGAAGCGACGATTGCTTGCCACCAGTAGGCAAGCAGACTCGAGAGACCGTCGATTTGGAGGCCGATGGTGGCGAAGAAGACGAGGATGAAGAAGTCGGTAATCGGGGTGATCCGATCCTCGAGTTCCTTGCTGTAGGGGAGTTGGGCGAGGCTGATACCGGCGAGGAACGCACCGACTTTCGGATCGAGGTCGGATCCTTCGGCAATGGCGACGAACAGAAATGCCCACGCAATGGCGACGATGAGGAAGACGTCTTTGTTGTCTGCGATCCGTCGGAAGAGCTGTGGCAAGATGTATCGAGAGGAAAGCAGCGAGAAGATGCCGATAAAGGACATCATGACGAGGATCACGGCGAGTGTCGAGGCGATCTCGCTTGCGTTCCCGAGATCGTCGGCCGTAAACAGCGCAAGGACGACGACGAGGTAGATATCCTGAACGATGAGGACGCCGACATCGATTTTGCCCGGCAGGCTGGTGATCTCGTCTTTGTCGGTGAGAATCTTGACGATGATTGGCGTCGCGCCGAAGACAGTTGCAAGCGAGATAACGAGGATTTCATTGGTATCGAAGCCAAGCGCCAGCGCAACCAGAAACGCAAGCGCAGTCTGCATCACCGTCTGTCCGAACGCAATGTTCGTAACAGACGGAAGGATTTCGCGAATATCCTCGAAACGCATCTTCAGCCCAAGCAAGAACAGCAAGAACGCAAAACCAAGATCGCCCATCAACTCGACGAGTCCTTCGTTGGTCACGATGTCTAACGCAACCGGGCCGAGGAGAATGCCAGTCAGAATGTAGGCGATGATCGTCGGTTGCCCTGTCTGACGGGCGAGTAGACCGATTACAGTCGCAACAACGACGATAATCGCAAAGTCGGCCGCGAGAGCAATTTCACTCATCGGCGATGTATGTGCTCTTGTTTACCCCATCTCGCGTTTATACGTTGGCTTCTCGGAACTCGAGTCGTTGCGCCGTCTCCGAGATGTCTGGGTGTGAAACCCACTCGTGTGTTACGGTGACTGTGGCATCCGGAGCGTAAGCACGATTATTGCGGCCATGATTACGGCCAGCGCGATGTATCCCTCATTAAAGAAGCCGTAGTCGGCGACAATCCCGAAGAAGAGTGGCCCGCCGGCACCGAGCGTTGCCGTCGTTGTCCGAATTACGCCGAGGCCGGTTCCCTGCATTGCGTCCGAGAAGGAGTCTGCCAGATACGACTGTGTGATCGCACCGGAGCCAAGCATCGTGCTGATCAGGGCGGTGATGACGACAAGCGCCCACAGCTGGTCGACCATCGGCAACAGTAGGAAGCCGGCGACTGGTGGGAGCAAGACACCGACGAGCGAGCCACGCATGCCGATGCGGTCGTACGCCGCGCCACCGACGGGTTTGACGACGACACCGACCGCGAAGAAAAAGCCAAAGAGCAGGCTCGCGACCGCCGGATCGATCTCTTTTACGCTCGTCAGATACGTCGGATAAAACGCCGTAAATGATTGCCAGATAAATATGTAGAGAAACAGGATGAGCGACATGACGGCCATCTCCGGATTTCGAAGTTCACGAAACACGCCAAGTGTCTCCCGGAGCGATGTCGTCTCATCGACTTCGTCAGATCCGTCCGCAGAGTGATCTTGCAGCGCCGGCACAGCGATGAAAATGCCAAGACCGGCCAGAAGCAACAGCGGCGCGACGAATCCCAGCCCCGCCTGCCAGGCAACTCCTGCGGCAATGACGGTCGCAATCGGGGGCAACACCGTCTGGCCAATATCGCCCGTCGCCATCGTGACACCGAGTGCGCTCCCAAGACGGTCCTCGTACTGCCTCGAGAGGAACGTAATTCGGGCGATCGGGTACAGCGAGTGGGCCAGTCCCCAGAGCGCGGTTGCACCGAACAGGATGATCGCCGTCGATGAACTGACGACGATGCCGAGTGCAATCCCGACACCAAGTGCGCTCAGCCCCATGAGCGTCCGCTCGTTGTACCGATCGGCAAGGATACCACCGGGGAGTTGCCCGAGCGAGCCGAACAGCCAGAGCACAGTCACGAGCAAGCCAGCGACTGTCAGACTCAGCCCGTAGTCGGTCTGCAGGTACGAAAGCACGACCGGGTGAACTGCCTCGGGGTCAAGTGGTTCGAGACGCCTACGGCGTCTCGTCATCACGGAAGATCGAAGATCTTCCGAACGACCCCGAGGCTTCCCGTGGTTTAGTCGGACACTCCCATCCGACCATCGGCCTGATAGCCTCGAACGGTCGGGCGGGTCACGGTCGGGGCGTCCACGGCCCCCGATGCCTGCCGTCGTCGTCCGAAACGGCGCAGCCGTTTCGTGATCACGAGAGACTCCGTCTCTCGGTCGACACCTTCCGAACAACGGGAAGGCTGTTGAGAGCAGGCACATTCCAATCGAGTTTCTTCACGCCTTTCACGGCGATATTGACGCTTGCACTACGGTCGCTGTGGTCTTGATGCCCACAGTCCCGGCACTTGAACCGTTTCTTGTTACGGTTCGCACGTGCTGTGTGTCCACACATCGGACACCGCTGACTCGTGTACTCGGGATTAATCCACGCAGTCGGGATACCCTCGAACGACGCCTTGTACGACGTATAGAACTGTAGGGCGCGGAACGGGAGGTGGTGCAAGCGTCGGTTCATTCGCGTGCCGTAGTCGATACTGTCGCGCATCTCTTTGAGGTCTTCAAAGACGATGCACGGCTTCTCGAACTGTTGGCTCCACTCCACGATGTGCCGAGATACCTTGTGGAGTCGGTCGCGGACAAACCGTTCTTCGCGCCCTTCCAACGTGTCGTGGATGCTGTCTTTCCCGGCGTTCTGCACGCGCTTCCGCATCGTGAAGTAGCGGTGGCGCTCGAACTTGATTTCGGGGAAGTCGATGACCAACGAGTCCTCGACGCCATCCTCGGAGAGTGCGGTGAGAGCCACGTTGTCCTCATTCACGTCCACGCCGACAACCGTCCGTGAGTCCTGCTTGTCCCGAACTGTTTGTTCGGTGTTGGTGACGTTGACGTGCAACTCAGGAGTGTCGTTATGGAACAGGGCCTCCGCCGTCCCAATCTTCCACTCGTCACTTTCGAGTGCGGTCTTGAGAATATCGAGGTGAGCGTCACTCCCTTCGAGGACGCCCTTGACGTGGTTGTACGGTTTCGCGCTGATTCGGAACGCCACGTTGCCATCGTCGGTAAGCGACAAATTGTGCCCCTCCTCGTAGTTCGCACGAAGCGGGTACGCACCGTCCTTGGTGTGGCTCGGGAGCCCGAAGTCGTCGTACTCGTAGTAGTTCTCCATCGCTCCGAGAGCCTTGGCGACAACGCGCTGAGTCGTGTTCTTCACAAGGTTGGCGTCGTCTGCCACGCGGTCGGGAATCGTATTCCAGTCCACACCTTCTTTGGCGAGACGGATGGTTTCGTTGTACACTCGTCGGGCTTCGAGCGTGGCGTCGTACAACAGGCTCTTGTTGTCACTCTGGATGTTGAGTTGGAAGTCCAGAGTCTTGACGAGAGCCTGTGATCCTGTCATTCTTCGTCTTGTTTGGCGGGTTCTGAGGTTCGGACGACTTTCACGTCGGCCCCACGCCAGCGTTTAGGAACGGTGACGTGGGCACTGTTCCCGAACGGTTTGACCTCACCGTCGAGAACTTCCTCGCCGTCGATTTCAAAGCGATTCACCACACCAATGTATATATTTTGGATATACTTAACTGTGTTGGTGGAGTGGGTTCGATATGGGCGAGAAGCGGTCAAATCACACGGTGTACAACGTCAACTACCACTTCGTGTGGTGTCCGAAATCAAGCAAAGCGAAGTCGTTCGAGACGGCGCGCCGTCTCGTGATGACGAAACGTGCTCGCACGTTTCGAACCACTTTGCGTACCTCGCGGGACCTTCGATCCCGCTTAGTACCGCCACTCGATTCTCGAACCCATCGAGAATTCGCTGGAAGCGAGTTTTCGCAACGTGTGCGACGAGTACGATTACAAGATACTGTCGTCATCACGAGAATCGAAGATTTTCGAACGACACGCCCCGAGCGAGATTGTACGAACTGTCAAGAGCATCACGGCGCGGGAGATGTGGGAACAGCACGAGTCGTTCTTGGAGGAGTATCTGTGGGGTGGTGGATTCTGGGAACAGTCGTACTACATCGGAACGGCAGGAACAGTCTCAACAGAAACGATTGAGCGGTACATCGAGCGGACAGAACACGTCTAAGTGTCGGCTTCACCCTCGGGGTCACGCCCCGAGGCACTCGCCTTGTTTTCTCTGTAGATCATGCGCGTCCCGACCAGCAGCCCCCAGGTCGTCGCGACCGCGATCAGTGATAGTCCTTTGCCGTTACCCCAGAGCGCCGACGCTTCCTGTCCCAAGAGTTTCCGAACAGCCATTCAGCAGTCGTTGGTGGCCTCTCACCCCCGGCCGGCCTTAGCAACTGTCGTCGCCCCCGGCGTTTTCCGCTTCTCGATCGTGTGGGCGGACCACCTCGAGCACGCGCAAACGCGAACCAGTGAATCCCACCTCGAGAACAGCTACGATGCGAGTCCCTCGATCAGAAACTCTGCCGAGGCGAGGTTCGTCGCGAGCGCGGTGTCGTGAACGTCACAGATCCGCAGTAGTGCCGAGATATCCGGCTCGTGTGGCTGTGCACGAAGCGGGTCTCGGAGGAAGATGATGCCATCAATCTTATCTTCGGCAATCTCGCCGCCGATCATCAGGTCACCACCGAGAGGGCCAGACTGCTTGCGCTCGACCTCGAGGTCGGTCTCTTCCATCAGGCGCTGTCCCGTCGTGCCCGTCGCAAGCAGGTCGTACTCCTGTAGTTGCTGTTCGTGGTCCTGTGCGAACGCAATGAGATCAGCCTTCTTCTCGTCGTGTGCAATGAGTGCAACGCGTGTCATACTGGCAGGTCGGCTGCCGGGAAAATAAGCGTGTGTCACTCACGACCGTGCGACCGACGGCTGGCGGCCACCGACACCATTACTTCGCTGCTCGCCAAACGCACCTGACAGATGTCGACACAATCACTCGAGGCACACCACATTGGCGTTACTGTTACCGATCTCGAGGCCGTCGTCCCGTTCTATCAGGACGTACTCGGCTTCGAGATTGCCAGTGAGTTTGCAGTTGCGGGCGAGGAATTTTCCGATGCTGTGTCCGTCGACGATGCCGCCGGGACGTTCGTCCATCTCGATGGCCACGGCATCCGTATCGAACTCGTCGAGTACGACCCTGAAGGCGAAACGGTCTCACCCGTCGGACTGAACC
The DNA here is from genome assembly GCF_011043775.1 of Natronolimnobius sp. AArcel1. Taxonomy (NCBI): domain Archaea; kingdom Methanobacteriati; phylum Methanobacteriota; class Halobacteria; order Halobacteriales; family Natrialbaceae; genus Natronolimnobius; species Natronolimnobius sp. AArcel1. The sequence goes on along the minus strand of NZ_JAAKXY010000003.1, from coordinate 500,816 downwards.
AGCCCGGTGGCATGCATCTTGGCTTTACCGTGGACGATCTCGAGGCCTTTGCGGCGTCCCTGCCCGAGTCTGTCGAGACGTTAAGCGAGCCACAGACGACGGCAACGGGGAACTCGATACTGTTCATCCGAGACCCAGAAGAAAACCTCGTCGAAGTACTCGAGCTTACAGACTAGTCTTTTTGACGGCGTCTTTCCTTGGCGGCTGCTCAGATCGCTTCGACGACCTCGTCCAAGACAGCTGCGTCTACGAAGACGACGACGTGATCGCCGGGGTAGATCATCGTTTCACCACGAGGCGTTACCAGATCACCGCCACGTGAAATCGCACCGATGACGACACCATCAGGAAGGTCGCCCATCGCGTCAACGATTGTTTCACCGGCCAGAACGCTGCTGTCGTTGACCTCGAACTCGATTACCTCTGCCCGGTCGTGCTCGAGCATGGCGACTTTTTCGGTGTGGCCGGCGCGGGTAAAGCGGACGATCTCTTCAGCGGTCTCCTCGCGCGGGTTGATCGCCACGTCGATGCCGACTGTTTCGAACAGTTCCGCATACTGGAGGTTCTCGATGACGGCGACGGTTCGGTCGACGCCGAGTCGGCGCGCAAGCAGCGAGACTAACAGATTCTTCTCGTCGCCATCGAGGGCGGCGATAACTACGTCAGCCTCATCAATGTGTTCGCGTGCGAGAAACTCGGCGTCCGTGGCGTCACTTTCCATGACGAGCGTGTTTGGCAGCGCTTCGGCGACCTCGCGTGCGCGATCATGGTCTTGTTCGATCAGCCGTGGCCGGTAGCCGTGTTCTTCGAACTCGCGGGCGGCCTGAAAGCCGATTTCGCTCGCGCCGACGATGACGACCTCGTCGGTCTCGGTCGTCTCTCGCCTCGTGACATCATCTGCAAAATCAACAACTGAGTCAGGGCTTCCGATGACGACGACGCGGTCGCCAGCCCGGAGTACAGTATCACCGCGTGCGACAATCATCTCGTCCCCACGGAAAATCCCGGCGAAGGTCATCGAATCGTAACAGTCTGCCTCCTGAACAGTCATGTCGACGACCGAACTTCCCGGCCCAAGTTCGAACTCGGCCATCCGAACGAGACCACCGACAAACATATCGACATCCTGTGTCGCAGGGAGTCCTGAAATCCGGAATATCGTCCGCGCAGTCAGGAGATCCGTACAGACCATGAAATCGACGCCAAACGCGCCCTGAGAGCCCTCCCAGGTCTCGAGAAGGGTTCGTCGTCGGACGCGGGCAATCGTAAAGGAATTACTCACCGTTTTGACCGCCCCACAGACGACGACGTTGACCTCGTCGTTGTCAGTACAGGCGATGACGAGACTCGCCTCGTCGACATCTGCGGCTCGCAAGGTCTCGAGTTCGGTTCCATCGCCCTGTAATGCGAGGACATCCATCGAGTACGTGAGTTCCTCAACGACGTCTTGGTCCTGATCGATAACGACGACATCGTGAGAGTCCTCTAGATTACTGGCAATTGCCTGTCCGACGTCACCGGCTCCGACGATTACTACGTGCATACAGTGACCCGTGCCTGTCTGGTGTCTGCGCTCGTGAGGCGACTGTATCGGTCAGTGGCCGTGTAACCGTCTGTCGTGGTCATCTCTGCCCAGACTTCCATTAGTCCGTATGAGTTGGTTCAAAACCATAATTGCTCCCCTCTGTCTCGAGCGGGGAGTCCTCGAGACGTCGATACAGAGTGGCGAACACAGTAGGAATTATCGTCGGAGTTCATCGGTTTCCAGTGTGAAACCGAGATACACCGCCATAGACTGGATATCGAACCCTCCAGTCGGCTACGATCCACCCTGTTGTAGCCGACTCAAACCCGCATGCACCTTTTTCGATTCGAAAAGGACAGTCTTAGACGCTATCGAATACAAAGTACCGAGGATATATATTCCGCTATCACGCACTGGTGTCTATGGGAGACGGGACTGGCAGCACCTACCGACTTGATGAAATTGACCGTCGGATCATCTATGCGTTGATGGCCGACGCACGGAATACATCAGCACCGACGATCGCTGAACAGGTAAGCGTCTCCGGCGCAACGGTGCGAAACCGAATCGCCCAACTCGAGGAACATGGTATCATCGAGGGGTATCATGCAACCGTGGATTTCGAACACGCGGATGGCTCGCTGATGAACCTGTTTCTCTGTCACGTCTCGTTCGACGAAATCGAAGGTGTTGCCAGACGGATTGGAACGATCCCCGGCGTGATCAACGTCAGAGAGTTAATGGGTGGTCGCATAAACCTCCACGTCCTCGCCGTCGGAACCAACACCAGCGACCTGCGTCGCATCGGACGGGAACTCGCGCAACTGGATGTTGAAATCGAAGACGAGTTCCTCCTGCAGACTGAACACGACTTCCCGTATACGCCGTACGGACCCGCCGACGGGCATCCGCGAGAACAGTTGACCGACTACATCAGCCTTACTGGCGGTGCCGAAGTCGTCGAAGTGAACGTCCACGAGGACGCCCCAATCGCCGGCGCCACGCTCGAGGAAGCCGCAACTGATGGTCTGTTGGATGACCGGACGTTGGTGATCGCAATTGAGCGCGACGATGACGTGATTACGCCACACGGAGAGACAGAGATTCATGCCCACGATATCGTCACGGTATTCGCACCGAACGAGACCAATGGGCCGACAATACAGGGCTTTCACGGCCCGAACAGAGAACCCGATCTGCGGACACGACACCAGTAATCGCTAGCCATGTCACTCAGTAAATACCTTCCCGAGTTCCTCCAAGGGGACGATGACGACCACGAAGGCAATCCCAACGCGACCATTATCTACGAGTGTCGTCACTGCGGGACCGATTTCGACGAACAGCGAGATACCTGTCCAGTCTGCGATTCTGCTGAGATTGCAACATACACGTTCGATACTGGTGCCCAACTTCAGGACGAAAGCGAAGACAAGGACCCCGACGACCACTGAGACGAATTCTCTGAATAGAACGTCACAGTCTCGAGTGGTTCTTCTACTGAGATTCTACTGGCACGACAGTGTCGACCGAACCTGCTCAACGTCGGTTTCACACGTCGCACAGGATTGTTTCTTGGCAGCGATGTAGACAACGCCACAGTCTTCACAGTGAAAGAGATTGCCCGGTGCGTCTGTGGCGTTTTCGTCAGCGTGGTCCCGAGCGGTTTCGTCATCTCCTTGAGGAGAGTGCGAGAGTCCGAGTGCAGACCGGACCTGTTGTCCGACCGTCCCGAAATCAAATCGTTCTCGCATCTGACATCGAATGCTCATACACTGACCAACAATGATACGTAAAAAGTAGATACCGTCTAATATATTTGGTTGTCAGCGGTACGAGAATTTAGGGTGTAGTGGTACCAACGTACACACTGAGACGAACTGGTATCGTCGCCACTGACTCGGAGTGACACGTATAGCAACCTTTTCGATAGTTGCGGCGTCACTCGTCTCCATGAACTTCTTCGATCGGTTGCACGACCGCATTCGGACGGTCAACAGCGTCGTGAGCGTCGGCCTCGATCCAGATCCAGCGCGGATTCCCGATCATCTGGATGACTATGACCTCCCACGCTGGGCGTTCAACCGCCGAATTATCGACGCAACGCACGAACATGCTGCGGTTTACAAACCAAACGCTGCCTTCTATGAGGATCCTGACGGGTGGGCAGCCCTCGAGGAAACCATCGCGTACGCCCACGGGAAGGACGTCCCCGTCTTGCTCGACGCCAAACGGGCAGACATTGGAAACACGACCCGCCAGTACGCCCAGATCCTCGAGACCGTCGATGCGATCACGGTCAACCCCTACATGGGCCGGGACTCGTTGCAGCCGTTCCTGTCGAACGAGGAGGCTGGTGTGTTCATCCTCTGTCGAACCTCGAACCCCGGTGGCGAGGACCTCCAGGATCTCGAACTCGAGACCGGCGAACCGCTGTACGAACGCGTCGCCGCGTTGGCGGATCTCTGGAACGAAAATGACAATGTCGGCCTCGTTGTCGGCGCGACGAAACCCGAGGAACTCGAGGAGTTACGCGAACAGGTACCGGACCTGCCCTTCCTCGTGCCGGGTGTTGGTGCACAGGGCGGTGATGCGGAGGCTGCAGTCGAGTACGGGCTCTCGGGAGAGGTCGGGCTCATCAACTCCTCGCGCGGGATCATCTTCGCCGGCGAAAATCAAGGGACAGAGTTCGCAACGGCGAGCGAACAGGCAGCCAAACGGCTCAAAAAGCGGTTGAACCAGTATCGAGACTGAGCGCTCTATAGTAACAACTGAAACTGTTTACACACCAATCGTATAGCTCACGGCTCGCTTCGCTCCCCGTCTGCTCACGGCGCGAAGCGCCGTTCGCATGGTATGCGAGACCGCTGGTCTCGCACTATTCGCGTTTCCGCGGTTCTCACTCACATCATTCGCCCCGAACCGCGCTGTTGTCGTGCGATTGGGTGTGCACTGACTTTCAGTGGCTACGATAGTTGTTTTTCGCCCGAAACAGTGTCTATGCATCCTCGAGGATTCGACCGGCAATCCGACCATCGACGACTTCGCCGACGATTTCGACGGTGACTGGGTCGGCCGGCGGGCGTTCCTTGAGTAACTCCTCGCCGTCAATGATGACGATATCCATCGGACTCGCTTCTCGAGGGTGGGGCCCAACAAGCGTATCGCTGTCGTCCGCTCGCTCGAGTCTGACCTGCACTGTCTCACCGATTGCCAGTGATTCAGCGAGCAGATCGCGCAGGGAGGTCACGGTTAAAACCGATTAACATCGACATCATCGTGGCTGGTATCGACGTTTGGATTGTGTTCACTGCCGCCCGTTCCCGGCTGCGCCTGCGTCGCACAGTCAGCACACAACCCCATCCCGCGCTCGTAGTGTTGCTCACAGGCGAGCGTCCCGCAGTTGTCACAGCGCTCCTCGGCCGGTCGAGACTCACAGATCTGACAGAGGCCACTGACGCTCATACGGCTCCTAGGCGCTCGAGTGCCTTGAATCCGGGGCTGGCACCCACACGGTAGCATGGCGCACGTCACTGGCACTAGTACTGTGGTCCGAGTTATCATGTGACGAGAAAGCTTTTGCCGCGTGACCTGCTACCGAGGTATATGAGCCGTGACCGGGCTCTCCTCGAGCGAGCCCTGGACCGTGGCGAACAGGACGGAGGCAACGTCGAATTCAAAGAACGGCTTTCACGAGACGTCCACCTCGAGGGTGGACGACGCGAGAGTCTGGCGGCCCAACTTCGACACCGGTTGCTGTCTGGCGACGGCGAAGCAACGTACGTCGTCGGCGTCACCGACGACGGGGGTCTCGCCGGCATCGATCCCGAGACGTTCTCCGAGACGATGGATGTTCTTTCCTTACTCGCCGAGGAAGCCGACGCCCATATCGACGATGTCCAGACGTGGGGGGTCAACGACGGGTTGGTTGGCGTCGCGTTACTCCAAGAAGGCAGCGTCCTCGAGACGGATGACGAACACGTCGTCGTCGGGACAGCGGGCCACGTCGACCACGGCAAGAGTACGCTTGTCGGTTCGCTTGTCACTGGCACGGCCGACGACGGCAATGGCGCAACCCGATCGTTTCTTGACGTCCAGCCCCACGAAGTCGAACGCGGGCTCTCGGCTGATCTCTCCTATGCTGTCTATGGCTTCGACGATGATGGGCCTGTCCACGTTCGAAATCCAAACCGCAAAGCCGACCGTGCAGCCATCGTCGAAGAGGCTGACCGACTCGTCTCGTTCGTCGATACCGTCGGCCACGAACCCTGGTTGCGAACCACGATCCGCGGCCTCGTCGGCCAGAAACTCGACTACGGCATGCTCGTCGTCGCCGCCGACGACGGCCCCACGCGGACCACGCGCGAACACCTCGGCGTCTTGCTCGCGACCGAACTGCCGACCATCGTCGCGATCACGAAAACCGATGCCGTCAGCGACGACCGCGTCGAGGAAGTCGAACGTGAGGTCGAAGCCCTCCTGCGGGAAGTCGATAAATCGCCACTCCGGGTTGCCCGCCACGGCGTCGACGCCGCTATCGAGGAGATCGGCGAACGCGTCGTCCCCATCGTCGAAACTAGCGCGATCACGATGGACGGCCTCGAGACGTTAGACGAACTGTTCGACCGGCTTCCGAAAACATCCCAGGACATGGGCGAGTTCCGGATGTACGTCGATCGCAGTTACTCCGTGACCGGCGTCGGTGCGGTCGCCTCGGGAACCGTGATGGCCGGCGAAGTCGAAGCCGGCGACGAACTGCTGATCGGCCCGATGCCAGATGGGCGCTTTCAGGAGGTCGAAGTGCGCTCGATCGAAATGCACTATCATCGCGTCGATCAGGCCCAGGCGGGTCGCATCGTCGGCATTGCACTCAAAGGCATCAAAGAGAGTGCCATCGAGCGCGGGATGGTCTTGCTCCCGCGCGAGGCAGATCCCAAACCCGTCCGGGAGTTCGAAGCCGAGGTGATGGTCCTGAACCATCCGACTCGGATCGGTGACGGCTACGAACCCGTTGTCCATTTAGAGACCATCGGCGAGGCCGCCGCGTTCCATCCCGAAGACGGTCGCCTCTTGCCGGGCGATACCGGCGAAACCACCGTCCGATTCAAATTCCGTCCGTATCTCGTCGAGCAAGGCCAGAAGTTCGTGTTCCGCGAGGGACGCAGCAAGGGTGTCGGGACGGTGACCGAGGTCCATCCAATGGACTGACCGTCGACACCCATTGGCCTCTCCGGCACCGTGTGCTAGACAAATCAGTTCGATAAGACTTTACTCGAGAGTGATAGTTCACTGGCTAATGCTCCCTGAATCCCCACAGGCTCGCTTTCGGTGGGCGCTCACCGAATCGCTGATTATTTTCGGACTCTTCGCTGTTTGGGCCCTCATTGTCGCCAGTGTTAGATTCCTCTCTCAGTTAGTGATTGCACTCTCACATTCCTTCATCGGACCGCTGCACCCACTATTTGAACTCCTCAATGCAACCAGCCGGTTGTGGACTGTTGTCGTGCCAGTTGCAGCGATCACCGCGAGCCTCTACGTGTTGGTCCGAGCGGGCACGCTGCTCATCGACCACTACGTTGAAACTGCAGACAATTCGAGCTAGTGGCGGTCCAAGCCTGAACTGATCGGTGAGATCGATAGCAGTCGTCTGATTTCTCCTCCCGGTCGAGGGTTGGAACAGTACTATTTCACGAACGACGCTCCTGGCGCTTACAGCCCGAATGACTCCGCGAGCAGTTCCTCGTCGGTCTCGCCGTAGGAGTACGTCGGCCCGCCGAGGACATCGATCGTCACTTTCGCGGGCGCAAACAGATCCGATGGAACCTCCGAAAAGTCCCACTCGAGGTCGTCGAAGACCTCGCCGAACGGGCGACCGTGATCTTCTGCCGCCGTCGATGCCACCGATTCGAAGACCTCCGCATCGGCGTCCTCACGAACGGTCACGTGTGCAGTGCCGCCGTAGGCGATTGCGTCGTTCGTGCGCGCGATTGCTGTTTGTTCGTCTGGGGCAACCGGTGCAACCGGCCCACGACCAGTTGCCGAGACGATATCGAGCGGGTCGTAGCCGAGTTCGACCAGCCGGAACGTTGCGAGTTCGGCGACGCGTGCAGCGTTCGTGATACTGCCGACGAGGCTAGCCGTCGGATATGCGAGCAAAAAGACGCTGCTTGTTTCGACTTCTGCCAGGTCAGCGACCTGCTCGGCGGCCGATTCGGTTGGGTCAGCATCTGTTTCGACTGCCAGTGCGGTCAGGTCGAACGCATCGGTGTAGCCAACGCGACGAAACTCCTCTTCTTCGGCGACGAGCGCCCGTGCGGGGCCACTGCCAAGCCCTTCGAAGTCCTCGGTGGTCAGCTCCCAACCAGCCTTCTGGGAGCATAGCAGCGAGAGTGCCGGGTGGTCCGTCGTCAGTTCTACGTGTGGAATCGACACTCCGTTGATGGTCTCGAGATCGTGACTCGGCGTCGCCAACCCGGCCGTCTGTATCTCCGTCAGTAGGAGTCCCGCCTCGACGCCACCATCGAACTCGAGGCCGAAATCCAGAACCGTTGCCTCGTTCTCAAGGTCGTAGCCGCCGATACTGAGCTCCTCGGCATAGTCGAGAGCCTCGTCGACCAACTCGATCGCCATGCGATTGAGACTTTCCATACCTTCCGTTCAGCCTCCGGCGTAAAACAGTTTGTCAGTTCGTGTCAGACGTGCGTCTGACCCGATCGCCAATCAGGCTGTCTCGGCTTCGATATCGAAGCCGCTCGCGGCAGTTCAGACTGTGGGTTCGTAGCCGGCATCGGTAATCGTCGACGCGATCGTCGCCTCGTCGATCGTCTCCTCACTGTGGTCGACGCGAACCTCGTTGTCCTCGTGGCTTGCTCGCGCGGATGCGACGCCAGAAAGCGCCTCGAGTGCCTCAGTAACGTTCTGCTCACAGCCGCTACAGGACATGTCGGTGACCTCGAGTGTGGTCTGTTCCATACGAGCGCTTTGTGCTCGAGGGAAGTGAGCGTTGTGCTCGCGCTCTTACTCGTCGCTGTGGGCAGGTCGTCCCAAGGCCGCTTCGACGGCGTCGACTTTCTGGTCGGCCGACTGTTCGCGACCGCGTTTGTCGTCGATTTTTAACACCGTACTCACGCGGTCGCCGTCGACCGCCTCGTGGGCTGCTTGGGCTGCTGCAAACAGTTCGCCAATCTCGTCCGCTTCAATCACCGTCCCCATTGGGTTCGTCTCGTAGGTCACATTGTACTCCTCGAGTGCGTCGACTGCCTTGGCAACTTCCGACGCCATGCTGTCTTCGATGACCGGTGCGACGCTCAACAGTGCAATGACCGTCATACCTACTCCGATGGACGGGACCTACCTAAACTCGAGGGCTGTCGCTACTGTCGATTGCACGCTCTCGAGTACTAACAACAGAGAAAAGCCGGGACGGACGGACAGATTCGGGGTGGCTCTTACGCTGACGGCCGGTGCCGACCCTGAGTGGTCTCTGCGGGCGGGTAGATGATGACGTCGCCGTTCGCGTACACGAACACCTCGTGCTCGAGGGCAGTAAACGCGACGTGGCCGCCGGATCGCTCGGTGCCGTCTGCTTTCGGGCGGAAGAGTCGGTCAAGCGCGTCGGGGTCGATGCTATCGTAGAGCGAGAACTCTCCCTGGGAGACATCGGTCTCCGCAATTGAGGCGAGCGCGTGGACGATAGTCGTCGTTATCGTCGCCGTTCCATCGACGTCGTGGTGGAAGACGTATCGGTCGTTGGTCTGGTCATATTGCAGCTCGTCCGTCTCTGTGTCAGGTGAGGTTTCCGTTTGCATTGCTATCTCTCGTCGGTCAATCGTCTATTGCCACATAGTAATTCATGCTATAAAAGTAGCTCGCCACCCATATTGGTTTACATTCGTGAAATACGGACTTTCGGACTGGTCGACACTGCTATCGGACTCGGAAATCGCCTCGAGAACACGCCTCTCAACCCAAATCTGTCGTTTCTAGCCCTTACTGTTCCCTGTTGCGATCTTCCGCATACTCGCTCAGTCGCTTGAGCTCCCACTCCGCCTCGAGCGAGCGGCGATGCTGCGGTGAGACGATTGCCTCGCCGGAGCCGTCGATGCGCTCCTCTGGGTCCGCTACGGACACCCATTCGCGCACGCGGGCGAGGAAACAGCGGAACATACGCTGGTGTTCTCGCTCGAGGATCAAAGTCGTTGCCCGGCTAACACTGTGGCGAACCGGTGACCGTCTCTTTCATCCGGTTCTCCGATACAAATTTGTGAGTGGTCTAACAGTCTCCGCACATGGATATTCGAGCGCTCTCGAGTGACGCTGACCGGCGGTTGGCAGTCCCGATTCTCCAGCAGTTGTGGACCGATAAGTCCCCAGCGGAGATCATGGCGTGGACGGCTCAGGAGGCGTACACGCTCATCGGCGGTTTCGTCGACGGCGAACTGATCGCTGTCGCCGGGGTCCGAATCGACGATTTTCTGCATCACACTCGTCACGCTTGGCTCTACGATTTCGTCGTCGACGAACCCTCTCGAGGTGAGGGCTACGGTACTGCGCTCTTGGAATACGTTGAGGAGTGGGCGTCGTCGAACGAGTGCGATGTCATTGGACTGGCCTCGCCACTAGCCAAATCGCAGGAACATCAGTACTACACTGCCCGTGAATACGACAAGTGGGGCTATGTCCTCGAGAAAGAGCTTTGATTGGAGGATTCTCGAGACAGGGTCTCCGATTGCTCGAGGATGTAGTGTTCAGTAAAACGCGCTGGCTGGGATTAGAACCACGCCTGAGAACCTGCTCGCGGTGCTCGCAGAACCTCAGTCTGATTCAAATCCAGGAACGATGTCTCCGAATATGGATACTCGCACTGCTACGCAGTGCTCGCGGAGTTGTATTCGGAGAAATGCGCTGGCTGGGATTTGAACAACGCGAAGACATTCCGGGGTGCTCGCTACGCTTCGCTCCCGGGCTGTGACTTCTCTCGTTCAAATCCAGTGCGACATCACGACTCACGGATGACGAGCACACGCTACGCGGTGCTCGTCGAAGTTGTTCGTCGTAGAAGTGCGCTGGCTGGGATTTGAACCCAGGTTGTGACCATGGCAAGGTCACGTGATACCACTACACTACCAGCGCCCTGTTGCATTCATACCTACTGCCGGGTGGATATATAAGGCCTACGAATCGTTCCAGCATCGCCACACGGCAACACGGTGGACACTGCTCGAGGTCACCCTCGCTCGAGTGGGTAAACCGGCAAAAAACACTGCGTTCTCGAGTAGCTGTCACTAAGTTATCAGCTGTTGAGAGTGTGTGTCTGTAACACACGAATTCGAGGGTGTGAGAGCGTCACAGCCGTAATCGAATCCGCTATCCTTTTAAGACCCTGACCGCAACAAAACGCTACAGTCTAGTGACGCGGCGCCGAAGCGTTTCGGCATGACCGTTAGCGTACTCGTGCCGTCGTCGCTCACCCGTGAAGCCGAGGACAAACGCGAGGCAACTCGTAAACTCGGATACGTCGCCCGCGCGGCGACAATCTTCCGGGCAGATCGCCTCATCGTCTACCCAGATCGGGATGGCGAAACTGGGCGATTCGATGATGGGTTCGTCAGTACCGTTCTGCGGTACGCCGCAACCCCACCATACCTCCGCAACGAGGCATGGGGGATGCGAGACGAACTAGAGTACGTCGGCGTCTTGCCACCGCTGCGCGCGGTGTCACAGACCGGCTCCGAATCGAACGGTTCGGGGTCGACAAGACAAGGAATCGTGACCGAGGTCGGACCTGAAGGGCGCGTCCGGGTCAATTGCGGACTGCAACACCCGATCTCCCTCAACACACCTCCATCGATGGAGGTCGCCGAGGGGGAGCGCGTGACCGTCAGGATCTCTTCGCGACGACCGGTCCGGGCGAAACTCGTCGACGGCCCCCTACCGGGGCTTAGCGTCGAGCGGACGGACCTTTCGACAGCTCTCGGCCGTGAGGACGCTGGCGTTTGTATCGCGTCGTCTCGCCATGGTGCGGAACTTACCGTGGGGCGACTCGAGACGCTGGCCGGACGCGTTGACCGCAATGGGATGACCGTTGCGTTCGGTGCGCCCGAGAGAGGGCTGCCGGAAATCCTCGGAATCGAGGCATCCGAGATCGTAGCTGCGTACGACGCAGCTGCCGTGGATGACAGAGTCGACGTCGAACCCACCGATCTAGGGTTCGATCTCTGGCTGAATACGGTTCCGAACCAGGGCAGCAAGGTGGTGCGAACGGAGGAGGCTCTGTTCGCCACCCTCGCTCCCCTCTCACTGCAAGAGTGATAGAATGCCACAAGCAAATTCACCACGCAAAGGCTCACTCGGTTTCGGCCCACGAAAGCGTGCGACCAGCGAGGTCCCACGCTTCAATTCGTGGCCGGAAGACGACGGACAGCCGACGCTCCAGGGTTTCGCGGGCTATAAGGCCGGCATGACCCACGTCGTAATGGTCGACGACAAAGCGAACTCGCCGACCGAAGGGATGGAACAGACCGTCCCTGTTACGATCGTGGAGACGCCGCCTATGCGCGCCGTTGCTCTGCGTGCGTACGAAGACACGCCGTACGGAAAACAGCCCGTCACCGAAGTCTGGACCGACGAGTTCGTTTCTGAACTCGATCGTGTTCTTGACGTTCCCGGTGACGACTACGATACCGACGCATCCGCAGACGAACTCCGTGGCCTTCTCGAGGAAGGTCGCGTTGACGACGTCCGCGTCATCACGCATACGGTTCCGGGGGACCTTCCCTCGATGCCGAAGAAGAAACCGGACGTGATGGAGACGCGCGTTGGCGGTGGCTCAGTGTCCGACCGCGTCGACTACGCCCTCGAGCTGCTCGAGGACGACGGTGGCGAGCACGTCATGAACGACGTGTTCCGCGCCGGCGAGTATGTCGACGCAAGCGGCGTCACGAAAGGTAAGGGTACCCAAGGTCCCGTCAAGCGATGGGGCGTCCAGAAACGAAAGGGCAAGCACGCCCGGCAGGGATGGCGCCGCCGCATCGGGAACCTTGGCCCATGGAACCCGTCCCGTGTTCGCTCGACGGTCCCACAGCAGGGACAGATGGGCTACCACCAGCGGACGGAACTGAACAAGCGCCTCGTCGACATCGGCGAGGGCACAGACGCGACGGTCGACGGCGGCTTCGTCAACTACGGCGAAGTCGACGGCCCGCACGCGTTGATTAAGGGCTCGCTCCCCGGGCCAAACAAGCGCCTCGTGCGCTTCCGCCCGGCGATCCGACCTGGAGACCAGCCACGCCTCGACCCAGAGGTTCGGTACGTCTCCACCGCATCTAACCAGGGATAACACATGGAAGCAACAGTACGCGACCTGGACGGCTCCGACGCGGGTTCGGTCGACCTCCCGGCGGTCTTCGAGACCCAGTACCGCCCGGACTTGATCGCCCGCGCCGTGCGCGCTGCCCAGGCTAACCGAAAGCAGGACTACGGTGCCGACGAGTTCGCTGGCATGCGAACGCCAGCCGAATCGTTCGGTAGTGGCCGCGGTATGGCCCACGTCCCTCGACAGGACGGACGCGGTCGCCGTGTTCCCCAGACGATCAAGGGGCGCAAGGCACACCCGCCAAAAGCCGAGAAAGACCAGGGCGAATCGATCAACACGAAAACACGAAAACTGGCCACCCGCAGCGCAATCGCCGCGACGACGGATGCTGAACTCGTCGCCGAGCGCGGACACCAGTTCGACGATGACGCTGAGATTCCAGTCGTCGTTTCCGACGAGTTCGAAGACCTCGTCAAAACGAAGGAGGTCGTCTCCTTCCTCGAGGCAGCAGGCCTCGACGCCGACATCGAGCGTGCAGACGAGGGTCGAAGCGTCCGTGCCGGGCAGGGGAAGATCCGTGGCCGGAAGTACAAGACGCCGACGTCGATTCTGTTCGTCACCTCGAGCGAATCCGGCCCATCCCGTGGTGCTCGGAACCTCGCTGGAGCCGACGTGACGACAGCTGCAGAGGTCAACACTGAGGACCTCGCACCTGGTGCACAGCCAGGTCGACTCACCGTCTGGACCGAAAGCGCACTCGAGGAGGTGGCAGACCGATGAGCACGATCATCGAGCACCCACTGGTGACCGAGAAGGCGATGAACGACATGGACTTTGAGAACAAGCTCCAGTTCGTTTGCAATCCAGATGCCTCCAAGCCCGAGATTCGGGACATTGTTGAGGCGCGCTTCGATGTCACGGTCGACGACATCAACACGCAGGTAACGATGAAAGGCAAGAAGAAAGCAATCATCAAACTCGCTGAAGAGGACGACGCGCAGGAAGTCGCCTCTCGAATCGGGGTGTTCTGAGAATGGGACGACGTATTCTCGGACAACGACGCGGTCGCGGTACCTCCACGTTCCGTGCCCCGTCGCACCGATACAAGGCGAAACTCGACCACAAGAAGACCGAAGACGACGATATCGTCCGCGGGACGGTCGTCGATATCGAACACGACCCTGCTCGATCCGCGCCGATCGCAGCTATCGAGTTCGAGGATGGCGAACAGCGTCTCGTTCTCGTTCCCGAAGGCGTCACCGTTGGCGAGGAGATTCAGGTCGGAGTTTCTGCTGAGATCAAGCCGGGGAACACGCTTCCCCTCGCAGAGATCCCAGAAGGGGTTCCGGTCTGTAACGTTGAGTCCAACCCAGGCGACGGCGGGAAGTTCGCCCGTGCCGGGGGGACCAACGCAGACCTAATCACCCACGACCGCTCGGCTGCGGTTGTCCAGCTTCCAAGTGGCGAGGTCAAGCGCCTCGATCCACAGTGTCGAGCCACCATCGGCGTTGTCGCCGGTGGCGGTCGCACTGAGAAGCCAATGGTTAAAGCAGGGAACAAGTATCACAAGATGCGCGCACGCGGGTCCAAGTGGCCTCGCGTTCGTGGTGTTGCGATGAACGCCGTTGACCACCCATTCGGTGGCGGTGGCCGACAGCACCCCGGAAAGCCGAAGTCCGTCTCGCGGGATGCCCCGCCAGGACGGAAGGTCGGTGACATTTCCTCGCGCCGTACCGGCCGAGGTGGAAACAAATGAGTCAGGAGTACCGAACCGGCCGTGAAGGTGAAGACTTCACCTACCGCGGTCACACGCTTGAGGAGCTGCAGGATCTGGAGCTCGAGGAAGTCGCAGAACTGTTGCCCGCACGTCAGCGGCGAAGTGTCAACCGCGGTCTCTCTGTTGAGAAGCAAAAGCTTCTCGAGAAGGCTCGCGGCAAAGGCGAAGAGGAAACGGCGAACGCGCCGATCCGAACGCACCTGCGCGATATGCCGGTGCTGCCGGAGTTCGTTGGACTGACCTTCGAGGTCTACAACGGACAGTCGTTCGAGCGTGTTCGCATCGACCCCGAGATGATCGGCCACTATCTCGGAGAGTTCCAGCTGACCCGTAACTCCGTCGAGCACGGACAGGCTGGTATCGGTGCAACTCGATCGTCGAAGTTCGTCCCACTGAAGTGATCATCGTATGGGAATCAACTACTCAGTCGACGCCGACCCCGACAAGACCGCGAAAGCGATGCTTCGGGAGCGTCACATGAGCAACAAGCACAGCAAGGAAGTCGCCCGTGCAATCAAAGGCCGCACCGTTGCGGACGCACAGGCGTACCTTCAGGACGTCATCGACGAGGAACAGTCCGTTCCGTTCAAGTCCCACAACTCCGGCGCGGGTCACCGCTCGGACATCGAGGGCTGGGACGCCGGCAAGTATCCCGAGAAGGTCTCGGGCGAGTTCCTTGACCTGCTCGAGAACGTCGAGGCTAACGCGGACCAGCAGGGCTTTGATGGCTCTGCAATGGAGATCGTCCACGTCGCCGCCCACAAGGTCGGCGAATCGGTCGGTCGCAAGCCCCGTGCGATGGGGCGTGCCTCGGCGTGGAACACGCCACAGGTCGATGTCGAGATCGTCGTCGAAGAGATCGACGAAGAAACGGAGGACGACAACTAATGGCTGACGAACACCAATTCATCGAAAATGGCCTGCAGCGGTCCCAGATTGATGAGTTCTTTCAGGAAGAACTCGGCCGCGCTGGCTACGGTGGCATGGACGTCGCCAAGACGCCGATGGGTACGCAGATCGTCCTCAAGGCCGAAAAGCCCGGGATGGTCATCGGCAAAGGTGGCGAGAACATCCGAAAGGTCACGACCGCACTCGAGGAGAAGTTCAACCTCGAGGATCCACAGGTCGATGTCCAGGAAGTCGACGAACCGGACCTCAACGCCCGGATCGTCGCGGACCGACTGGCGAACGCACTCGAGCGTGGCTGGTACTTCCGGAAAGCTGGTCACACGACGATTGACCGGATCATGGAATCCGGCGCACTCGGCGCTGAGATCGTCCTCTCCGGCAAGGTGACGGGCGCTCGCTCGCGCGTTGAGAAGTTCAACCGCGGCTACATCAAGCACAACGGCGAACCCGCCGAGGAGATCGTCGACCACGGCCAGGGTACGGCCGTCATGAAGCTCGGGACGATCGGTGTGACGGTGAAAATCATCCCGCCGAACGCCGAACTCCCCGATGACTTCGGTGTCCACGAAGATCTGGACCCCGAGGAACTCGTCCCCGACGCCGTCGAAGCCAACGAGGCCGAAGGCGTCGAGGAACTGCTTGAGGGCGAACCCGAGGATGCTGAGGCAGCCGACGAGGGTGCCGAGGCACCGGCTGACGACGCTGTCGAGACCGCCGCCGACGAGGATGGCGACCTCGACGAGGAAGTCGTCGAAGAGGTCATCGAAGAAGAAGTCGAGGCTGACGATGACGACGAGTTCGAAGAAGTCGAGGTCCCCGAAGACGAGGACGTCGAGGAAGAACTCGAGGAACTCGAAGAGGATGTCGAGGCCGAAGCTGAAGAACTCGTCGCCGAGATGGAAGAAGAGGATGCTGACGATGCAGACGAGGGAGGTGACGACTGATGGCAATTCTCCACGTCGCAGAGGTCCGCGACATGACGCCTGCAGAACGGGAAGAAGAACTCGAGGAACTCGAGACTGAACTCCTGAACCAGAAGTCCGTCCTCGCAGCCGGTGGTGCCCCGGAAAACCCGGGTCGAATTGGCGAAATTAGCCGCACCATTGCTCGGATCAAGACGATCCAGACTGAAGAAGGCGACTTCGACGACGAATAAACACACATGGCACTGACACCCGAGACCCTCCCACGGCACGAACTCAACGGATTGCCGGTCCGCGTCGTCGAGAGTACCGACGACTCGCGAGTCGGCATTTCGGGGCGAGTCGTCATCGAGACGACGAAGACCCTCTCCATTGAGATTTGCGTTCCGCAGGAGGCGGAACGATGGCGAGGCGGTGTAACCGCCGAGTGCGACGGTGAGTCTCGAGTTGTGACAGTGCCGAAGTCGGGCTCGACGTTCGAGTTCGCGATCACAGATGAAGCCGCCGACGCCGAGAAGGCGTTGGGGACTGCGTCCAAACTGGCCGACACTCAACCTGCAGCGCCGGACGATTCGTCCGACGCGACAGACCGAGCCAGCGCCACCGGCGCTGGCTGTCGTGGCGATGGGTCAACTGACCACTGCCACGCTGCTGGCGAGGGCGTAGCCTACGTTACGGTCGATGGTTCGCGATTGCTCTCACGACCCGCCCGACGCACGGAAACGAATGGTGACTCACCATGGCAATAGGATTAGACGTTGACACCCCTCCGGAACCAGAAAACCCGGAGGAATACGACTACGAGAAGTGTCCGTTCTACGGCGAACTCTCCGTTCGAGGACAGATCCTCGAGGGACTCGTCGTTTCGACGGACATGGACAAGACCGTAGTCGTCGAACGAGAGTACGATGTCGCGGTTCCGAAGTACGACCGCTACATGAAGCGACGCTCGCGCATTCCGGCACACGTGCCAGGCGTGCTTGAGCCGCTCTCGGTTGGCGACTCGGTCAAGATCGCAGAGACCCGACCACTGTCGAAGACGAAATCGCACGTGGTCGTCGAAATAACTGAAGAGGCAACCGCAGAGGATATCGCTGAGTTGACCGGACAGGCAGAGCCTGAGCCGGAACTCTCCGCTGAGGATCTCGCTGCGGATGACGCCGAAGAAACCCAGGGTGAAGAGTAATGGAGGCAATGAAAGCCGACGTCACTCAGGGACTGAAGAAGGGCTCGCTGGTCACGTGTGCCGACAACACTGGCGCACGCGAACTCAAAGTCATCAGCGTAGCAGGGTACCACGGCACCAAGAGCCGCCAGCCAAAGGCGGGTCTCGGTGACAAAGTGACCGTTTCGGTCACGAAGGGTACCCCGGAGATGCGCCGACAGGTCCTCGAGGCAGTGATCGTTCGCCAGCGGAAATCGATCCGCCGGCCGGACGGCACCCGTCTCAAGTTCGAGGACAACGCGGCGGTCATCATCGACGAGAACGAAGAGCCCCGCGGAACGGAGATCAAGGGCCCAATCGCTCGCGAAGTCGCAGAGCGCTTCGGTGCAATTGCCTCTACCGCGACGATGATCGTCTAACTATGAGCAAGCAACCACACAAACAGCGAACGCAGACGGAGCGTGCACCGCTTCACAAGCGGCAGAAACAGCTCCACGCAACGCTGTCTGACGACCTCCGCGAGGAGTACGATACCCGTCGAACCCGCGTTAACGCGGGCGACACGGTCGAGGTCATGCGTGGGGACCACGCCGGCGAGGAAGGCGAGGTTCTCAAGGCAATCCTCGAAGACAGCACGATTCACGTCGAGGACGTGACGGTCGAGACGGCCGACGGCGAAGAGGTGCCACGGCCAGTCGACCCATCGAACGTCCGCATTACGGCACTCGATCTCGAGGACGACCGCCGAGAGGCCCGTCTCGAGGGCGAGTCCGAAGGTGATAACGAATGACGAAACACCAGAAACGACTCTCAGTACCAAAGACCTGGCCGGTCGAGCGCAAGACCGAGACCTTCACCGTCAAGGCCGGTGCTGGCCCGCACGGTGAGGAGGGCGTGCCGCTGGTCGTCCTGCTTCGGGACGTCCTCGGCTACGTCGACTCGACGAAGGAAGCCCGCTATGCGCTTTCGGAGGACGCGATTCTCGTCAACGGACAGCCGATCAACGACGAGCAGCGTCCAATCGGTATCTTCGACATTCTGGCGTTCCCCGGCCGTGAGGAGTACTACCGTGTCTTCCCAGACGAAGGCGGTCGGCTTTCGCTGACCGAGATCGACGCTGATGCGGCAGACAGCCGCCTCGGCAAGATCGACGGCAAGCAGCAGGTTCCAGGTGGCGACACCCAACTAACGCTGCACGATGGCACGAACGTCATCGCCGATGTCGATGCATACAACACGAAAGATTCGATCGTTGTCGACAACGACGACAAATCGGTTGTTGCCCACTTCCCATACGAAGAGGGTGCACTCGTCACTGCTATCCGTGGAAACCACGGTGGCAAAATCGGCGAAGTCGAATCGATTGACGTCACGCCCGGCAGCGGTTCGAACACCGTCACCATCTCGACCGACGATGGCGAGTTCGACACTGTCGAAGAGTACGTCGTCGTCATCGACGAGAACTTTACGGGCGACGACTCGTCGTCGAATGATGCGAGCGGTGCAACCGCGAGCACGGGTGATGATGAATGAGCGAAGCTGACAGCGGTTTCCACGAGATGCGCGAACCCACCGTCGAAAAGGTCGTCGTCCACATGGGTGTCGGTCAGGGTGGTCGCGAACTCGCCAAAGCCGAGGACATCATCGAGGAGATTACCAGCCAGCAGAGCGTCCGTACCCAGGCACAGCGAACCGAGCCTGACTTCGGTATTCGCCAGGGCGACCCGATCGGGACGAAGGTCACCCTCCGCGGCGAGGACGCTGCTGAGTTCCTCGAGACGGCGCTTCCACTCGCCGAATTGTCGCTGACGCAGTTCGACGACACCGGCAACTTCAGCTTCGGCGTCGAGGAACACACCGAGTTCCCAAGCCAGGAGTACGACCCGAGCGTCGGGATCTTCGGGCTGGACGTCACCGTCAACCTGGTGCGTCCGGGCTACCGCATCGCCAAGCGCGACAAGGCAACGCGGTCGATTCCGTCGAATCACCGACTCACGCCCGAGGACGCAGCCGCGTACCTCGAGTCGAACTTCGACGTCACTGTGGAGGACCCAGAGGATGAGTGAAAGCGAAACTGACACCGAAACCAACGCCGCCGATCGCACGGGTGAGCACACGGCAAAGCGAACTGGCCAGATGGAACAGTGCCAGCGCTGTGGCCGTAAACAGGGGCTTGTCGGCAAGTACGACATCAACCTCTGTCGACAGTGCTTCCGTGAAATCGCCCGCGAGATGGGATTCAAGAAGTATCGATAACATGACCGGAAACGATCCACTCAGCAACGCGCTTTCGGGGCTCGACAACGCCGAAAGTGTGGGACATCTGACTCACGAGGTATCACCCGCCTCGAACGAAATCGGCAGCGTACTCGAGGTCTTCTACGACCGCGGGTACATCGACGGCTTCGAGTTCGTCGATGACGGTAAAGCCGGCCAGTTCGAGGTCGAACTAACTGGAGCGATCAACGAGTGTGGCCCCGTCAAGCCCCGCTATAGTGCTACGTCCGATGAATTCGAGAAGTGGGAGAAGCGATTCCTCCCGGCTCGAGACTTCGGTGCGCTCGTCGTCACGACGAGTAACGGCATCATGAGCCACTACGAGGCTCGTGAGCAGGGAATCGGTGGTCAGGTTATCGCATACGTCTACTAACAATGCGAGTCGAACTGGAAATCCCTGACAACGTAACCGTCGAGACAGACCATCTCGATGTGACCGTCGACGGTCCAGAAGGCAGCGTTACCCGCCGCCTCTGGTACCCCGACGTGACCGTCGATGTGGAAGACGACAGTGTGGTAATCGAAAGCGACGCCGAGGACGCGAAAACGAACGCGACCGTCGGCACCTTCGAGAGCCACCTGAGCAACGCGTTCCACGGCGTGACCGAGGGCTGGGAGTACAAGATGGAAGTCTACTACTCTCACTTCCCAATGCAGGTCCGCGCGGAAGGCGGCGACATCGTCATCGAGAACTTCCTCGGCGAAAAGGCACCGCGACGTACAACTATCCACGGTGACACTGACGTCTCCGTCGACGACGAACGCCTCGTCCTCTCCGGCCCGAACAAAGAGGACGTCGGCCAGACGGCGGCTGACATCGAGCAGCTGACACGCGTCAGCGGCAAGGACACCCGCGTCTTCCAGGACGGGGTCTACATCACCGAGAAACCCGCCAAAGGAGGTGTCTAATAGATGGCAGACGACAACGCAAACGACGAACCACAGGAGCTCGAGGACATCAGTGGTGTCGGCGCGAGCAAAGCTGACGCACTGCGAGAGGCTGGCTTCGAGTCCATCGAGGACGTCAAAGAGGCCGACCAGGACGACCTGGCCGAAGCCGAGGGCGTCGGAAACGCACTCGCAGCCCGTATCAAAGCCGACGTCGGTGACCTCGAGGTAAGTGAGGACACCGAGGCTGAGATCGAAGACGAAGACGGCGAGGACGAAGACGAAGCACCCGCCGAAGACGTCGAAACCGAACTGCAAGCCCGTGGCCTGACCGAGAAGACGCCGGAGCTTTCCGACGAGGAAACGCGTCTGCTCGAGCGCCGTAAAAGCGAGGGCAAGCCGCAGTTCAACCGCCAGGACTACCACATGAAAAAGCGGACGCCAGAATCCTGGCGCCGCCCACGTGGGCAGCTCTCGAAACAGCGCAAGGGAATCAAAGGCAAGGGCCCGAAGGTCGAAGCCGGATTCCGGACCCCAACCGCTGTTCGTGGCAAGCACCCAAGTGGCTTCGAGGAAGTCTATGTTCAGAACACGGACGACCTCGAGGGTGTCGATGGCGACACCCAGGCAGTCCGTATCGCCTCCGCAGTCGGTGCCCGCAAGCGCGAGCGCATCGAAGAACAGGCAGAGGAACAGGGCGTCCGCGTCCTGAACCCAACCTACGAGGAAGTCGAGGTGGAATCAGATGACTGATCTGTCCGCACAGAAGCGACTGGCAGCTGACGTCCTTGACGTTGGCGAGAACCGCATCTGGCTCGACCCTGATGCCCAGGGCGACATTGCCGAAGCGATCACCCGTGACGAGATCCGTGAACTCGTCGACGAGGGTCGCATTCGCGCAGCAGACGCTAAGGGCAACTCCCGTGGCCGTGCACGCGAGCGCAACGCAAAGCGTTCCTACGGCCACCAGAAGGGGCCAGGCAAGCGCCGCGGTAAGAAAGGCGCACGCCAGAACTCGAAAGAAGACTGGCAGGCAAAGATTCGTGCACAGCGCCGGAAACTCCGCGAACTCCGCGATAAGGGCGAACTGACGCCCACGCAGTACCGCGAGCTGTATAAAAAGGCTGGCGGTGGCGAGTTCCGAAGTGTCCGGTACCTGTTGAACTATATCGACGACAACTACGGTGACCAATAATGGCAACAGGACCACGATACAAGGTGCCGATGCGACGTCGGCGCGAGGTCCGGACGGACTACCACCAGAGGTTGCGCCTGCTGAAGTCGGGTAAGCCCCGTCTCGTCGCTCGAAAGAGCAACAAGCACACTACGGCGCAGCTGATCGTTCCCGGACCCAACGGCGACGAGACGCTCGCAAGCGCACACTCGAGCGATCTCGAGGAGTATGGTTGGGAAGCACCCACGAGTAACATTTCTGCGGCGTACCTGACCGGCCTGCTGGCCGGTACACGCGCCGTCGAGGCCGGACTCGAGGACGCAGTCCTCGATATCGGTCTCAACACGGCAACGCCTGGTAACAAGGTGTTCGCCGTTCAGGAAGGCGCTATCGACGCCGGTCTCGAGATTCCACACAGCGACAGTGTGCTCGCAGACTGGGAGCGTACGCGCGGCGAGCATATCGCCGAGTACGCAGAACAGCTCGATGAGCCGCTGTATAGCGGTGACTTCGACGCAGCGGACCTTCCAGAACACTTTGACGACGTACGAGAGGCGATCCTCGAATGAGTGGAAACAACTACAACGACAGTGGATGGGAACCCGTCACCCGTCTCGGCCGCAAAGTCCAGGAGGGCGACATCGATTCGATGGACGTCGCTCTCAACTCGGGGCTCCCGCTCAAAGAGCCCGAAATCGTCGACCAGCTCCTCCCCGGACTGGATGACGAAGTGCTGGACATCAACATGGTCCAGCGCATGACCGACTCCGGACGACGCGTGAAGTTCCGCTGCGTCGTCGCCGTCGGCAACCGCGATGGCTACGTTGGCTATGCAGAAGGTCGAGACGACCAGGTCGGCTCAGCCATCCAAAAGGCAATCGGTATCGCGAAACTGAACATGCTCAAGGTCCCCCGCGGCTCCGGGTCGTGGGAAGACCGTTCGGACCGACCACACTCTCTGACCCGACGAACGACCGGCAAAGCCGGCTCCGTCGAGGTCGATGTGATCCCTGCCCCTGAAGGGCTTGGACTCGCTGCGAGTGACACCGTCCACGCCGTCCTCGATCTGGCCGGCATCGAAAATGCCTGGACCAAAAGCCACGGCAACACTCGAACGACTGTGAACCTCGCGAAGGCAACGTACAATGCCCTCGAGAACGCCTCGCAGTCGCGCCAGCCAAAACAGCGTGGGACGACTGGCTCCGACGAAGCGGAGGTGTCCGAATAATGAAGGCAATCGTGCAAGTCCGCGGTGAAGTCAACCGCAATCAGGACATCCAGGATACCCTGGAGATGCTCAACATCCACAGCGTCAACCACTGTGCGCTTGTCCCCGAGACGAGCGCGTACACGGGTATGGTTGACAAAGTCAACGACTACGTCGCCCACGGCGAACCCGAGGCTGACGTTCTCTCGACGCTGCTTGCAAAGCGTGCTGAGCCCCTCGAGGGTCGACAGGCAGATGTCGACGCAGAGTGGCTCGCCGAGAACACTGACTACGACGACTTCGACGCACTCGCCGAGGCATTGCTTGCCGAGGAGACGACGCTCCGTGATGTGGGCCTGTCGCCAACGCTTCGGCTCCACCCACCGCGTGGTGGCCACGGTGGCATCAAGAAGCCAACCGTCGAAGGCGGCCAACTCGGAAAGCATACAACGGACGAGATTAACGACCTCTTAGAATCGATGCGATAACCATGACGAGCAAAAAACGACGCCAGCGCGGATCGCGCACGCACAGCGGCGGCTCCCACAAGAATCGACGTGGTGCGGGCCACCGCGGTGGCCGCGGACGCGCCGGGCGTAGCAAACACGAGTTCCACAACTACGAACCGAAGGGCAAACACGGCTTCAAGCGACCGGACGGCATTCGCGAGAACGTCGCCGAAATCGACGTCCAGAAACTCGACGAGGACGCGATTCTCTACGTCGCCGACGGCGACGCCGAAGAGACCGACGACGGCTACGCAATCGACGCCCGTGATGTCGTCGAGGACGGCCACGACGTCGACATCGTGAAAGTGCTTGGCTCCGGACAGGTCCGGAACGCACTCGAGGTCACGGCAGATGCCTTCTCGGATGCAGCCGAGGCAAAACTCGAGGACGCCGGTGGCGAGGCAGTCCTTTCGCAGCGAGCCCAGGACGCAGCCGAGGCAGCGGCCGACGCCGAGGCTGACGACGACGAACAGAGCGAGGACTAACAGATGGGATGGAAGGAAGCCGCTGAACCGGTCCTAACGCGGATGCCCGCAGTGCAGCGTCCGGAAGGGCACGTGCCGTTCAAGCGCAAGCTCGCCTGGACGGCAGGGATCC
This sequence comes from Natronolimnobius sp. AArcel1, assembly GCF_011043775.1. Lineage (NCBI taxonomy): Archaea > Methanobacteriati > Methanobacteriota > Halobacteria > Halobacteriales > Natrialbaceae > Natronolimnobius > Natronolimnobius sp. AArcel1. The sequence goes on along the minus strand of NZ_JAAKXY010000003.1, from coordinate 476,551 downwards.
TCGTGTTGTACTTCTTCCTGACGAACGTCGCACTGCTTGGTTCTGCTGGGGGAGATGATATGCTCGGCGAGTTCCGTGCGATCCTTGCTGGTGAACACGGCTCGCTGTTGCAGGTCGGTATTGGCCCAATCGTCACGGCGAGCATCGTCATGCAGTTACTTGGCGGTGCGAACCTCCTCGGACTCAACACCGACGATCCTCGAGATCAGATCCTCTACCAGGGACTGCAGAAGCTGCTCGTCATCGTGATGACTGCCCTGACAGCACTGCCGATGGTGTTCGCCGGCGGCTTCCTTCCAACAGTCCCGGCGCTTTCTATCGGTGGGATGACGCTTGGAACCTTCGAGATCCAATTACTGATCTTCCTCCAAGTGTTCATTGGCGGGATCCTCATCCTGTATATGGACGAGGTCGTCAGTAAGTGGGGTATCGGCAGCGGGATCGGCCTGTTCATTATCGCCGGTGTGAGCCAGCGCCTCGTCGCAGGATTCATCTCGCTGAGTGGTGATGGATTCTTCTACAGCTGGTATCAGATCATCACCGGCCAGATAAACGTCGATATCTTCACGAGTGACGGGCTGTTCTTCTTGCTCTCACACAATGGCGGACAGATCATCGCGTTGTTCACGACGGTCTTGATCTTCTCGGTCGTCGTCTACGCCGAATCCGTCCGCGTCGAGATCCCACTCAGTCATGCCCGCGTAAAGGGCGCTCGAGGGCGCTTCCCAGTGAAGCTCATCTACGCGAGCGTCCTGCCAATGATCCTTGTTCGTGCAGTGCAGGCGAACATCCAGTTCATGGGCCAGATCATCTACTCTCAGATGGGAGATAGTATGCCTGCGGTGCTTGGGACGTACGTCGATGATCAACCCGTCGGTGGCTTCTTCTACTACACCGCACCGATCTACAGTCCAGAAGACTGGATGTGGTGGACTGGGGAAGTCACGCAGGAAGCCTGGCAGGTCATGATCCGCGTCTCTGTCGACCTGACGTTCATGATCGTCGGGGGCGCGATCTTCGCGATCTTCTGGGTCGAGACGACGAACATGGGTCCACAGGCAACTGCACGCCAGATCCAGAACTCCGGGATGCAGATCCCCGGATTCCGACAGAACGTCGGTGTCATCGAGAAGGTCATGGAGCGGTACATCCCGCAAGTGACCGTCATCGGTGGCGCACTCGTCGGTCTGCTCGCCGTCATGGCGAACATGCTCGGCACCATCGGAGCCGTTACCGGAACGGGTCTGCTGCTCGCTGTCTCCATTACGTACAAACTGTACGAGGAGATCGCCGAGGAGCAGATGATGGAAATGCATCCGATGATGCGCCAGATGTTCGGCAAAGAGTGACCATCCGGTCACAACCTGCCTAAACTGGCGTCGTCGACGTCTTCTTACGCACTCACAGCGCCTTGTAGAGCCATTCCTGCTTATCTATACTCGAGTAGTGATGCTATAGTAACAACTGAAACTGTTCACACACCAATCGCGTAGCCGTCATGTGATTGGGTGTGCACTGACTTGCAGTGGCTACTATAATTCGTGGCTTAGTGATTCACAAGAGTGTGTGGACACTGTTCGTACAGACGCGTTTCGTCTCCACCGACTCGTCTGTACTGCTGTGGCTCTCATGTTGAGTGCAGCGTCCGGCCTCTCGTCTCCGTCACACCTACTCTACTATCGTATCTCGTTCAACCAGTGTAGAATCTGCTCTGTCGGTTACAGCACACTCTCACGTCGTTCTCGCGGATGTCTCTGTGTTGTGTGATGCTGCAATCTCGAGGGCAGTGACCGTGAGCATAAAATCCAATCCTACCTGATCGACACACTGTTGGCTACACAGTCGCTGTTCGTGCTCTTCGAACGCGACCTTGATGCCGTTGACTTTGTGTGTGTCTCAATAGTATAGGCGATCGGTTCATCCTCGAGTGGCGTGTTGCAGTTGGTACACTGCATAGACGGGTAGTTGCAGTGTGAAGTAACGGCGATACGCTGTCTAAATGGCCAGTAGAAGCGTCGGTACACGACTTACGACCTATCGACCATACTCTCAGCTCGTCGCCGTGATACTGGCGTTTAAATCGTCGACAGTTGTGATCGGTTCGAAAACAGGGGTTCGTTCGTCTCGACGGAGACTCGAGCTTACTGGATCGAATAGCCTGCGGCGATCGTTAGCAACAGGACCATGAACACGGCAACGCTCACCATGTACGTAATTGCTCGTGGCTCTTCGATCAGGTGCTGGAAGTACGCAGCGATCAGCAAGGTCTTGATTATCGCGAGGACGATTGTCCCAGCAAATGCCATCCAGTAAGAGAAGACGTCGGGGAACGAGAAGAAGACGAACTTCCCTGTCCCCAACACCAGCAATGCCACATAGATCAGGGTGTATGTTCGAATGTCAGCCATTGCTATTCTATGTGGGTGTGGCCCACTTATACCTTCCTCATGTCTCCGCTCGCGGTCACAATAGTCGCGTTTTCGAGCGTGGCTCACTGTTTATTTATGGCCCCACACTGCCCGAACGTAGCTGTCGACATGGGGCTCACTGCTTGGCTTTGACCAAGCAATCGCATGTGCGTGATAGGCGCGCTCGAGTGTTCTCGGTTGGAATCGTATCTGGTTGAGATGACTGTTACTTTGCTCGAAACGGTGAACGCCGTTGCTCACTGTTTGGGGCTGTGAAAAAACAAAAACGCGATTCCGAGTCGCTAGAACAGGTAGAACAGTGGGAACAGGAAGACCCACACGATGTCGACGAAGTGCCAGTAGAGTCCGAAGAACTCCACTGGGCGGTGGTCCTCGAGGTAGGCATCGATGCTCAGGATCCGGTAGATCATGAAGATCGCGATGGCCATTCCGAGGAGGACGTGCAGTGCGTGCAGTCCCGTCGTGACGTAGTAGATCGAGTACTCGAGGCCGTACCACCAGTACTGCCCCTCAGCGAATTTCGAGGTGTACTCATAGGTTTTGACGCCCATGAACGTCGTTGCGAGCAACAACGTTGCACCCATTGTCGCGAGCAGGCCTTTCTTGTTCTTGCGTTCGGCGAACACCAGCGCCAAGATGACCGTGAAACTCGAGGTCAACAGGACGTACGTGTTCAGCAGGCCGGCCCACTGGATCGTCTCGAGCGACCAGTTGCCCCAGCCCATGTGGATCCGCATGAAGACGAATGCTCCGATTACGGCACCGAAGACGACGATGTCAGAGGCAAGGAACACCCAGACACCGAATTTCGTGTTGCCGACGCCTTCGAACGGCCAGCGTTCAGCGATTGCCATCTCGGGGGCGTTGAAGTCTTCAACGCCGAATTTGAACAGGACGTATGTGAGCAGGATGAGGCCAACTACCGTCAGAATCGGGTAGATGATGTTTGCCTCGGTCGACATACCGATGAGGTTCTGCAGCGAGTCTTCGGTTCCCGTCTCAGCAGCTGCTTGTTCAGCGAAGTCGATGACGAACGGCGTAATGCCGGAGAGCCCAAGGAACAGGACGAACGTCCCAAGGCCAATTCCGAGTGGCCAGATACTGGCGTGATCAGCGTGTTCGCCGTCGCCGTGTGCAATCTCGTCGCCAGTTGCGCTGTGTTCCTGTGTGACGCCGCCGTCAGTTGCGGCCGGTGAGTCCTCGACGAACTCGAGGCGACCACTGGCGTAGCTTGGGCGGCCGGACCAGTTGTCAAGCGGTGGTGGGGATGGAATCGCCCACTCTGCGGTGCGGGAGAACTCCCATGGGTTGTCCGGCGCGTCGGGGCCGGAGACCCAACTCTTTGCGAACGTGTAGAACATAATCAGGAAGGACGCGCCGAGGATGAACGCCCCGACTGTCGCGACCCGATGGTAAGGTGTCATGCCTTCCGAGAAGTGGAAGACACGTCGTGGGGTTTCCCAGGCGAGGAACAGCGGGAAGTACAACATATTGAAGCCGATGAAGTAGACGGCGAAGTTGAGTTTCCCGAGTGCCTCGGAGTACATCTTCCCGGTGATTTTTGGCCACCAGTAGTAGAGGCCACCAACCAAAGCGGTGACCCCGGAAACCATCACGTAGTGGAAGTGTGCGACGACCCAGTAGGTGCCACGGAACTCGTAGTCGAGCACGACGGCACCGAGGAAGACCCCGGTAATGCCGCCGAGGATGAACAACACGAGCGCACCGAGGCTGAACAGGAACGGCGTCGTGAATCGGACGCGTCCTTTGACCATCGTGTAGATCAGCGCGAAGACCATCAGGTCGAACGGCAGCGAGATTCCGATGGTCGTTGCCATCATCAGCGTCTTGATCTCGAGGTTGATCGTCGTCAGGAACATGTGGTGCATCCAGACGAGGAACGACTGGACGGCCACGAGGACCATCGCGATGATGACCCATTTCCGACCGACGAGACGTCGACCACAGAAGGTCTGGAACGTCTCGAACATGATCCCCAGTGCGGGGAAGAAGACGATGTACACCTCGGGATGGCCGAAGAACCAGAACAGGTGTGCCCACAGCAGGCCTGAACCCTGTTCGGTTGCGAAGTACTGCGTAATGAGCAGTCGGTCTGCAGAGAGCAAGAGCAACGCAGCAAGCAGTGCTGCGAACGCAAACAGCATCATCCAGACCGTCAGTAGCCACGACCACGTGAACATCGGCATGTTCCAGAGGCCGAGGCCCTCAGCGCGCGAGCGGTGAATTGTCACGAGGAAGTTCACCGTCCCGACGGTGATCGAGAAGACAAACAGAACCAACGCAAGCACTGTTGCGGTGCCACCTGCCGTTGCTTCCATCGCGGGCGTGTATGTTGGGACGTTTAGCGGGGCATACAGTGTCCAGCCACCGCTGTACGTTCCACCCTGGAAGAACGAAATTGCGAGGAGAATCCCCGAGAACAGGTAGAACCAGTAACTCAGCGCGTTCAGTCGTGGGAACGCGAGGTCTTTCGCGCCGATTTGCAGCGGCACGAGATAGTTCGCAAAGCCGGTTGCGATCGGTGAAAGGAACCAAAAGACCATCAACAGCCCGTGTGCTGTGACTGCCTGATTAAACTGGTTCCCAGTCAGAAGCCCGGTCCCGCCTGGCTCCCAGAGGTGGACGCGGAACAACAGCGCCATTACCCCCCCAAACAGCAGGAAGAAAAGCGCTGTTATGATATACAGGATCCCGACGTCCTTGTGGTTGGTCGTTACCAGCCACCGCTTGATGGTTGTTTGTGGTGGAAGGTCACTCATTCGTCGTCACCCTCCTCTGTATCCGATTCTTCGTCCGTTTCCTCATCGTCTTCGTCATTCTCCTCATCGTCATCCGCTTCTTCCTCATCAGCGTCCGGGTCCTCAAGCGTGTAGGTCTCGTCCGTTGCGCTGGTGAAGCCAATCGTATCCTCGACCGCTTCGAGGTCATCGTCTTCAGGCGTGATGACGACATCGTAGTCGCCACCCTGGCGGAATTCCGTGATTTCGAGCGTTCCGTTCTCGAACTCGTCGGATTCTTCGGAGTAGGTGGCGCTCAGATCGTCTTCGAACTCATCGTCGTCCGTGTGTGCGATCTCGAGGTCGAAGCCATCGGTGAACGGCTCTTCCTCAGCATCCTCGAGGTTGATCGTGAGCGTGAACTGCTCGTCGAGCCAGTCCTCGTAGTCGTCCTCTGCGAGGACTTCAACATCGCCATCCATGCCGGAGTGGCCAGATCCACACAGTTCGAAACACTCAGCGACGTATTCGCCGGGTTCTTCAGCCATGAACCAGGTTTCATCGTATTCCCCGGGGATTGAGTCAGCTTTCACCCGTAACTCAGTAATCCCGTAGGTATGCCAGACGTCGACAGATGTTACTTCGAGCCAGATTGGTGTATCAGTCGGGACCACCAAGTGGTTGGGCTCGAGGCCGTTTTCGTACTCGTAGTTCCACGTGAACGCTTGGCCTTCGACGTCAATCTCTATTGCATCGTCGGGGTCTATATCTGGCCCGTCTTCGACGTACAACAGCATGCCATACGTCCATACGACGAGCGAGATGACAATGATAGCACTCAGCCCGAACGAGAGAAATAGTTTTTTACCGCCCTTTCCGCCTGTCGGTAGCTCCCCGACGGTTGGTAGGTTTTCACCGGCAGCTCGGTCGTCAGTATCGCGATACTTATACGCGTTGTAGAGCGTATACGCGACGACGACGATGCCGACAAGTGCACCGAGTGCGAGGAAAACCAGGAAGATATCCTCGAACACATCGACACGCGTTCGAACCTCCATCGGGATCATCATTTCACTGTAGATTGTGTTCACCTCTATTGAAAGCCGCTTATATGTCGGACGATGGTTGCCCGGGGCACTTATCTATTTGGAAACGGCCGTGTGTTCGACCAACTCATTGAGTGCCCTGCAGCAATTTCGTCCCCGCAGTTCGATTCCCCGCTGTCTATGCCTCGGGCGTTGAGTAGGAGTCTGCCCTCTTTTTTCTATCGGTGCGCTGGGAGTCGCGTTAGCCACTCAAGCACAGATTACGCAACCTGGAGCGAACTTGTTCGGTTGTGGGCCAATCGAATACTTGAACGCCCGTCATATGGCCCACTACTAACCCAGTTGAGTTGATCTTTACCGCTCGCGCGCGAGAAGGACAAAAAAGAGTACTGTAAGCGCAAGACACTATATCGCGACGCCCATATACAGCGTATGCCCGAAGAAGTACTCTTCAAGTTCGAACAGGAAATGGACCGCAGCGACATCGCCGCCTCACTTCGAACCGTTGCCGACAGCCTCGAGGCTGGTGAGCCAATTTCGCTCGAGGCCGGCGGCGACTCCGTCACCGTCTCGCCACCACCGCGCCCAACGTTCGAAATTAAAGCCGAACGCGAAACCTCGAGTAGCGGTGGCGACGCCGAACGGAGTATCGAGTTCGAACTCGAGTGGGACGAAGGTGACGACGGTGATGGGAGTGGCGATACCGGACTGACGATCGAGTAACCTCAGATTTCGGTAACCCAGACACGGCCGTCCTCGGGGAGCCCGTAGACACGACGGAACACCGCTTCGATCAACTGAGCCACTCGCTCGTGGTCGGCGGTTGCGCTAATGTGAACGTTGATTCCGTCGAGTTCCTCAGGACGGACGATTGCATCGATTGTGAACGCAGCAAACTCACTGAGGAGGTCTTTGAGTTCATCGAGTTCATCGTCCGTGCAGTCGAGATTGAGCGTTCCATCGCCAAACTGCACCCAGGGGACGCCCCCCTCGAGATTATCCTCTGGGAGACTGTCGCTATCGGCCTCGAGCGTGAGGTACCCACTGGCGCGTTCGCGGTGGGCTGTGATGGCGTCGACGTACAGTTTTTGCCGATCAGCAGGCTCGGTGGCGTCGAATCTGGACATATAGTATCCTTGCGCCCGTTTCTTTAAGCCTTTATGCGACGGTGGCGAACATCGGGGTATGGCACAGCCACGACTACTGATTATGGGTGCTCCCGGGGCAGGGAAGGGAACCCAGAGCGCAAAGATCACTGAGGAATTCGACATCGATCACATCACGACCGGCGACGCATTGCGATCGAACAAGGAGATGGACATCTCCGAGATGGACACCGAGTACGACACGCCCGGCGAATACATGGATCAGGGCGAACTCGTCCCTGACGAGGTCGTCAACGCCATCGTCGACGAAGCACTCTCACAAGCTGATGGGTTCGTCCTCGACGGCTACCCGCGCAATCAAGAGCAGGCCGAAGAACTCGAGGACATGACCGATCTCGATCTCGTACTCATGCTCGACGTCAGTGAAGACGAACTCGTCCATCGCCTGACTGGCCGCCGTCTGGACCCCGAAACTGGCGACATCTACCACGTCGAGTACAACCCACCAGAAGATCCTGAAATCGAGGAGCGCCTCGAGCAGCGCGAAGACGACACCGAAGAAACCGTCAAAGAGCGACTCAGCGTGTATCAGGAGAACACGGAGCCAGTCATCGACCACTACGAGGAAGCGGGACTGCTCGAGCGTGTCGACGGTGAGCAAGTTCCCGATGAGGTCTGGGAAGACGTGAAGGCGACGGTCGAAGACACAATATAACAGCGTGTGAACGGTCTTCGACTGTAGTGTATGGATTCGTTTTTCGACCGTTAGTTCTCGGAAATGTCTATCTGATATTCTGCGACGTTGAGATACGTGAGCTGGGGCGGTAGGGCATCGGGGTCTGGATAGATTGAGAGGTCTGCATTCTCTAGTTTGGGATCGTATTCGAAGTCGATACTCCCAGCACCACCTTGTACATAGACAGAAGAAGCAACAACCGAACCGTACAAATTCGGATTTGAGTGGATACAAATTTGCGAGCCACAACTGTCCCACTCTGATTCAGTCCCGCCCGCGTAAATCACGCCTTCAAATCGAGAGTTTCCACCAGGCCCAATCTCTACTTGGGATTCTGAGGTGGCGACTAATTGAATCACAGTACCATCTTCATTTTCTGCACAGGAGTATTCATCCGCAACACAAACGTCGCCACCATTGCGAGCATCGTAATCACCGGTCAGATAGATACTCAAATCGTTCCCCTCTTCATACTCAGTTACCGTGATCGAACTACCATCGACAGTGAGATTTCCATCAACGACGAGGGTTGCATTTCCGTGCGTTAGATCAAACTCGAGATCGCCGGAGCCTTCTATCTCATCAGCGATGTAAATCCCATCGTCGAGCGTCTTGTGGTCAGTTACTGTCCCCAGATCGATCACATCTGTATTAGAACTGGTTTCATTGACGTATGTCTCAACCTCGCTATCGAGTTCTGGATAGGCCTTCTTTTTTGTCATCTCTTCATCCATCTGGTAATTTCCGCTAATATCTGTTGCGTAGATCGCACCGGTTTTGAACGCATCTGACACCTCCTGGAAGCCAAACTCTGCTGTGATTTTCCCGCTGTTGTCATCTATCTGCTCGACAGATTGAATCGTCGTCGCACCTCCCTGTTGCTCGAAGTATGCTTCCCAACCCCGGTAATAGTCACTCTCAATGGTAATAGTGACCGTGTCGTTCTCAACAAGGCTAGCGTCTTGCAGTGGGTCAGTCTCATAATGTGCTATTGAGAACTCTCCAGAATTGATATTGTGTTCGTCTCGTGTTTTCACAATTGGAAACGACAGTGTCTCGGACTCTGCATCGTACTCAATCGGTGGTGCAGAGACAACCTGTGTTTCGTTGCCTGTTTCTCGGAAAATTCCTCCTGCCTGATATGCCGTTTTACTCCTATCATCACCTGTGTATTCGATTGCACCAATTGGTATTGTTTTATTTACATCACCACCCTCTATTTGGAGTTCTCCAGTATTGGTCATAGCAACCGCGCCTTTCTCACCAACATCAACATCTATTGACCGAGAAACATCTGTGGTTGACGATGCTGAGGTCAGTTGCTGGCTCAATTCAACGAAGGCCTGTTCAGTGCGGTCATTTTCTGATTGTTGTTCTATGCCAGCCATTGCGTCGGTCGCAACAAGCAATAGCCCAAGACTGCCTACTGCGACCATCCCAATCAACAGGACCATCCCGAGGAGCGTGGATTGTCCTCGAGAAGCCCTTATGGTGATAGTGTCCCTTCGTGGCGTCTTCATACCGCCTGTTGAAATTCATCATATTGTTAACGGGGTTGTTCGATCAAATAGTCTTGAACGTTTTTCTCGAGACTCGATGATTATTCTCCATAATCAAATTAGGCGTTAAAAATAGTATAGGGGGCTGAATGGACCGTTTTGATGATAAACGATTTGAACGATCCGATGCAGCTAGCACGAACTGGGTCGACCTGCTACTCACCAGTATCAAAGAAACTACGAATTCACATGGGTTAGCAGGTTCAATCGCGGTTGAGAGGGAGCGACTTACCCAATGATGATCTCGTCAGATCCGACTTCGACACTGTCCTCACTCCATGATGAGTGCTCGCCGTCGCTTCCTTCACCAGTTCCCACAGACGGGGCTATGCCATTTTCGGCACTCGGATCAAACACAGCGTCCTCTGGATCGATCCCTTCTCCACCGGGTTCAATTTCGACGTGAACGAGCACATCGTTGAAGTTCGGGTCTCCACTTCGCTCGTGTGCTTCTTGCCAGTAGTCGTCAGCAGAAATCTCTGGATCATTAAGTTCTGGGCCCGTATTATACTGTTGCGGATGGTGGGTCACCTCGAAAACGAAGACGAACTCGTTTTCATCAAGGTCAAGCTCAGCAGAGCCATCAGGGTTCTCCGAGACATCGATGTCGACCTCATCTCGCTCGAGGAGTTCGTTTGCCGGAAGCTGGACGTCATTCCCTGGATCAAGTTCTGGCATTGTATTACTCTCTTCGCTTAGAACTCGAACGTTCGTCTCTTCTGTTTGTGTATCTGCTGTGAGATCAACTAATTCATTGTGTTCGCTTCCACTTGGACAGTTTCGGTGTTGATAGGTGACGCCATTGATTGTCTCTTCACCACCTACCTGCCAATCGTGACACTCCATGTATGACGTTCCCTGAACCATCAAACTTACACGCTCATCGTCTTCCGTCGTAAAGCTGTGGTCGAAGGTTGAAAGCCGGTCATCCCACTGATTGAGGTTGTCACCGGACCATTCCATCCCATCTCTGCGCTCAGGGTCTTCGTTTTCATCGATTGGGTCTCCGTCTTCGTCAACCGCTTGCGTATAGATGCTTGTCGTCGCGGGAATCCAGTCGACTTGATATCCGTGTTCGGCACAACCAAATCGTCCTACTGGTTCCAGACACACTTGTTGTGGTGTATAGCCCAGTTCTGTACCAATAACGGAGACATCTACCTCCGAGTTTGGTGGCGTGAATAGTTCTGTGTCCCCGGCTTCAATTGCTTCCGAGACATCGAAATAGCCAGTTGCTGATTCATCACTCTCTACCGCGGTGACGGTAAATTTGTGTTCTAGTTCGAACAAATCTTCGCGCGACACATTCCACGTAACGGTTCCGTTTTCACCATACGTTCGGTCCACAGACACAGGTTCTGCATCCTCTAAGCCATATGGGTCCGTTCCGTAGGCATTTTCGACCTCGTCATCCAGTGTTTGAACACCCACCCTGACATCACTGTCAGTGATGTTTTCGGCACCAATATTGGTGATGTCTGCTGACAGTGACACATTTTCGCTCGAGGAATCTGCACTCACTGGACTATTCTCGTCACTGGCGTCTGCATCATTGACTTCGGGTTTTGTGACATTGAGATGCGGGTCCTCGGTTTTCGCGTAGTAGATCGAACCGTTGTCCGTTGTGTCATCATCCGTCGAGATAGTGTAGTTGTACTCGTTTCCAAAATCAAGGTCTGTACCTGTGTATTCTGTTACATCAATCCCTACTGTTTTGCTATCTCCGCCATCAATAGAGACATCGAGACCTTCAGGGCCGACAATTTCTTCACCATCTTCTTTAATTGCCACCTCGACTGGCTGTGTCTGACGCTCATCCCCTTTGTTTTCGATGTCGGCTTCGAACGTCATGCCGTCTGGAGACTGTACGAATATATTTTCCTCAGCATACTGGTCACCACTGAGTCCATAATCTTCCGCGACGAGGAACTCTGGTGGATCTGTTTCTGTCGCGTTTTTAATTGTCACATTGATCGCTGTTTCTGAATTGTCTATGAACGGAGCACCTGCACCGTCGCGTTGAATCGTGATGTTTTCATCTTCAGCATCAAATGCAGAATCAAGATGGCTGTGCCAACTATCGTGGTACTTGCTATCTACAATAAGCGACAAATTATTGTAACCATCTTGCGTCGCATTATTTTTGGTATCCTCAATATCTTCAGCGAGTTCTCTATCTGGGCTTGGTTCAACAATAGCTTCACTACCACTTACTGCATCCTGAGAGAGCGTTGTAAAGTACAGTTGTAGTGTACTATCATCATACCCGATATTTGGTCCAGACGTGACTTGCATGTCGTCGTCTTGAATTTCCCAGGTTGCCCCGCTCTGATACACAACCGTTCGGTCTGCTAGTTCGTATTCAATTGCTCCAATAGGATCGATACTGACGTTATGGTTCGATGAGATATCATCATCGTACCACGCGATATAGACCTCACCATCATCGACATAATTGGCTCCGTCCCAGGGAATCGTTTGCATCTCCCTAGTGGAGGCGGCTGTTGTAATGCCGTGATCCGTGGCCTCTACTGTAGAATATGTTGATTCTGCATCACTTTCGGAACTAAGTGAATCCATAACGACCCATCCAGTGATCCCAACCAGAATTGCACCGACGAAAACCATTCCAATTAGCAATACAACACCCACTAACGGAGTAACCCCACGGTCGTTATCCCCACCGGTTATTGTACCGGTTCTCTCAGTCATTCTGTTATATGTGTATGGTTATAGATATTAAATGTTAGGACACCGATGGAACAGTCTGACGGTTCGTGTTCCGCTCGAAGATAAACACTTGTATACCGGACGTACCCTAGCACAAACCAGATGACGCGTACAGCCGAGAAAATCAACGCCCTCGTCCGCGAGGATTCGGAAATGGACGACGCCCTCGAGGCTATCCGCGAGGCGGCCGACGAGAACGGCGGGGAGGTCCAGTGGCAGGACGTCAACGACGACCTGACGAGCGGACAGTGGGGTCGGCTGATTGAGAAAGGAGTGTTAGTCGACGGGACCGAAGGGTTCGAAATCGCTGACCGCGAGGCCTACGATGAGGCCCTCGACGGTGATGGGGGGGCCGAGTTCCCCGGTTCGGACGTCGATATCGACCCAGAGGAGTCGAAGTGGTCCCAGTGGGACAAACTGGCCGCAGTTGGCTCCGTCCTGTTGATGGTCGGCTACTGGTTCGACTCTGTTCGAGACACAGTCGGCAGCACGCTTGATCTCGTGCTTGCACCGCTTGATGCGGCACTGCCGTTTTACGCCGTAATTCTCTCCGTTGCGCTGCTCACTGGCTTGTATTCGACGCTGTTGCAGGCGAACCTGATGAACCCGGAGATCATGGGGAAGTACCAACAGCGGATGAAAGCCATGCAAGAAAAGCAAAAGGATATCCGCGAACGCAAAAAGGAGGCCGAAGAGCGAGACGCAAGCGAGGCGGAAATCGAGCGCATCGACAACGAGATGGAACGCGCTCGGGAGGAGCAGATGGAAGCCATGGCGGACAATCTCGGGATGTTCAAAGAACAGTTCCGGCCGATGGTCTGGATCATGCTCTTTACGATTCCGTTGTTCCTTTGGATGTACTGGAAGATCCTCGACGGCCACGTTGCTGAATCGGAACTGAGAATGGTCATGCCAATCGCTGGCGAAGTCGAACTCCATAGAGGACTGATCGGCCCAATGTGGGGCTGGATTGTCTGGTACTTCCTCTGTTCGATGGGCTTTACGCAACTGCTGCGCAAGTCGCTCAACATCGACATGACGCCGTCAGGAACCTGATCTGAGCGGTTAATTAAACCGACATCATTTCTATTGACTGACTTCGTTACAGCCGGCAGGTGACGCCTCGAGGGATTCAAAACCCATTTTACCGGCCGCGTCGCAGAACCAGTATGTTACTGACCGTCTCCGGCCCGCCGGGCAGCGGGAAGAGTACGACTGCGGCGTTGCTTGCTGATGCGTTTGATCTCGACCACGTCAGCGGTGGCGACATCTTTCGCGAACTGGCCGATGAACGCGGCTATACACCCCTCGAGTTCAACAAACTCGCCGAAGAGAACGATGATATTGACCGCGATCTCGATCGTCGACTCCGAGAGATAGCCCTCGAGGAAGACGATCTCGTTCTCGAGTCTCGACTCGCGGGGTGGCTCGCGGGCGACGAAGCCGATTTCAAGTTTTGGCTCGATGCACCTGCCGCGGTTCGGGGTGAACGAATCGCCGACCGCGAGGACAAAGACCCAGTTCGTGCCACCGAAGAAACGAAAGCGCGCGAAGCGAGCGAAGCCCAACGTTACGAGGAGTACTACGAGATCGACATTCGTGATCTGACCATCTATGACCTCTCCGTGAACACTGCTCGCTGGGACCCTGATGCCGTCCTTGACATGCTCGTTACCGCCGTCGAAGAGTACGACGCCGATGGTGACGAAGGAAAAGCTGATCTCGGCCTCGAGTACGAGTTCTGATCGATGACTGTACTGCGTGGCCCACCCGACGACCGCTCGCCCGCCGACCTCCTCAGCTTCGGCGTCGTCAACCTGGATAAACCGCCCGGTCCCTCGTCACACCAGCTCAGCGGCTGGCTTCGCGATGCCGTCGACGACACCCTCGCCGACCGCGGCGTCGACACGCGGATTGATCGCGCTGCCCACGCGGGAACACTTGATCCGAAAGTCACGGGTTGCCTGCCGATCATGCTCGGGGATGCAACCCGGCTCGCACAGGTCTTCCTCGAGGGTTTGAAGGAGTACGTCGCCGTCCTCGAGTGCCACGGCTCGATTCCGGCTGATGCTGAGTCGGTTATCGACGAGTTCGAGGCCCCGCTCTATCAGAAGCCACCCCGGAAAAGCGCGGTCTCACGTCGCCTACGCGTCCGCGAAATCTACGACCTTGACCTCCTCGAGCGAAACGACGAGGATCGACAACTCTTGGTTCGCATTCGCTGTGAGAGTGGGACCTACGTCCGAAAGCTCTGTCACGACCTCGGATTGGCGCTTGGAACAGGGGCGCATATGGGCCATCTGCGACGAACAGCGACGACGCCGTTCGACGACCGTGACCTGCACTCGCCCTACGAATTCCTGGACGCGCTTGCGTTCTGGCTCGAGGACGATGATCCTGACCCACTGTTCGACATTGTCGAGCCCGCCGAACGGATTCTCGAGGATCTTCCGCGAATCCTGATCGCCGAAAACGCAGCCCAAGAGGTCGCCAACGGTGCGCCGGTGTACGAACCGGGCGTACTCGAGGTCAGTGACCACCTCGAGTACGGCGACTTGGTTGCGTGCTATACGCCGAACGAGGCCGCGATCTGCCTTGGCGAGTTCGTCGGGGACCGTGACGGCGAGGCCTCGGAGGGGGTCGCGGTGTCACTCGAGCGCGTGCTGGTGTAGCCTCGAGTCGCTCGAAGGTGATTGGGCGGCGAGAACGTGTATGAACGGCAACGAAGCGACACGCTTAAACACCAGACGGCCATCGGATATAATGCGGGACCGTGGGGTAGTGGTATCCTCTGCGGATGGGGTCCGTAGGACCCGAGTTCAATTCTCGGCGGTCCCACTCGAAATTATCCAAGTGTTCATCCGTGGGGTTCTCAACCCCCTGAGACGCTTGAAAATCCAATTCTCGCTTTCGAGATATTTCTACTTAGCCAACAGTATGGCCGGGGGTGGTCGGCGTGACGGTCGCTCCCTGGCCGTCGACCGCGAGCGGATCGACGTGTCTCCACTGCGAACGGCACGTTTCGGACCGCTTCGGCCGTGTTTACGGCGATAATCAGAACCGCGCCCATCGATGCCCATCGTGTGACTCGTACCGGCGACTGACTCGAGGCTCTGCAGCTGGAAAGACCTCGATATTCCGGACCCAGAGACAGCGAACGGCCACCAAGGAGGTGAGCCCGATGTCTGAGTTCGTCCGGGCCAGTCACCTGTATCACGTCTCGAGTCGGACGCCCATCGCCCATCCAGCCCATCAAGCGAGTGACGTCGACGTTCGCCGTTCGCTCGACGATCGCGAGATTCGAACCGACGGTGGTCACTCTGGAGATAATATTGATCACGGGCTGTTCTGGGCCGGCGCGCCACTCACAGTCAGAAGCGAACTGTACCATATCTACCGTGAAGACACTGGCCGGTCGCTCTGCGGGAAGTACCACCATGCAGATCTGAACACGAAGAGTCCGGTCGAAGAGGGCGACACGTGGACTGACGGCGGCGACTGTAAGGCGTGCTGTCGGAAGGCCGACCCCGTGGAGGTGGACGATGCCGAGTGACGGTGCTGAACACGTCGAGTGGTGGGAAAAGGCATCGAATAACGTCGAGAAATGGGGGCTGCAAGACGTTCCGACGTTGCTGCTGGCAATGCAAGAGGAGATGGGCGAACTGGAACAAGCTCACCTCGAAGCTCGTGATGAGGATGGCGATCCCGAGCGAGTCGGTGACGAACTCGCCGATCTCGCTGCGCTTTGCTTCCAGCTTCAGTGGGCGCTAAACTACCGCTCACTCGGTACGGATACTGATCAACCTCACTCACAGTCTGAGAATTCCACGCGAAGAGAAGGGGGTGAACAGGGCCGATGACGGTCGCCGAGAACCGCGAACGCGGTCACTACGTCGAGTCGGCTGCCTGTGATCGGTGGCCCCTCGAGCGCGACGACCTCACGCACGAGCAACGCCAGGAGATCGCCGAGACACTGAGCACCCGAGTGACGAACGTCGAGGTCGAGCAGACGGTGACAGTCGATCGGGAGTAGATCGAAACAGCGATTCGAATCACCAGTAGGCTTTTGCAATCGGGCCGGTTATCGTTGCACATGAGCCTCACAACAGACGACTTCGCTGAATTCATGGCTGGCGACCCTGAGGATGACGAAGACATTCCGCTCGGTGATGCGCTTCGAGAGCTGGCTGTCGACGAAGAGGTTGATTCCGTTGAAGCGGTTCGCGATGTTCGCGAGCGCCTATGAAACTCTTTCTGGATACAAACGTTATCGTCGCAGCCGTTACGAAGGATACAGAGCGCTCCGAAGCTGCAGTTCGTGTTCTCAATGACTTCGACGAGACTTATACCTCGGTACTAAATCTCATGGAACTGCGCACGGTGCTCACAAAAAAGAAGAAGTTCGAACGCGAGCGCGTTGAGCAAATCGAACAGCGAGTTAGTTCCAGAACAACCGTAACGTTTCCCGATGCGTCGGACATGGTGAATGCAAATCAACTTCAAGACGAGACGTTACTCTATCCGATGGATGCGATCGTGTTAGCCGCTTCCGACGCCGTCGATGCAACGCTTGTTTCGTTTGACGGCGAACTAAGAGATCACGGTGCAGAACGTCCGCAAGATCTCATCTAAGAGACTGACCCTCAGAAGATCTCTGAAATTGCAATTTTCGCCTGTTCGGTATCGCGGTGATCGCCGCCCCCGTGCCACCGGAGCAGTGGGAGATCGCACGCTCGAACCATTTTGTCTTTGACCACAGTCAACCCCGAGCGGCCATGTGGCCGGTAGACGACGAAACAGTACCAGCCGTCGTTCCGTCGTAGTTTGTCGTGATAGGCCCGATTGACCTTGAAATTCCCCGGCTGGCCGTTACTGTGCTCGAGCATGGTGCTCTTAATCTCGACGGGTGTACCGTTCTGGAACGTTGCATCGTGCCAGCTGCAGCGCGCGAGTTCGAACCGGCGTTTCCGGGCCATGCGCTTCTCGCAGGTCGTGCCGAAGTGATTCGCTCGCTTGCTCCGATTCATAGGTCTGGGTTGGTGGCTCGCCAGCGCCAATCTGCTCGAGCGACTGTGTAGGTCATCCAGGCTGCGAGTCCGACCGACACGACCGCGAGTTCAACCGCGCCGGTATGGAGCAAGATCGGGCCACCGGCGAGAAAGCAACCGACCATTGCGAGCGTCTGCCTCGAGAAGACACCACGCTCGTAATCGCGGCGAAGTTCGTAGGCCACCCTAACGAGACCAAAGCGACCGACTCCCGAGAGATAGCGGAGTTGGTCAGCAAGCACGCTCGCCCACCTCGAGTGCGTACGCGCCTCGCGCGCCGTTATATATAAACCTCCGCTGGCTGTGAGACGAGCGAAGCGATGGGCCGAGCCTGCGCGGCCCTGGCGGGCCACGCAGCCCATATCTAAAGGGGGGTTGGTTGCGCTTTACAGCGTTACACCCCGACGCCGTCATGCGATCACCTGCTCAACAGTGGAAACCCAATTTGCCTTCTCGCCGCCGTTGTCGATGTCTTCCCACCAATTTCCGACGGTAGTGTGGCTGTAGGGGACGAATTCGGCGGTTTCGCGTGGCGACATTCCTTGGCGACGACACTCCTGCATTGTCCACGCAGCGACCTTCTTGATGTCCGTTTCGGCGATTGCGTCGTCTTCTTTGTCGCCGCTGCTTGGCGCTTCCCAGCTCCAATCGGCTTCGTCCTTGGTGTTGAAGTTCCAGTCCGTCGGCGGGATGCCCTCGAGCGGTCGGGGATCGATGCCCTGGAGTGTCCCACCGGAAACGCGGTCTGCAACGATGGCGCGTTTCTGCGACTTCTTTTTGATGATCGTTCCGACACGCCAGAGCATCGGGTGAATCGACGACTCGCCGTGTGCGATGTAGATGAGTGCACCGCCGTACTTTCGGATTTTGTAGACAAGTGGCCCCATCTTTTCTCTGACCTTGTGGCCGTCTTCGCCGGTGCCAGAGGCGTTGCTCGAGAATTCGTCGCCGATGAACAGCTTCGGCTGCTGGGAGTTGTGCACGGGGTCGCCATCTTGCTGAACCCACTCCTCGAGGAGCGGATAGTTCGGTATCCAGCCGTCCTCGTCGCTGCCGTCGTCTCGCACCCAGCGATTGATTCGCTCGAGCGTTCGAATATTGCTGCCGACGAGTAGATCACCGTCGACCCACCGATCACGCAGTTGGCCCAACAGCCCAGCAAAGTCGGTCTTGCCCGCGCCCATCTCGCCCAAGAGGACGATCACCGGTGCGGGTCCGGCGACGATCTCCTGCAGCCGGGTGACTGCTTTGATCCCAGCGAGGTCGGCCTCCTGTGATGGGTCGCCAATATAGTGTTTCAGCGTCATCGAATCGCCGTTCTCGAGAGCGTTTCGAGCGGTTTCACTGCCTTCGGCTTTCAGGATTTTGCGGTTCTTGCCGACCGCCAGGTAATCTTTCGAAGCCTTGCCGTCCCAACGGTCCACGTCGTGATGGATTGCGCGCATGGTGAGCTGGCGGTCGACCTGCTCGTCACGCACGAATCCAGAGTGCGGTAGCACCTCGTCGGGGTCGCGCTCGAGGTTGCCGTCTTGCCACTCGCGAAAGCCGCCGACTGCGTACGCTTCCTGTTCGTTCGTGCCGCCGTCGGTCATCAACCGCTTGCCGTTCTTGCGGTACTCGCGCCTGGTGCTCATCGCGTACCACGCGCTCGAAGCGCCACGAGGGTTGCGAGGTAGCTGTTTCGTTGGTGTTCGACTTCACGGTGTGACTCGTGTAGTTTCTCGAGTTCCAGTCGCTGTGCGGCCGTGAGTGTGTTCGCGTGCTCGCGCTCGCGGATACGGTCCTCGAGTCGCTGTCGTTCGTCGTCACAGACGGTATAGAGTTCACGTAGCGTGTAGTTCATGCCTCAGTCCCTCCATCGGTTGCGGCTTGTTCTGCGGCCTGTGCGCGCGTCTGTGGCGGACCACTGACGGTATCGATGCCGTGCTCGTCGGCATAGTCCTCGACGTATTCGTTCACATCCCGAATTCCGTCCGTCGCGTTCTCTTCCGCATCTGCTCGAGCATCGTCAAATCGGGTTTTGACGGCGGTCTTGGGGTTCATCATACCGCGTTCGTCGGCTTCGGCTTCTTCATTGACGACGTCTTTCTGAATCTGCAGCCCCATTTTCGAAATGCGGCCGCGGAGTCGGTTGGCTGCGAGGAAGTCCTCGACAAGGTCGCCGTGGATATCCTCGAGCATGGCTTTGATCGTGATGAGCTTCGAGTCGGCCATTTGGCTGAAGTAGCAACCACGCACAATCAGCGTCTCTGTATCATCGTGCCACTCGAATTCGCGGACTTCGAAGTCAGGAAGGAAGCTGCCGCCACCGCCGCCGCTGTTGCCCTCGAGGTCGACAACGATCTCGTGTTGTTGGTCGGCTATTTCGCGTTCAACTTCGCTCCACTCGTCTAACGCCTCGAGCAGTGCGCCGTAGTCGGTTGGGCTTTCGGTTGTTTCGATGTCTGAGAAGTCCACTTCATCAACATCAACTGCATTCCCGTCTTCGTCGATCTCTTGCGCCTCGAGCACCTCGAACGGCTCCTCAAGCGTGCCGAGTGTGCTTGATTGCTGCCCGTCGTCATCGACGACATGGAACGAGTAGTACAGTGTTGGCTCAAGGTCGTCCGGGTTGTACTCATTGCCCGGTTGGAAGCCGCTTGCAGGCATTTCACTGGCAAAGAGGTTGCCCCACGATTCTGCGGGTTCGCCGTCATCGTCCTCTGATTCGGGGAACCGAAGCTTCACTGTCTGCTTCGAGCGAGGGAGACCGAGAGCAGCCAACTGGCCGCCAGCATACGGGAACGTGTCTTGATCGGACGCCATCAAAGATAGCTGACTTGCCGTCAGGTATTCCGATGGGTCCGTCTCATCGTCAACGATGTCTTCCCAGTTGTCTTCAACGAACTGCTCGACATTGGAAATCGCGTCAGAATAGGTCTCAAGAATCTCGTGCATCGCATCAACGAACAACTGCGGGCAGAAAAGCATCGGATTCTCTTCTGCATCCTCTGGCGGATCGATCCCTTCTTGGGATTCCTCATCAAGGTCGTCGTACTCATCTTCAGGCCAATCTCCAAGACGAAGACCAAGAAGTTCGTCCCGGTCGTCCTCATGATCATTATCAATGAATCGACCAGTGGCATACACAGAGTCTCCCTCATCATCTGAAGGTGTGTCCTCAAGTGCAACCACATCGAGAGCAGTATAGTCTGATAGGGACGTGGACACGACCTGAGCTTCCGGACTTAACGAGTCGAAGACATCAGCCTCAACCTCGTAAGTTGATCCGTCGATCAACTCATACTCCACCATTGCAGTTCCAGCCACTTCGACATTCGTATCATCGTCATCAAGAAGAAGGAAATCATCATCCTCTTCAATATCGACATCTCCGAGCGTGTCGAAATCCTGCATCAGATTGACGAACTGGCGGCTGTGGTGATGGAAATCGTCAATAACGTTTTTCTGCATATTGACGAGGATTTCACCAGCCCGCTCTCCAGCAGCATCTTTCGCGTCCTCAAGGTTGTCCTCATCGTCTGCATGGTCAAGAGATGCAACAATTCCCTCGTCATAGACGTTCTGTGTACCGAACTCCGCAAAATCACGGATAAAGGTCTGTGACGTTCGAATCCGACCCCAGTGACTGAGATAATTCCGAATCGCGTCGGCCCACAGGGCTAATTTCTCAAGTGTATCATACTCATCTGTTCCTCTTTCCTCGTCGTCGCTATACCGACCAACGAGGG
This sequence comes from Natronolimnobius sp. AArcel1, assembly GCF_011043775.1. Lineage (NCBI taxonomy): Archaea > Methanobacteriati > Methanobacteriota > Halobacteria > Halobacteriales > Natrialbaceae > Natronolimnobius > Natronolimnobius sp. AArcel1. The sequence goes on along the minus strand of NZ_JAAKXY010000003.1, from coordinate 455,428 downwards.
CCTGAGACCCAACTAAAACACCTCCAGCAAGGGCAACAGCAGGGAGCGCAGCCTCCGCACGCCCCACCGGACTAAACTGCGGAGCGGCCTTCGAGCCACCCGCGCCGATAACGCCGGCAGCCGCAGCCGTCGTTCCAACCCGCTGCAGGTAGCCCCGCCTCGAGCAGGCAGATGTCGACTCACCCGCGTCGTCGCGGTCGCCCTGCTCGTCACGATCGTGGGCGGTGGGATGTGGGCGTGGGCTACTCGACATGGATCACCTCACTGCGGATGCCCGCCCGCTCGAGCGTACTTACGATTCGGTTCGCCAACGGACTGTCCTCGAAGTTCTCGAGCACGATTCGCGGTTCTGTAGTGGGTGTACTCATTGCAATCACCCGAGGTAAGAGACGGCGACAGTTGCGCCGGAGACGTAGATCAGCGCGGCGACCTGCATGAGGTCGTGCCACATCACCAGCGCCTCAATGGCCGGGACGAAGACGACACCCAGCGGCAGGGCGATAGCGACCGCGATTACGGCGATTTCGTACGAACTGTGGTCCGTCTGCAGGTTCGCGACATTGGTCGCGAGCACCCAGATAACGGAGAAGATCGTGACGATCAGCGCAACGGAAATGTCCGCGTTTGCAACCGTCCAAATCGCATCCGTGAAGTCGTAGCTCCCGAAAACGTTGACCTGCCAGGTGAAGACCTGGAAGATCATCGAGGCCATGATCGGCAGGATGATCAGCGCGCCGATGTCGATCAGGTCCACTTCGTTGTTGTCTGTACCGCTGCCAAACGCAATCGATCTAATTGCTGCCATTGTGCAACGACACGGGCTGTAACACGTCGGGTAAAAAGGGTCCGCAAAACCTTGGTGGGGCCTTGGTGATACCTTGGTAAAACCGATAGTCACCAACCTTTATACCAAGGTAAGTTGCCCGCCCTCTATGGCACTGAACAAATTACGACAGTTGGACCAGCACTCACTCGGGGTTACGTTGCCAAAAGATGATCTGCGGCTCGAGGGATTGCTTGATGAGAACGGTGAACTGCGAGACGAGCATCACGTCCACGTCCGACATACCGACACTGGCGAGTGGCAACTCGAACTCGTCGAAGACATTGATTCGTGACCTGAGTGCCGTCACCCGCGGGGTCAAATCCCGAGCGACCGTGTGGCGTCGACCGAGATCGTCACTGATTGCTTCCCTGATGTTACCTGCTCACCGGCGACATCTTCAATAAGTGCTGCTAACTCGTCACGATAGGACTGTGGCCGCTGTTCTTGGATGGTAACGGTTCGCTTGTTCTGTTGATGGAGGGTTCGATTTGTGACATACGCAAGCACGAACATCTTGCGGGTTTCGGACGGTGCATCCTCAAGATACCATGGCAGAGAAATCGAATCGATATCGGCTTTTGGCCCGACGGGAGCGCCCAGGACGGCGAGCACTCGGCCGAGAACAGGACCGTCTTCGGAAGGACGGACTTCAGTTGCGCGATCGTCGTCATCACGATGAGTGAATTTGTATTCGATACCGGTTGCGTCTAGGGCGTCAACCACATGCGAGTCTTCGCCGTTGAAGTTCAGCGCGAATGATGGGCGGTAGTTCTCAGTTGCAATTGCTCCGCCAGAGAAGATGTTCGCGACGAGCGTATTCAGCGCCACAAATTCCCGATCGCCGTAGGTGGCCTCGAGCCAGCCGTAGTTTGCTGCAGTCTCGAGTGCCCGAACGGCATCCGGTTTGCTCTCGCTGTCGATCCACGGTCGGATTCGGCCACGGGGAATTTCCAGCGCGCTCGAGACGGCGTAGGAGCCTTTGTTTGGGTGTTCGCTGGCGTAGCGCATCACCGCCTGGTAGTCGAGCACGGCGGCCCAGCCGTCCTCGTATGCCCCACCGTCGTAGGTGCGCGCTAACGCGCGCCGATCAACGAGTCCGGTCCGGTCGTTTATATCAGATTGTTTTTTCGAGAGTTAATAACAATTTCTCCAAACATGGCAAAATAAGGAATCGCAAGACGGCGTTGCTTCAAGCGGGTGCTGTAGGTGTTCTGTCCGTCCCTGATTATCATTGGTGAAACCCTTTTCAGATAGTGAGACAGACACGATCCCTTATCTATAAGTATTCCCGGTTATCTGGTAAGTATCAGCACCAAAGGGAACGGAAAGGAAGAAAGACGCACAGGGGCTGCGGTTCCAATCCCCCACTGGCGTCACTTCACGGGTATCAGATCTCGAAGAATAACTCTTCCGGCCGTTCAGGGGTGCGTGCATACAATGGATATCGAAAAATACGGTAAGAAACTCATCGGAAACGATGAGGAACGGGCAGTATCGCCAGTTATTGGAGTCATCCTGATGGTTGCGATAACCGTCATTCTCGCGGCTGTGATCGCAGCGTTCGTGCTGGATCTTGGACAGCAAAGTGAACCTGCACAGGCAGCCGTTGATGTTGATGGTGCGGGCGACGATGCTACAATAACTGTCAGTAATGCAGACAGAGTTGATGATATCGTGGAGGGAGGTGCCTCAGAATGTGACTTCAGTGATATTTCAGAGCCGGAAGTTGGAGAGTCTGAGGATATCGGCTCTTGTTCTGATGATAACCGCCTCGTTGTCGTTGCCGAATATAATGGAAATAGTGAAATTATTCTTGACACGGAGATCTAATAAATGAATACAAATACGGAGGACAAACGTGCTGTTTCGCCAGTAATCGGCGTGATTCTGATGGTTGCGATAACAGTCATTCTCGCGGCTGTGATTGCAGCGTTTGTGCTGGACATTGGACAACAAAGTGAACCACCTCAAGCGAATATTGATATCTCCGAGGACGAGGGAGACCTTGATATTACCGTCCAAAACGCAGATCGTGTAGATGATATTGAGGTGCGAGGCTGTGAGCAAGATACCTTCTCACTTGTTGACGGCTCGATATATGAGTCCTTATCTTCGGATTTTGATGTTGGCTCTTCGGCAACAATAGCTAATGACGATGGTCCTGGAGATATTGATCAGTTTGACGATGATCCGAGCGATGAAGGTTGTGCTGGTGAAGACCTGAATTTTGTCGCGACGCATAACGGACAAGATCAAATCATTACCACCTTCGAGTACGAAGGCTAAGGTAGTTTCTTTTCATCAAATTTCTTTCAGAATATGATAACCAGTGCTCGAGCCCTCGAGACGACGTATCTTCCACAGAATCTCGAGCACTGCGACGGGTAGATCAGTCAATCGCGGCGGTGCTCAAGAGGCAATCAAACTGCTCGAGAAGGCCACCCACCGAGCGCTCACAGATCGAACTTGAGGACATCAATACGGTTCACGACCGAAGCCAGCCGTGAGCTGCAGCAAAATCACATCGAGCATTGCAGGCGCACAAGCGATTGCTGTACAATATTGTCGAGGGCGCGATTGGCGTGACCGAACTGCACGCGACGTACGAAGAGCGCGCCAGCAAGCCGAAACCCGCCCGAACGCGACGGCGCTATCTGTCGACGCTCGTCGAAAAGTACGGCATTCTCGAGACTCCGCAGCTGGGAACGGTCTCGAGATTCCGGATTCAGAGACGGTGAACGGGAACCAAGGGGTGAAACCGATGGCGGGCTCGGTAGACAGTACTGCTCAGTTTGTCCCTGCCGTATCATCGTCAGACGAGGGGTCAATCTCAACAGACCTGGATATTTTAGAAAACTCCGTTCCACCGCATCGACATCCATCTGGCGTTCCAATTGGGACAATAGTCCCATCGGGATGCTCGAGAGCCGCGTACACAGTTCCACATGCGATGCAGGTAGCAAGAAAACGTGTCTGCTCGTCACAACCAGTCATCAATGAAACGGAGTCAAAATGAACTCATGAAATTGTTGTGGTCCTCAGAGTGACAATAACCACGAATACGTTTACTGCTGGTGCTGACCATGATTGGTCATGGTAGTCGCGAAAAACGACGGATACGGTTACTTCATTAAAACGGTCGCCTGTGATCGGAGTCTCCTTGTGCCCGAATTATATCCCTCCCGTCACTCTCACCTCCACTGTTCGAGAAAGTCACCCATTGCATGACTCGAGGCTGGCGCACACAGATCACGGGTATTATGCTACCACCACCGAAATCCGCTCTCTATGACGGTCGTCCTCGCGGGTGTCGGTGCAGATAGTACGAACCTCGGCACGCTCGGGCCGCTGTACGATAATGGGCGTTTCGAGTACATTCCGATCCCTGAGAAAACCCACGAGACGAACGAGTCCGAAACGCTTGGGACATGGACACTGAGTGCGAGCGACGGGACGGCAGCGGATCTGACAAATCGAATCGAACCACAGCCAGTCCGTGGCGAGCAAGAGTCCGTGACCGGCGACGACCTCGAGACGTGGCCGCTTCACCGGGATCCGAATTTCGAGGCGCTCACATATGGCGAGCACCGCACCAGTGGCTACGTTTCTCGGCTTCGAGCGCTCGAGGCCGGTGACGTCGTCGGCTTTTATGCCGGATTACGCCGACCGGACGGTGACCGTGCTCACCGGTATCTGATTGGCTATTTCACTGTTGGTCGCGTCGACGTGGTCACCCCTGACCAGCCTCTTGACGAGTGCGAGTCGATCTTTGAAGCCCATCCTGAAAACGCACATACGAAGCGCGCTCGAGCGGGACGACCCTACCTCGAGAAGCCGGTCGTCATGATCGATGGGCGCGAGCCGGGTGGACTTTTCGACCGGCATCCGATCAGGCTGAGTGAGTACTACGTCAAGTCGGGAAACGAACGAGCACAGTACTATCTGCGCGACGAGATTAGCGAGACGTGGGACGTTCGTGAGGGTAGCAAGAACATGATGTACAAACCAGCGTACCGGTGTGGTCTCTCGGGTGAAGCGTTCCGTGACCGTGTTGGTCCGCTCGAGGGGCGTACCGAGAGTGATGCAGTCATCTGAGCACTGTCTGGAGGGGGTGTTCTCGAGTCAATTGTCGACGGCGATACCTGCGTGGGACCGGTCGGTTTCTTGTACTAATCGGTCGAATTGGTGGGTGTGACTGACGACAGCTCTCGCGCCCGCCACGACCGGATTACGCGCCACGGGACACCGGGTGCTCGTAACTCGCTTGCGTTCTGGACGGACGCAAAACACCCGCTTCGGATTGCGATCAACTACATCTTCGTCTGGCTCGCCCGAATTTCACCGAGCTTGCAGGCCAGACGCTGGTTCCTCCGACGAATCGGCGTGACGGTTGGGACAGGCGTCTCGTGGGGACTCGAGGCGACCCCGGATGTGTTCTGGCCGGAACTAATCACGCTCGAGGACCACGCAATCGTCGGCTACGATGCGACCATTCTCTGTCACGAGTTTCTGCAGGACGAGTACCGCACGGGCGAAGTCGTGATTGGCGAGCGAGCGATGATCGGAGCGGGCGCGATCATCCTTCCGGGCGTCGAGATCGGGGCGGATGCAAGCGTTGCGGCGAACTCGCTGGTGACGACCGACGTCGAACCGGGGGCGACAGTTGCGGGTGTGCCGGCTGAGCCGATGAGGAGCGACTCGAGCAATCGTGGGGTTCCTGACGACACAGTCGACGCTGACGAGGAGTAGCCGGGAGAGCAGAGAGAAAGTGCAGTCGGTCGCTTAGATTACAGCGACGACCAGGACTTGCGGGCCGTGTTCACCGAAGTGATGCTGGCGATCCACTTAGCGGCGATCATCTTTTTGAGATTCTGTGCGGCAAAGCCGCCGAAGGTATCGACGGGCAGAGACATGCCGAGAGCCGGCTTGACTTGGTGGGCAACGGCTTTGTCACCGACGGAGACGACGGTCCCTTTGTCCTCGTATTCCCAGGTCTTGAGCGGACGGTTCTCGATTGCACGGGCGATGTTCTCACCGGCGACGTCTGCGGCTTGCCAGGCAGCCTGTGCGGTTGGCGGGGCTGGCTGGTCACCCTGATCGACGATTGCGGAGTCACCCACTGCAAAAACGCGTTCGTTCGACGTCTGGAAGTTCGCTTCCGTCGTGACGCGGTTGTGTTCGTTCTCGAGGTCGACGTCGTCCATTGCCTCGCGGCCGGTAATGCCGCCGGTCCAGACGAGCACGTCGTGCTCGAGTGGCTCACCTTCGTCGAACTCGATTGCGTCTTCGTTTGCTTCGGTGATTGGGTCGTCCGTGTGGATCTGGACGCCGGCGTCCTCGAGCAGGTCGCGAAGGGCCTGCTGGATCTCGGGGTCGTTGCCGGGGAAGATCTCCTCGAGTGCTTCGACGAGGTGAATGTCGATTGGGGCGCGGTGTTCGTCGCGGAACTCCGCGATTTCGCCGGCGGTCTGAATACCGGAGAGGCCAGCGCCACCGATGACGACCTGTGCGGGTTCGCCGCGGGTCGCCGCTTGGCTGGCGTCTGCGATGGCTTCGTGAATCTCGAGGGCGTCGTCGAGGCTCTTGAGCGTCAGGGAGTGGTCCTCGAGGCCGGGGATGCCGTAGTAGGCGGTCTGGGTGCCGAGTGCAACGAGGACGTAGTCGTAGTCGACACTGTCGCTGTCTGCGAGTTCGACGACCTGTTCATCGACATCGACTCCGACGACGTCGTCCTGGATGAACCGTGTCGAGGGGTCAGCGATGTCGCTGACGGGGAACGTAATGTCCGAGCGAACGTCGGGATCACGAATCGCGCGGTGGGATTCGTGAAGAACAAGGTGATAATCAACGTCGGCGATCCACGTGAGTCGGGCGTTGTCGTCGAGTTCCGACTGCAGTTTCGATATCGCACCAGCACCAGCGTATCCGGCACCGAGTACGACGACGTTCTCAGTCATACTGTATAGTCCGAAACCCTCCGATACAAAGGTGTTGGAACCGGTCACGAACGGTCCATGTTAGCACAAGGCACGTAGTTTGTACGCCTTCCGATGAATAGGGTGACCCCGCGAACCGCGTACTGGGCCTCGCTCACACTACAGAATCCGCTTTCCAAATGCACTTGCGGTCAGTTCGGCAGCCACCGTCGCCGTTTCGTTCGCTTCGTCGAGAATGGGGTTTACCTCGACGACATCCATCGATCGTACCACGCCGTCTCGGTCGTGACGTTTCGAGACAGTCTCGAGTGCGCTGTGGGCTTCCCGGTAGGTGACGCCGCCGCGGACGGGTGTGCCAACGCCGGGGGCTTCCTTGGGATCGATCCAGTCGAGGTCGAGGCTGACATGAATGCCATCAGTCTTCTCAGTCGCAACCTCGAGGGCGTCTTCGACGACAGCGGTGATCCCGCGTTCGTCGATATCAGACATCGTGAAGGCAGTCATCTCGCTGTCACGGACCAGTTCGCGCTCGCGCTCGTCAATACTTCGGAGGCCAACGTAGGCGATGGACTCCTCACGGATGCGGGGTGCGTGTGCCCACTCGAGGTCGCCGAAGACGCCGCGTCCGAGAACAGCGCCGAGTGGCATTCCATGGACGTTTCCGCTCGGTGAGGTCGCAGGCGTATTGAGGTCTGCGTGAGCATCGAACCAGATCGCCCCGAGGTCGGCGGTCTGTGCTGAGCCAGTCATCGACCCGATGGCAATCGAGTGGTCGCCACCCAGTACGAGCGGAAACTCGCCGTCGGCGAGTGTCTGTGCAACGCGGTCAGCGAGACGCGTACTGGCATCTTCGATTGCCGGCAGGAACTTTGCGTTCGTGACGCCTGCCGTATCGTCGTCGGGATCGAGTTCTTCGGCTCGAGAAAGCTGGATATCGCCACTATCGACCGGGACGACACCCGCTTCCTCGAGTTCGTCACTGAGGCCCGCGTATCGGATCGCGGATGGCCCCATGTCGACGCCACGCCGGTTTGCCCCATAGTCCATTGGTGCGCCAATAATTCGGAGACGATCAGTCATACCATAGACTATGGGGCCGGCCGCTTTGGTCGTGGTGGTCCCCTCACCGCTACGACCGTTTGCTGTGATAGACGACAGATTTAGGGTTAGACAGGGCTAAACATCGGCTATGATGCTGAGCGACGTGATGGAGGATTACCTCAAAATCATCTATCAGCTCCAGCGGTCCACAGACGACCGCATCAAAACCTCCGAAATCGCCGAGGAACTGGATGTCACGTCGCCCACCGTGACCAGCATGCTCGACAAACTCGAGGAGCGTGGCCTCGTCGACCGCGAAAAGTATCGCGGCGTCACGCTCACTGACGAGGGCGAAACCGTTGCCCTCGAGGTTGTTCGTCACCACCGCCTGCTTGAGGCCTATCTTACTGAACACTTAGATTACGACTGGTCGGAGGTCCACGACGAAGCCGATCGACTCGAACACCACATTAGCGAGAACTTCGAGGCTCGCGTGGCCGATGCGCTCGATCAGACCGAGGTCGATCCACACGGCGCGCCGATTCCGAGCGCTGATCTCGAGCCACCTGAGCGAACAGAGGGTGCGTCACTGATGGAATTTACCGCCGGCGAGACGGTCGTCGTCGAGGAAGTCGCCGACCACGATGCGGATGTCCTCTCGTATCTCGCTGACCACGGCGTCGAACCGGGCGTCACACTCGAGATTGTCGAAGTGGCCCCATTTGGGATGCTAACAGCACGAGCACTCGACCACGACGAATCCGTGTCGCTCCCCGAGGACGTCGCCCACCACGTTCGCGTCTCCCGAGCCAACGAACTCGAGCACTAACTTTCGGGATTCGACAGTTGTGTTCTCTTTCGACAGAACGTAACGTTTAGACTCAATCTAACCGAAAATCGGTTGAAAAGGTATATGTTTAGCACCGTCTAAACTACTCGCAATGAGTACTCGAGGAATTATCACTCGAGGTGTCCGCGTCGATGGCTGATCAGTGGCTAGACCGGATACCACGATGGCTGTTGGCGCTCGGTCCGGTGGCTATCCTTGCAGTCGTTTTTACGCTTCTGTATTATGTAACACCGTTTGACGCGTTAGCAGCCGGCGATGCGAGCACCGCGGAGATCCTGTTGATGCTTACGGTTATCGGCGCAATTGCGGGCATCATCCCCGTCGCCATCGGCATGCTCTGGTTCCCGTTCATCCGCGATCTCGATGCACGGTACTTGCACGCGTTCATGGCGCTTGCGGGCGGTGTCCTCGCGTTCATTGCCTTCGAAATGACCGAAGACGCCCTCGAGCACGCCGTCGATTCACAGCACACGACGGCCGCACTCGGTCTCGTCGTTGTCGGCATCGGTGCAACGTTCGCGGTTATGTACGGCGCGAGCAGGTGGCGACAGCGAACGATGGCCGCAACTGAAAAGAGCGGCCTCGAGGTCGCGTATCTCGTTGCCCTCGCGCTCGGCCTACACAGTATCGGTGAAGGCCTGGGGATTGGGACCTACTTCGTCCTCGATGAGCCAGTACAGGTCTTGCTCTTGATGCTCGCGTTTATCATGCACAACGTGATGGAAGGGCCAACAGTCGTCGCTGCAGTCGCTCGCGACCATGAGACCCCGCCGCTTCGACATTTCGCCGCGATGGGCGCTATCGCTGGCGGCCCGGTCATCCTCGGTGGCTGGATCGGCAGTTTCGCACAGTCGAATCTCCTTGCAGCCCTGTTTTTCGCCATCGCAATCGGAGCCATCTTGCAGGTGCTCATCGAAGTCGCCGACCTCATCCGCTTCGATGCTGAAGCCGTCCTCACACGGATCAACGCTGCCACGTTCGCCGTCGGCTTTGCCCTCATGTTCATCCTCGAGGATGTTCTCACTGAGATTATTCTCGAGGGCTGGCTGTTCCCAGCGTAACCAGCCGACTGCATGTGGTTCTCACCCAATCAGAACGAAAAGAAACACCTTACTATTCCCGCTTCCGATATCACAATCCGAACCGTAACTCGGCTTCACCCGTCGGGTTTAAGGAAATCAAATACGAATAATTCACCATGTCATCAATTGAACTGACGCCGAGTCAGAAGAAAATCCTCCGCGCACTCACAAATCTACACAAGGAGTCCGAGGACGCGATCAAAGGGGAGGATATCGCAGAACAGGTCGACCGAAACCCCGGGACGATCCGCAACCAGATGCAGAGTCTGAAAGCCCTCCAACTCGTCGAGGGTGTCCCCGGCCCCAAAGGTGGCTACAAACCAACCGCCGCCGCCTACGAAGCCCTCGAGATCCAGCAGATGGACGACCCAGCATCCGTCCCACTCGAGCACGAAGGCGAATCCGTCGACGACGTCATCGTCGAAGAGATCGACCTCTCGAGCGTCCATCACCCCGAACTCTGTCGCGCAGAGATTCACATTCAGGGCACAATCGACGGTATCTCCGAAGACGACGCCGTCGTCGTTGGCCCAACGCCACTGTCGAAACTCGTCATCGAGGGACGACTCGATGGCAAGGATGACACAAACAACATCCTCATCCTTCGAATTGAGGATATGATCGCCCCCGGTCCAGGCGAAACCCCAGACCACTGATCGCGTCGGAGAGATTCGACTCGGACTTACCGAAGTTTAGATTCGTCTCTCTAACTCTTTCTGAATCGGTCGTATTCGAATGCCCCTCGAGAAACGCAGTCTAGCTATACGTATCTGAACGACGCGCAGGTAGTCACTGCGTGGCAGTGACTACTCGTCGCTGTCGTCTGTGTCCCCAGTCTCGCCGTCACTGTCAGCGTCAGCCATCGACGCCGCAGGGATAACGTCGACGCTCGAGACCGCATCGCCAGCCTCGACGTCCATGACGATCACGCCCATCGTGTTCCGGCCGACCGTCGAAATTTCGTCGACTCGCGTGCGGACGATCTGGCCACTCTCGCTCATCATCACGAGCTGGTCGTCGTCGTCGACGGCTTTGACGGCCGTGACGGGTCCGTTTCGCTCGCCTGTCTTGATGTCGATCAGTCCCTTGCCGTATCGTGACTGGGTGCGGTACTCGGTGAGGCGGGTCCGTTTGCCGTAGCCGTTCTGCGTGACGGTTAACAGCGCCTGCCCGTCGTCCTCGTCGGTCGCGACGAGGCCGGCAACGGCGTCGTCATCCTGGAGTTTGATTCCGTTGACACCGCGGGCGGTTCGGCCCATCGACCGCACCTCGTCTTCGTCAAAGCGGATCGTCATCCCGTGTTCGGTGCCGATGACGAGGTCTTTCGATCCGTCTGTCACGTCGACGTCGACGAGTTCGTCTCCCTCCTCGAGATCGGAGGCGATAATCCCCGTTGTTCGGATGTTCTCGAACTCCTCGCCAGCGGTTCGCTTGACGTAGCCGTTGCGGGTGACCATCGTCACGAACTCATCGGACTCGAGGGCGTCGGTGTCGACGATGGCGGTGATGTCCTCGCCAGCGTCAAGGTCAAGGATGTTGACAGCCGATTTCCCGCGGGCAGTTCGGCCCATCTCGGGAATTTCGTAGGTCTTGAGCTGGTAGACTTTGCCCTGGTTGGTAAAGCAAAGCAGGTAGTCGTGGGTGTTCGCTCGGAACACCGTGGTGACCCGATCGCCCTCTTTGACGTCCGCGCCGATGATGCCTTTGCCGCCTCGACCCTGGGGGTCGAAGGCCTCGATTGGCATCCGCTTGACGTAGTCGTCTTCGGTCATGACGACGAAGACCTCCTCTTCTGGGATGAGGTCTTCGTGGGTGACCGTCCCCTGATCTTCGATAATCGAGGTTCTGCGGTCGTCGTCGTACTCGTCTTTGATCTCGCGGAGTTCGTCTTTGATGACCGAGAGCAACTCCTGCTCGCTCCCGAGAATCGCGTTCAGGCGCTCGATTTCGGCCTGAACCTCGTCGTACTCGTCTTCGATTTCGGCGGTCTCCATCGACGTGAGGCTGCCCAGTTGCATCCGGACGATGTGTTCTGCTTGGGCCTGCGAGAAGTCATAGGCTGCTTTCAGTGCGTCTTTCGCATCAGAGCGTGTCTCGCTGTTGCGAATCAACTCGACCACGTCGTCAGCGTTCTCGACGGCCTTCAGACGTCCCTCGAGGATGTGTGCGCGGTCTTCGGCTTCACTGAGATCGTACTCGCTGCGTCGGCGGACGACTTCGCGCCGGTGGGAAACGTACTCTGCGAGTGTTTCCTTGAGCGAGAGCACCTGTGGCTGGCCATCGACCAGCGCGAGGTTGATGACGCCGAAGGTTCGCTCGAGATGGTTCTCGAGCAGTTTGTTCTTGACGACCTCGACGTTTGCCCCGCGGGTACACTCGACGACGATACGGACGCCGTCGCGGTCGGATTCGTCGCGCAGGTCGGAGATGCCCTCGATTTCGCCGTCGTTAACGTCTTCGGCGATGCGCTCGACGAGGCGAGCCTTATTCGACTGGTAGGGCAGTTCCGTGATGACAATGCGCTCGCGGCCGTTTTTCCACTCTTCGACTTCGAACTCGGCGCGCACGCGGATGCGTCCACGGCCGGTCTTGTACGCGGAGTAGATGGCGTCGCGGCCGACGATGTTCGCGCCAGTTGGGAAGTCGGGACCCTTGACGTGGTCCATCAGATCCTCGACGGTCGCGTCGGGGTCGTCGATCAACTCGATGGTCGCGTCGATGACCTCGCCTAAGTTGTGCGGCGGGATGTTCGTCGACATCCCGACAGCGATCCCCGAGGAGCCGTTTACGAGGAGGTTCGGAAACGCCGATGGAAGCACGTCAGGCTCCTGCAGGCGGTCGTCGTAGTTCGCCGAGAAGTCAACGGTATCCTTGTCGATATCCTCGAGTAGTTCCTCGGAGATGGCCGACATTCGCGCCTCAGTGTATCGCTGGGCGGCTGCCGGATCGCCGTCCATCGAGCCGAAGTTCCCCTGGCCATCCACGAGCGGATAGCGCATTGAGAACTCTTGGGCCATGCGCACGAGCGTGTCGTAGATTGCGCTGTCGCCGTGTGGGTGGTAATCACCCATCGTCTCCCCGACAATCGAGGAGGACTTGCGGTGACTCGAGCCACTCGAGACACCCATCTCGTGCATCGCATAGAGGATACGCCGGTGAACGGGTTTGAGACCGTCCTCCACGCGCGGGAGCGCACGACCCGCAATGACGGACATCGCGTAGTCGATGTAGCTCTGTTCCATCTCATCTTCGATGCGGACGTTTTCGACCGCTCGAGCCTCTACATCTGTCGGATCGGGTACGTCTGAACTCATGTACTCACCTCACTCATATGTCAATCCACTCTGCTTCGGGTGCGTTCTCTTTGATGAACTGTTTTCGTGGCTCGACGGCGTCTCCCATCAGCACGGAGAACATCTTGTCCGCCGCGGCCGCGTCCTCGATTGTGATCTGCTTGAGGATGCGGTTGTCCGGGTTCATCGTCGTCTCCCAGAGCTGTTCGGGGTTCATCTCGCCAAGTCCCTTGAATCGCTGGACCTGTGTCGGATTGCCGTCGCATTTCTCTTCGACGATCTCGTCGCGTTCGGCGTCAGTCATCGCATCGTAGGTTTTCCCACGGTAGCGAATGCGGTACAGGGGCGGCTGAGTCGCATAGACGTAGCCACCCTCGAGCAGTGGGCGCATATGCCGATAGAAGAACGTGAGCATGAGCGTTCGGATATGTGCCCCGTCAACGTCGGCGTCAGTCGCCATCACGATCTTCTTGTAGCGGACGTCTTCGACATCGAACTCATCGCCGATCCCCGCACCGATTGCGGTGATCATGTTGCGAATCTCCTCGTTCTCGAGGATGCGATCCAGTCGGTGTTTCTCGACGTTCAGAATCTTCCCTTTGATCGGGAGGACGGCCTGGAACTCCGGATTGCGGGCCTGTTTGGCGCTGCCACCGGCGGAGTCACCCTCTGCGATGAAAATCTCTGCTTCGTCGGGATCTTTGGTCTGACAGTCTGCAAGTTTGCCCGGCAGGGAGGTCGAATCGAGTGCCGACTTTCGGCGTGTCAGTTCCTCTGCTTTCTGGGCAGCCATGCGGGCCTTTGCCGCCTCGACGGCCTTCATAACGATGGCCTGGGCGGTGTCTGGGTGTTCCTCGAAGTACGTCCCAAGTCCCTCGTGCATCGTACTCTCGACGATGCCACGAACTTCCGAGTTGCCGAGTTTCGTCTTCGTCTGCCCCTCAAACTGCGGGTCCGGATGTTTGATCGAGATGACCGCAGTGAGCCCCTCGCGGATGTCCTCGCCTTTGAGGTTATCCTCGAGGTCAGAGAGCAAGTCGTTCTCGCCGGCGTAATCGTTGATAGTCCGTGTGAGGGCGGTTTTAAAGCCGGTGAGGTGGGTCCCACCCTCGCGTGTGTTGATGTTGTTTGCGAAGGCGTGAATCGAGCCCTGCAGTTCCTCGGTGGCCTGCAGTGCGACCTCGACCTGGATGTTCTGGTCTTCGCCTTCGAAGTAGATGATGTCGTCGTGCATCGCCGAGCGCGTCTCGTTTAAATACTCGACGAACTCGCGGATGCCGCCGTTGTACTCGTAGGTCTCCGAGACGAACTCGCCCTCGTCGGTCGTCTCGCGTTCGTCACAAAGTGTGATCCGAACGCCAGAGTTGAGGAAGGCAAGTTCGCGAAGCCGGTTCGACAGCGTCGAGAACGAGAACTCGTCGGCCTCGAAGATTCCGTCGTCGGGCCAGAAACGAATCTCGGTGCCGGTACCTTCGTCGGCATCTAGCGATCCAACTTGTTCCATATCGCCAACGGGTTCGCCCGCCTCGAAGGCGTGATTGTAGATCGCCCCGTTGCGTTTGACTTGTGTCTCAAGTCGTTCCGAGAGCGCGTTGACAACACTCACGCCGACGCCGTGGAGGCCGCCGGAAACCTGGTAGGACTTGTTGTCGAATTTCCCACCAGCGTGGAGGACCGTCAGGATCACCTCGAGCGCCGGGCGGTCGTACTCTTCGTGGGTGTCGACGGGAATCCCACGGCCATCGTCTGTGACGCTCACCGACTCGTCCTCGTGGATTGTGACGGTGATTTCGTCGCAGTAGCCAGCCAGTGCCTCGTCAATCGAGTTGTCCACCACTTCGTAGACGAGATGGTGGAGTCCTCGAGAATCGGTAGAACCGATGTACATCGCCGGCCGTTTCCGAACGGCTTCCAGGCCTTCCAGGACCTGGATTTGTCCGGCGCCGTACTCGCTATCCTGGGACATACAAAACCTGTATCCGGGTAGTCGCTACCCACCTATAAAGGTTCGCGTGTACGCGCGAGCGCGCGAACCGCCAGCGCCAGATAGAACTCATCGTAGCGGTTGCAAGGGTAACAACAGACTGGGAAGGCCTGTTCCGTTCGACTACACATACGTAACTGTTGTGGATAGTCCAGTCACTTCACAATTCTCGCCCGCTTTAGGGGATGGTGGCGAGTGCGCTTGACTAGAGGCGAATTTCAATGGCAACTGGAAGTGGTCGACAACCGGCAGAACGCACGCTCGATGCGAACCTCCTCGGCAGCAACGTCTCGTTCAACTACTCCGAAACCTGGCTGGCGTACTCCATCTTTGGACTTCGACTCGTCATGGCCTGGGTCTTCCTGCAAGCCGGCCTCGAGAAGTGGGCCGAAGGCGGCTGGGGCGACCCACTGGCGTGGTCGTCAGCCGGCTTCCTGAACAACGCAGTCGCCGATGCAAACCCGCTTGCCGGGCTGTTCACCTGGTTCGGCGAGTTTGCAACCATCGTTGATCCAATGGTGATCTTCGGACAGATCTTGATTGGGCTGGCGCTCCTGTTCGGACTCTTCTTCCGATTTGCCGCGCTGATGGGTGCCGTTCAGATGCTGTTTTTCTGGACTGCTGCCTGGCAGGGCGGCCTCATGGACGGCTTCCCGGTCGACAACGGCTTCTTCATTGACAGCTCGTTTGTCTACATGCTGTTGCTGTTCGGACTCGCTGCCTGGGGTGCCGGTCGAATCCTTGGCATCGATGCAACGCTCGAGCAGTCCGATATCGTTCAGCAGAACCCGTGGCTGCGCTACCTGTTAGGGTAAGTGCTGGTCACGCTTTCGTGAGAGACAGTCGAATTCGGACATCCCAATGTGGTTTGGCGTCACTGCTATGGATAAGCCACCACTACGGATAGATGCGGCAGGACGTCACATCATCACTGCGCCATACACGCATTCTGTCCTGCCACCGACTTACTCGCCCTCGAGCAACAGCGACTCACAGAGGGCGTCCGGGCCCTCTTCCTCGAGTAGCCGTCGCTGTTTCTCGGCCCCGCTGTCGCGTTCGTAGACGTCTTTGATGCCGTCGATACCGAGGCGCTCACACTCTCGGTCGACGAGTTCGCCCAACTCGAGTGTGCCCTCCATCTCGCGGTCGAGCAGGGCTGCGTCGTGGCCGTAGCGGATGGCTCGCCACTTGTGTTCGTCGAGCAGTTCTCTGCGGTGGGTCTGAGCATAGCCCGACGCGCCGTCTTCGTAGTCCTCGGCGAGCGCCTCAACCAGTGCGTGGGCGTACTCGACGAACGCCATCACAATGTCGGGGTCTGCCTGTCCATCAGGCGTGCGCAGTTCGACTGTGCCGTGGGCCGTATGCGGGCGCACGTCGTACCAGAGTTCGCCCCGGTCGTTGATCGACTCTGTCTCGAGCATGCGACGTTCGAACCGGTCGAACGCGTCGAAATCCTCGAAATAGGTCGGCATGCCAGTGTTCGGTAAGGCCTCGAAAATCTTCGCGCGGGCGGACTCGAGACCAGTGTCGAACCCGTTCCAGTACGGTGAGTTGGCCGACAGCGCGAGCATGATCGGGACGTACCACCGCAGTTCGTTGGCGATCCAGACCGCCTTATCGGCGTCATCAACGCCGACGTGGACGTGGACGCCCGCGGTCGTGTTCCGGTGCTGTGGGTACTGAATCCGGTCGAGTTGTGCCCGGTAGCGTGGTTTTTCGGCGTGCTCGAGTTCGCGCCACTTCGCAAGTGGGTGCAAGCCGGCGGCCGCGATATCGTAGCCGTGGTCGTGGGCGTGTGTGAGCAACGCCTGTCGGATCTCGAGCAGTGCGTCGCGGGCGTTCTGTGGGTCTTCGATCAGAGGTGTCTGGGTCTCGATGACGAATTTAAACAGTTCGTGATCGAGTTTGCCCTCGAGGATTTCGGGTGGGTCGTGTTCGTAGACGAGTTCGTCGGTGCCGCTCGTGGGGCGGCCGCGCTCGTCGACGATAAAACACTCCTCTTCGATGCCCAGCGTCCCCATGCGCGTAAACGATTCTCGAGACCCGCGTTCCATCAGTACGGGCTTTCGTCGCCGGGAGTAAATACGGTTTGGAGTCGGCAGCGTGAGAGTGCACGCTCGGAACGTGCACCCACGGACTTATCCGCCGCTCTCGAGTAGACTATCAGACAGATGTCGAGAGATCGCGCTCCCGGCCGGCAGACGGGGCCAGCCACCAGTACGACCAGACGCACCTGGTACGGCTACGGGAAACTCTCTCGCACCGAAAAGAGCGGATTCGGACGATTTCTCCACGACTGCTCGTCGATCTTCGGTGATATCTCGATGCCGGCCCTGCCGATGTTGCTGGTCGTCTTGCTGAATCCCGATCCGAGCGGCTTCGGGCCGGTCGGCGCTGCAATCGTCACCTGGGCGACGCTGATTCTCGTCGGCACGCTGATCCGTGGCGGCTGGATCAAACCGTTCGCAACCGACACGCTCGGCTGGGTTTCAATCACACCAGTGCTCGTCCTCGTCAGAATCGTCTATTTCAATTCGGCCATCGCACTGGCCGTCTTCGGGAGTACGTCGCTCGCAGCGGCGCTCGGAATCGAACCACTTGTGCTCGTTTTCGCTGCCCTCATCAGCGCCGTCGCGGCACTCGCGTTTCCTCGAGTCGGCGAGTCAGTGTACCGTCGCGTTCGCGATTGAGCGTAGCGTGTTGTTGAACCGGCGAATTCACCAGTGCCCAGGTACGGACAGCAACTCCGATCAGTCGTCGGCCGGCTCCGGCGCACTCGAGGCAGCCGGCTGGAACGTACCGAGCATCTCGCGCAGGTCGGCTTCGGGCTCGCCGATTGGCTGCAGGCCGAACTCGGCGGTGAGCATGGACACGATTTCGGGGGTGAGGAACTCGGGGACTGTTGGGCCGAGGCGGATGTCTTCGACGCCGAGGCTGAGCAGGCCGAGCAGGACGGCGATAGCTTTCTGTTCGAACCACGAGAGCACGACGTTCAGCGGCAGGTCGTTGACTTCGCAGTCGAAGGCATCGGCGAGTTCGAGTGCGATCTTCACCGTCGAAATCGAGTTGTTACACTGCCCGAGGTCGATATAGCGCGGAATCTCTGTGCCGGGGACGGTCCCCATCTCGAGGTCGTTAAATCGGAACTTACCACACGAGGTCGTCATGACGACGCAGTCTTCGGGGATCATCCGAACCAGTTCGCGGTAGTAGTCCCGGCCGGGCGTTGGGCCGTCACAGCCCGCGACGACGAAGAAGTGACGCAGTTTGCCCGATTCGACGGCGTCGACGATGTCGTCGAGTTGATCGAGGACGGGTTCGTGGTGGAAGCCAGTCGTCACCGTGCCCTCTTGGTCCCAGTCGGCCGATGGGAGCGAGATGGCTTTCTCGATGACTGGTTCGAAGTCGTAGCCCTCGAGGGCGTCGACGCCCTCGAGGCCGGTGAGCCCGGTGGTGAAAAAGCGGTCGCGGTACTCCTCTCGAGGTGGCTGGACGCAGTTGGTCGTGCCGACGATTGCGCCGGGGAAGTCCGCAAAGAGTATTCGCTGGTCGTGCCAAGCACCGCCGACGTTGCCCTTCAGGCTGTCGTAGTCGGCGAGTTCGGGGTAGCCGTGGGCAGGCAGCATTTCGGAGTGCGTGTAGACGTTGATTTCCTCGGGGTCGTCTCGCTGTTCGATCTGCTCGAGCAGTTGTTTCAGCCCGTAGAGGTCGTGACCAGTGACGAGAATGGATTTCCCAGAGACGTTGTTCTGTGGCACCTCGACCGGCGCAGGTGTGCCGAGTTCCTGCGTGTGAGCCTCGTCTAACAGTTCCATTACGTCGACGGCGGCGTCGCCGGCCCGCAGCGCGAGGTCAACGTGGTCGTCCATGCTGAAGTTGACGTTCGTCAGCGTCGAGTACAGCGCCTCGTGGACGTAGCCGTCGACGCCGGGGTCGCGATAGCCCATATCGCGGGCGTGGGTTGCATACGCCGAGATGCCTTTCAGTCCGTAGATAACGAGTTCCTGCATTCCGTTGAGGTCTGGTTCCTTGCCACAGACACCAACGGTCGTACAGCCGCCGTCGGGGGTTTGTTCGCACTGATTGCAGTCCATACTCGAACGCTGACCCGGTTATAAATCAAGGGAGTCAGCGATTCCCACGACGCAGTAGCACCCGGGAAGACGTTCGCCCACGAGTATTTATACCACCGTGTCATGACCGGTGTTCACATAGGCCATAATATGCAGTACGGCCGTGATTTTGGCTCTCGAGACGCCCTCTTTCTCACCCTATCGCGGTCGCGCGACGATCCCCAGGTGGTCCGCATGGTAGGCCCCGAGGCGTTCCGACTCGAGGATTCCGTAGCCATCCGCGCTCTCAAGTTCGTCCCGTACTTCGGCGAAAATCTCGCTCGGATCACGCGTGACGTCCTCGCTGCGGGCTTTGACGGCGAGCAGGAGTCGGCCATCCTCGGCCAGGAACTGCTTGTTCTCGAGGGCGACGCGTGCCTGTCCGCGGGTCGCGACGTCCTGGATGAGGACGTCGACGTCGGATTCGACGACGTGCGCGTAGCTCTCGGGTTTCCGGGCGTCTTTGAGCAGCGGGAAGAGCCGTGGGCGTGAGTCAGCCGCCTCGAGCAAGTCCCGTGCGGGCCGGGCAGCGAACTCGACGGCGTACGTCGGGCCGGCGAAGTCCGCGACGTGGCTCACTGTCGTGCCGCTGGCCGCACCGAGGTAGAGGACTGTCTCTTCGTCGCCACCCTCGAGTCCGGTGTCCATCCCCAACTCGAGCATCGCGCCGAGTTTGGAGCGGTTCGGATTCCAGGCGCGCCACTCGCCATCGGTCGGCTCGCCATACACTGGTTCCCCGCGGGTTGCGAGTCGTTCCCTGCCGTCGATATCGCGGCGTTCGACACCCTCGGGAAGTACAGGCTCACTCATCGGACTCACCTCCCTCGGCACCGCTTTCACCTACTGTTCGGGCCTGAATCGTCTCGATTCGGTCGATGAGTTCGCCCTCGATTTCGGGCTTCAACTCGCCTGAGTAGTGGTCGACGCGGGCGGCGATGGTGAGTTTGCCCGCGACCGCTCGCGCCGCCGAGCCACGGTTTTCGGGGTGAGTGCCCCGAACGGCGTCGTGCATGTAGATAATCCCGTGTTTCGGCGAGGGTGCGTGCCCTCGAAGATGCGCGAACAGTGCGTCTTCCGCGCCAAGCACCTGCACCGTCCCGCTTGGCTTCTTCGCGAGTTCTTCGAGGCCGCCGGCCAGCGAGAGGAGTCGCGCGCCAAGTACGGGATCCGCGAGCGCGGTGAGATTCGGCGCGACGCTTGGCATCTGTTGTTCGACGTACTCGCGAACGTCGTCGGCTTCGTCTGCGAGAGCAACGATGCGCTCGGCCAGCGAGACGAGTCGCGCCTGTTCGGGCGGAACGTCGTCTCGAGCGGCCAGTTCCCGGGCGTACTCGATACCCGTTCCGGCCTCGCTGTCGACGCTGCCGCCCCACTCGGCGAGGCGCTCGGCGAGTTCGTTCGCGGTGCGCTCGCAGTCGTCCATCGTTCGGACCGCGTGGACGATCTGGCGGTCGTCCGCCCCTTCGCGCTCGCGAACAGTAGCGCGCGTTGCTGCCGTTGTCGCCGCTTTCAACTGCTCGTAGTACTCGTCCTCGTCGGCTGCAACACCCGACTCGAGGGCGTGTGCGGGCCAGTTCTCGGGGCTCGGACTCGAGCCATCTCGGACCGCCATCGCGGCGGCATCTCGGGCACTGTCGCTCGAGGGATCGCCATCAATCGCTGCGAACCAGCCCGCATCGGCGGGCGTCTGCTTGGTCATACCTCGGGTGTAGTCACCCGGCTGGTATATGCGTTCCCGAACGGAGAAGCGGTCGTGTCGATGGGTGGGTCAGCGACCGAACAGGCGCTCCCAGAGGGACCGCGAGGTCGGGCGCTCGGCCATAATCACCGAACTATCGACCTCGTTGACCACGTCGTAGGCGAGCGTGCCGCGGAACAGCCGCGAGAGCAGTCCGCGTTCGGTCGCACCGATAACGAGCAGTGTGTGCTCCTCGGCGGCGGCGGCGATTGCATCCTCTACGTCGCCGGAGGTGTCGATCCGGATCGACGCATCCTCGAGGTCGTGCTCGTCAGCCCATTCCTCGAGGAACGCTCGCCCTGCCTCGCCATCGGCGTCGGTGTCGACGACGTGCAAGAGCGTAATCTCGGAGCCGACCTGATCGCGCAGGTGGCGCGCCAGTTCGGCGCTCAGATCGGAGTCGGGACCGCCCGCAGTCGGAACCAGCACGCGCTCGGTCTCGAGGCCGCGGTCGTTGAACACGAGGAAGTCACACGGCAGGTCGTGTGCGAGTTCGTCGAACGCACCTTCGACGCGGCCGGCGGACCACGAACGGCCTGGTCCCCAGCCCATGACAACGGTGTCTGCGTTCTCACGGCGTGCAACGTCGAACACTTCCTCGACGGAGCGGTGTGAGACGACCGTTCGAATGTCGACCGGTACGTCCATCGTTTCCGTGCTCTCTTGGACTTGCGACATCAGTTTCTGGGACTCGGCGTCGATGCGCTGGATGTGTTCAGAGCCTTCCTGTAGCGGCGTCTGGTCGGGGACTTCCACGATGTGGACTGCCTGTACGCGGCCGTCGTTGGCTTTCGCGAGGACGCTTGCAAGCGAGAGCAGCGTTGACTCAGTTCGCGGGTTCGAAACGGGAACGACGACCGTGTACTCGTCGTTCCCCTCGGGTTTGACGGCGCTTGCCGCCGATACGGCAACATCCGGCATCTCTTCCGAGCGATCCAGAATGTAGGTGCCGAGGATTCCCGACAGTTCGGTTTCGGAGCGTGCGTACGCGAAGTACCAGATGACTGCAAAGACGACGAACGCGCCGGCGATGAGCGTCGGGGTGTTGTCCATGAAGTAGATCAGCGCAAGCGAGAGGATGAATCCCGCAATCGGCAGATACGGATAGAACGGCACCTCGAAATCAGGGTCGTACTCCGGCGGATTCGTCTCCCGGAAGACGATCAGCGAGGCGTTGATCAGCGCGTAGACGACCAGATGTAACACGCTCGCCGCACTCGAGAGAATTTCGACGGTTTCGCCGAGGCCGATGATGAAGACGATGATCATGGCACCGGTGACCGCAATCGAGCGGTACGGCGTCGCGAATTTCGGGTGAATCTCGTTGAGCGAATCCGTGACGATCTTGTCCCGGCCCATCGCGAAGTTGATCCGGGCTGATGCCAGAATCGAGGCGTTCGCACTCGAGGCGGTCGCAAGAAGCGCGGCGAGCGTGATCGAGGTAACCCCAACGCCAAGCAGTGGGAGTTCGAACCCAAAGATCGGGAGCTGGTAGTCGAAGACGATCTCCGCAGCGTAGGACATCGGCGCGTCTTCGACGGTATCGAGGAAGAAGTCCTCGTGGGGAATCAGGCCGAGCAGGATGGTGACGAGAATCGCGTAGATGGCCATCACGATAGCGACGCTGCCGATGATGGCGATTGGGAGGTTGCGGCCGGGGTTTTTGAGTTCCTCGCCGATTGTTGCGATTTTTGCATAGCCCAGATAGGAGACGAACACGAGGGCCGCGCCGGGGAGAATCTCGCCGACGCCTTCAGGTGCGTAGCCGTCCTCGGCGGCAACGGTGGCCCAGTCGAACGAGAAGAAGCCAACGATGGCGAAGATCGTGAGCAGGCCGAGCAGGATAGTCACAATCGCGGTTTGGATTCCGCCGGTCTCTTTCGCGCCGATGTAGTTGACGCCGACGAACACGGTGCCTGCGATGATGGCGCCAATCTGGATTTCGGTGAGTGCGAACGGACCGAGTGCAATCGTTGGGAGCAATGCGAGTTCGCCGATCCCAGGAACCGAGACCACGACGCCGTCTAGCATGTCGGCGAGGTAGCCACCGAATCCGATGCAGTAGAACGCCGAGGCGAACGCGAGTCCGATCCAGTCGCCCATTCCGGAAATCGAACCAAATAGTGGTCCGAGCGCTCGATTGATGTAGTAGTACGCGCCGCCGGCTTTCGGCATTGCCGTCCCGAGTTCGCTCACCGAGAAGGCGTTGATCATGGCGATCATGCCGCCGATAATGAACGAAATGACGACGACTGGTCCGGCCTCTTGGGCAGCGATACCGGGCAAGACGAAAATACCCGCCCCGATCATCGTCCCGATACCAATCGCGAGCGCCGAAACCAATCCAAGGTCTTTGGCGAGGTCTTCGTCGCTCATACTGTTCTCCATCCCGTCTGCTGACCTATTACTGACACTTGTGTCCCTTTCATACTAATATGGTAGACGATTGACTCACGGTTCGGTCTGTATATCAAACCGAAACGGGACCTCCCCCTTAACTGGTTTGTTTATCGCTCGAGAGAGTATTCTTCTCCACGACAGGTTTCAATTCGAATGTCTGGTGTAGGAG
This sequence comes from Natronolimnobius sp. AArcel1, assembly GCF_011043775.1. NCBI lineage: Archaea > Methanobacteriati > Methanobacteriota > Halobacteria > Halobacteriales > Natrialbaceae > Natronolimnobius > Natronolimnobius sp. AArcel1. Next base: position 431,997 of record NZ_JAAKXY010000003.1, on the reverse strand, counting down.
ATAGGATTGGTTCCTGTCGGTGTTAGTGAACGAATTCGAGGAACCGTTTAGTCGCATCGCCGCTTCCCGAGATGATAAAGATGTCATCCTCCCGGATTTCAGATGCTGGGCCGAGATTGATCACCAACTCACCACCACACTCGGTGGTTCTACCTCGAGTGTCTCGTGGCCTATCGGAACAGCAAACAGCGAGAGGGCAAGAGATCCGTGGCTGCTATCGTGACGTGGAGAACGGCTTCCGGGGCGATCCCAATCCGTTGAGTACACCATTCACGGAAGGACCAATCTCTCGGGGTTGTCGAGGAAGAAGACCTCGATAACGCTTTCTAGGTGTTTAATGTTAAGTCGTATTAGACTGGTCGGTCGGTCGCGGGAGCACGATGACCGGAACGCTGTTCGTTGAGACGAGTTTCTTCGTCTTGTTTCCGGTCAAGAGCCGCGTGAAGGTCCCGCTTGGCCGCGGGATGAACGTGATCGCCGTCGCATCCCGTTCCTCGACGGCGGCGATGATTTCGTCAGTGATGTTCGTCGCGTAGCGAAGGTCAGTCACCAGGTCGTACTCAGTTTCTTCGAATGTGTCTTCGGCGATTGCGAAGATTTGCTGGGCCTGCTCTTGCCGCGCCTCGAGCGGTGCCTTGTCGGGTGCACCGCTGCCCTTCTCAATGATGTGGACGACGTAGAGCGTTGTCGCGTCGTCGTCAAAGTGCGAACAGATCGCGCCGCAGGTAGCGCGGGCGTCGTCTTCGTTTGCGACTGGGACGATCACTCGGTGGAGCAGCGAAGCGGGCATCCAATCACCCAGTCTGCTCCGTTTGCGAACGGTTCGGTGCTCGAGGTAGTACGGATTGTTCGATTCGATGCTCCTTGCCGAAGTTATTATAGTCCATATGATAGTATATGGGATAATGCAATAAATAGGTTTGCAAATTTCGAAATCAAAAAATATAGTTGAGATGAATTTTGAAACCCTATGGAAAGATCGATAGCAGCCAGTGGAGGAGCGCCAGTTAGAGCAAGCGTACGAACGATTCGACTCTCTCACATGAGAGTCAACAGATTTAAATTAGAGCCTAGGTCAGTAAGAGAGTATATGAACGCTCTTTCGAAATCGAAATTAGAATCGTGTTATTTACGGTTCTGTTCGATCCCTTGTCCTGGGGTGAGTGAACGTGTCTGATCAGGAACTCGCTCGAGACCTTGGTTTTCTCGAGGCGTACACGCTCGGGCTGGGAACGATGATCGGGGCGGGAATCTTTGTGCTTCCGGGTATCGTCGCCGAGAGCGCCGGCCCGGCGAGTATGGTTTCGTTCATGATCGGCGGCGTCGTTGCCCTGCTTGCGGCGCTCTCGTTGTCGGAGCTGGCGACAGGAATGCCTCGAGCCGGCGGCAGTTATTATTACATCAACCACGCACTGGGCAGTTTCTTCGGAACGATCGTCGGCTGGGGTATGTGGGCTGGCCTGATGTTCGCAACGGCGTTCTACATGCTCGGATTCGGCCAATACCTGCTGGACCAGCCTTCGGACGCGCTCGCGGTCGTGCTCGCTGGACTGGTGATGGCGTCGCTGCTTGTCGCCATCAACTACCGCGGAGTCAAGGAGACGGGATCGCTCCAGAACGTTATCGTGATCGTCCTCGTCGGGCTCATTCTCGCGTTCATCCTCATCGGGCTTCTGAACATCGACACCAGTCTGCTCGATCCGTTCGTCCGCGAGGGTGAAGGATGGCCCGTCGTTGCTGCGACTGCCGGCACCGTCTTCGTCACGTTCATCGGCTTCGAAGTGATCGCGACCAGCGCCGAGGAGATCAAAAATCCCGGTCGCAACCTCCCGCTGTCGATGATCGCCGCGGTCGTTACGCCGACGATCCTCTACGTGCTCGTCATGCTCGTAAGTACTGGAACCCTTCCAGTACCAGAGCTGGCCGCCTCGGACGTCCCGGTTGCCGACGTCGCCGCGACGGCAGCGAGCGCGTTTGGATCGCTGACGGTCGCCAACTACACTGTCGAGTTCGCTACCGTCGGCTCGGTCGTTATGATCACCGGCGCGATTCTGGCGACAATCTCGTCAGCGAACGCGTCCATCCTCTCGGCGGCCCGGGTCAACTTCGCGATGGGTCGGGACAAGATCCTGGCGAACTGGCTCAATCAGATCCACGAGCGGTATCGGACGCCGTATCGGGCGATCCTCACGACAGGCGTCGTCATCCTCGTGCTCATCGCGAGTCCGCTGCCGATCGACACGCTCGCTGATGTGGCGAGTTTCATGTTCCTCATTACGTACGCACTCGTCCATGTCGCCGTTGTCGTTCTACGGCGTGCGGATCCCGACGAGTACGAACCCGACTTTCGGATCCCGTCTGTCCTCTACCCAATCGTGCCGATCCTCGGCTTTATCGCCTGCCTGGCGGTCATGACCCAGATGACGCTGACGGTCCAGGTAATCGGCGCCGGCGTCGTTCTCGTCGGCGCGGGCTGGTACCAGTTCTACGCGAAGGACAGAGCTATCTCAACGACGCTCATCGGCGAGGCCGTTGCGCCCATTGAATCCGACATCCCCGAGAACAACGTCTACCGTGTCGTCGTTCCCGTTTCGAATCCCGAAACCGAACGAACGCTGATCAGGTACGCCGCGGCGAGCGCTGCGAGCCAGAATCGACCCGGCGAAATCGTCGCCGTCAACGTCCTCGAGGTGCCGCCCCAGACCTCACCTGCCCAGATCGAACTCGAGGAGGAACGCGTCGACAATCAGCAGACGTTGTTGGAGAACGCCCGCGACGTGGCCACGGATCTTGATGTCGGTGTGCGGACTCGCGCTATCGTCGGTCGGGACGCCGGCGACACGCTGCTGTCCGTTCTCGAAGAGGAGGATGCCGATCACGCGTTGCTCGGGTGGGCCGGCGAACGTCGCCGTCGCGACGTGCTCTTTGGGTCGACGATTGATCCGCTGCTCGAGCGGGCTCCCTGCGACGTGACGTTGGTCAAACAACCAACGGAATCGCCGGGGGACATCGTCACGCTCGCCGGCAGCGGACCGAACGCGCCACTCTCTGCACGACGCGCTCGAGAACTGTCTCGGGCGTTCCCCGAGAGTACGCTTACGCTGTTGAACGTTCAGGCCCCGCCGGACGACGACGGGATCGATCCAGCGGCTATCGGCGAGCAAGCAATTGAGGCCGTCGCAGACAACGCGGGACTTGAGGCTGGAGACTACGAGCCGCGCGTAATCATCGCTGGCGATGGTGAAGATGTCCGCGAGCGACTGATTAGCGAGGCTGCATCCTACGATACGGTCTGTGTCGGGGCGACGGGGACCAGCCCCGTTGCACAGGCGCTGTACGGAACGATTCCAGAACGAATCGTTGATGCGAGCGACGGGACAGTGTTGATGGCTCGTGGCGAACACCGTTCGCCGCGGACGCTCCGACAGGCCGTCGTCGCGCGTTTAGAGGGGTAAGTTGATGGACAAATATTGTAGACTTACAAGGTGGCAACCCGTGAAGAACAAACGATGCGTGTAGTCATCGTCGGGGCAGGCGAAGTCGGGCGCGCAATTGCACATAACCTCGAGGAGGCCCACGATGTCGTCGTCATTGACCGCGACTCGACTCTCGTCGAGGACCTCACCTACTCGCTCGACGTCCTTGCCCTTCAGGGCGATGGAACCGAACGCGAAACACTCGAGGAGGCAGGCGTCGACCGTGCGGACCTCGTTATCGCCTGTACGGACCACGACGAGGCAAACGTCGTCGTCTGTGGAACCGCAAAAACGATCAGCGACGCGTTTACGATCGCTCGCGTCAGGCAACGAACGCTGCTCGAGACCTGGGAAGGTTCACAGGGGGCGTTCGGTGTCGACTTCATGGTCTGTACGGATCTGCTGACCGCTCGAGCGATTACACGGATTACGGACTTGCCGGCAACACAGGATGTCGATACGTTTGTCGGCGGACTCGTCCGAATGGCGGAGTTCGAAATCGACGCCGAGAGCCCGGTTGCAGGGTCGACAGTCCACGAAGCCGACCAGTACGACTCGTTGACATTCGCCGGCGTCTTCCGCGGGGAGGAGATGATCGTCGCGACTGGCGATACCGTCCTCCAACCGGGAGATCGCGTCGTTGTCATCGGAAGTGCGAGTGCCGTGACCGAGTTTGCCAGAGATATCGTCCCGGCGACGGCAGACAACGGAAACGAGATCGTCATCGTCGGTGCCAGCGAAATCGGCTTTCAGGCGGCCCGCGAGTTCGAAGAACACGGGTACCAGCCACGGCTCATCGAGCAAGACTCCGACCGTGCCAGAACGGTCGCAGAGAAACTCCCGAATACGATGGTACTCGAGAGTGACGCGACCGATGTCGAGTTTCTCGCTCGAGAGCACATCGATGAGGCCGATCTGGTCATTTCGGCACTCGACGGCGACGAGAAGAATTTGTTGGTGTCGTTGCTCGCACGCCGACTCGGTGTCGGTCGAACCGTCGCCGTTATCGAGAACCTCGAGTATGCGGAACTGTTCGAAACCGTCGGCGTCGACGTGGCGATCAACCCACGAGAGGAAACTGCCGAAGAGATCGTTCGGTTTACGCGTGCCGACCACACGGAGAAAGTCGCCATGCTCGAGCACGACCGGGCAGAGGTCATCGAGTTCGAAGTGCACAACGAGAGCGTGCTTGCTGGAACGCCGATTGTTGAGGCCGTGACTGACCTTCCGGACGGCGTCGTCATCGGGGCGATTTCTCGACGAGGGAAACTCATCACGCCTCGTGGGGGAACCGTGGTTCAGCCAGGCGACCACATTGTCGTCTTCGTTGATGCAGCCGTTCTCGAGGACGTCATTGAGGCGATCTGAGTGCGACGACACTTACACGTCGACTGGCGGGCCGGGCTGAGCCTCGTCGGAACGCTACTGGCGTTGCTCTCGCTCGCGTTCGTCGTTCCGATTCTGGTTGCGCTCATCTATGGTGAAGCGGATCTGTGGGTGTTCATCAGTTCGATGGCCGTCACTGCCGGATTCGGTCTCCTCCTTCGGCAACTCGATTCGGAACCGAACCCGGGTGCTCGAGAAGCGTTTCTCGTCGTGGCGCTGACCTGGCTGTTTGCAGCCATTTTCGGCGCACTGCCGTATATCCTCGCGGGAAATGGGGCTATCGCTCATCCCATCAATGCGCTCTTCGAGAGTATGAGCGGCTTTACGACGACTGGCGCGACTGTGATGGATGACATTTCCTTCGACACCCACTCGCGGTCGATTATGATGTGGCGCCAGCTCACCCAGTGGCTCGGCGGCATGGGGATCATTGTCCTCGCAGTCGCGATTCTCTCGCAGATGGCCGTCGGTGGGGCGCAGTTGATGGAAGCTGAAACGCCGGGACCGGGCGTCTCGAAACTCACGCCGCATATCGCCGAAACCGCTCGCGTGCTCTGGATCGCCTACCTCGCGCTGACGGTGATATACATGGCGTTGCTGTACGGTCTCCATCTGCTTGGCTACGCGCCGAATATGGACCTCTACAACGCCATCGCGCACGGCTTTACAACCCTTCCAACAGGCGGGTTCTCGCCGGAGGCACGCAGCATGGAAGCGTTCTCACCGATAGTGCAGTGGCTCGTGATTCCGTTCATGTTCGCCGCGGGCGTCAACTTCGTTCTCTGGTGGCACGTCATCTCCGGCGATGCGCGAACGCTCTTGCGAGACAACGAGTTCCGACTCTATCTCGGAGCGACCTCCGTGCTGACCATCATCACGACCGTTGTCCTGTTTGTCTCCGCTCTCGAGACGCCTGAGACTGGACAGATTGGCGGCAACCTCGAGCGGTCTGCACGATACGCGGCGTTTCAGATCGCGTCGCTGATCAACTCGACAGGGTACGCAAACATGGACTTCGATGCCTGGAGTGGCCCTGCGAAGGGGCTGTTGTTGTTTGCGATGTTTATCGGCGGCTCGGCGGGATCGACCGGCGGCGGGATCAAGATCCTCCGCTGGCTGGTGATCCTCAAGTCACTCCGGCGTGAGATGTTTACGTCGATTCATCCCGAGGCAGTTCGACCGGTTCGGATGAACGGACACGTCCTCGATGAAGATGCAATTCGTGGAATTTACGCGTTCACGCTGTTGTACTTCGTGATCTTCTTCGTTGGCGTTGGACTATTCGCTGCGGACGCCGCACGGGTCGGACTCGACCTCGAGTTACTGGACGTGATCAGCGCATCGATTGCGACACTTGGAAATATCGGACCGGGACTCGGTGAAGTCACCGGTCCGATGGGTGGCTACGGTGAGTTCCCGGTGACCTCAAAGCTTCTCATGATTGGTCTCATGTGGATTGGCCGGCTCGAACTCTTCCCGGTGCTCGTGTTGCTGACAAAAGCCTACTGGACGGACTGAGTGCCGTCTTCGTCGCTCGTTTCACCAAACTGTCGTCCGACCAAGTGCCAAAAAGAGAGTTGAATCGCTCGAGTCGCAGTTAGACGCCGAACGTGGCCCGAAGCATATCCCGCGTTCCGGGGCCGAGCCCGACGGCGACGACGGTAATCATGAGCAAGATTGCATATCGCGGGCTATCCTCGAAGACCTCCTCGTTGAAGATCCAGATGACGACGACAGCAGCCGCGAGCTTGACGAACAGGAACGGCCACGCTTCACCGGTGATGTCGACGATTTCCGGTGGCAGAGCCGAGCCCGTAATGTCGACGATTGCCGCGTTGACCGGATGCTTGGGAACGAGGTTGTTCGCATGTCCGAACGCAACTGCCCAATCGAGGCCAATCACGTTCGCGACCCCGTCGACGGCGTGTGCCCAGATAACGACGAATCCCATGAACTGCGTCCCGCGGTTGAGGCCGGGCGCGAATGTGACGATTAGGTACCAGACGATCACCGTCGAGAGCGTCGCCCCGACGAGTGTCGTCAACAGCAGGTACGGGTAGAAGGTTGCGTACTCGTGGACGGCAGCGAGGTAGCCGAGGTAGCCAACCGTCACTGTGAGCAACACTGTGCCAATCCCAAACAGCGGGTACTCATAGCCAGAGACGTACTCCTCGCGCTCGAGCCAGACCGAGACGGTGACGGCGATTGCCGCGATGATGAAGACGACGAAGTAGATCAGCGGGCTGATCAGGAAGCCAGACCACGGGAGTTCGATTGCGAGATCACCTGTGGCACGGTAGGCCGCGACGTTTGCATCTTCGACGACGCGGAGTGCTCCGCCAAAGAGCATGAACGGGAACAGCCCGTAGAAGCCGGCACGGTAGCGCTCGATTCCGAGACGCTTGATGAGGAAGATGATCCCGATAACACCGAGGATCAGCGTCGGGATGTACCCCGCATAGGAGACAAACGTGTAGCCGGGCTCGGCGAACGGTCCGTCGTCGGGACCGGCCTCGGCGGCGTTGATCTGTTCGCCGCCAGCCCAGGCGACTTCGCCCCAGCCATGGGCGTCTGCGACGACCGGTCCCCAGTAATACTGCCAGATGAGATCGACGTACACTCGATCTGGGAATGCAGCCGCTGCAAGCGTTACTCCCACAACGAGCACGAGGACGGCGGCGGCCCAGACACGCTCCGGGCCGTACCGCTCGATATACTCGTACATGATCGATAGGCGGAACGGTGGCTGCTTACCGTTTCCGGTTTCCTGCAGTTTTCGAGACTACGTTGTCGATTCGATTTCCTGCGCTGCTTCGAGTACGTCCTCGTGAATCGCGCCGTTCGAGGCCACTAAGCCGTGGCTATCGTGTTGCCAGCGCTCGCCCTCGAGATCGGTCACGCGGCCGCCCGCTTCCCGAATCAAGGCCACGCCTGCGACCGTATCCCACGGGTTCGCCTGCTTGTTCGTGACGACGCCTTCGAGTGCGCCCGCCGCGAGGAGGCCAAGCTCGAGTTGGGCACAGCCGTAGCGCCGGATATCGCCGAAGCGTTCGACGAGCGCGCGCGTTGCGGCGGCGTACTCGTCGCGGTCGTCGAAGTTCCACCAGAAGGTCGGACAGACGTGGGCAGCCTCCGGGTCCGTACAGTCACTCACTGCAAGCGAGTCACCGTTTCGGAACACGCCTTCGGGACCCACTCGATACGTATCGGACAGCGCCGGACAGACCGTCGCCGCCGCGACCGGTTCGGCGTCGACGACGGCTGCGACGGCCGTTCCAAACGCTCGCACGCCGTCGACGTAGTTGTTCGTGCCGTCGATGGGGTCGACGATCCAGGCCGGTCCCTCTGCGGGCACCTGCTTCAGTGCATCTTCTTCCTCACCGACGACCGGATCGTCCGGGAACGTCTCGCCGAGAATCTCGATGACGCGCTCCTGTGCATCCCGGTCGCTCTGGGTGACGACGTCCGTTTTCCCGTCTTTGTAGTCGATATCCAACTCGCCCCGGAATGAGTCGAGTGCGATTTCGGCACCCGCTTCGGCCGCCTCGAGTGCGACGGTCGCCCGTCGCGTCGCGTCGTCGTGTTCGCTCATGGCACAACTGCGAGTCCGGGGCGAAAAGACCTAGCGATTCGCGATGTGAACGGTTAGCACGCATACTCGAGACGCGCATCATGCTCGAGGTCGCCAGTCGGCCCGTCGGCGTCGACCGGCTGCTCGAGTTTGTAGACGGTCACTGATTCGGCTGACTCGCCGTCCGCCGCCACCTGCTCGCAATAGTACGCAGCCAATGGCTCGTACTGTGATGCGGGCGCATAGCGCAGTTCCGAGCCGTAGCGTTTCCAGAGCACGGACGGGTCCCGGTCGGCGGCGTCCGGTGGTCGATCGATCGCACCCGACTCGTCGGTGAGTGTTCCAACCGTCTCGCCGGATTCGAGGTCTGCCTCCCAGGCGTACCACCAGTAGCCCTCCGGTGGATTCGGCGCGAAAAACGCCCAGCTTGCGCCCTCGATATCGTCGTCGATTGCTGCCGTAACAGGTTCCGGCGTCTCGAGAAAGCCAAGCGCAATTGCCTGCCAGCCCACCACGGCGACGAGTCCACAGACGAGCGCCATGGCCACAGCGATACGCCCGGTGCGACGGAGTGTTGCTGGCACGTGCTCTGCAATCGTCGGTTTCGCCGTCGTCGGTGTGGACTCGAGCGCGCGATAGCGCGCCGGAACGTGTGCCTCGAGTGTGTCCTCGAAGCGGTCCCAGACGTCCGGTGGAAGATACAACAGCAGGATGGCGACCATCACGAACGGGAACGCGCCGAGACGCATCGTCACGCCGAGCCCGAGTTGGGCACCGATGAACGCGCCCGCGAGCGCGAGGCGAAGCCGCCCTGTGGTCAGTAGCAGCAGCGGTGAGACAGTTAAAAGCGCGACCCAGGCCCAGTTTGCCGCCGTGAGCAGCGCCGAGAAGTCTGTGAGGAACGGACCGAGGAGGACAACGTACTGCTCGAGATGGAAAATCCGCTGGACAGCGGTGCCGGTCATCCACGCCTCACTGCGGAACTTGAGAATCCCATTTACTGCGTAGATGCCGACGAAATGGACGAGGATGACTGCGGTTGCGACGGTACAGATGCGGCTACTCTCAGGCTCGGTTTGCCGGTCTCCGCGCCGACAGGCGTCCACCGACCAACGAGCCCCAAGCGGAAGGAAAAGGCCCAGCAGCAACACAGAGAGCATGATCGTATCGCCGCCGTTGAGCACGTACGGGTTGCGCGCGAACACCGACGCGAGCAAGACCGCAGAAATTGCCGTCGCGAGGCGGGTTCGATACCCCACCAGCAAACAGCCAGCCGCGACTGCGGCTATTCCGATTAGCAGCCCTTGCACCCAGAGCGACCCCGACAGCGCGTGCAGTGACAGCGCCTCGAACGTCGGAAACGACTGCGCGAGCGCATCTCGAGGCAACGTTCCCTGATCAGTGTAGAACGTCCGCAGTCCGGGCAGTCGAATCAACAGTAAATCCGCGAGGACGATTGCCCCGAGTGCAATGCGGAACGCAGCGAGGGCGCGCAGGTCGATTCCGAGACGGGCGCGGACGGCAGACCGGAGTGAGTGAGCCGCCGCTCGAGCGGGAGTCGGCGGTGTTTCATTTGCAGTGTCTGCTTGCCCAGCCGTCATGTGAACCTACGTCCAGCGTATTCGCGTTGCTGGCGGCGTTCTCACTGTCTGAGTATATGTTTTCTCCTCGAGTGGCGAGCCTCTGACTATGGGGTTGTGCTGTGAGAATTTGCGAGGGAAGATCGCATCGTGCTGATCTTCCGCATCTTTGACGGCGTGGTTTCGCCGTATACGATGCGAGGGGAGGGAATCGAACTACCTCCGGGAACCTGCGCGAAGCGCAGAACCCCGGCGTCATTCGATCCCTCCGTGCATTTTCGTTCGGCGCGGTATGCGCCTCACTGCAATGCGAGGGGAGGGAATCGAACCCACGAACGTCTACACGAGCGGATCTTGAGTCCGCCGCCGTTGGCCGCTTGGCTACCCTCGCACGCGAGTAGTGATTGGAGGTAATTGCTTGAATACTCTGCGATTTTCCGTCGGGTCCGTCACCGGTTACGCCGACGAAACACGCTGCCACACTCGAGTCCTGTGCGCTCGTAGCGCCGGTCACAGTTGAGACACTGATAGTCGCCCGCGATGTGTTCGTACAGGCGCTCGCCACACGTTCGACAGTTGCCGTCGGGATGGTGCATTCACTCGAGGACCGAGTGCGCGCTGGCGTAGTGGTTGCCCTGCACTGGTGCTCGCGTTATATACTCCTCAAGCGGCGAGCGCCACGATTCGGCCAGACAGCGAACAGTATACCCGTCAGGCACCACAACGGTCAGGTATGGACGACCACACCAGCGACCCAAGCGTCAACCCACCACCGCGGGGGCAGACGCCCGCAGGGTGGCTCGAGGCTGACGAGCGCTGGACACACGCAACACTCCGACAGGCAATCGTCCACGGCGTCAGGCTGTTTAACGACGGCGCATACCACGAGAGCCACGACTGCTTCGAACTCGAGTGGTACAATTATGGCCGCGGCAGCGAGGAAAGCGCCTTCCTCCATGGCATGGTCCAGGTCGCCGCGGGCGCGTACAAACGGGTCGACTTCGAGAATAGCGCGGAACGAAGTTCCGCGGACCGTCCGAGCGGGCAACGCCCGCGAGGAGACGACGCCGGCATGCGCTCGCTGTTCGAAACAGCCTTGCAGTACTTTCAGGGCGTACCCACGGACTACTACGGCGTCGACGTTCTCGAGGTTCGCACGACACTCACGAACGCCCTCGAAGAACCCGAACGCGTCGACGGGTGGCAGATTCCACTCGATGGCGAGCGCCCCACAGCTCGCTCAGTCGACTACGACTACATTCACGCACTCGAGGAGTGAGCATCTCGCTGCCCAATTCGTGCGAGACATCAACACACAACCTTTCCTGACGGTGTGAGAAACCGAACGGCCTTTTGCGTCGCAGGCCGTTGTGCTGTCTATGAAAGTTGCACAGCTCGGGTCAGGAACGCCGGAACTCGCGGTCGTCGCTGGCATTCACGGCGACGAACCCTGTGGCGTTCGCGCCGTCAAGCGGCTGTTAGACGAACGGCCAACTGTCGAACGACCGGTCAAACTCGTCATTGCAAACGAGAAAGCCCTCGAGCGACAGGTCCGGTTCGTCGACGAAGACTTGAATCGTGCGTTCCCGGGCGATCCCACTGCACAGACACACGAAGGTGAGCTTGCACATCGACTCGTCGAAGAACTCGAGGGCTGTCACACGTTTTCGATGCACTCAACGCAGAGTCACGCCGAGCCCTTTGCCATCGTCAACGGGGTCAGCCAGACTGCGAAACGGATCGTCCCGCAGCTTCCGGTTGCGGCGATGGTCGAAACCAGTGACTTCGCCGAAGGCCGACTCTTCACTGAAATCAACACCATCGAAGTCGAGTGTGGCTTGCAAGGCTCGGAGACGGCCGCCCAGAACGCGGACCGACTCACTCGAGCGTTCCTGACGGCGGTCGGTGCACTTCCCGGTGATACGATGCGGCGCGATCTGCCCGTGTTTCGGCTGACCGATGTGATCCGCAAAGCCGACGCTGACACGTACGAAGTGTTCGTTGACAACTTCGCTAAGGTCGCCCCCGGCGATCCGTTCGCTGCAGCCGACGGCGAGAAACAGGTCGCCCAGGAGGCGTTTTACCCCATTCTCATGTCCTCACACGGCTACAGCGAGGTCTTTGGCTATGCCGCCGAGAAACTCGAGGTTCTGACGTCGCCAACAGCGGCTGACTGAGCTGACCCACTAATTTGTCTCCGAGATACGCACAAGTTTCCCCGCGTGGGGAGCATTGATAGGCAGACGATTCCTTCTCGTGTATAATGACTGCAACACTGCAGCTCTCACTGTTCGTCGGAATGGTGGCGGAGCTGTTCCCCAATGGGGTGAGCCACTACGCGATCGGTGGCCTGCTGGTTGGACTGGGAACCGCCGTTATCTATTTCGGCACAGGTATCGCCGCTGGCGCAAGTACGTTCCTCGAGTCGACACTCTCGTACGGCTCGAGTCTTTCGCGCTTCCAACAGTATCGTCCCTCGCGTGACTGGCGCGTCGTCTTTACGCTCGGCATCGTCGCCGGTGCGGCCGTCTATGCGCTGACCTTCCAGTCTGGACTTGTCTCGAGCGGACTCCACCAGTCCGCCACGACGGGGCAACTGTACGATGTCGGCGGAATCACGCTCTGGTTGACCGACGTCGATCCCTGGCGGCTGTTCCTCGGCGGAATTCTGATCGGAATCGGCACCCGCGTCGGGAAGGGCTGTACCTCCGGCCACGGCGTCTGTGGCGTCGGCTCGGCCTCGAGTGCGTCGTTCGTCGGCGTTGCGACCTTCCTGTTGGTGGCAATCGGCGTCGCCCAACTGGTTGCAGCACTGGGGGTGAGTCCATGAGCGGGATTCGAGCCGCGCGAGAATCCCGGCACAGCGAGCGGGGAGTGAACGCGAGAATGAGCGAGCGACCCGCGAGCCGCGAACACCGACAGGAACGGAGGCGTGAGCGATGAGCGCCGAGCACGAGCAGCATCCGCTGTTCATGCCGCTGGTGTTCGTCGGCGGCTTGATCTTCGGCTTCGGTCTCGGCTTTAGTCACATGGCCCAACCCGAGGTCGTGCTCAACTTCCTGCAGTTCGAGGACTTCGGCCTGCTGTTCGTCATGGGCGGCGCGGCGGTCATCACGGGAATTACTTTCTTCGGCATCGGATTTGTCCGGGGTACGGCCCCGCTGACCGGCAGCACCTACGCCCGTCGGCTGAAGACCCTCGACAGGAACGTCGTCCTCGGCGGCGGCATCTTCGGCGTTGGCTGGGGCCTGTCGGGCATCTGCCCCGGCGCAGCCTACGCGAGCCTCGGCGTCGGAAACATCTTCATCCTCTATGGCATCGCCGGCATGTTCGTCGGCGCGTACATCCAAGGGTTCGTCCGCTCGACTCGAGCCGATGACGAGGCCCCGGCGACGGCAGCCGACTGACCGGACGGCTTTTTGCTGCGACTGATAATCAACTGGTGAATGGACTTCGAGACGTACAAGAAACACCTCCGCACTCGAGTCCTCCTTCTTTGCCTGCTAGCCGTCGCCATCGTCGGTGCTCGCTGGCTTGGGCTGCTCGAGGGAACGGGATCGCGTTTACCGGGTCCTGGGGCCGGTGCACCAGTGCTGGCGGCCCTGACGGTCGCGGGCTGGCTCGTCATCGCCGGTATCGGTGCAGTTGGGCTGTATCGATGGCTCCGGTCATAGCGCTGAGTCTACAGTAGATCAGTGCACAGGTCGTTGTTCAGTATTATTCGCGATACTCGCCAAGTAATACATGTTGACATATAGAAGTTCTCTCTGCCTCCATGCGGAAACGCTAGAGGTGTAGATCAAACGAATAGTTAGAGAATGTCGGTGATTTCGCGCATCGATGAAAGACGAAATGTCGGTTCTGGGTTCGGATTCGAAGACACATCTTTCTCCGGCACCCATGCAGTCTGCATCCCGGCACGTTGGGGACCAACAACATCACGATCATGCTGATTCCCCACGTAGATAGATCGTTCAAAGGAAATTCCGAGTTCGTCTAGAGCAATCTCGAATGGTTCTGGATCAGGCTTCGATTTGATTCCAGTCCCGGGCCCGCAGCAGACAGTAACGTCAAAGGCATCCTGGATACCAAGCGTCTCTACTTTTGCGAGTTGTGTCTCTTCGGAACCGGCAGTGATGAGTCCAACAGCATACGTTTCTTGGACATACTCCAATACCTTGTTTGCACCGTCTCGGAACGAGACAGCGGTCGGATCAAGTACCTCGAGCGTCGCCTCAGCAAGTGTGGGCGCATAACTCGGATCAGCACTGATGTTCCGACAAATAGCGCGATAGACATGTTCATACTGTTCTCTATCGGAGTTAGCTTTTGGAAGTGAGCTGTAATCGACTGCATAAACATCATCTAAATCAAAAAACGCTGGAGCCTCTACCCGGTCAAATACTGCTTTATAGACCTCTTCATCGGACTGGTCTCTCACACAAAGCGTTCCATCGAGGTCGAAACAGACGGCCTTAATATCGCCCATCACCCCAAACATCAATAAGATAGAATCTAAATCCACTGGATCGCTGATGGACTACTCACAGATCAAGTGAACGAATGGCTCGTTCGCGTGCTGTGCATTCAGTTTGCACATTATACTAGTACACACACGGCATAAACTCCTAACAGGCTGGTTCCCGAACAGATCGTATGGTCGACAAAAACGTCGTCCGTCGGGGTTACGACGGTCTGGCGGAAACCTACGCCACCGAGCGCGATCCCGATGACCGAGAAGGCGAGCTACTCGAGACCCTCCTCGAGCGCCTCCCTGACGCTGCTCGGCTTCTCGACGTTGGCTGCGGACAGGGTGATCCGGTACTCCGTCGGGTAAACAGTGAGCCAGATCTCGAGACGGTTGGGATCGATCTGTCACGCGAACAGTTACGATTCGCACGCGACGGTGCGCCCACCGTGGCGCTCTCGCGTGGCGACATGACAGCGCTGCCGGTCCAACCAAACGCGTTCGATGCCGTGACGGCCTTCCACTCGGTGATACACGTCCCGGAGGACGACCATCAAGCGGTGATCGACGAGTTCGCGCGCGTGTTGCGCCCCGGCGGATTCCTGCTGCTGACCGAGGGAACCAACGACTGGCAGGGCTCGAATCCGGACTGGCTCGCAAGCGGCGTCGAAATGCAGTGGCATATCGCTGGTGCGGAGCGGACGCGCGAGCAGCTACGGAACGCCGGGTTCGAGATCCGTGATGAGTGGCTCGTCGGTGACGAACTCGCCGACGAGGACGCAAACTGGACGGTGTTTCTCGCGCGACTCGAGGACTCCTGACTGGCTCACGCGTACCGATGCGAGACACCCGATGGTGAGACGACGCAAAGTCTATCCCTCTGACGTCCATACAGATGGGCATGGACTTCCCACCGAATCAGGGTCTCGACCAGGACGAAGTCACCGAAGAAGTCGAACAGGTTCTCGAGGAGAACGACGTTGTCCTCTTCATGAAAGGCACTGCGCTGATGCCTCAGTGTGGCTACTCGCGCAAGGCACTCGGCCTGATCGATCACCACCGCGACGACTACGAGACGGTCGACGTCCTCGAGTCGCTCGATGAGTATCGAACGGCACTCAACGAACACAGCGGCTGGGAGACGATTCCACAGACCTACGTCGACGGCGAGTTCGTCGGGGGGTCTGACATTCTCGAGGAACTCGAGGAGCGAGACGAACTCGCGGCGACGCTGAACGCGGAGTAGCCCGCGCGCAATTGAACGGTTTCTCGCGATTATACAGTCACACGGTCGGTTCGATCCTGGATTTCAATGACCCCAATATCGCTTGCGTAGCTGGTATTCCGCCTCGAGAGGAAAACGCACTCTAATTAGTGACTTAAATTTATCCGGGGTGGAGGGCAACGCATTTAATAGCAGATCATATAAGTCACGCCCACGTATTCAGAACCAAGCGACCGTCGCCGCAACCTTCCCACTATGTCAACAGAGGAATCCAGACACGTTTATCGGCTGCATTCGACGCTCGAACTGCCCCTCGAAGACCTTCGAGAGCATATCGACGAGGCGAGTTATCCAGAGGGAATCGACGACGTGGAACTCACGCGGCGAAACAACACCCTCATCTTGAAAGCCGTCGCCGAAGACCAATCGGTTAGCAAGTACACACCAACGGCACAGCTGAAGGCTAGCGTCACCGAAAACCGGGTCTATGAGGAAGACCCAGACGAGCGACGCCAGTCCTTTAGCTGGGATGAAGAGGAAGAAGAGGAAATCGAGTCCGAACTCGTCGAGTTCGCCGCGTTCAAAGGCGACCGCGAGACCGTCCTCCAGAACTCCTTGCTCCAGTACGAGATGTTCCTCGTGCTCTGTACCATCGCGGAGGCCGCTGAAAAGGGCACGCTGACCGCCATTTCGGAACACGGCGGCACGCTCGAGGCGACCCGAATCGTCGACGGCGAACCGCGCCCGGCAGACATCGAGGTCGTCGAGGGGCCACGCGACCACGGCTCAGGAGACGGCGGTGTCAACTGGCGCGACAACAAGTTCATCAGCGACTAACACCGCATAGACCGGTTCTGGTGTCTCTCCGGACACCACACTACTTCGTATTTCGAGTCACAACACTAATTCTTGATCACCGGCCTGAAGAGAGCTCACATCGGCTCGAGAATACGGTCGTAAACGGCCGGATACTCGCGGAGTCGTGCGTGACTGATGAGTACGTAGCAGTATGCTTGCACTCGCTCGCGCCACGCACTCCAGTTGTCGCTGTCCCAGGAGTCGCGACGAATCGTCGCGACCCGTAGATCCATGATTCCCCGCTCGGCCAGTTCAGCGAGAAGTGGGCTGGGATCTGACCCGATCTCCGATTGGTAGGTCGACCGCGCACGGCGTTTTCCGTCGAAGACGTGGCCAGGATCGAACGACGATTGCCCCGGCTCGATCACGAGATCGTCGGCTGCGAACTCGTGGGCACGCCAGTTGACGAGCGCCTGTGCCAGTTCGAGTGTGATGAGCGTTCGGGATTCTGAACGGAGTCGCTCCCATGGTGGGGAGACGCTCGGAAAAGACCAGTGTGCAAGCTCACTGTGTGCGTATTCATAGGGGCCGTACGTCTCGATATCGTCATCAACGTACCGCGACTCGACGTCGGCCTCGAGATCGGCGGCGAGCGTCCGCAGGTGATCGCCGTACTCGCTGCCGGCATCGCCAATCTCGTCTGCCAGCAGGTCGTGGTAGCGCTCGGCGGTTTCGATGGCGAGTTCTGCCTGTCGTACCCCAGCCGTAATATCACCAATTTCGCGCGGCTCGTACGCTGTACTGTCTGGTGGATCTGCATCTTCATCATCACGAAACGCCTCGAGGTCGGCCCAACTGACGTGATGCTCGCTCAACTGCAGTTCCGCTTCGATTTCGGCGTACCACGCCAGATCGCGTTCGGGGTCGACGACAGGGTAGGGCTCGAGCGCCTCGAAGACGGCGTCGATCCGATCGTACACGGCGAACGAGCGTTCCGCGAGTGCCTCGAGGTCCGCTTCGTCGCGTATTGCTCGTGCTTTCCCCAGTTCCTCAGCGGCGAACTGCATGCTGTAGGTGACCTCGGACAGGGCGTCGTGGGCGTTTCCATCCTCGAGTGACTCGGTGGCGCGCTCGACGCCGGCGCCGATGCCGCGGAGGTGGTACTCGTCGCTATCGATTCCCTCGCGAAGCGTCGTCGTTTCCTCGACGGTCTCCTCGAGCAGCGAAATCGCGTCACGAGCATGGTCGTCGGTTACTGGGGGGTGCCAATGTGAATTCGCCGGTGGCGGCGTTGGGTATGCGTTTGTTGCCCAGTCAGCAACCACATTTGGGAGGGCAGTCGGGCGCAGGAGGCCAACGGCGACGGTACCACCGCTGCCGAGGATGCCGGCACCGGCAACGCCGCCGAGAAGTTGTCGGCGAGTTGGTGAGGGAGGAGTGGGGACCATCACCACTGACTCATCAGCCCGGTGTAATGTGCGTTTCGCTGTCGTCTATCGATCACAGCAGTGTCGTACGTCTGTACTACAACTGGGCAAGCGAGAGTAGTGAGTTGCAACAGGGAGGTAGCAGTCTCTTTCGACTGTAAGCTGACCCAACGCGGTATTTAGGGAGTGAACTACCGCGACAATCCGACCGTTACGTAGCGAAAAACTGGCCGCCGTTGTCCGCTCTCGAGCGGTATGCTGCCCCCGATAGCAGTAGCACGCTGATAACGATATAGCGCGTTTTGGAAGGGATAGATGTCATGAGCTACGAGGTGATACGACGTGCGCTGTCTCTTCTTTAATAACACGCCGGCACACGTCCATCTGTACAAACACACGGTCACTCAACTCGAGGATGATGGACACGATGTACTCGTTCTCGCGCGTAACGACGAGTTCACCGAAACCCTGCTCTCGTATCACGACGTGCCCTACGAGACCTACGGTGATCGCTCGGAGTCGCTGCACTCGCTGGCCTGGGAACTGCCGGCGCATCTGGCCACAATCGGCACGCAAGCCCGCCAGTTCGATCCGGACGTGATCTTTGGAATCGGCCCGTATGCGGCCTACACGGGGACGATCACGCGAACGCCGGCGATTGCCGTGCTCGACTCCGAGCCCTCGCTTGATCACGTCGTCTCCCGGCCGTTCGTCCAGGCGTTTCTGACGCCGGCTGCGTTCCAGAAGGATCTCGGGGCGAAACACTACGAGTTCGAGGGGTTCAAAGAATCCGCGTATCTCCACCCTGACGTGTTCGAGGCGGACAAGTCGGTCCGTGACGATCTGGGCGTCGATCAAGACGAATCCTACGCTATCGTCCGATTCAACGCCTTCAACGGCCACCACGACGTTGGGCGACAGGGCTTTTCGATCGAACAGCGCCGTGAGTTGCTCTCGGAACTTGCCGACCACGCCACGATTTTCGTCTCCGATGAAGGCGGTGACCTCGAGTTCGAGGACTTGCCGGCGCGGAAATTCGATCTCCACCCGGCGCGGATGCACGACGCGCTCAACGAGGCCGCTCTGCTGGTCGCGGATACGCAGACGATGATCACGGAGGCGGCGCTCCTTGGGACGCCCGCGCTCCGGTCGAACTCTTTCGTCGGCGAGGACGATATGGGCAATTTCCTCGAACTCGAGAAGCAGGGGCTCGTCGAAAATATCGGTGAGTTCGAGGCGGTCCTCGAGCGCTCACAGGAACTGCTTGCGGATGAGTCAGCTCCCGAGCGGTGGGAGCAGCGGCGAAACGACTACGTCGAAGACATGGTGAATCTCACGGACGTTATTTCGGACGTTGCACTGGCGTACAGCGACACGAACACTGAGCCGGTTCAAGTCAACCTCTCACCACGGGGGGTCAACTGATGCGGGTCTGTTCGGTCGTCGGCGCGCGCCCGCAGTTCATCAAGGCCGCCACAGTGTCTCGAAAGATCCGCGACGTCGGTGAGGAGGTGCTGGTTCACACCGGCCAGCACTACGACAAGGAGATGTCCGACGTCTTCTTCGACGAACTCGACATCCCCGAACCAGAGTACAACCTCGGCGTCGAATCCGACACCCACGGCCGACAGACGGCGCGGATGATCGCCGAACTCGAGCCGGTGATTGAAGAAACCGATCCCGACGCTATCTTGCTGTACGGCGACACCAACTCGACGCTCGCCGGGGCAATCGTCGGCTCGAAACGCGATGTCGCAGTCGCTCACGTCGAGGCAGGACTGCGAAGCGGTAACCGCGATATGCCCGAGGAGATCAACCGGATTCTGACGGACCATGCCTCCGACATGTGCTTCGCGCCGAGCGAGGACGCTGTCGGGACGCTCGCAAACGAGGGGATCGTCGATGGCGTCCACTGGACGGGTGACGTGATGTACGATGCAATCCTCGCCGCACGCGAGCGCGCCCGTGATAGTTCCTCCATTCTCGAGGATCTCGGCCTCGAGGAGGACGAGTTCATCCTAACGACAGTCCACCGGGCGAGCAACACGGACGACCGGGGCAATCTCGAGGCGATTCTGGACGGGCTTGCGAGCGCACCCGTCCCGGTCGTGTTCCCGGCACACCCGCGAACGGTTGACCGGCTTGAGACCTACGGCCTCTGGGAGCGCGCGAACGAGGACCTCGAGATTATCGAGCCACAGGGGTATCTCGACTTCGTGCGCCTGCTCGATGGGGCTGAACGGATCGTGACCGACTCCGGCGGCGTCCAGAAGGAAGCCTTCTTCCTGGAGACGCGCTGTGTCACGATGCGCGAGGAAACCGAGTGGACTGAAACGGTTGACTGTGGCTGGAACCAGCTTGTTGGCCCGAATGCAGACCTGATCCGTGAGGCACTCGTGACTGACTGGAAACTCGACGCGCGCCCACAGCCCTACGGCGACGGGTCCGCCAGCGAGCGCATCGTGGCCCTGCTGCAGGAGGCACTCGAGACTGACGACGCAGACCAGCAGATCGAAGCCCCGTCGCTCGATTGAGGAAACTCGAGTCAGGTCGCCCCATCATTGGCAGCCATGAAGTTGTGGTGTGCCCCAATATTGCCGCCTCTGTTGTCCGCGTGAGAACGGTGAGTCCCTCGACAGTGACGCGAGTCTCTGTTCGCTGTGTTATACACTATCGTCACACACGAACGCTCGATTAGGCACCAGAGAACCCGCTGTAGTGCAAAAGGAATGAACTCGAGTTCGCGATTCAGGGTACGTCTTTCGCCGAGTGAGAACAACCACCACCGTTTTCGTCCCGTCTCAAATTCCGTCAGAGGTTTCCGCTCCCCCAAACGGTTTAAGTGTGGTAATTATATCTAATTACACGAAATGACCGAGAACTTCCCCGACTACGTCGACGTCGACTACGACGATGGCACCGGCGAAGATCCCGCGGACTATCCGCATATCAACGATAAAATCGAGAAGGCGATCGAGGTCACCCGCCAGGGTCTCGAGCAGTACGAGAACCCGGCCGTGATGTGGACCGGCGGGAAGGACTCGACGCTCGTGCTGTACTTCGTGACGCAGGTCGCCGAGCGCTTCGATCTCGAGGTTCCGCCCGCAATCTTCATCGACCACTACCAGCACTTCGACGACATTCACGACTTCGTCGACTCCTGGGCTGACGAATGGGGTCTCGAGGTCGTCTACGCGCGCAACGAGGACATCGGCCAGTACGTCGAGGCCAACGACTTAGAGCCGGGCGACGACATCCCAATCGACGAACTCTCCGACCACAACCAGCACCACGTCGAGAACATCCTCGAGTACGAAGAGGACACGTTCCCGTTCCTGCTCGACACCTACGCGGGCAACCACCTGCTGAAGACCGTCGCGCTCAACGACGCACTCGAGGAGCACGACATCGACGGCATTCTCTCGGGCGTCCGCTGGGATGAACAGGAGGCTCGCGCCGACGAGACGTTCTTCTCGGAGCGCCACGACCCGGACATCTACCCGCCACACGACCGTGTCCAGCCCATCCTGCAGTTCGACGAGGCTGCGGTCTGGGAGGCCTTCTGGGACTTCGTCGTCCCGGACACCGTCGACGAGTTCCCAGACGAGGGCTACGTCCCCGAAGGCAAAGACGACCTGCCGGATGACCTCGAGCCTGCGGACACCCCAGTCTCGCCGAAGTACTGGGAAGGCTTCCGCTCGCTCGGCAGCGAGATCAGTACCGAAAAGACCGAAGAAGACCCTGCATGGTTGCAGAACCTCGAGGAGACGACCGAGCGCGCAGGCCGCGCCCAGGACAAAGAGGACCTGATGGAGCGTCTGCGCGACCTCGGCTACATGTAGACTCGAGGCGGTACGGCCTCACTGAGTACCTCGACAGGGTTTGATTTTCGCGCCAGCACAGGTAGCAAGCGTTTCTGATGGACGATTACCGACAGCTATTACGCATTCCGTTCAGACACATTTCGTGTGTACCGAAGACTGTTCGTGGCGACGATACTACTTGGCTTTTTCGTGCGTCTCGGCGAGGTTATCGTCGCGCTCGGTCCGTCGAACCCGTTCTGGAACTGGCTCGAGGCCAGTTGGACCGTTGCTTGGCTCAGTGTTCTTGTCGTGGGCCTCTGGTGTTATCGAGCCGATGATCGGATCACGTTCGATGGGGGCATTCGCACGCGATCTACATTTATCGGTGCACTCTTCTGTGGAACAACTATTGGCTACAGCGTCGGTGCGGCGCTGCTCATTGGTTTGGGCTTCGAAGGGCTGATACCTGTCGGTGAGGTGATTACGGGTGCATTTCTCGGCGGGTACATCACACTTGCTGGCATGGCTGGCGTGACCGCCCACGCTGTGGCGAACGATGTCCCTTTTATTGGTTCTCGGTTTCTAACCTTCAGCGGCATTCTCGCGCTCATTGCGGCGATCTCGACGGTGTTTGGCTACGGGCAGGGGTGGTCAGACACCTGGTCGACACTCCTTTTCAGTGTGTACATGTTCAGTCTCGTCCGGCTGCAACGACAGAGTGAATCCAGCGACTCGAGGCGTCAGCGCCTCAGTGATTGACTCACGCAGGTTTGCGTTTTTGCGTTCACACTGGTAGTCAGCGCCAGCCGTTTCACGAATCGACAGCTACTATACATTACGTTCCGACAGTTCGTGCGTGTACCGAAGGTTGTTCGTGGCGACGGCGCTGCTCGCGTTTGTCGTGCGTCTCGGTGAAGCCGCTGTTGCGCTCGGCTCGGGCCACCCGGTCTGGCACTGGCTCGAGGCCAGTTGGACCGTCGCCTGGATCGGCGTCGGCTCCGTGGGTGTCGGGTGCTATTGTGTCGGGGATCGGATCGACCTCGAGGCGGGCCGACGGACTGCTCTCGTTTTCATCGGTGCGTTCATCGGCGGGCCAATCATCGGCTACGGTGTCGGTTCAGCGCTGCTCATTGGTGTGGGTCTCGAGGGAGCGCTGACGCCGGTTGGAGCACTGATTACCGGTGTATTCCTCGGGTTGTACGTTCTGTTCGGCGGAATGGCTGGCGTAACTGCTCGCAACGTCATGAACGGCGACCACGTCGTCAATGCACGCCTTCTAACCAGCGCTGGCGTTCTCATGTTCATCGTGGCGGCGGCAACGATGTCCGAGTACGGCTACGGAACGTGGGCTGACGCCTGGTTTTTCATCCTCTTGAGTTCGTACCTGCTCGGGCTTGCCGGGCTGCAACGTCACAGCAGAACCGTCGACTCGAGCCCACAGTAACACGCTAGCCCACGCCACAAAAAGAATCGCAGTCGCTAGTTCGTCGCGCGGTACTCGCCGTGTTTGACGCCGATTGCGAGCATGATCGCACCGAAGATTGCCATCGACGGCAGGACCATCATCATGATCGTGTCCGTCGTCATCGGTGCCATCGGCGTCAGTTCCGGCAGCGCAAACAACGTGCCGACGCCGACGACCAGTACTGCAACGAACGCCGCGATCGTTTTCGGGAGGTCAAGTGCCATAGCAGACGCTTGGGCGTCCTCGAGTAATTATGTTCGGAAAACAGACGCTCTCGAGACCGAACGTCTTCGGTTAGTTCGACGGGCGAACCAGATTCGCCAGCGAGACGAGGATACCGAGGAACCAGCCCAGCGCGAACGAGAAGCCGAGCCACATCGCTGCGTACGCTGCGCCCTCGAGTTCGAAGTTTGCCCAGAGGAATTCGTTGATACCACCAATGGCGAGCGGGTTCGCAAGCAGCCAGGCGGCGAACTGATAGCTCGGCTCTAAGACGTAGGGCTCGAGAGCGGGCGTGACGAGCGCGGCGACGACCGGCGGGAGGAACAGCGCGGTCATCCCGAATGGGTACGCAAAGACGACGGTCGTGATGCGCCCGCCGACTTTGGCGAACATGGAGGCGATGGCGGCCGACAGTGTTGCGACACCGCTTGCGGCGGCGACGGCGATGACGGATTCGATCGGAATATCGACTTGCTCTATGTAGGCCATCGCGCCCCAGATAAGCGTGAGCAGCCCCCAGCCAACCAGTGCCATGCCAGTGACGCCGGCGATACCGAGTCGCGTCCGCGTCGAATCGAGTTTCGATGCGTAGTAACGCGTTCCCAGCCCGACGACGGTCAGGGGATACATGAGTAGCAGTCCAATCGTTCCAAGGATACTCCAGAGACGGTAACCGATTTTCTGTGGAAGCGTCTCAGGCTCCCATTTGCCCATGACGGAGTGGCCGCGGCCGCGTTGCCTGGGGAAGACGATCTCCATCCAAGCACCGTGTAACCGCTGTAAGTCGGTCTTAACCGCGCCGACGATCCCACCACCGCCACGATTCCGTGTGCGGGTGGACATACGCAAGCCAAACTGCCGGTGTACCGTAAACTTTCCTTCTCTTTCAGCACCGACAACACGTTGACGAATCGATCTCGAGAACCGAGTAATCAGGGATTAGCGGCTGATTCAGGGGGTAGTTCAGTTCCAGGGAGCAAACGACGGGTCGACTTCGCGGCTGGTCTCATCAATCGCGTCGATCCGGTTGATGTCATCTTGCTCGAGGTCGAGCGTCAGGGATCGCCAGTTGTCTCGGATGTGCTCCGGCGTGACCGACTTTGGGATGGCAGTCACTCCCTTCTCGTGCAGCCAGGCGAGACTGACCTGCGTTTCGGTGACGTTGTGTTTGGCCGCGATCTCTTGAATCTCAGGCTGGTCGACGATCGACCCGCGGGCAAGCGGGCTGTAGGCCACGACCTCAATATCGTAGTTCGCACAGGCGTCGCGGATGTGTTCCTGTGGCAACAACGGATGACACTCGACCTGATTCGCCAGAATCGGCGCATCACAGAGAGCAACTGCCTGCTCGATCTGTTCAGGTTCGAAGTTACTGATGCCAACGTTTTCGATCAACCCCTCGTCGTATAGCTGATCGAACGCCGACAGCGTCCCCTCGGGATCGTACGCACGGGACGGCCAATGGACGTACAGTAGGTCGACTGACTCCACACCGAGGCGATCGACGCTTTCGCGTGCCGTCTCGAGGATGTCCTCGTGTGCGAGATTCGAACTCGAGACTTTCGTTGCAAGGAAGATGTCGTCGCGGTCGACGTCGGAGGCGGCGATTCCCTCGCCAACGGCGTCCTCGTTGTCGTACCCCTGTGCCGTGTCGATGTGTCGATAGCCACACTCGAGGGCGGTCTGGACGGCTGCAGTACAGTCGTCGTTGCTGGCTTGCCACGTTCCGAGTCCGAGCATCGGTATGGTACTCGCGGTTGGACACATCGTCGAATCGATCGAATCGACGTCATCGGGCGTCATGTGACGGACAATGTCGAGGCACGCGAAAAGCAGTTGGGGTTGCAGATATCCACGAGTGATTTTTCTGTCGCTGTTGCTGTCTGTAAGCAGTCACTCTGAGCGTGCAGCGACAAGGTGAGTGTGAGACGCGCTCGTTATCACGATCATTGCCAATTCCTCGTTTCTATCCGATCAATCGAAACGAACGAAAACAACACCACGGATTCAACAAGTGATTGCTGGACATACGGCCAGGTTGTGAGTGGATAGGTCGTCTATGAATTGCTCATCCGTGGTACAATAGAACAAACTACACTGACAGTATTCTCAGTGTCTGTTCTTTACTATATCCACTCGAGTTCCGAAACTTATTAACCGCGGAGTGTGGCCCTACGTAGCAATGACACGGACCCTCGAGATGGAGACGGACCGAGTCCACGAACAGATCATTACCGAGGTCGCGGCGAAACGCGACACAGACCCGACTGCGCTTCCACCACTGTTCGATGCGGTTGACCCCGACGCACTGTCAGCAGTCTTTAGCCCAACTGCAACCGGCACGGTACGGACCGGGCGCGTTGAGTTCTCGTATGCGGGCCACGACATTGAGATCGTCTTCACCGAAGACGGCCCAGCGCTTTCGATTAACTGATCAACGACTCCGTCTCGAGTGGACGGGGGTGGGACCCTAGGCGTGGATCAGTATCGCAATCGGCCGCTAGCTGTCCTGTACATTCCGTATCGCCACTTCGGTGTGGTGACTGCGAGAGCAATTAGTGATCGATTTCTGGGCGCTGGAACGTCGTTTCGTCGCCGACTGGCTCGGCGATCGCTTGTTCAATCTCCGGTGTCTCGAGAATTGCATTTCGATGCGGCTCGTCGATGTGAGTGAAGTAGTATGTTTCAGCGCAACCGGCGACCATTTCTGAGAATTGTTTGTCGTCGTCGTGGACGACCGAAACAAGATCACCGGTCACCGCGACCACTGTCGAATTGGAGGGCTTGTACAGGGCGTCCCGCAACTGACCAGCCGTACAGTCGGCTGGCAGTTCGACCCGGACGCCGTCAACGGTGACCCAACGGGTTTCCATACATGACGTACGTACGAGATACCCTATACCATTGTGCCCGCAGCTACAGGCCGGACCGATAGTTTGTGGGTACCCAAGAGTTGCCATTTGACGCGTGAGTATTTCTGCCCTCACAATAGTTAGGGTGCTTGCGGCCGGAGAGAGACGCGTGAGCGAGAATCGCGTCGTTCAGGGGCGAATGGTCACAGCACAGAAACTCGCGGAACTGATCGAAGGCGACAGCATCATGGAAGTCGACTCGATCAGCGAACCCAATCGGGACTGTCCCGACTGTGGGGGCGATATCCTCGAGGTCACGTACATGCCCTCAGTCACGGAGTTAGTCACTGGCTGGAAGTGCCAGGAGTGTGACTGGGCCGAGACGGACCGAGACTAAGAGGTACCACTATAGTAACAACTGCACCTATTTACACACTGATCGCCGACCTGTCTGGCGATCAGGTGTGCAATGACTTGCAGTGGCTACTATAACTGCTGTTCTCACCCGAGTAACTCGAATACGATGACGACCGCCGCGAGAAAGACGTGCTCACCGTCGATAACGAAGCCGTAGAACAGCGGCCCGCGCTCGGCGGTCGCAAAGGGAATGTAACAGGCGACGTAGACGTTCATCGCGAGGACAACGAGTAACGCACTCGAGAGCGTCGTCAGTGCAACGACGGCGATGACCGCCGCTGCAACCACGAGAGTGCCAGCCTGTGCGAGTCGCCGCGTTCGGGGGACGCCAACCGTGTTCGGCACCGTTGCAATCCCTTCCGCGCGGTCGCCCTCGATGTCTTTGATGTCGAAAACGACCGCTGCAATCGTGATCATCGCGGTGATGTAGCCCGCGAGAAACAGGATTTCAGGCGTCCAGAGGCTGTCGTAGTAGTAGCCGGCTCCCAGGGGGAGCAGCCCCCAGGCGACGCCGACGAAGAGGTTCTTCACGAGCAGGAGTCGTTTGATGCCGCCAATGGAGTACAACACCGCGGCGACGAGTGGCAACAGCAGATAGATCGCCCCTGGAACCCCCAGGACGACCGCAACGCCAATCGTGCCGAGATAACAGCAGACGCCAATTCCCAACAACAGCCGCCCGTAGCGTTTCGTGAATGCTGCCCGATCAGGGACATTTACCTCGTCTTCCTCGAGATCGGTGAATCGGTTGACGGTGTAGACGAACAGCGTCGCAGCGAAGACGATAAACAGCGGAATCGGCTCGAGTGGCAGGTCCGCCAGCACGACCGTCGTGACGACGACGCTCATCGTCGCCAGCGAAATAAAGAGGTTGCTGTGGACCAGCACACGACAGAACGCCTCGAGTGACGAACGCCAGCGCCGCGCTCGTGACTGTGCGTGCGTGGTCGTCACCGCGGGCCAGCCTCCGAGTGGTGGTGAGACGGATGTGACATCGGATGGGGAGAGCCGAGCGGTCGCGTACCGACCGGACGGGAGCGGCCTCGAGTCGCCCCCATCGCGCGGTTCAGTCACGTCTATGGGCGCACTCGAGTCAAACCCTTCGGTCGGGGCGACAGCTGCTCGAAATCTGGATGGTCTTTCGTGTGTGATTCGACGCGCTAGCGCGAGCGTCGGTGTCAAACGGCACGATAGACTTCGCAGAAAAATTGTTGATTCGAGTCCTCATCAGTGTACCTTGTGGACAAACTTTCACGACTGGGCGCGTTCACCCGTCGCATGGTTTTGATTCGGCAGAAATCAATGGATCGGTGAATTGGTGTCTCGACAGTTTCCTCACCGAAGTTCATGCACGTCGATGGATTCCGCTCGCGAGTGGAAACTGGCAGGATTTAAGCAAGGTCGGAACGGCCCTTCGAATGGCATGAAATTACACGAGTATCAGGCGAAGGAGGTCTTCGCCGATGCCGGGGTTCCGACGCCGGCATCACAGCTCGCCTCTGACGTCGACGGCGTCGTTGCCGCGGCCGATGAGATCGGGTATCCAGTCGCAGTCAAAGCGCAGGTACAGGTCGGCGGCCGGGGCAAGGCCGGCGGTATCAAACTCGTCGACGACGCTGACGAGGCACGAGAGGCAGCCGACGACATTCTCGGCATGGACCTCAAGGGCTACCACGTCGAGCAGGTCCTCGTCGAAGGCGCAGTCGATTTCACCGACGAACTCTACGTCGGGATCACGATGGACCGCGGCGCGGGCAAACCCGTCGCGATGGTCTCGACCAAAGGTGGCGTCAACATCGAAGAAGTCGCCGAGGAAGATCCTGACGCAATCGCACAGGAACACATCGACCCCTCCTTCGGGATGCACCCATACCAGGCCCGGAAGGCCGTCTACGACGCTGGCGTCGACCAGTCGATCGCCCGCGACGTCTCGAGTGTCCTGACGACGCTCTACGAACTGTGGGCCAACCGCGACGCCTCCGATACCGAGATCAACCCGCTGATGGTCACCGCAGACGACGAGGTCATCGCGGCCGACGCCGTGATGAACATCGACGAGGACGCACTCTTCCGTCAGCCAGAACTGGCCGAGATGGAAGAAGAAGCCGCAAGCGGCGGCGACGATCTCGAGCAGAAGGCAGACGAGTACAACTTCGACTACGTCCGCCTCGAGGGCAACGTCGGGATTATCGGCAACGGTGCCGGGCTTGTCATGACGACGCTCGACCTCGTCGACCACTACGGCGGCGAGCCAGCGAACTTCCTCGACGTCGGTGGCGGTGCAAAGGCCGACCGGATCGCGAACGCGCTCGATATGGTGTTCTCCGACGAGAACGTCGACTCGGTCGTCTTCAACATCTTCGGCGGCATCACCCGTGGCGACGAGGTCGCCAAGGGGATCAACGAAGCACTCGAGCAGTTCGACGACATTCCAAAGCCGGTCGTTGTCCGACTGGCCGGAACGAACTGGGAAGAGGGGATGGAAATTCTGAACGAGGACCTCGTGACGGTCGAACAGACCCTCGAGGATGCGGTTCAGCGGTCTGTTGCATACGCTGATGAGGTGAGCGAATAATGAGCGTACTAGTCGACGACGACACGCGCGTCGTGGTACAGGGAATTACGGGCGGGGAAGGCAAGTTCCACGCCGAACAGATGATGGAGTACGGCACGAACGTCGTCGCCGGTGCGGTCCCCGGCAAAGGCGGGCAGGAAGCCGCTGGCGTGCCGGTCTACGATACGGTCCACGAAGCCGTCGAAGAAGAGAACGCCGACACGTCGGTCATTTTCGTCCCGCCAGCGTTCGCGGGCGACGCGGTCTTCGAGGCACTCGACACGGATCTCGACCTCGCCGTCGCGATTACGGAAGGCATTCCGACGCAGGACATGGCGCGCGTCAACAAGCGCCTCACCGAGACGGACACGCGACTTATCGGTCCGAACTGTCCTGGCCTCATCACGCCTGGCGAGGCCAAACTCGGTATCCTCCCTGGAAACATCTTTTCGGATGGGAACGTCGGTCTCGTCTCCCGCTCGGGGACGCTGACCTACCAGGTCGTCGATAACCTGACCAATCGCGGCATCGGTCAGACCACCGCCATCGGTATCGGTGGCGACCCAATTATTGGAACGGACTTCGTCGACGCCCTCGAACTCTTCGAGAACGACGACGAAACCGAGGCAATCGTCATGTGCGGTGAGATCGGTGGCGAAGACGAAGAGGAAGCTGCCGCGTTCATCGACGAGCACGTCGACACGCCCGTCGCTGGCTTCATCGCCGGCCGAACGGCACCGCCAGGGAAGCGCATGGGCCACGCCGGCGCAATCGTCTCCGGCTCCGGTACTGGGACGGCAGAGAGCAAGATCTCAGCACTCAACGACGCTGGCGTCCCTGTTGGCGATACGCCAGAAGAAGTCGCGGATCACATCGAAGAGTTCCTCGGCTAACGCAGCCGATACGCAGCGAGCGTTCGTTTTCGCTCGACTGTTTTCTGTCCTCGAGACAGAGACATCTCCAGAGAGCGTTCTGACGAGCACTCAAAACAAACGAATCCGCGATGTCCATGACCAGCGTGGGCGAGCAATTAAAACGGGGAGAGCGCAGCGAGGACGCGCCGGATGAAGCCGGGCTTCGAGTCCGGCTCGTCTTCGGACTCAGAATCTGTCGCTTCCGCAGCGTCACTCGAGGCGGGTTCATCAGCCCGCGTAGCCTCGAGCGAGGGGATTGCGTCGGGATTCTCCGACTCCGCGTCGGCGTCTCGGTCCGAGATTGGGGCCGTCTCATTGTCACCTTCTGTCGACTCAGTGCTGGATTCTGCGGCCGAATCGGCTGTAGTCGCCGATTCTGACTCCTCGTCCTCGAGAATTTCGGCCGTCATCGCTTCGGGTGTGGTCGCCTCCGCAGTGTCTGCCGTGTTGTTCTCGTCGTCCGACTGAGCGGGCGCTGGCTCGTCCGTTTCTGTATCAGCGTCGGCGACGCCATCGGGATCGACCCAGAGGAACTCCTCGTCTTTCGTGCGGCCCGTCAACAGGAGTTCCTCGAGTTCGTCCTCGTCCGCGAGCAAAGCGTCATCGATGTCCGAGTCGGAGTCGTCGACCGGCTCGTCCGCGCTCGCGATGATATCCTCGGGCGTCTCACCCTCGAGTACGTCATCGCTTCCGTCGTCGGTTGTGGTCGTCTCGGCATCGGCTTTGAGCTGGCCGAAGACGCTCGCTGCGGTTTGATCTTCGACGCCGTCAGTGCTCTCCGTGGTCGCCGACGTGGCATCGCCGTTCGAGGGACTGGATTGTCCCTGGCCAACGGCCGCTGCAGCGTGTTGTTCGTCTGCGATTGCCCCAAAGAGGTCGTCGGCACTCGCGCCGATATCGACCCCACCATCGGTCGAACGCTCCCCAATCGTGCTGTCGGTCATGGACTCACTCATAGGAGCTACATAATCCCACGTAATTAACTTTTGGAATTTTATCACTCACGCATCATTAGTAGTTTTCTATATGAGCGTAACGGCCGGATCGGTGCGTATGGGTGACCAACTGTGTACAAACCGGTGTAACAGCGTGAACTTGCACAGAACTGTCCAACCTCTCCCCTCGAGTAGGTTCCAATCGGTGAATACGTTGACTCCGTAACTATTATACTGCCGTCAACAGGTGTGACTAGCGTGGTTTACGAGACTGGAAATACGACGGTTGATGACGCCCTCGAGCGCGTACTCACTGGTGATCGCCTCGATCGAACTGACGGTGTTGCGCTCCTTGCCCAACCGGTTGACGCGCTTGCTGAAGCCGGCGGTGTCGTTCGAGATCGATTCGGCGATGGCACCGTTGACGCTTGTTCGATCGTCAACGCGAAGGCGGGAAACTGCGCCGAAGACTGTGGCTTCTGTGCCCAATCAGTCCACTTTGAGACTGGCATCGACACCTACGATTTTCTTGGTCCTGAGAAGATTCTCGAGGCCGCAAAGCGCGCTGAAGCCGACGGCGCACAGCGTTTCGGGATCGTCGTCGCCGAGAAAGGCGTCTCGAAGGAACACCGGCCCGAGGAGTGGCAGGAGGTCCTCGAGTCGATTCGCCTCGTCCGCGATGAGTGTGCCCTCGAGATCGACGCCTCGCTGGGGATCCTCACCGAAGAGGAAGCCGAGATCCTCGCCGAAGAGGGAATCGAACACTACAATCACAACATCGAAACCTCGCCGCGGTACTTCCCCAAAATCGTCGACACCCACAGTTTCGAGGACCGAGTGAAGACGCTCGAGGTAGCCAAAGACGCCGGGATGGACCTCTGTGCCGGCGTTATCCTCGGGATGGGCGAGACACCGACGGATCGCGTCGAGGCGGCGATTGCGCTCCAGGAGATCGGCATCTCCTCGCTGCCGGTGAACATCCTCAATCCCGTCCCGGGAACGCCGCTGGCCGAACAGGGCGTCGAGATCACCCGCGAGGAGATTATCAAGACCGTCGCGGTGTACAAACTGCTCCATCCCGAGTCTCGAGTGCGCCTGACGGGCGGTCGCGAGGTCAATCTCACACCCGACGAACAACATCTGCCCCTCGAGGCCGGCGCGGACGGCCTCCTTACTGGTGACTATCTCACGACCGAAGGCCAATCGCCCGCCGAAGACCTCGAGATCATCGAGCGCGCGGGTCTCGAGCCGAATCGGTCGGTCAACGAGTTCGACCCTGCGGTGGTGAAAGAGCGCCACGAGAGACAGGACGAGACAGTCGCGACGAGCACGACCGCAGAGTCGGGCGACGACTGAGACGGTTACTATAGTGACTATCATGCACGAAATCACGTTTGCCGTACTCGGAACCGGTGGTATCGGCCGACGAGCACTCGAGGTCAGCCAGCACAAAGAAGCGCTGACGCCGGTCGCGGCATGCGACCGCCACGGTGTCGCAATTGACACTGACGGACTGGCAGTCGAGGAGTTGCTGGCGGCGACGGAGGGAAACATCGACAGCGGCCCCGATGATGCGGCTACGGATGGCGGTGAGACGGCCACAACGGGCGCTCACGTCAAACAGCACGGCACCCAGCGCGGCGTCGTCGCCTCCGAACAGGCGACCGCAACCGATGATCCCATTCAGGCAATCATCGACGCGGGCGCGGAGATTGATGCGGTGTTGCTTGCGCTGCCGAACTACGAACACGACTTCATCCCGCGAACGGCAGACCGGTTCATCGAGGCCGGCTACTCGGGCGTTCTGATCGACGTGCTCAAACGCTCGCGCGTGATCGGCATGCTCGAGGACCGCCGAGAGGCTCTCGAGGCTGCTGGCGTGACGTTCATCTGCGGTGCAGGCGCAACGCCGGGCTTTCTCACTGGCGCGGCCGCACTCGCCGCTCAATCGTTCGTCGACGTCGAATCCGTCGACATCTGGTGGGGCGTCGGCCTGAAATCGGGCTACGAGGACAACCGCGGCACCGTCCGCGAGGACATTGCCCACCTCCCCGGCTACGATATCGAGACCGCGCGCGACCTCTCCGACGCCGACATTGAGGCAATCATCGACGAGCACGACGGCGTCCTCGAGTTCGAAGACATGGAACACGCAGACGACGTGCTCCTCGAGCGCGCGGGAATCTGTGACGCTGAGGATGTCACCGTCGGCGGCATCCTCGATGTCCGACGCGACGAAAAGCCGACGACGACCACGGTGTCGGTGACGGGGACGACCTTCGACGGCGAGCGGGCGACGAACACGTTCGAGTTGGGCGACGAGACGAGCATGGAAGCGAACGTCAACGGCCCCGCACTGGGCTACCTGAAAGCTGGTGTCCGACGGCATCGAAACGGCGAGTACGGCGTCTTTGGCCCAGCGGAGTTACTTCCTCGGTTCTGATCGAATCAGGTCTCAGTGCGATCGGCAAACGAGAACCGTGAAAGTGATACCACGGCAATGACTCCCTTCACGCGAATGGAAGACCGCGGGTTCGACCTCGAGGGTCGGCGCTCCACGCTCGAGGAACGCGAGTTGAAACGAACGCTGTCGCCCGTCGACCGGGTTGCCGAGCGGGGCTACTTCGCAGCACCCTCAGGAAGCGATCTGCCGGTGCTCGACGCCGACGAGGCGCTCGTGTTCGGTTCGAACAACTATCTCGGATTGGCTGCCGACCAGCGCGTCCAGGACGCTGCCCGACAGGCCGCCGCGACCGTCGGCACAGGCGCGGGCGCGAGTCGACTCGTCACCGGCGATACGATGGTTCACCGCGACCTCGAGCGTCTGCTCGCCGAGACGAAATCGGCCGAGCGCGCGCTGGCGTTTTCCTCCGGCTACGCTGCAAACGTCGGCACGCTCACCGCACTCGAGCCCGACGTGATCTTTTCGGACGAGTTGAATCACGCGAGTCTGATCGACGGTTGTCATCTCTCTGGCGCCGAAACCGTCGTCTACGACCACCGCGACATGGCGGATCTGCGCTCGAAACTCGAGGCGCGGGCCGAGCGCGCGCCCGGTGAAACCGAATCCTGGCTCATCGTCACCGATACCGTCTTCAGCATGGACGGCACCGTCGCGCCGCTGACTGCGATCTGTGACCTCGCCGAGGAGTTCGGCGCGTGGGTCATGGTCGACGAAGCACACGCAACTGGGCTCTACGTCGACGGCGGCGGCGTCGTGCAGGCTGAGGGCCTCGATGATCGTGTCCAGATCCAGATGGGGACACTCTCGAAGGCACTCGCCAGTCAGGGCGGCTATGTCGCAGGGAGCACCGCCTTGATCGAGTGTCTGGTAAACGACGCTCGCTCGTTCGTCTTCTCGACGGGGCTCACGCCGCCAGCCGCTGCAACAGCCAGCGAGGCGTTACACCTTGCGCGCCACACTGACGCCCGCGAGCGCCTCTGGGAGAACGTCAGTCACCTCCGGGATGGCCTCGAAACGATGGGATTCGACGTCCCCGGAGACTCCCAGATCCTGCCGGTGATCGTCGGCGACCGAAGGGATGCACTAGCGCTCGCCGCGGGCTTGCGAGAACGCGATATCGTTGTCCCCGCGATCCGCCCGCCATCAGTTCCGGAGGGGACGAGTCGACTCCGTGTCACGCCGCTTGCCACGCACGATCAGTCCGATATCGTGGCCTGTCTCGAGGCATTTCGTACCGTCGGTGAGGAACTCGGACTGCTGTAACGATGGCAGGGCACAGTGAGCACTCGAGCAACGCCACCCCACCGGTCGCCGTCGTCGGCACCGGAACCGGCGTCGGCAAAACCGTTCTAACTGCGGCTCTTACACGATACGCTCGAGAAGCGGGAATCAACGCTCGAGCGATCAAACCCGCCCAGACGGGGCATCCGCCCGACGACGATGCGGCGTTCGTCGCCGAGGCCTGTGGCGACAGCGACGCGGCGACGTGTTCACGGTACCTCGAGCCAGCGCTCGCGCCGCGGGTCGCAGCCGAGGTCGCCGACGAACAGCTTTCCTACGAGGCAATTCTAACAGCCTGCCGGGCCGAATGCGAGCGGCCCGAACGCGCGTTCGTCGAAGGAATCGGCGGCCTCCGCGTTCCACTCGCCGGCGACCACGAGGTGATTGATCTCGTTTCCGATCTCGAGGCCAGCGCCGTCGTCGTCACCCGCTCGGGACTGGGCACGCTCAATCACACCGCGCTCACGGTCGACGCACTCGAGCACCGCGGCATCGACGTTGTCGGCATCGTCTGTAACGAGTATACCGGCGAGACGCTCGCCGAACGGACGAACCCCGACGAACTCGAGCGCATGACTGGCTATTTTGTTGAGACAGTGGCGCCACTCGAAGGTGATCCAGAAACGCTCGCAGACGGGGTTATTGAGGCCCTCTCGAGTGATTTTCTCGCGCGAGTCGCGAGTGTCTCTGACTGAGACTGATAGCCGAATTGGTCGACCGGAGCAGGTAGTCCAAAACCATATAGTGGCGTGTCATGAATTACCAATACAGGTGTACGTGTGATCGAAGCCGCTACCCCGATTCTGAACGGACTCATCGATTACGAAAAATTTGTTGAACTCATGGAGCCGTTCGTTCTCACCGCTGTGATCGTGACGCCGATCCTCCTTGGTGCGCTCTACGTCGGTGCGCGCTCGCTTCTCCGTCGCTACCTCAGACGAGACTCGAGTGCAAAGAGCGGTCCCTACGAGCCAAAACTGCGGTAACCGATGATAACAGTCGGTTTCCGGGCGGTTTCCGGGCGGTTTGCGTGCGGCTCGACTACATAAAGTCGCTCAGACCCGACTGATCCTCGTCCGGTTCAGTCGGTTCTGGCTCTTGCTTTGACTCACTCGAGCCATCCCCGGCCCTGTCGTCCGTTGACGCACTCGAGGCTGCAAGCGTTGCCTGTCCGTCGGCCTCATCCTCGCTGGTATCGGCTTCGTCAGTCTCGTCGTCCGCGCTCGAGTCCTCGGTGTCGCCGGTATTGAAGAAGGCAGAGCCGGAGTGTTCGACGGCGAGTTCGGCCTGTTTCTCCTCGGCGTCCGCGACGATAGACTGGACTTTGTTCGTGTCTTTGCCGCTGCCGGTGATGAACGAAACCTCTGACTCATCGAGGTCGTAGGTTGCAGTCATTTGCAGAGTGAGGTCGCGATTCTTGCAGTGGTGAGTCATCGCCGACAGGTAGGGCAGAATCTCGCGGCGAGCCGTTGCGACGCTTGTCCCCTCGCGCTCGGCGATTCGCTCGGCGATGCCATCGCGCGTGTTCCGTGTGCCCTTACTGCGGCCGAGCTTCGACCAGTAACTCGGCGGACCATAGCGCGTCCAGCCGCCTTTTGGCTCGCGACGGGAGGCTGCAACACCTGCGGTCATGTTGTCCGTTGCGTACCGCCAGAACGAGTAGTTCTGACTCGAGCGCACGCGGCCGAGCCAGCGGTCGGCGTTCGCGAGAAAGCCGTAGGCGTCAGCCAGCTCCGCGCCGTGGTAGTCTTTCGGGACGTTGTCTTCGATCCAGTTCAACATCTCGTCTGGATTCTCGTCGACGTCGTACGATGCATGGAGTGCGCCCTGTGCGTCCTCGTTTTTGATGACGGTATCGAGGAACTCGAAAATGCCTTCTGTCGTGTCGCGGTCGCCCGTCACGACATCATCGACGGTCAAGCGGCCAGTGTCATCGGCGACCGCTTGCAGGTCGTTAACCGCCGAGCGCAGGTCGCCGCTCGTCGCATCTGCGATTTTCTCGAGGGCGGCGTCTTCGTACTCAATGCCCTCGCGTCGGCAGATATCCCGCAGAACGGGGACAATCGAGCGCTTGGAGACGTCGCGGAACTCGATTGTCTCGCAGCTATTGCGAAGCGAGTTGCTCATATCGTAGAACTCGTTCGCAACGAGGACGATTGGCTGGTTCGCGTCTTTGACGACTCGAGTGACCTCTCTCGAGCCACCGTAGTCTGCGTTGCCGTGGAAGTTGTCCGCCTCGTCCAAAATTACGAGTCGGCGTCCGGCACCGCCCGCGGTGAGCGTCCCGCTCTTTGCGGCTTCACCCGCAATGCGCTCGATGACGTCTGCCTGACGGTCGTCACTGGCGTTGAGTTCCATCACCGGCCAGCCCATGTCGTTGGCCAGCGCGTGGGCCGCTGAGGTCTTCCCCACGCCGGGACTGCCGTGGACGATCACTGCCTCCCCGTGGTCGTCCCAGGTGTTTGCCCACTCCTCGAGTTTGTCGCGGGCTTTGTTGTTCCCGCGTACCTCCGACAGCGTCGTCGGGCGGTACGTCTCGGTCCAGTCGCTCATTGGCTGTGCTTGGTGGGAGTCGTGTTTAGTGGTTGCGGAGCGTCACTCCTCGCTGACCGTTTTCAGGTCAAGACGGGACGTAACATTTGCATACGTATCGTCACTCGAGGCGATGGTGTCGCCGTTTGATTCGACGAGGTGCAGTGCGTCGAACGGTGTGAATCCGTGGTCCTCGACGTACGTCGCCGCTGTAACGACCGTCTCCACGTCACCGCGCACGTCGACGAGGGTGCCAGCATTCGAAACGACGCGTTCAGTGTCACGGTCCTCCCGGTAGGCAACCATCAGGAGTTCGATTAGTGTGAAGTGTGATGTCCACAACTCGTCTCGGTGTTCTTGATAGACTGTCTCAGCGGCCTCGCCGAGCCAGTCGTCGTCCTTGATGAGCGCAAGAAGGAAGTCCGTCTCAGCGTACATCTACCGTCCAGCCTCGTCGATGGCAGCGTCACGCGCTTCGTCTCGGAGCTCGTCAGCCGACTTGTCGACGTCTGCAAATTCGTCTCTGAGTGCCTCGAGCGGATCGTCAGCGATTGGAACTAGTTTGATGCCGTCAGGAAGCTGAACGACGTGATATCGGTCTCCATATCGCTCGCGGATCTCCTTTGGAAGGGTGAGTCGTCCTCGGTCATCAAGCGCTACATCTGACATACGTCAGTGTACTGTGGGAATCAGTAAAAATCTTCCCTCAAGTTATGAGCATACCCATTTGCCGTCCACGTTGCTCGAGACAGATGTGATTATCCTTCGACGGTCGCTTGGGCTTCGTCGACGTGGTCGTACTTGTCCTCGAACTCCTGGATGAGTTGGCCCATCTTCGCGTACCAGTCGTTGAGCGTTCGCTGCATCTGACCAGCGATCTGGTTTGGATCTGTCGGGTAGTAGACGTGATAGTACCCACCCTGATCGTAGTTGATCTGTTCTTTCTGGATAAAGCCACTCTGGAGCAGTCGCTGAATCGACCGATATGCCGTCGAGCGCTCGCGGTCGACGCGCTCGGCGACTTCGTCAATCGTGAGTGGGTCGTCGCTTTCAACCATCACGCGAAAGCAGTCCTTATCGAGTTGCTTTAGTCCGTGAATACACTCCAACAGCCCTTCACACTCCATATCCTGCTGGAGCAGTTCCGCCATCGATTGTGCCATCGGTATCACGCAGTAGTCGACGCATCGATATAAGGGTTATGTGAATATTGTGCAATTGCGTTGGACAGGCGAACGAGCGCGTCATACTGCTGATTTTCTCTCGAGAACGCGATTATTCGAGACAGGTCACGACGGTCTGCAACTGCAGCGCCACAGTAGAGTTCGGGTCATCACTTCTCGCATCCTGTAGAGGCTGGACAGTCCGTCCGCCAGCGGACGACGAGACCGATTGCGGCCAGTGTCACGACGGTCACGAGGACTTGGCCGAGTCCAGCGCCCGCCGCAGCCGTCGTCCCACCGCCGGCAACGGCGGCTGTACCGGGCGCGAGACAACAGAGGCTCGCAGCGCCCGCGAGACCAAACAGCGAACGGCGCGACATCGTCTCCGACATACTCCACACTCCGCTTGCAAGGCCGATAGGTCTTCGGGATGCTATCTGCGATCAATGAACTGCTGCCGAGTGCGGGCTCCTGATTCAGTTCGCTGCGCAGTTGTTCGGCCCTAACTCGAGTTCTTCGACGTCGCCGCCAGGCTGGGTTTTCCCCCAGTTGATCTGTTTAATCTCGTTGAAATTCGCTGGCTCGTCGGCCAGACTGTCGACGATAGTTTCGACGAACGACTCCTCGTCACCATCTGCGACGTAACTCAGGAGTTCGTTGGTCGCCTCCGCTCGCAACTCGCCGAGATCAGTCGCAAGCGGCCGGACCGACTCATCGTTAAAGTGCCCCGGAAGGACGACAGTATCATCCGCCAGCTCCGTCACCTGCTCGAGACTGTCGAAGAGGTTGCTCGCGGCCGTTCGGATCGCCTCTTCGTCGCCGTCCTCGAGGTCGGGACGGCCGACGCTGCGCAGAAAGAGCGTGTCGCCGGACAGCAGCGCATCGCCAAACTGCAGTGAGACGCTACCGGGTGTGTGTCCCGGCGTGTGATGGACATCGAGTGACCGTTCACCGACTGAAATCGAGTTGCCGTCTGCTAACTCCGTGAGTCGCTCGAGGTCGCCGGTATCGTCGTCGTGGAGGTAGTACGGGACATCGAGTTCACCTGCGAGTTGACGCGCCCCCGAGACGTGGTCGGCGTGGGCGTGCGTGTCGATGACGCCGGTAATCTCGAGATCGCGCTCGTCGGCCGCGTTCAGGTACCGATCAATGTATTGGCTCGGATCGACGACGACAGCCTCGCCGCTGTCGGCGACGAGATACGAGACGCAGCCAGTTCCTGGGCGGACGATCTGGACGATACCGTCAGCCGCATCGACGTCGTACTGGCGATGGACGCGACCCCAACCGTTCATGCCATCGTCGACTGACTTCGCGTCGAGGCCCTGCTTGCGAAGAAACTCGGCGGCGCGTGTTGAGGTAATCCCGGCGACGCAGATTGTCGCGATTTCAGTCTCCTGTGGCAGCTCCTCGAGCCGGGACTCGAGGGTCGAGAAGTCGTACTCGAGGAGTTCGTCGTAGATGGGAATGTTGGCACTGTCCTCGATCTGCCACTCTTCGTACTCGCCTTCGTTTCGGACGTCGAGAACGAACAGTTCCTCCCCGTTCTCGAGGCGCTGTGCAACGGTTGATGGCTCCAGGTTGTTATTGCTCATAATACACAAGATTATTGTCGGAACACGCTTAAATTCGTTGCCTGAACGGGTTGGGACCTGCGAACGTAACTCCATCTCGGAACGTAATCGGAGGGTGAGTGGCGACGTCTCGATCAGTGGCCGGAACACCCAGCGCGTATGAATACACGATCAGCGACTGGAAAGCAGATGCACTGTGAGCGAACATGACTGGAAACTGCAGCGGGTGACGCACACGACGGAGTTATAGTAACAACTGAAACTGTTTGCCACTATTCGCACAGCCATCGTACGAGTAGGTGTGTACTGACTGTCAGTGGCTACTATCGCTCAAATCAGGGTTTCGAAACCGGTGTGATTGAACGAGGGGTACACAGAGTATACCTGTTCGTGAACAACGGCATGAGGAAGACAATACTGTAGTAGGCCGAGCTATCGATAATCGCTCAACAGGTCTGAAATAGGTAGAAATCAAGCATATTTGTGGCTGTCATACTCGACAATTGTTTGATTACTGTGCAATGACCGGTATCCTTTTCAGGGTTGGAATTGTATTGTGTAGTAGCTCCAATATAGAGCGGGATTTACTATGAGTGCTGACTACGATATCACAGAGACCCTCGACGTCAAAGGACAGTCTTGCCCAATGCCAATCGTCAAATCAAAACAGGCGATCGATGACCTCGAGAGCGGTGATGTCTTGGAGGTCGTCGCGACGGATTCGGGGAGCATGAGCGATATCCGGGGGTGGGCCGAGGGGACCAATGGCGTTGAACTGCTCGAGCAGGTCGAATCTGATGACCTGTACACACACTACGTAAAGAAGACGGACTAACATGAGTACAGAGACGCCAGCCGACGACACGGACGCACATCCAGGCGGGAGCATCGAGGTTGATCCTGCCGAACTGCAGGCGCTGCGAGAGCGCGTCGACGAACTCGAGGCCTCACTCGCAGACGCCGGAGAGGATGACGACGGCAAGAAGATGACCATCGTCGCCACGAAGGGGACGTTCGACATGGCCTACCCGCCGTTGATCCTCGCGAGTACAGCGGCGGCGTTCGACTGGGAGGTCATCGTCTTCCATACGTTCTGGGGGCTGGACATCCTCCACGAGGAGAAATCGACGACCCTCAAACTGAGCGCCG
The DNA here is from genome assembly GCF_011043775.1 of Natronolimnobius sp. AArcel1. Lineage (NCBI taxonomy): Archaea > Methanobacteriati > Methanobacteriota > Halobacteria > Halobacteriales > Natrialbaceae > Natronolimnobius > Natronolimnobius sp. AArcel1. The sequence goes on along the minus strand of NZ_JAAKXY010000003.1, from coordinate 390,741 downwards.
TTGGCAACCCGAATATGCCGATGCCGAACGTTCTCGCGGCACTCCCCGGCATGGACCGGATGGCGACGCGCATGATGGAAAAACGAATCGACGAGAACGGCACGCCAACTATCGAGGATCTGATTGCTCTCTCGCTCGAGCAGGGCGTCGAACTGCAGGCCTGTCAGATGACCGTCGACCTGATGGACTACGACGAGGATGACTTCTACGACGGCGTCACCACGGGCGTCGGCGCGGCAACGGCACTGCAGCATATGGCCGAGTCGGACGTGCAACTCCTTATCTGAGGCATCTCTCTGTAACCGAAACGTTGTTTGTGTTGATATACTGAACTGCGTGTATGTCCCTCCCCGCAACTGCCATCTTCTGGCTCTCCCTCGTAGGCATGCTTGTAGTCGCTGCCGGAGTCGCCTTCGCGGTTGGCTCGCTGTACGGGCTGTTCGCCCGCCGTACCGACGACGAAACCGCGGCTCGAGGCGCACTCTTCGTTACAGCATCACTGGCGGCCGTCGTGGGGATCACGAGTTGGGTTTTCATCCCCGCCGGGCTAGCTGTGACGACGCCACTTGATGATGAGAGGGTACTCGGGCGTCTTTTCGCTGTCCCCCTCAGCGCCCTCGCAGCGGGTGTCGTGAGCGCAAGTACGTTTATTGGCCTCGCACGGCGCTATCCAAATTTTCCCAACGTCGACTCACCGTGGCGTGCCGGTCGTCGATACGGGCGCTTTATCGCAGGAGCGTTCGCTGTTGCGTTGCTGTCTGTCACGCTCGCTGGCCCGGCAATTAGCGCCGGACTGGTTGGCATCACCGTATTCCTGTTTGCGTTGCTGATCGGGTTCTGGATTGCCAGTCCGATTTTCCAGTCAGTAACGACCACCACTCGAGCCCCGACCGACGACGAACGGGTACGACTCGACCCACTCCTCGAGCGAGTCGACCTCGAGCCCCGAGGCGTTCGCGTCATCGAGGGCGGTGACCGCTACATCACCGTCGAAATTCTTGGTGCACCCGGCGGCCGCGTGTTGTTCGTGGACGAGGCCGCGCTTTCCTCGCTCGAGGATGGGACGCTGGTGGGAACGCTCACAGCCAGGCGCGAGCAAGCGGCACACTACGAGACGCTCGTATCGCTGGTTGCGTTCGTCGTCGCAACTATTCCGTTGCTTGCGGGTGTCACCGGTACGGTATCGCTCGTTGTCGGTGTGGGGACGACTGCCGTCCTCATCATCGGTGCTACCGCGTTGTCTCGTCGCGTGCGATGGTACACTGACGCCCGTGCTGCAGACCGAATCGGGGCGACTGAACTCGCCGATGCGTTCGAACAAATCGCCGATGCAGCCGGGCTGGATCTGGGAGATCCTGACGATAGAAACTGGCTGTCGACACGTCCGCCGCTTGCAGCGCGAATCGCACGCCTCCGTGAACGCGACGGACTCGAGGCTGGCAGCGACGAGCACCACGGCTAATTGACCACGGCCCCAACGGCCGTCATGAACGTCGCGATCATCACTGTCGGCGACGAACTCTTGGCTGGAACGACGACCAACACGAACGCCGCGTGGCTGGCGAGTCAACTCACCGACCACGGCAGCACCGTCACGCGCATTTTGACGATTCCTGACGAGCGCGACCTCATCGCCGACTACGTCTCGCGTTGGCACGCAGATGACGCGTTCGACGCCATCATCGTCACCGGCGGCATCGGTGGCACGCCGGACGATGTCACCGTCGAAGGCGTCGCCGACGGCTTGAACCGCAACCTCGTTGTCGATGAGTCGATCCACGACGGCCTGCTCGAGAAGGCGGCCACCTTCCGCGAGGAGAACCCGGAACTGGTCGCCGAGTACGACCTCGAGATCGATCTCGAGGCGGCGGCCTCGCTGCCTGCGGACGCAACACCGCTCGTCGTGGAGGAGGCCTGGGCACCGGGCTGTGTCGTCGACGATGTCTACGTCCTCGCGGGTATTCCGGACGAGATGAAAGCGATGTTTCATGCGGTCGAGGCGGATTTTGGCGGGAACGGCACTTCGCGCACGATCTACACGCCAGCGCCGGAAGGCTCCTTACACGACGTGCTCGAGGGTGCGGGCGAGCGATTCGATGTCGACGTCGGGAGTTATCCACGCGGTGAGACGCGGCCGGGTCGGATTCGCGTCTCCGGAACTGAGCCGGAGATCGTTGAGGAGGCCATGGCGTGGGTTCGCGAGCGCGTCGAGACAACTGCAGCGCCTGCATTTGATGATGGTGAGAACTGACTTTTCGAACAACCCGGTAGTACCAGCCTGGCGTCTGCAGCCAGTATCCGGTAGCTACTTGACTCGACCGGGCCACCGACGCATATGAGCGGACGTGGGCCGAAGCGCGAACTCGCAGAGAAGATTGCGGGCGAAATCACGCTCAGTGACGACCCCGGAGCCACGTTGCGCAAGTGGCGAACCGATTTCGATGTCTCACAGACCGATCTGGCCGCAGAACTCGAGGTCTCCTCGTCGGTTATCTCTGACTACGAAAGCGGTCGTCGAGAGAGCCCTGGCATCGCTGTCGTCGGCCGATTGGTGGAAGGACTGCTTGCGATCGACGAACGCCGGGGCGGCGACCGCATCCGACAGTACGGGCGCGTTCTGTCGGCCGGCTTCGATAGTGATGTTGTGCTCGATTTGCGGGAGTATGCGACCTCAGTCTCACTCACACGGCTGCACGACGAACTCGAGGCGACGAGTGTCACGACGGGCGAGACCGATCACGTCAGTGGTCACACGGTCGTCGACAGCATCGAAGCGATTACGCGACTCTCGAGTGAGGAGTTCTTCCGGCTGTATGGCCAGAGTACAAATCGCGTGCTTGTCTTTACGAACGTCACCCGTGGTGAGGGTGTCGGGATTGCCCTGCGTGTCCTCAATCCGACGCCAAACGCCGTCATCTTACACGGTCTCGAGGAGGACGAACTCTGGGAGCACGCCCAGCAACTCGCACGGATCGACGGCTACGCGCTCGCGACGACGACCGTCCCGCTCGAGGACCTCCTCGAACGGCTTGGCTCGCTCGAGTAACCGATGAATCGGACGGATCGTGGGACCCTCGCGTTGCTGGCGGGATATCTAGTGACGTTCGCGATTACGTACGCGCTTGATAGCATGGTCCTTTGGCTCGTCTGGGCGACCCTGATGGTGGTGCTCGTCGGGAGCGTGATGGTGTGGTACAATCGGTGAGAGAGGTTACTTTCCAGCTACCGGACGTCGTCCCGCTGGTTCGATAGTGTCGTCACATGAGGGTGTATTCGACCAGATTGTCTTGGCACGACTCGGCGTTCTCAATTCAAATAGGCAACAAAATGATGGTGTCCTATCCATTGACATTCACCATAGACAGACTTGAGCGAACTCTGCTTGTCTTCTACTTGAGTCACTACTGACACTCACGGCCCGGTCTAAAGTGCTAACTAGGGTTGGACTCGAGGAGCCTTCGGGAGTCGATCTGGTTGTGCCTGATTGTACGATCCGACATCTATGAGTGTTGTTCCCACACAATCAGTCATCGTTGATTGTGGATAATTAATATTCACGTTGATTGTCCCATAGAACTTTGTCGGGCACTCACCAACACACAGCAACGACCGCTATGAGTCAAATTGAGTTAACGAATCGACAACATCGCACTCTCGTGACCTTGGTCAACAAGTATCAGGAGTCGTCGGACCCGATCACTGCTGACACACTTGCTTCCGCACTTGATCGGGATTCGGGGACGCTTCGGAATCAGATGCAGTCGTTGAAATCCCTCCAACTCGTCGAAGGAATCCCCGGCCCTCGAGGCGGGTACAAGCCGACTGAGGCGGCGTTCGAGGTTCTCAACCGAGCCCAGTTCGATGAGCCAGAGACCGTCGTCCTCGCCCAGAACTACGATCGACTGGATATGACCGTCGACACGATCAACCTCACTAACGTACACCACCCTGACCTCTGTCGCGCACACGTCCGTTTCCAGCAGTCGATTCAGGACGTTGCAAAGGGTGATGAGGTCATCATTGGCCCAACGCCCGTCTCGAATCTCGTCCTCGCCGGCACTATCGTCGACAGCGATACGACAACAAACACGCTCATTGTCGACATCGTTCAGTTAGAAGCACCGCTAACGGCTGAGTGACGCGACTGTATGCCAGCCGATTCAGACGGTCCAAAGGCGACCACAACTCGAGGCGACGGCCAACGCGACCGCCGTTCAGACCCAGTCGTCCTGTTCGATATGGACGGCGTCCTCGTCGAAGGCGATGGATCGAACGCGACCGTCCACGCTCGAGCGCTCACAGACGTCCTCGAGGACCCGGAAATCGACCTCGATCACGCCCACCTCTCGGATCTGTCGGCCGAAAACCGCGAGACGCTCGAGGCCTACGAGTATACGCCAGCATTCGAGACAGTCTGTGAATCAATTGAGATCGATCCAGCCGACCTCTACCGACGGCGGGAAGCGTACAGTGCAGACCGTATCGTGGATCGGATTCGGGCCGGAACGCGTGGACTGTACGCAGACGTCGATGCGATTTCGGAAGTCCAGAACCAGTGTGTGACCGGCGTCGTCAGCAGCAACTACGATGCTGTCGTCGCGTTTGTCCTCGAGCACTTCGAACTGGATTCGTTCGCGTTCGCTCGAGGCCGAAGCCCAGGCGTCGACGGATTCTACCGCCGAAAGCCAAATCCGTACTATCTCACCGAAGCGCTCGAAGCACTCGATAGTACCGAAGGATACTACGTCGGCGACCGCGCTTCTGACCTCGTCGCGGCCGAACGGGTTGGCCTTGAGCCGGTGCTCGTTCGCCGACCACACAACGAAGCGCTCGAGCCTGCTCTCGAGACGTATATCGAAATCGAGACGCTCGCAGAGCTGTCAGAAGTAGTTTGATATGGTCGCTGTACTGTGTTTTAGTACAGCAGTGCGTCGTCGTTTTCGACCATGTACAGCGTCCGCGCTGCGATGTTGACCGCGTGATCGGCAACGCGCTCGAGGTCACGGATTGTCAACAGAGTTCGTGAAACGGCCTCGAGCGAGGCGTCTGCACCCCGGTCGGTAGCGACGAGGTCGCGGACAACCTGTCGACTCGCCTGCTCGCAGTGGGCATCAATTTCGTCATCCCGGCTGTCAATTTCGTGGGTGGCCTCGCTGTCGCCGGTCGCATACGCCTGCATCGCGTCCTCGACGAGTGCCAACGCCTCGGTGCCAAGCCGTTCGATATCAATATCCGAATATCGGTCCGTATGTGGGGCGTACTCGGCGAGATTCACGGCGAGATCACCGATTCGCTCGAGGTCGGTGATGATCTTGAACGATGAGGCGATCAGCCGAAGATCACTGGCGACTGGTTGCTGCAATGCCAGCAGATCGATACAGTCACTCTCGATATCGAGGTATAACTGGTTGATCTCGTGATCACCGCTGATCACTCGCTCGGCTCGTTCAGCGTCGGTGTGTTGGTACGCCTCAAGTGCACGTCGGAGTCGTTGGCAGACAATGTCGCTCATCTCGAGGACGGCGTCACAGAGTTGCTCGAGTTGGTGTTGGTAGTCAGTTCTGGGCATGATTAGCCAAATTTACCGGTGATGTAGTCTTCGACGCGGTCGTCTGCTGGGTTCTCGAAAATCGTCGCCGTCTCGTCGAACTCGACGAGTTCGCCGCCGGTGAGGAAGACGGCTGTTTGATCGGAGATTCGAGCCGCCTGCTGCATGTTGTGGGTGACGATGATGACCGTATAGTCTTCGACGAGTTCGTCGATCAGATCCTCGATTTTCGAGGCGGCAACGGGGTCGAGCGCCGAGGTCGGTTCGTCCATCAGGAGCACCTCTGGGTCAGGCGCGATGGCTCGGGCAATGCAGAGTCGCTGTTGTTGCCCGCCCGAGAGGTCAAGTCCCGATTCATCGAGTTGCCCGTTCACTTCGTCCCACAGCGCTGCGCCACGAAGTGCCCGTTCGACTGCTGCATCAAGGTCTACTTCGTCGGCTTTCCCCTGGACGCGCAAGCCGTAGGCGACATTGTCATAGATCGATTTTGGGAACGGGTTCGGTGACTGGAACACCTGCCCAATCGTCCGGCGCACGGCAACGGGATCGACGTCATCGTCGTAGACGTTTTTTTCGCCAAAGTAGAGGTCGCCCTCGACGCTCGCGGCTGGAATGCGGTCGTTCATACGGTTAATCGATCGCAGGAACGTCGACTTTCCACAGCCGGAAGGCCCGATCATCGCGGTCACTCGATTCTTTGGGATCTCGATTGTAACGTCATCGAGCGCCCGGTCATCGTCGTAGTAGACGTTCAACTGTTCTGCACGGACGATTGTCTCCGCATCGTCAGCTGACAGTGAGCGTTCGTCAACGGAGATGTCGGTCTGGATGATCGCGTCGTCTGTCGTCTCAGTCGTTCGATCGCTCGATTCGTCTGTCGTCGGTGTGCTCGAGGTGTTCTTAGACATTACTGATCGACCCTCCATCGGCCTCATACCGCTTGCGCAGATAGCCTGCGAGAGCGTACATCACGACCAAGAACGTGAGCAAGACGACGATGCCGAGTGCCGCCAGCCCGTTGAACATCCGGTCGGCCTGGTAGGTCCAGCTGTAGATCTGGGTCGGCATCGCGCTGAATGACGCGAACGGGCCGTCCGGGTACCGGGTGGCATGAAGCATCGTGCCGACCATAATTAGCGGCGCTGTCTCGCCGATTGCGCGGGCAAGCGCCAGAATCGTTCCGGTCAGGATGCCGGGCATTGCCTGCGGAAGGACGACTCGGCGGACAGTCTGCCACTTTGTCGCGCCCATGGCGTAGGAGCCGTCACGGACGCTCGCAGGCACTGCCCGAATCGACTCGATTGAGGCGACGATGATGATTGGCACGACGAGCAAGGCAAGCGCAATTGCTCCGGCGAGGATGACCGATCCCATGCCGGCGTCGTTGACGATCAGCGCGAGGACGAGCAGCCCGTAGACGATCGAGGGGACACCCGCGAGGTTCGCGAGATTAGCCTCGATCAGCCGTGTTGTCCGGTTCTCCGGGGCGTACTCGACGAGATAGAGCGCACAGCCGACGGCGATGACAAACGCAAGGATCGCCGTCAGTGCCATCAGCCAGAGCGAAGCGATGATCGACGCGCCGAAACCAGCCTGTCCAGCCCGGGAGGACGACGTGCCGGTCAGGAAGTTCCCGATGTCGATATCGAAGTTCGAAAATGCCTGAGCGGACTCCCAGATCACGTCGGCGATCAGTAACACCAGCATGACCAGCCCGAACAGCGAGGCGATCACGAGCAGTCCGTGGAACAGCCGGTTCACCAGTTTTTCCCTGCTGAGATCGACATCAGCGAGGAACTCCGTCTCGCGTTTCGTACTCATCGGTACTCCTCCTGGTATCGGCGTTTCATCCAGTCATTAAGCAAGTTCATCGAGAGCGTCATCAGGAACAACAGCAAGCCGACCGCGAACAGACTTTGATACTCGACGGTGCCCACCGCGGAGGTGCCACGCGCCATCGAGACCAGATAGGCAGTCATCGTCATGATCTCGGCGAACGGATTCGCCGTGAGATTCGCGTTGAACCCCGCAGCGAGCGTAACGGCCATCGTCTCACCGATCGCCCGCGAGACGGCGAGGATGTACGACGCGAAAATTCCCGACACCGCCGCCGGGAGGACGATCCGCGTCGAGACCTGATACTTCGTGGCCCCGAGGGCGTAAGCCCCGTTGCGCAGGTCATCGGGAACGGCCTGCATCGCGTCCTCACTAATCGAAGACACCATCGGAATCGTCATCGTCCCGACGACGAGCACCCCGGCAAGCAGGCTGTAGCGACCGACGCTGACGCCCATCATTGCCTCCGCTGCTGGCTCGAGAAGCCCTGGTGCGAGAAACGCGATGGAGTCGAGCAACGTACCGGCTGGGTTGACTACGTTCGAGGCGATTCCATCCACAATGACTGGAGTGAGAAACGAGACGGCGAAATACCCGTACACGATGGTCGGGACGCCTGCGAGCACTTCAAGCACTGGTTTGAGCTTGTTTCGAGTCCCGGTCGATGCGTACTCAGAGAGATACAGCGCTGTTGCGGTCCCAATTGGAATCGAAACGAACGCGGCACCGATCGTGATTGCGAGCGTCCCCCAGACGATTGGAAGGACGCCGTGTGCGGGCGTCGAGTGGTCGGGCGCCCACCGTGTCCCGGTAAAGAACTCGGTGAACGTAATCGTTCGGGCGAACGAGTCGCCGTCGAACAGTACCTCGCTGATTCGCGCGCCAAAGAAGTAACTGGCCGCGTTATCGAACAGGACCAGGAAGATGGCGACCGTCGTCACGACGGTGACTGCCGCACAGCCGAACAGCGCCCGTCTGACGCGTCGGTTCTTTTCGTGGGCAGCCTCGAGGCTGTCGTCGCCGGAGATTCCCGGTCCGGGTTGCGTTTCTGTACTCATGAATAACTGAAGGGGGAACGATCAGCAGGTTGGTTCAGGGGTCCTGTCGCTCGACAGTGAGGTCATCGGGGTCGTAATCAATGTCCGCGAGGACCGACTCGAGTTGGTCGTGGTTCTCCACGATGTGTTCGTCGGGCGCCCGGTAGAAGCCGACCTCCTCGGCGAATTCGTGCTGGTTGTTGATGTAGAAGCGGGCGAACGAGCCGATCAGGTCCGGCTCCTCCTCCAGCGAGGCGTGGTTGAAGTAGAAAAAGAGCGGCCGGGCAAGTGGGGAGTACTCGCCGCCCTCGATGTACTCCTCTTCGGGTGGGTAAAACTCGCCGTCCATGTCGCTCTCGACGTCGACCGTCTGGAGGGTTCCATCCTGGTCTTGCAGGCTACGGAGGTGGCCGACGCCACCCCAGCCCAGCGCGTACTCGTTGTCCTCGACGGCGTCCCAAATCTCGTCGGTCTGACTCGTCGCGGAGTAGTCATCGCGGATGTTTCCCATCTCGCCGTTGATATTCTCGGTGAAGTAGTCGAACGTCCCAGACGCTGAGTCTCGAGCGTGAAGCGCGATGTCTTCGTCCGGCCAATCGTCGCGAACGTCGCTCCACTGCTCGATATCGGACTCGAACTCCCAGATCTCATTGAGTTCGTCAAGCGTGATTTCGTCACACCAGTCGTTGTCCTCGTTGACCCCGACCGCGAGGGTGTCCTGGCCAACAGTGTAGCTCGTGTACTCGACGTCGTTCTCTTCGGCAAGCTCGATCTCCTCTTCGGTGATCGCGCGGCTCGCACTTTGGAACGCCGAGTTGGCACGGGTGAACTCCTGAAAACCGGCACCTGTCCCCTCGGGTTCGACGTTGACACCGACGCCCGAGTACTCCGCCTCGAAATCTTCCGCGGCGACCTGTGTGATCGGCGCGACCGTGTTCGATCCTGATGCCTGAATTTCTCCCGAAAGGCCGTCCCCGTCGTCACTTCCGAAACAACCGGCCAGACTCGCTGCACCGACGCTTGCGACCGTTGCAATCGCCGCTCTTCGCGTCATCCTATTCCCCGTTGGCTGTTGGCTGGGTGCCATCACCCGATGCTACCGACGGTGTATATAAAAACGGTTCTAATATCTATATATTTGGGTGGGTAAGTATATATTCTTGGCCATATTTGGACGTTCGGCACTATAGCGCTATGGACGACTCTATAGCCCCCGAGGACGGGCGTTGCTCCGGGAATTATCACGCCAGTACAGCACACGACGAATACGCCATATGATCGACTCGAGCACCGCTACGTGGGACGAACAAATCGCAGGACAACACTCGCGAGAATGTCGAACACGCCGAACGTGATTGCAAGTAGTCCAAGTAACTCGGGTCCGATTCCGACGCCAACCGGCGTCAGTGACTCGAGGAGGCCGATTCCACCCACTGCAGCCAGCCCGATACCGGCTTGTGTCCCAGCCATGCTCGAGCTATATAGGAGAACGATTATTCCACATCCGAAAACAAGCGTTGAGAGGACTGAAAACGAAAGAATTGCCGTTCCGACGACGAACAGTACCCCGCCGCAGATAACGCCAATACCCGATTTTCCGAGCCTACTGACACCATCTGACGACGCATCGGCCATACTGGGCGTTGCTGCTCCGGTGAGAAAAACGGTTCGTCTTTGCGCACGGACTGCGGTATATAGAACTATATAGCCACTATATCGATCTGTTCTCCGACTGCGGCGATCTCCGGCACCGGGTCACCGAAACGCCCATCTGCTCACCGCGACCATGGGAGTGCTGCACGAGCAATCCTGTAATCACGCAATTTGATCTTCGTACTCCTCTGCCGAAAGCAGGTCCTCGAGGTCGCCATCGGGCTCAATCTCGAGCATCCAGCCCTCGCCGAAGGGGTCTTCGTTGACCAGTTCAGGCGCCGAAAACAGGTCTTCGTTGACGGCGACGACGTCGCCGCTGACCGGCGCGTAGAGATCGGAGACGGCCTTGATGGACTCGACAACGCCGAACTCCTCGTTTTGGGTGACGCTGTCGCCTTCATCCGGGAGTTCAACGAAAACCACGTCGCCGAGTTCGTCCTGTGCGAAGTCGCTGATCCCGACGCGGACGATGCCGTCGGTTTCGTGTGCCCACTCGTGCGATTCAAGATACTGTCGATCGTCTGGAATGTCAAAGCTCATTATTGGGTCTCGATGAACGGTGTTGGTTCAACTCTTGCCTTTTTCGACTGGCCGCGGACAACGACTTGGAGGGTCGTTCCCGGCTCTGCGTACTCAACCGGCACGTATCCGAAGCCAATCGCCTGCTCGAGCGTCGGGCTCATCGTCCCGCTGGTGACGGTGCCAATGACCCGGCTCTCCATGTTCGTAATGTCGTAGCCGTGGCGCGGAACGCCGCGGTCGATCAACTGAAAGCCCACGAGTTGCTCCTCGAGGCCGTCCTCACGGGCGCGCTCGAGGGCATCGCGGCCAACGAACTCCGTCTCGAGGTCGACGGTGAAGCCGATACCGGCCTCGTAGGGCGTTCTTGGATCCGATTCGTGATCGAAGTCCTGTCCAGCGAGTATGAGGCCAGCTTCGATGCGCAAGGTATCGCGTGCGCCGAGTCCGCAGGGCTGGCAGTCAAACTGCGACCAGATTGACTCGGCTTCGCTTTCGGGGACAATCAGTTCGAACCCGTCCTCGCCGGTGTAGCCCGTACGAGCGACCCAGCAGTCGACGCCATCGATAGCTGCGTCCATCGCCTCGAACCGCGAGAGATCCGTGACCGGATCGTCGGTGACATCACCGACCAGTTCGGCGGCGTTCGGTCCCTGGACCGCGAACATCGCGTACTCGTCAGTGCGGTTATCGACGGTTGCCTCGAGGTCCCACTCGTTGCGGTAGTCGATCCAGCGCTGATGGGTCGCCTCGTCAGTACCAGCGTTTGGCACGAACAGATACGTTGGCTCTCCCTCACGGTCGTCGCCGTCGTGTTCGGTGACAGTATTCGAGTCGCCTGTCTCGACGGGCGATCCATCTTCTTCGTTCGGGAGTCGGTAGATGACGGTATCGTCGATGATGATGCCGTTCTCATCGGTGATCGCAGCGTACTGGGAGTCGCCGACCGCGAGTTCGCTCACGTCGTTCGTCGTGAGCCGTTGCATCAACGCCGTTGCATCGGGCCCGGTGACGTGAATCTGACCCATATGCGAGACATCGAAGATGCCGGCGTCTTCGCGAACGGCTGCGTGTTCCGTTCGGATCGAATCGAACTCGACGGGCATATCCCAGCCGCCAAACTCCGTAAACTTCGCTCCACGCTCGTCGTGGATCCCACGTAACGGCGGCGTCTGAAGCGGCATAGTCGGGTGGACACTCCCGGGATAGTAATGTCTTTTCGTCACCGACCGCCGTACTCGCCGACTTGTCACTCGAGTGGTATTACAAAAAGAACCGCCCCGGTCTCAGCGTCCGCGCTCTTCGATCTCGAATGCGTACGTGGCGCTGCCGTTGCTCGCGTGTACTCGGAGCCCGAGATGTTCGTCTCCCTCGAGGTCGAGGGTGAGGTCACCGTTTGCGTCCACTGACTCCTCATAGGACTGCTGATCCGGCACGCTGCCGTCCGTGTTGAGGTACAGCGTCACATCTGCACCGCCGGAACTCTCGAGTGAAATCGTCGCGCCACAGGGTGAGTCGGTGCGGAGCGCGTAGGTGTATCTGTCACTGTCGCCCTGCCAGCCCCCCTCGAGTTCGCCATCGGCACTCGCACCGTCGGTTTGGTCCCCACAGTTGGGCGTTTCGTCGTCGTCGCCATCACCACCTGTTTCGTCGTCGTCGCCATCACCACCTGTTTCGTCGATGATTTCCTCAGGTGAGAGTTCGTCTCCCTCGAGTTCGACCCACATCACATCGGGTTGCTCGAGATCAATCGAGTGGATTGGGCCGGTGACGGTGAACGCGTCACCGTGGCCCCCGCCAGTAATCCCGCCCGCTCGAACGGGATCGCTATCGTCGTCGATGAAATCCTCGCTCGTGTAGGTGCCACCTTCGATGCTCCCGCCGGATGGACTCTCGTAGGGTGCCTCAGTGAATTCTACGGGACCGTCTGCCGTGAATTCGTAGCCTGCGTTACTGGCATCTGTCTCCGTAATGAATGCCAGAAGTCGCTCTGTTGGTTCGTCGCTCGAATCATCATCGTCGTCACTGCCGCCAGTTTCCTCGATGATTTCCTCGGGCGTCATCTCCTCGCCGTCGAGTTCGACCCACATCACATCCGATTGCTCGAGGTCGATATCAGTGACTGCACCATCAACGTCGAAGGCATCGCCGTGGCCACCGCCCGTGATCCCACCTGCATGGACAGTGTCGCCGTCTTCGTCGATGAAGTCCTCACTGGTGTAGGTGCCACCCTCGATGTTTCCGCCGGACGGACTCTCATAGGGTGCGTCGGCAAATTCGACTGCGCCTTCGGCGGTAAATTCATAGGCCGCGCTGTTTGCCTCTGGTTCGGTGATGAACGCCAGAAGTCGACCCGCTACGTCATCTTGCTCATCCTGATCGTCTTGCTCATCGTCGTCGCCTTCGTTCTCTTCATCTTCGTTATCGCCGTCGGTTCCATCCGAGGGCGTCTCTCCGGTATATCCCTCGGGAACGGTCGTCACTGCCTCTCCCGCGTCGACGCGACCATGGCCCTGTGCATTCGAGGAGAGGCCAACGTCGACAGCTGTCGACTGCAGGTGTGCGCGCAGTTCAGCACCCGTGAGGTCAGGATAGGCCGATAGCACCAATCCGGCGACGCCGGCGACGACCGGCGCTGACATCGACGTACCCGACATTCTGGTGTAGTTGTCCCAGGGAACCGCCGAGATGACTTGCGAACCAGGTGCAGCGAGGTCGATTGCGGGTCCGTAGTTCGAAAACGAAGCGAGCGAATCGTTGCTGTTCAGCGCAGAAACCGCGACAACCTCGTCATACGCCGCCGGGTACATCGCGCCATACGCACTCGAGTTTCCTGCTGCGCCAACGAGCAAGACATCGTTGTCAGCCGCATACTGACAGGCCGCCGCAAGTGTTCGGAAGCCACTCGAGGAACCAAGCGAGAGGTTGATTATGTCAGCACCAGCGTCGACCGACCACTGGATCGCATCGGCGATATCAGAGAGCGACCCTTGCCCGTTTTGATCGAGGGCTCGAGCGGAGAGCATCGAACAGTTGCTGATTCCAGCGTGGCCGGTGCCGTTATCCGTTCCGGCCGCGGCGATGCCACCGACGTGGGTGCCGTGTTGTTCGTTCCCAGAGACTGGGTATGGGTCGCTGCCACGGCCAACGAAAACGTTGCCGTGGTCAGAGACGCTGTCGTCCATGTTGTCGGCCAGCACCGGGTGGTCGTACTGAATGCCCTGATCGACAATCGAGATAACGACGTCGTCGCTCCCATACGTCGTCTCCCACGCTTGTTCGCAGTTGACCTGCTGTGGTGCGTGTTGCTGGCCATAGTAGGGATCGTTCGGCTGACTGAGCGCCTCGAGTGTGGCGTTCTCTTCAGCGTACTCAATCTGGTCGATATCCTCGAGTGTGTCGATAATCGTTTCACGTGCCGATTCGGGTGTGGATTCGGGAAGCGAGATGACGGCGTAGTGAATCGTTTCGTTCGTGTGTTCAATCCAGGCGTCGCCAGGAATTTCGGGGCCGACTTCGGCTTCGATATCCGAGACAGATGAAGAGACACCAATGAGTAGTTCGTCTTCTTTGGGGCCGGGATCGCGACCGTCGTCGTCTGCGCTGACGAGTCCAGTCGAGGCGAGTAAGCCAACCATCGAGGCCGATCCTGCACCCGTCAGAAACGAGCGGCGGTTGTATTCAGTGTCGTCGTGAGCCTCCCCATCGTGGGGATCGTTCTGTGCCATGAGACGACAGTCATCAGATCCTGAATGTAGTAAACGTTTATCGAACTCGAGTTCATTTATTCGAAATAATATTCGAACTAGATCTCTAGTACCAGAAATAAATTAGTAATAAAGCGTGACTCTGTAAACGCCAGTGACTATACAGGGAGGATTTCGCGATACAACCCGACAACAGTTTCCGCGACGTATGCGACGTGCTCGCAGTCCACTTTGGCGGGGGAAAGCCAACTCATGGGGCCGGCGAATACGCTTCAGACCGTCGATTTCGGCCATCTGATCTGGCGCGCGACACACCACTCGAGTGCGACAGACAACAGGCGTTCCGTCACATCTATTTCCCGGCCCCGGCAACCTGCTGGCATGCTTGATCAGGTTCGCGCCCGTCTCGGCCTCGAGGCTGGGACGCAGTCGGCGCCATCAGTGGGCCTCTTCGTCGACGGGCCAAACGTTCTTCGAGACGAGTTCGACGTCGATCTCGATGACCTCCGAACGGTAGCCCAGGATCTCGGCCGCGTCGGCGTTATCCGACTCTATCTCGACGAACACGCCACGCCGGGACTCATTCAGGCCGCTGAAGCCCGCGGTTTCGAAGTGATCGTCACTAGTGGCGATGTCGACGTCAAACTCGCCGTCGACGCAACTGCACTGGGCAGCGCCGGCACCATTGACCGCCTCGCAATCGTCTCGAGAGATACGGACTTCAAACCAGTTCTCGAGCATGCCGGAACCACGGGTATCGAGACGATCGCGATTGCACCAGGGTCGTACGGCCGCTCCGATGCGCTCCGAAACGCGGCGGACAAGGCGGTCACAATCGACGAGTAACGATTACCGTACACGAACTACAGACTCGTTCCTCCGCTCGCGTGAACCGACTCGAGTCTTTAAGCCGACACCTCTCGTTCGACACGGTATGGACATGGTATCACACCACAGTCGAGAGACTGCCTACGACTGGGTCGACCAGGGTGGGAACGGGCCGACGCTGTGTTGTATTCATGGCAGTGGCGGTCGCCACGACGTCTGGTCGTCCCAATACCACCTGACTGATCGGTATCCACTGGCCGCCGTCGATCTAAGTGGCCATGGCGATTCCGACGATATCGACGCATCAGCGGGGTATTCGACGCTCTCGGCGTACGCCGATGACACGCTTGCCGTTGTCAACGATACCGATGCCGACGTGCTCGTCGGCTCCTCACTCGGTGGTGCAGTCGCAGTACACGTTTTGCTCGAGCGCTCGTATACTCCCGATGCGGTCGTCCTGACGGGAGCCGGCGCACGACTCGGCGTCCTCGAGGATTTGCTTGCGTGGCTTGCGACCGACTTCGAACGAGCCGTCGAGTTTCTCCACGGCGAGGACCGGTTCTTCCACCAGCCAGCGCCGGAGCGACAGGCAGCCTCAAAAGATCGATTTTACGACTGCGGGCAGGCTGTGACGAACCGCGACTTTCGAACCTGCCACACCTTCGACGTTCGTGACCAACTCGAGGCGATCGAGGTCCCAGTACTTGCCGTCTGTGGTGAGTACGATCAACTGACGCCACCCTGGTACCACGAGTTTCTGGCCGACGAAATTCCGGCCGGCGAGTACGCCGAACTCGAGGATGCAGCCCATCTCGTGATGGTCGAGCAACCGACTGCGTTTAATGACACCGTCGCCGACTTTCTCGAGCGAGTGTGCTGACCACCGGCAACCGGTCTCTCACTCGACTGTCGTCCCTGGCTCCTCGCCCTCGAGAAACGGCCCGACGTCTGCGAGGCCGAAAATCGACGCCGGTGCCTCGAGTTCGAGGAGTGTCTGGACTTTTGCAGCCATGCCGCCAGTCACGTCGGTCGACTCGCTTTCGCCGAGGACGGACGCAACGTCGTCGAATGCTGTGATCTGCTCGATTACGGTATCGTCGTCGTCCAACACACCGGGAACGGTTGAGCAGAGCCCAACGCGGTCTGCCTCGAGTGCTGTCGCCAGTTCGGTGACGAGTTCGTCGCCACTGATAACGGTAACGCCCGCACCTGCATGAGCGACGAGGTCGCCATGAAGGACAGGGACGAACCCCTCCTCGAGCAGCGTTTCGACCTGGCCAGTTGGCAGCGTCAGGTCGCCGTCGGCGTCGCGGTGAGCCGTCGAGAATGGATGGACCGGGACCGCGGGCACATCGTGGTCGGCCAGTCGGGTGAGGACGAAGCGGTTGAGCGTCGTCATCGCGCCGTGGATGTCAAAGACTGCATCCGGGTCGTGACTCCCGTCGGTCGTCGTCACGCCGTGTTCGCTTGCGTTGTGGTGACCGAAACTCCCCCCGCCGTGGACAATCACGAGGTCTTCGTCGCGTGCAGCGCCCGCGCGGGCGTCGGCGATTGCCGCGGCGGCCCGGTTCAAGGCGTTGCCGTCGAGCGTTTCGGGCCGGTCTTTGTCCGTAATCGCGCTGCCGCCGAGTTTCAGGACGATCATTCGAGTCGCTTCACCCCTGTTTCGGCGAGTTCGGCGCGGAACGCGTCCTCACAGCCGGGTGTAAAGGACAAGGCAGTTTCAGTTTCGGGCGTCGGATCGAGCGCGACGATACAGCCGCCACCGCCTGCCCCGGTTAGTTTCGCGCCGTGGGCGTTCGCGTCCCGGGCCGCCCAGACCATCGAATCGAGCGATCTCGAGGAGACACCAAGCGCCGACAGGAGGCCGTGATTGAAGTTCATCAACCGCCCGAGTTCCTCGAGGTCGCCTGCAGCGAGTGCGTCTTCGCCGTTGCGGACGATGTCGCCGATGGTTTCGACGGTGTCGGCCGCGAAGTCGTACTCCTCGCGCAGGTCGCGAACGCCCGCGACCAGTTCGCCGGTGTCGCCCGCGCCGCCGTCGAACCCAATGACGAGTGGGAGGTCGGGAGCATCGATTGCCCGACAGTCGTCACCCTCGACACGAACCGCGCCGCCGGTCGCCGAACAGAACGTATCCGCACGGGAGGCCTGTCCCTCCTGTACGGCGTGTTCGGTTCGGTAGGCTCGCTCTGCGATTTCGTCGGTCTCGAGTGTCACACCAAGTTCTCGCGTCGCCGCGTCGATGGCGGAGACGACGACTGCCGCCGACGAGCCAAGGCCCGCGCCGAGTGGAATGTCACTCTCGATCGTCACGTCGAAGCCAATCTCGTCCTCGCCGGTCACGTCGCGGACCTGCTCGATCGCGCCGTCGACGTACTGGGTCGCTGCCATCAACAGCGATTCCGGCGCGTCGACATGGGGGTGTTCACCGGTCGTGCCCCCGTATTCTACCGTGAAGCCGTCCAGACTCAGATCATCGGCGTGAACGCGCAGTTTGCTGTCAGTTCGTTGCTCGGCGGTGACCCGCGCCCGTACCTCGATTGCACACGGGACCGCAGGCTCGCCGTAGACCACCGCGTGCTCCCCGAACAGATAGACCTTCCCGGGAGCGCTCGAGACTGCCATACCCGGGCGTTCGGCCGACGACGGTTAATAGCTATCTTCTCGGACGTGTGGCTTGTCCACACGCCCCGAATCAAACCAATATTCGAGGGTGTTATCCCTGGGTGGTTCTGAGCGACGGTATGAATAGACGAACGTATCTCGGAGTACTCGCAGGAACCGCGGTCGCCGGCACGGCTGGCTGTCTCGGCGACGACGATGAGCCAACAGACAACGGAGACGATTCGAACGACACGACTGAGAACGGGAGCGACGGCAGCGACGCCGAAACGGACTCCGTTGGCGAGTGGGTCGACGACCATATCGAGTTCGGCCTCCCGCCGTTTCAGGACGCCGAAGACCTCGAAGAACAGTACGCCGGCACCTTCGAGTGGCTCGCAGACGGCTTCGACGGCGTTGATGCGGTCGAAGGCGTCCCGACGACGAGTTACGCGAGCGTGGTCGAAAGCGTCGTCAACGGGCACACCGAACTGGCGAATCTCTCGCCGTTCATTTTCGTCCTCGCACAGGAAGACGATATCCACCCGCTCGCGATCAACTGGTCTCACGGCTCTGACTCGTATCACACCTACATCGCCACGCGAGAAGACACCGGCATTGAACACATCGACGACCTCGAGGGCACAACAATCGCAATGGTCGATCCGATGTCCGCAAGCGGCGGGATGTTCCCACGCCACCGCCTAAACGAAGCCGGCCTGCACGCGGGCGACCTCGAGACCGAACCCGAAGACTTCGATATTCAATGGGCCGGCAGCCACGACGCCGCTCTGCGCGTCTTAGAAGAAGGCCACGTCGACGCTGCAGCCTACGGCGACTTCGAGCACCCAGATGACGACGACATCATCAAAATCGCCGAAAGCGATCCGATTCCGTTCGACGTGATCGTCGCCAAACCGGACACACCCGAGGATGTCCAAGACGAACTCGCCGAGCGACTGGTTGACACCCCTGAAGACGCACTCGAGGATCACCGCGTCGACGAGTACGGTGAGTTCGATCCGGACCTGTACGATCACGTCCGCGACATCGCCGAGGAGATGGGCCTCGACATCGAAACGCTCGACGAGGCCGAGGACGAAGACGACTAATACGCACGCACACAGCCACACGTATAGCAATGCTCACCGCAACCGGCCTCACGAAACGCTACGGCGACCACGAGGCGGTCGCCGACATTTCGTTCGAGCTCGAGCCCGGCGAGTTAGCGATTCTCATCGGCCGCTCCGGGGCCGGCAAAACGACGCTACTTCGCTGTCTCAATGGCCTCGAGGAGCCCGATTCCGGACGCGTGAGACTCAGCGGTGAGCAGATCAACCCAACTGACGCTGCACTTGTTTTTCAGGAAGGTGCCCTTCTCGACACCAAAACCGCACTCTCGAACGTCCTCGATGGCGGACTCGGGCGCGAACCAGCCTGGCGAGAACTCCTTGGCTGGCACGACCTCGCAGAAAAACGCGGCGCACTCGAGCGCCTCCATGCGGTCGATCTGGCCGGCTACGCGGACCGTCGCGTTGGCGACCTCTCGGGCGGCGAACGCCAACGCGTTGGCATCGCTCGCGCGCTCCAGCAGGAACCCCGTGTGTTGCTCGCAGACGAACCCGTCGCCTCGCTCGACCCCGAAACTGCGCGTGCCGTCCTCGAGCGCCTCGAGACAGTTGTCCGCGAGCAGAATCTGATTGGCTTGGTGAGTTTGCACCAGCCCCAACTCGCTGACGGACTCGCTGATCACTATCTCGGCCTCGCAGACGGGCGACTGACACTCGATGCGACGGCAGATGAGGTCGATCCCGAGCGTCTCGAGGGGGTGTACGAGTACGATGTCACGGCATGAGCAACGAGCGAACGGCGAGCCTGGTGTCGACGAGGAGTTCGACCGAATTCAAAGCCGCTGGCGACGACGCATGCTCGGTCACGTCGCTGCCGTCGTGGGCCTGCTTGCACTCGTCGTCGCAACCGCCCGCTGGCTTGGGTTCGATCTGGCCTATCTCTGGGCACACCGCAACAACCTCCGAGATGTCTTACTCGAGGAGATGCTCGCACCGAGTGAGCTGTGGCCTCAGCTGCAGGGTGACGCCTCGACGCTTATCCCGGCGACGCTCGAAACGCTCGCTATCGCTGGCGTCGGCACCGCGCTCGGCTTGCCCCTCGCGTTCTGTCTCGGGATTCTCGGTGCGAGTAACGTCACGCCGAAACTCGTCAACGAACCCGTTCGGCTCTTGCTCGGCGGCGTGCGAGCCGTCCCGAGCATGGTCTATGCACTCTTGTTCGTCATCCTGGCCGGGATTGGCCCCGTTGCCGGCGCACTCGCCATCGCCATGGGGACCATTGGCGACCTCGGCCGCCTCTTTGCCGACGAGATGGAAGAGATCGACAGCCGGCCAGTCGAGGCCGTCGCCTCGAGCGGTGCCGGCTTGCTTGCGACAACCTCCGCCGCCCGAATACCGCAGGTTGCAACCGCCTACGTCGCCTGGACGCTCTTTTATCTTGAGCTCAACGCACGCAAGAGTTCGGTACTCGGTATCGTCGGGGCTGGCGGTATCGGTTACCCGCTGATCATGGCCTTCAACGCGCGCAACTACACGCGAGTGATGGCGGCTATCGTCGCAATTCTCGTGCTCGTAGTGGGTGTCGAGTTCGTCGCGAACCGACTGCGGGATTTACTCGATGCAGAGCGCCGGACATCACACTAGCCCACGACAGAATCTCGAGACGCTGGACCGCTCGAGCGGACCCGTGTAGTCGGATTTAAGCCACCGTCGTCCAAACCCCGAGCCATGTCGCTCGTCCTGCCGAACGAACTCGTCGTCGACCACTTTCTCCCGACAGTGCGGGCGATGCTCGCGACGCGTCTGTCTGACCGCGGGCTGACCCAACAGGAAATTGCAGACGAACTCGGTGTCACACAGGCCGCCGTCAGCAAGTACGTCAGCGGCGAGAGCGGCGGCGACGACCGCTTTCGCGACCACCCAGAAACCGTGGCCACCGTCGACCGTATCGCCGACGGCCTTGCCGGCGGCGAGATGGACAGCTACGACGCACTCGCCGAACTCCTCTCGCTTATCCGCTCGCTCGAGGACCGCGGCCCGATCTGTGAACTCCACGAAGAAGAGATGCCCGAACTCCGCGGACTCGGCTGTGATCTGTGCGTTCGCGGACTTGATCCAGACGTTCGGGCCGAACGCGATGTCCTTGCGACTGTCCGCACTGCTGCCCGAACACTCGCCTCGATTCCGGGGATGGCCGCCTACATCCCGAATGTCGGCACGAACGTCGGCATGGCCCTGCCCGACGCCCACGACGAAACCGATGTGGCCGCTATCCCCGGGCGCATCTACGCGATGAGTGGTCGAATCGAAATACCTGCCAATCCAGAATTCGGCGCATCAAAACACGTCGCCACGGCCGTCCTCGCAGCCAACACAGTCGATCCCAACATTCGAGGCGCACTTAACGTCGCAACCGACGACGACCTCCTCGAGGCCGCCCGCGAGGCCGGACTCGAGCCACTCGAGTTCGATGCAGACTACGAGGACCGACGAGCGCATCTCCTCGAGCGATTTCGCGATCACGGTCACGTTCCGCGAGTGGCCTACCACCGCGGCGCGTTCGGCATTGAACCCACCACGTTCATCTTCGGCGCGACAGCCCGCGAAGCAGTTGACCGACTCGAGACACTGCTGGCTAGCGACGCTGAGTAACGAACGTGTGGTGAAAACGACACTCGAGTCGGAATCTGTTGGGACCAGTCTAAAGCAGTCCAAGCAGGAGACGCACTGGGATACCGATCGCAAACAGCGCAATCAACGCTGCCGTTGCGAGCAAGACCGGCGTCGGCATGTGCTCTTCTTCGAACTCGAACAGTAAATCGACCATACCCCGGATTCGGATGGCCAACAGGTAACTCCTTCGCTCGGCGGAGACGGTTCACTCGCTGGTACAGTGGACACTACTCGAGTTGAGAAACAGCGAAAATGAACGCTCAAATCGAATCGAAACGCCGGTCTTAGACCATACTCTCGAAGTCCTCGAGCGAGTACGACGGCTCGGCACCGCGGCGGTCGAGGACTTCGTTTGCGAGCAACCAGTAGACGACCGAAAGGGCCTTGCGACCCTTGTTGTTCGTTGGGACAACGAGGTCGACGTTGCTGACTTGGTTGTTCGAGTCACACATTGCGATAACTGGGATCCCAACGGTGATCGCCTCTTTGACGGCCTGGGCGTCACCAATCGGGTCAGTGACGACGACGACATCGGGCTCGATGTAGCCGGCGTACTTGGGGTTGGTCAGCGTTCCGGGGATGAAGCGGCCGGTGCGGGCGCGTGCGCCCACGGCTTCGGCGAACTTCTCTGCCGGGAAGCGGCCGTACTGACGCGAGGACGTGACCAGGATCTGTTCCGGGTCATAGTTCTCGAGGAAGTCCGCGGCCGTTCGGATGCGGCCGTCGGTCTTCGAGACGTCGAGCACGTAGAGACCGTCGGTTCGGACGCGGTGGATGAACCGCTCCATGTCGCTGGTCTTTTGCTGGGTACCGATGTGGACACCGGCACCGAGGTAGTCCTCGACGGGGATGAGCAGGTCGGCTTCCTCGTCGGACATTACGTCGTCGTCGAGGGTTGGACCGGCGTCTTCGTCCGTCGCTGGTTCTTCCTCGGCCTCGTCGGCCGCGGTGGGCTGTTCGTCTGCTGGCTCGACATCCTCGTCGGGTTCGGCGGCGGGGCCAGCCCCTTCGGCTGGCTCCTCGTCGATTTCCTCCTCGGCGGCGTCGAGCCCTTCTTGGGTTGCGTTGTCGTCTGTCATGTCGCGTCGTCTGCGATTCTGATGAGCTCGTTGAGCTTTGCGGTTCGCTCGCCGCCGACAGCACCAGTCTTGATGAAGGGTGCATCGGTCGCCACGGCGAGGTGTGCGATGGTCGTGTCTTCGGTCTCACCCGAGCGGTGGGAGATGACCGACTCGTAACCATTCTCGGTTGCGAGTTCAATCGCGTCGAAGGCGTCAGTCAGCGTGCCGATCTGGTTTGGCTTGATCAGGATGCTGTTTGCTGCACCCTGGTCGATGCCGTCCGTGAGTCGCTCGGTGTTCGTCACGAACAGGTCGTCACCACAGATCAGCGTCCGGTCACCGACGCGGTCGGTGAGTTCAGCAAAGGCCTCGTAGTCGTTCTCGTCGAGTGGGTCCTCGACGTATGCGAGGTTGTACTCGGTGACGAGTCCGGCGATGTAGTCGATCTGTTCGTCGGTATCGCGGCTGATGCCTTCCGACTCGTACTCGTAGGTTTCTGAGTCTGCGTCGTACATCTCCGCAGCTGCGACGTCCAGTCCGAACTCGATCTGGAAGCCAACCTCATCTTCGACCAGCGAGACTGCTTCCTCGACGACCTCGAACGCCGCTTCGTCGTCGATCGACGGGGCCCATGCACCCTCGTCACCCTTGCCCGATGGAACATCTCGCTCCTCGAGCAAATCGGCGACGGCGGCGTGGACGGCGGCGTTTGCGAAGACGGCGTCTTCGACGCTTGGTGCGCCAATCGGTGCGGCGAGGAACTCCTGAATGTCCGTCGCGTCGGCGGCGTGTTCGCCACCGCCAACGACGTTCCCAAGTGGAACTGGGAAGTTCTCACCACGGAAGGCACCACCGAGGTGCTGAAACAGCGGTGCGCCGAGGACATCGGCGCCGGCTTTTGCGGCGGCCATCGAAATGGCAACCGCGCTGTTCGCACCAATCTTCGAGAAGTCGTCGGTGCCGTCCGCAGCGTGCAAGAGCGAGTCGACCTCGCGCTGGTTGCCTGCGTAGGCTTCTCCGACAAGTCGAGGAACGGCGTGTTCTCGAGCGGCAGCGATTGCCTCGCCTGGTGGTTTCTCGATGGCTTCGTACTCGCCGGTGCTGGCACCGCTTGGTGCGGCACCACGGCCAAAGCCACCGCTTTCGGTGACGACGTCTGCTTCGACTGTTGGATTCCCGCGGGAATCGAGGATACGTCGCAGTCGAATGTCTGTGATGAGCGTCATTGGTTTGTCCCCCGATTGACGGTAAACGGCAAGACGCCGGCATCGTACTCTTCGGCGGCGATCAGGATCGGTTGGGATTGCTCCGTCTCGATCAGGACCGGCGCGCCGTAGGAGACCTGCAGCGCCCGTGCGCCGAGGATGCGTGCTTTCTCGTAGCGGTTGTGGTGTTGCTGTTGCATAGGTGTCGCTACTGATACGGTGAGACGACGTCGACGAGGTCAGTGTGACTGACGAGCATGCGCCGACAGCAAAAGCGGTCGACGCCAAGCTCGTCAAGTACTTCCTGCGGGTCCTCGTCGCCCTTGTTCGCTCGTTCGTCGAACTCTTCCCAGTGTTCGCCGACGACGTTGCCACAGGTGAAACACCGAACCGGTACCATCATTGTTGAATCACCTTAGCGGTAGGACTTCTGGTAGCGCGCCCGAGCGCCTGGGCCGCCCCATTTCTTTGGTTCGGACTGGCGAACGTCGTTAACCAGCAGCGAGCGATCGAACTCCATGTACGCATCGCGAAGTTCTGCATCGTTCGTATGCTGGACGATTCCACGTGCGATGGCCGTTCGGACAGCGTCTGCCTGTCCGCTGATACCGCCACCTTCGACACGGACATCGATGTCCATCTCGTCGCGCAGTTCGTCACCCGCGATACGGAACGGCTCGAGCATCTTGAGCCGTGCCATCTCGGGGTCGACCAGTTCGACTGGTTGCGAGTTAACTCGCACACGACCCTCGCCCTCGCTGACGGTAGCGCGGGCAACGGCCGTCTTTTTCTTTCCACTCGTGTTTGTTACCATGTGACGTTAGCACCGAGTTGGTCGGACACTTCGCCCAGCTGGACGAAGCGGATGTTCGAAAGTCGATCCAGCGACGTTCCCTCGAGGACCTCTGCGTCCTGTTCACCCTCGTATGGGTTGCCGACGTAGACGCGGACGCTCTCGAATGCCTCGCGACCGCGTGGCTTCTTGTAAGGGAGCATCCCGCGAACAGCACGCTTGAAGATCGTATCCGGTCGCTTTGGATAGTACGGTCCGCGGTCGGAGCCGAGTTGGATTCGCGTGCGATAGGTGTCGAAGATGTCTTCCTTATCGCCGGTGATGATCGCATCTTCAGCGTTAACGATCGCGATCGTTTCCCCATCGAGGGCGCGCTGGGCGACCTCGCTGGCGACACGACCGAGAATGCAGTCACGAGCGTCGACGACGATGTCGGCGTCGAACTCGGATGCGTTGACACTCATGCAATCACCCGGATCTCTGTGCCATCAGGATTTTCTTCGAGCAGTTGCTCGAGCGGTACTGACTCACCAACCTGTTCGATCTTCGTCTCGGCCGACGACGAGAAGTCGACGGCAGCGACGGTGACCGATTTCTGTAGTGCGCCCGAACCCAGCACCTTGCCGGGAACGACGACTGTCTCTTCTTCGCGTGCGTATCGCTCGATGCGGCCCAGGTTAACCTCAGCGTGGGAACGCCGGGGCTTCTCGAGTCGATCAGCAACATCTCGCCAGACGTCGGCGTCCGAACTGCGGGACGTCGACTTCAGCTCGGCGATGAGATCGTTGAGCCTCGGATTAGTCTTGGTACTCATTGATTTCCTCCAAATAGTATCGATGTGGATGTCGATGAACGCGCCGAGTACGGACTCGACGCTGAAACGGATTTGATTTCGGTTCCGCAGAAGTGGAAGTGATGCAGGGAGCAGGATTTGAACTGCTGGGAGACGGCATAACCGCCCCGACTCCCGTCGCCCAAACCTGCACGGTGCATTTTCACGGCTCGTCGTGCAGACGAACCGGAAAAGTGCAGGGAGCAGGATTTGAACCTGCGGACTCCTACGAGACAGCGCCCTGAACGCTGCGCCGTTGGCCTGACTTGGCTATCCCTGCGTGCACTTCCGTCTACCCGTCGCCCCTTCAAACCCCTTTCGATTCCAGTCCCTACACGCGAGTGTGTCGTTGCGGTCCCGTTGCTCACGGTGGCCGCAGTGGACAGACTCGAGGTGGGTGCTGGAGTTGGGGTGGGGCGTCGGGTCATGTATTATAGCTGTACTGCCTCTTCGAGTTCGCGTGCGCGCGTCTCGATTGAGTCGGCGGCTCGCGTGACGAGTTCGTCGACTGTCGTGGAGCCGTCGGTTTCGACGTGGAAGACGAATGCGTTCGGGACGTCTTCGACCGTTACCTGTTTGCCGGGGTAACGATTCGAGAGGTCGTGATTGAATTCGCTCGTCGAGACGAGTTCGCCGTCGTCTTCGATGACGCCGCGAACGATCTGACTCTCTTGGGCTTCGAACTCCGGCAGGTCGTCCCCGACCGTCACACGCTGGAGGTGGCTGTATCCGACTGCGACACCACCCTGGTGTTTGGCGTGCGATTTTCCGTGGTCGAGTACGGCGTCGGCTTCGGCCTCGAGTCGCTGCCCGTCTTTGAGGTTGATAATCGGCACGTTCTGCTCGGCGGGCTGGACGAGGTCGTCGCTGGACTCGAGGTCGCCCGAGTAGGCCGTGTTCGGGCCTTCGACGTCGATCGAAAGCGTGATCGTGGCGTCGTCACCGAACTCACCCTCGGGGGGTGTCGTCAGTGGGACGAGCCCCAGGCGAAGTGCAAGTTGCTCGTCGAACATAACCGACGAGTTCTCGACGAAACGGACTTCATCGATCGACATCGTCGGCACGTCTGCGACCATCGCACGGCGGATGCCGTTGGCGAAGGCGGGTGTGACGCCTCGGACGAGGAAGCGTGCCTCACGATCCCCGCGTTCGACGAACTCGACGTCGTACTCTGCACTCATGGTCTAGTAGCCGCCCTTGCCTTTGGGTGCGCGCGATCCGTCGTGTGGGATCGGCGTGACGTCTTCGATGCGCCCGATTTCGATACCGGAGCGTGCAAGCGCACGAATCGTCGCCTGAGCGCCGGGACCGGGGGATTTCTGCAGGTTTCCACCGGGGCCACGGACGTGCACATGCAGGCCCGTAATGCCGGCTGCTTTGACCTCCTCTGCGATGGACTCAGCCATCTGCATCGCCGCGTATGGCGATGCTTCGTCGCGGTTCTGCTTGACCGCCGTCCCACCGGAGGACTTGGCGATCGTTTCCGCGCCCGTGAGATCCGTCACGGTCATGATGGTGTTGTTGAACGATGCGTGCACGTGGGCAATTCCCCACTTGTCGTCGTCCTGGCTCATGGTTTATTGTCCCTCCGCTCGTTCTGGGTGAAGTTCGTCCGCAAGCGGGCTCGTCTCGTCGAACGCGACGAGATCTTCCTCATCAATGTCGACGACGTAGGATGGCACCTGGTGGCGCTGGCCGTCGACAACGACGTGCCCGTGAATAATGAACTGTCGAGCCTGCTGGGGCGTGTTTGCGAGGCCCTTGCGGTAGACAACCGTCTGGAGTCGGCGCTCGAGAACGTCTTCGATCTCGAGCGAGAGGATGTCACCGAGTTCGTCTGCTTCGTCGAGGATGCCAACGCGCTTGAGTCGACCGAGGAACTCCTCGGAGCGCCGTTGGACAGTCTCGTCGCCCTGTGGCTGGCCGAGCAGGTCTCGAGCCTCGCGCCGGTAGGAGCGAAGTTCGGACTGGGCTCGCCAGAGTTCTTCTTTGTTGGAGAGGCCGTAGCGGTCGAGCAGCGAGTGCTCGGAGGCGATTCGCTCACCCTGGTATGGGTGATTTGGCGTCTCGTAGTTCTTGGTGTCCGTTCCGAGTGGCATTATTCGTCACCCTCGTCGCCGGCAGCTTCTTCTGCCTGCTCTTCACGGATCTCTTCGACGTTGACTCCGATGGTGCCCTCCGTACGACCGGTGGACTTGGTTCGCTGGCCACGGACCTTCTGGCCGCGCTTGTGGCGAACGCCTCGGTAGGAGTCGATCATCTTCATCCGGTTGATGTCGTGCTGACGAGTCAGCTGCAGATCGTTCCCGATCTCGTGGGTTGTTTCGCCGGTGTAGAAGTCGTTCTGGCGGTTGTTGAGCCAGTTCGGAACTTCGTCGGCGTAGTTCTCTACCAGGGTCACGACCTCATCAATGACGTCGTCGTCGAGTCGACCGAACGTTGCCGTTCGATCAACACCCGCTTCCTGTGCGATGAGTCGGGCGGTCCGGTGACCGATGCCGTTCATCTCCGAAAGCGAGCGCTCGACCGACTTCGTCCCGTCGAGGTCGGTTTGACCGATACGGACGAAGTACTGAAGGTCTTCGTCGTCTTCTTGCTCTTGAGGTTCTTCCGCGCTCATATGTTGGGTATGTGTGTCTGGTCTGCGTGCGTTGCAAACGACTGACGGAAAGCGTCAGTCCAACTGACGAACACCCATCGAACACCTACTCATCGGTGAGTAGTGTGGTGGATCGTTTGTCAGTAGTGTATCCGACGTCGTGGCGGGGATTCGAACCCCGGAGGCTTGACGCCACATGGTTAGCAACCATGCGCCTTGGGCCGCTTGGCTACCACGACACCGTGTGCTTGTATCATCGCCCTCTCGGACTCGAGGATCACTCCTCTACACGTATCGCACCCAAATCTACCGCCGACGGGTACTTAAGCGCAACGAAAGGTCCCGACACCGATGATGCGAACCATGTGGTCAAGAGGCACACTTCTCTCGTTTACTTCACCTCGAGTAAAATATCGACTCAGCAGCTGTTCGACGGCCGTCACGGCTAGCGATTACCTGAACAAATTCCTCGAAGTAGTAACTTATTACTACTGACCTACAAGTGGTGGTAACTAGTGTCACGAAACACGCTCCTCCTTCGATTGCTCGCTGCGGTCGGTGCAATCACCGCAATTGCGCTGGCTGCCGCGACCCTTGAGTCCCCGATCGAAAGTGGCGGAAACGGTGGTATTGGTGACGGTGACGGTGGTGCACCAATCGAGCCAGAGCCGATGGACCAGTCTGATCCGGGCGTTACCGATATTCCGGTCGTCCTCGAGTATCTACTGTACGCGCTTGCAATCGTCCTTGCACTCGCGTTCGTCTGGTATTTGCTTGCCCACCGTCGCGATGCAGTCCGATTGATTGCTGCCGCATTAGCTCTCTGTCTCGTCATATTTGGACTCGTCTACGTGTTCACACAAGGCGGTGGAATGGATGTTGAGCCGCCAGCCCCACCCGAGCAGCCAAACGAAACCGGTGGCGGCGGTGATGGTGGTAGCGGCGACGGAGACGGCAGTTCGTTCTCTATGGGGCCGTTACTATTCGTCCTCGGTATCATTACCGCAATCTTCGTCGGTGGCCTGTTCGCTACTCGAGGAACGGATGACACCGACGAAGTCGAACCGGCCCAGGCAGAACCGGAACCAGCCGGACACACCGACGCCGCGGCGGTCGCAAGCGCGGCTGGCCGTGCTGCAGACCGGATCGACACCGCCGATGGCGACGACGTCGACAACGAAATCTATCGCGCTTGGCAGGAGATGACCGAGTCACTCGAGGTCAGTCGCCCCGAATCGAGCACACCGCGAGAGTTCGCACGCGCTGCAATCGATGCCGGTCTCGAGCGCGAACACGTCGATGAACTCACGCGCCTGTTCGAAGATGTCCGTTACGGCGACGCCGAGACGACACCCGCGATGGAAGAACGCGCCCTCGAAGTGCTTCGACACATCGAAGAGACGTACGCCGAAGACGCCGCCGACGAAACCGCGGCGTCCGGGGGTGACCAGCCATGAACTATCGACAGCTTGCGCTTCTTGGTGGCCTTCTTTTGCTGGCCGGTGCAATCGGCGTTGCCGTTGGGGCGATCACGCTATCGCTCCACGACGGGCTCATCATCCTCGTCGGGCTGGTCGCACTCGCCGTTGGTCTCAAATCGCTCCTGGGACGGCGTGGCGCTCGAGTGAGCACTACCCCACCAGAACCGGAGCGACGGGCTGGCGTCCCCGCACCTGGTGAGACCATCTCGGATGCGATCGGTGAATTTCGCTCGATGACCTCGGAGTACAGCGTCGGGAGCCGGCGAATCGCCAGTGGGCTTCGTATCGCCGCCACAGGAGTCCTTACCCGCTTTGAAGGCCACTCTCGAGAAGCCGCCGAGGCCAAACTCGACGATGGGACGTGGACGGACGATGCAGCAGCCGGCCAGTTCCTCGCCCCCGAACGCCATCACGACCGGTCGCTTCGAGACTGGCTGCCGAAGCGACTGCGCCGACAGGAGTCGTCGTTTCAGTCCGCCGTTCGTCACACCTCCGCAGCGATTGCAAACGTCGGCTACAACAGCGAGCCACTCGAGGGAGACGGCGACGGGAGTAACGACGATGCGTCGCCAGACTCGCTTCCGATCTACCGTGGCCGACGAATCGACACGCAGACAGCCTCGAGAACGTCGACAGCCACTATTGATGGGGTCGAACTCCGCGAGCAGCGCTCGACGGAGTATTGGACCGGCATTGGCGTTGTGGCCCTGTTTGCCGTCGGAATCGGTGCTGTCGCCGAAGCGCCCGCCGTTGCACTCGCTGGCGTCATCGGCGTTGGCTACGCCGGCTTCGCACACGCGTTCGAACCACCCGAACTGGAGATAGACATCGAGCGAGCGCTGAGCGTCACCGATCCCGAACCCGGCGAGGAAGTCGACATCACTGTCACGCTCACCAATGAGAGCGGTCGGTTCATCCCTGACCTGCGATTTATCGACGGTGTCCCACCCGGACTTGCCGTCACACAGGGCTCGAGTCGGCTTGGAACAGCACTTCGCCCACAGGAATCCGTGACGCTCGAGTATACGGTCCTCGTCCAGCGTGGAACGCACACGTTCGATCCGGCGCTGGCGATCGTTCGCGACCTCTCGCGCTCGCGCGAGCGCGAGTACCTCGTTGAAAGCGAGACAGCAATCGTCTGTGAGCCAGTGTTGCGTCCGGTTGGGACCTCGGTCCCGCTGCGCTCGACTGCCGCCTCGTTTTCGGGGCGGCTCATGACCAGCGACGGCGGCTCCGGGACGACGTTCCACTCGGTTCGTGAGTACCGGCCGAACGACCCGCTCTCGAGAATCGACTGGAATCGCCACGCAAAGACGGGCGAACTCGCCACGCTCGAGTTCCACGAGGAACGCGCGGCCCGCGTTGTGGTGCTCGTCGATGCACGGAAAACCTCGTTCCTCGCGCCTGATCCCGACGCGACCCACGCCGTTGATCGCTCCGTCGGAGCGGCTAGCCGAATCGCCGCGTCGCTGCTTGCAGAAGGCGATACTGTCGGCCTCGCCGCACTCGGCCCTGTGAGCCGAACTGGCGACCGTGACGCTGACGCAGATCCCTGCTGGCTCGCTCCGGCGTCGGGGCGCGACCACGAGGTCCGCTTACAGGACTTGCTCGCGACGCATCCGCAGTTCGACGCTACCCGGCCCGAATCGG
Organism: Natronolimnobius sp. AArcel1; assembly: GCF_011043775.1. NCBI lineage: Archaea > Methanobacteriati > Methanobacteriota > Halobacteria > Halobacteriales > Natrialbaceae > Natronolimnobius > Natronolimnobius sp. AArcel1. The sequence goes on along the minus strand of NZ_JAAKXY010000003.1, from coordinate 359,645 downwards.
AGAGTCGCTGGCTCCCACAGCTCCGGACCCTGCGTCGACGCCTCTCGGCGGAAACGCAGATTATCTTCCTCTCGCCGCTGTGTGACACCGGCTCGGTTACCATTGCCCGCCAACTCGAGTCGCGGGGTCATCCTGTCACCGTCGTTAGTCCGGATCCAACAACCGAGGAGACAGCGAGTCAGCAACTCGCTGCGGTTGCTCGGCGTGTCCGACGATTCGACCTGCAGCGAATCGGCATTCCAGTCATCGACTGGCCCGACGACGAGTCAATTGATGAAGTCTTTGCACGACATGCAGGTGGTCGTCGATGAGCGACGCACAGGCGGTTAGCACGTCAGAACAGACCTCACCTGAGACGACCGAACCCTCCGATACCGGCATGCCCGAAACTGAGACATCCACTGCGTCGGCGACCGATACCGACGAGACGGCGACAGACGGACGCATCACGCTGACGCACAAACCGGCGCTGCTCTCGAGTGGTGTCTCCATTGTCGCCGCCCTCGTCGCGACCGTCGCAGCCGGGCTTGGCTCAATGACAGGGCTCGCATTCGCTGCAGTGGGGGCACTCGCTCTCGGTATCGGTCTCGCTCTCGGCAACCGAACCGCTGTCGACGCCGGCGCAGTTGCCATCTTCTTCGGCGTCGTCGCAGCCGGCCTCGAGGCAGTGGTCGTCACGCCGACAGTCCTCGGGACGATTGCGGTTGTCCTCGCCTGGGACCTCGCACACGCAGCGATCGATATCGGCGAGCAACTGGGCCGTGAGACGCCAACCCGCCGGCTCGAGGCGGTGGCTATTGTCTCGAGTATGCTGGTCGGATTGTTCGCGGGCACGCTCGGCTATGCCGTGTTTATCGCCGGTGCTGGCGGCCAGCCGGTTGCGATGGTCGTGCTGTTGTTGCTGGCGGCCGCACTAATCACGATTGGACTTGGGAAGCGGCGCTCGGGTTCGGGCTCGGGTCACTCCCGACATACGGAGCGATCACGGCGGTACTAACAGACGGACGCGGGATTCACACCGAGATCATGCGCCCGCAAACTCTTCGATATACTTGTCGTTGACCTCCCACTCTCCAGCGTCGTTTTTGACCATGTACTCGCCGTAGTAGGGGACCCGACTCGAGACAACTGCACGAAAGGCCTCGCGAATCTCGGGTTTCGTCATCTCGCCCATCGGTTTGAGGTCGTCGTTGCGATTCAGACAGCCCTTCAAGTACCCTTTGTGCGTCACGCGCACGCGATGGCAGTTCGCACAGAAGGTTGGATTCTCGACGGGGTCGACGATTTCGACCATGCCGCGGCCCTCACCGTCGTCGTGTTCGATCCAGTAGCGTTTTCGGTTGTGCATCTCGCGGTACTCGATCTCTGTGGCCTGTTTAGCAAGCCAGCCGTGAACACGCTCGATGTCGATATTCCACTCCGGCTTGCCGGTGAGTTCCGGCATGTACTCGATGAGCTGGAGTTGGAGTCCCTCGTTTTCAGCGACGTGGTTGACCATTTCTGGGACGTAGCCCGCTGTGTGCTCGAAGACGACCATGTTGAGTTTGACGGGGTCCAGCCCTGCGTTCAGGGCTGCGTCGACACCCTCGAGAACTTTGTCATAGGCACCGCTTTTCGTGACCGCAGCGAAATCCTCGGGATCGAGGGCGTCCTGCGAGACGTTGACCCGCTCGAGACCGGCGTCGACGAGATCCTCAGCGCGACCGGGCAGGAAGGTGCCGTTAGTCGTCAGTGAGACCTCCATTTGCTCGGGCGTGCGCTGGATAATCTCTTCGAGATCCTGGCGCAGCATTGGCTCGCCACCGGTGAACTTGACCGAATCCACGCCGAACTCGGCGGCGACCTCGAGAAACGTGACGACGTCGTCAGTGGACATCTCGTCGTCCTGTGGGTCCATCGGCCCGCGGGTATCACCCAATCCCTCGTTGTGACAGTAGACACAGTCAAAATTACACCGATCGGTAAGCGAAACGCGGACGCCGGTGACCTCGCGTCCGAACTCGTCGGTGAGCATGTCACGCAGTTGCAGGCGGATCCGCTTAAACTCGCCGGGTATTTCCACCCCTCCGTAACCGATTTTGGTTTCGAACTGGGGCGCTCAAGAGGGCTCGAGACCACCTCGAGTCCGGCACAAGACCTACGCCCGTTACGATCGAACGCCCGTGTATGGACGAGGACATGCTCGCGGATCAGCGCCGACTCGTCGACCTCATCGAGGACGAGGGCTGGGACGTTACCGACCTCGAGATTTCGGCCTATGACAGTCCGTGGTCCGACGAAGACGACCCCGAAGCGACGATCACGATCACGGCGCGAAAACCCTACGAGGGCGACGGGAACGAATCAGCGGACGGCGACGAGGACGAAGACGACGGGAATCCGTTCCGACTGAAGTGAGTACTGTCACTGTGAGGGCGTCGCCGCGCCGAGAAACTGGAACGGATCGCTCGCTTCCAGTTGGTCGGACACATCGCCCGCGAATACGGTCGACTGATCGGGCCCTAATCGAAGCACGCGAGCGTCAGCACCCGCCTCGAGATCGAGTTCCTCGAGTGAGACCCAGAACGCGTTGGGCATGAGCGCCGATTCGAAATAGTAAATCTCGTCGGTGTGATCCGCGACGGTTCGCCAGCGCGTCGAGGAGATGTGTGGCTCGTCAGGCGTACTGATGCCGTAGGGGACCGAGACGTTTCGAATCACGCTCAACACGCTCGCGGTCGCAGCGCGACGGTCATCGGTCTGTGGAATCGAATCGACGTAGAACCGCGCTCGAGCGAAGCGGTCAGCTGGGCGGTTCGTCCCTGGAAGCATGACTGTGCCGCCGATGTCGTCCCAGTATTCGACAAGCGCGCGTTGTTTGTCGAACGTTGGTGAGTTGGTCATCACCTGATACTCGCGGCTGTGGTGGATCACCAGTTCGCCGTCAACATACTCCATAATCGCGCTGTCGCCGGTCGCATCCGACAGCGAGAGATGCAGCGCAGCCAGTCGGTCTTCGCCCGGCACCTGCTCGGTGACGACAGCAAATTCCTCGCTCTCGACGTGGTCGACCGCCTCCGCGACGGTCGCGAAGTTATCGAGCATGTACTGCGCCCACAGCGAAATCGAAATGGCTGGCGTCTCACCGTCCCAATCCGGATATTCCGATTCGGGGAGCCACAGCAGATTGGCAACCAGTCCAGCGTCGTTCATCCCGTCCGTCGTCGCGATGTCGTACGCCGTCGCGACCACGCTGCCGTAGTCGGCCGTCCAGGTCAGCGACGCTGGCCCGACGTTGCCCTCGCGCTCGAGGCCGCGCGGAAGCGCCCAGATGTTGGTCCCGATATCTTCTTTCCAGTCCATCGACCGAGCGGTGAGGACGCGCCCGTCAGGCCCGAGATAGGTAAGACGCGTACACATCAGTCCGGACCCTCCTCGAGTGTGTGCGTGTGGCTGCGTTGTTCGCGCATCACCACTCACACCTCACCGATGGTGATAAACATTTCACAGGAACAGCTAGTAGACCGGTGAGACAGACTCTCGCAATCACTGATGACTTATCCGAATCGCTCGAGTCTGCTCACGTTCGGCGACGACGCACGTCAGCCCTTGATGTTACAGACCGGGAACGTCCGTGCGACCTTATCACCGATTCCGAGCGCGTCCGAGACGCGGACGACTTCGTCAACGTCCTTGTAGACGCCCGGCGCTTCCTCGGCGACCGTCGCGCCCGACTGGGCCTTGACGTAAATCTGGTCCTGTTCCTCGAGTTCATCCTGCACGTCGCCACCCCAGAACTCGTTTTTCGCTTGCGTGCGACTCATCAGTCGGCCCGCGCCGTGGGCGGTCGAGCCGAACGTGAGGTCCATCGAATTCTCGCCGCCACGGAGGACGTAGCTACCCGCGCCCATGCTGCCAGGGATGATGACTGGCTGGCCCACGTCGCGGTACGCGGCCGGTACTTCGGGGTGACCGGCCGGGAAGGCTCGAGTCGCGCCCTTTCGGTGGACGAACAGTTTGCGCTCCTCACCCTCTACGGTGTGCGTCTCCTTTTTCGCGATGTTGTGAGCCACATCGTACAGGAGTTCCATCTCCATGGCTTCCCACGAGCGGTCGAACACGCGCTCGAAGACCTCTCGCGTGCGGTGCATGATGAGCTGGCGGTTGACCCACGCGAAGTTGATCGCCGCGTTCATCGCTGCGTAGTAGTCCTCGGCGAGTTGTGAGCCGGCAGGCGCAGCCGCGAGTTCCTTGTCCGGCAACTGATTCAGGAGGCCCTGATGTTGCTGTTCGATCTTTCGCAGATAGTCGTTACACGTCTGATGACCCAGCCCGCGCGAGCCACAGTGGATGAGGACGACGATTTGGTCCTCCTCGAGCCCGAACGCCTCGCCCACCTCGTCGTCGAAGACGTCAGTCACGCGCTGGACCTCGAGGAAGTGATTCCCCGAGCCGAGCGAGCCGATCTGGTTCTTGCCGCGGTCCTTGGCTTTCTGGCTGATTTTCGAGGCGTCGGCTTCCGCTCGGACCCCTTCATCCTCGCAATGCAGCAGGTCACCCTCGACGCCGTGGCCGTTCTCGACGGCCCACTCGACGCCGCGCTCTAAGATTTCTTCGACAGTGTCAACACCGGCTTCGACGATGCCGCCGCCGCCCAATCCTGACGGAACGTTCGCAAACAGCGAGTCGACGAGTTCCTCCTCGCGGCCCTGCAGGTCGTCATAGGTGAGGTTCGTCCGCATCATCCGGACGCCGCAATTGATGTCATAGCCGACTGCTCCCGGCGAAATACAGCCGTTTTCGGCATCGAGTGCACCGACCCCACCGACGGGGAAACCATAGCCCTGATGGCCGTCGGGCATACAGATCGCGTAGTTCGTGATGCCGGGCAGATGGGTCGTGTTCGTGATCTGCTCGAGCGTTTTATCATCCGAAATCTCCTCGAGGAGTGCCTCGCTCGCGAGGACGCGTGCAGGAACGCGCATGTCGCCCTCTTCTTGGACCTCCCAGACGAATTCACGCACTTGCTCGAGCGTGATACCGTCAGCATCGAACGTGTTGCTCATACGCGGTACTCGAACGGCGACGATGAAAGATGTTCGTCTCTCCGTCGAACAGCGATCGTTCAGCGGTCATTCCAGCAGACCAGCACCAGCCCACCTCAGTCGGCCGATGCGTCCGTCGGCGTCGCATCCACGTATTCAGACTCGGTTTCGAGGCGCTCGAGTTTGCCATCGAGTGCGTAGGGACCACTGCCGGTGATCAGAAGTGCAGAGGCCATTCCAAAGAGAGCGACGTGGGCGAGGACAGGATCGTCGGGCAGTGCAAAGAGGGTGAGTGTAAACATCGTAATGGCTGTCGCCGCGCTTGCGCGGGTGAAAAAGCCGAGGATAAGCGCGATGCCGAGTGCCGTTTCGGCAAGTCCAGCGCCGAGTACCCACAGTTCTGGCGCGACGGGAATCACCGCAGTCAGGTCGTAGCGGTCGACAACAGCGAGTGCGAGTCCCGGCTGGAGGATCTTCTGGGTCACGCCGAGGAAGATGAACGTGGCACCGAGTCCGAGTCGGACGACCGTCGGGAGCAGGCGCTCGTAGGGATCGATCCGAGACTGAAACGCGTCCGCCCAGTCGTGAACCGGGTCCAGTTTCCGGTACAGTGTCCCTCGCGTTCCGACGACACGCTGAAGGACGTGATCAGCACTCGGCCGCCCGCTGCCAAGGAGTGCGAGTGCTGCGAATCCACCGATGAACTCGAGTTGGAGCAAGAGCGTCGGCCAGATGGCGAGCCCGACGAGGTAGGTCACCAACCCACCGAGTGCAACGAGTCGCGTCGCGAGTCCGAACAGCAGCAAAAAGCCGAGACCGACCTGCAGAAGTCGAAGGTCGACCTCGAGTGCGGGGCTGATGAAGTAGCCGCTAAAGCCGGCCCCAATGAGGGGAATGCCAAGCGAAATGCGCAGCAACCAGGGAACGTACTCGATGTACTCTCGCATCGCAAAGCGAAAGGCGGCGATGTCTTGTTGGAGTGGGCGAACGGCGAGGTAGCCGCCGATGACGGCGAGGACGACGAGTCCACCGGCGAGCAGCGGCCCGACGACGAACGGATCTGTCAACCCTTCGGCGAGAAACTCCTCGAGGCCCACATCCTGTTCGTCGTCGACGACGTATTCTTCGTGTGCGCTCGCGGGCGATGTTGCGACCAGCAGACTCGAGAGGGCGATGAGGCTCACAATCCAGACGCGAGGGAGCCGTCGGGACAGCCGTCTACACTCGCGAAGGGACGAGGGACGGGACCGAGGCTGCAAGCGAGTGGATTCGATCACTGTTGGTCGTACGCCAACTGGACTGAATAAGCTTCGTCCGGCGGCAGCGCCTGTCACCGTGTGAATCCACGTTAGACATCAAAGACGACGTAGGCAGACCAGCCATCGCCCTCATCGACGCGCTCGAGTTCCATTTCGGAGTACGTTACTGCCTTAATTTCGCGGGCGTCGAGTGCTGACAGCGGGACGCCACGAGCACTGGCCTCGAGTGTCCACTCCTCGCCAGTCGTGTCGTCTTCGTCGGCTGAACCGTGCTGGATGGCGTCGACACGGTGGGACACTGGCAACTCGAGGCGGACATCTCGCAGGTAGATCAGTTCGTCGAGGTAGTCAAACAGCAGGGCTTCGCGGCTCTCTGCGGTGACCGCGAGGGAGAATCGCTCACCGGTCTCGACCAGTTCGTCACACGAGGCCGCTGCAAGCCCGTCAGCAACGGCCGCGAAGACATCCTCGAGTGAGTCGCCGGTTGCGGCGACTGCGATGTCTGCCGTGTGGTCGCGGAGTTCGTACGCCATTGCTGCTAGTTCGCGGACCGCTCCCGTATGTTCGTCGGTTCTGCTGACGCGTACAGAATATATCGGAAAATCGGGATGTTGCGGCCTGTCGCCGGTGGAATTATATTGGCGACAGTGTTAGGAAGGAGTAGTGAGCGTCAATATCGACAGTCGCGTCGTCGCGCCGGGGAGCGACGACTTCGTCGACGATGCCTGGGACCTCAAAGAGCAGATCAACAGGCAAGAAGGCGTACTCAAACAGCGACGCGACTTCTTTTCCGATGCCTATCGACGCTCGACGGTTCATTGCTATCTGCAGGACAGTGATCTCATCGGATTTGCAGCCGTTCGACGCGACGGCTATATTCTCTTTCTGGCGGTCGACCCCGGCTACCGTGGGGAAGGAATCGGCAAACGCCTCGTTGCTCGCGTCGCCGATGATCACGACACGATCACCTGTCACGCCCGCACGAGCAACGAAAACGCACTCCAGTTTTACGAACACCTCGGGTTCGAGATTAAACGCCGCATCGACAACTACTACGAAGACAGCGGCGATGCCTACTACCTCAAACTCGGCTCTGATGTAGGAATTACGGACCGTCTCTCGGATCTTATCCGGCGATAGTCACCGCCGCCCTCGACGGAACCAACCCTCACAAGATCCGACATTCGGCAGGGTTATACGGACCCACCCACGACTACTCGAGTCGTATGGAGGAGCGAACGCGAGCCTACCTGCGGGGGCGGTTTCGTGACCACTATCGTCGAACGGAGATCACGCCACCACCTGCAGCCAACGAACGCGAGTGGGGCTTTATCCCCTGGACCGAGGGACCAGACACGACCATGGTCCGTCACCGTTCGCTACTCGAGTTGGGCGACCTCTCGGAGTTTCTCGTCCGAAAACGACCACGTCACGTCTACTTCTCTGCGGGGCGCTTTCGCGACCCCGGCGCAAGTTCGATGCATGCCAAAGATTGGCAGTCCGCCGACCTCGTCTTCGACTTAGACGCCGATCACCTCCCGAACGTCACCCTCGGCGAAGACTCCTACGCCGAGATGCTTGCGACATGTAAGGACGCGCTCATGCGCTTGCTCGAGTTCCTCGAGGACGACTTTGCGTTCGAAGACTTACAGATCGTCTTCTCGGGCGGCCGCGGCTATCACGTCCACGTTCGCGATACGAACATTCTCGAACTCGACCGCGAGCACCGCCGCGAAATCGTCGACTACGTCCGTGGGATCGGCCTCGAGTACGAGGAGTTGATCGACACCGAAACCGTCGCCGGACTCGGCCGAAAAACGCCCACAGAGCGACGGACGCTACAGATCGAGGGCGGGTGGGGAAAGCGAACCCACGAGCACTTCATGACGTTCGTCGACGACCTGCTCGCGATGGACGAAGACGACGCCCTCGAGCGCTTACAGGAGTTCGACGGCATCGGCGAGGGGAAAGCCACGGCGACGCTCAACGCCGCCCGAAACAATCGCGACGGCCTCGAGTCGGGCAACGTCACCGTCCACACGGCTGTTTCCCAACTGGCCGAGCGATTCACGAAGACGGCTGTCAAACGGGATAACGCACCCATCGACGAGCCGGTTACGACCGATACGAACCGCCTCATCCGCCTGCCGGGTAGTCTCCACGGTGGCAGCGGCCTGAAAACGGTTCGCCTCGAGCGCGACGAAATTGCGGCGTTTGACCCGCTCGTTGATGCGGTTCCGGAGACGTTCCGGGGTCAGGAGATTGCCGTCGACGTGACCCGCGGCGGCGAGGTCGAACTCGGAGGAGATAGTTTTACAATCGCCGAGGGTGACCAGTCACTCCCAGAGTACGTTGCCGTCTTCTTGATGGCTCGCGGCAGGGCGGAGAAGGAAAAAGAATGAATTTAGACGAACTACGCTCGGTCCAGAGCAAGGAGCGCCAGAAAGACAGTCTCCAGAATCTGCGCCCCTCGTTCTACCAGGAGGTCGGTCAGTATATTGCCGATCTCGAGGATGAACGCGATCAGGCTGCCGAGCGCGCGACGGACCCCTTCTCCTCGCCGGAAGTAAGCCACCTGACGGACGAAATCGAGACGGCCAAAGACGTCGTCGAGGCCATCTACGAACGCCGGATGGGCAAACTCGTCAAACAGGCCAGCCTCTCTGCAGCCGGGATGGCAGCCAACGACGAGGGACTGACAGCCGAGGAAGCCGACCTCTTTGATGACCTCGTCGAACGCATCGAGTCGAACAAAACGCGCGTCCTCGACGTTCTCGAGGGCATGGAGCCGGCGGCCGATGCTGTCGACGCGCCCTCCGAACGAGAGTTGGGAACCGAAACCGACCGTGGGGCTCATACGGACGAGCCACCAGTGCCACCAAGCGCAGGGTCAACAGGCGACAGCGCCCACGGACATGTCGAAAGCGAGGACGCCCAGTCCGAAACGACACCGCCGGTACCGCCACAGGAATCGGAGTCACACGACGATAGTGTCCCCCCGGAGCCACCAGCAGACGCCTCGCCAGCGGCCGAGGCCTCGAGTGGCGTCTCACCGGCTGATGTCATGGGTGGAGCACCCGACACGTCAACGACCGAATCGGTAACTGACGGGGCTGGCAGCGACGACGCAGCGCCAGCCGACGGCCCCGCACCGGAGCCGCCGTCACCGGACGAGGCTGGCGTGACTCCGACCGAGGACGCCTCGACAGCAGTCGACCGCGTCACCGTTCGGATCACGCGCGATATCGGCCCCATTCTCGGCATCGACGACCGAGAGTACACCCTCTCGAGCGATGACATCGTGACCCTGCCCGAGCAGAACGCAACGCCGCTGCTCGAGCAGGATGCGGCTGAATCGCTCGAGTAATCCACAACAATTACTCGGTGGCTCGCAAAGACACCAGTATGCTCGATATCGGCGATGATGCCCCCGCGTTTGAACTTCGTAACCAGCATGGCGAGACGATTCGACGGTCCGATTTCGATGGACAGCGACTCATCGTTTACTTCTACCCGCGGGCGAACACCGACGGCTGCACCACCGAAGCCTGTGAGTTCGACGAGGCGCTGGCACAGTTCGACGCACAGGACGTCGCAGTGGTCGGCATCAGTGATGATCCAGTGTCGGACCTCGAGTCGTTCGCCGATGCGTACGACCTCTCGTTCGACCTGCTTTCGGACGAGGACGGCGCGGTTTCGACGGCGTATGACTCTTATGGCGAAAAACAGATGTTTGGAAACACCTTCGATGGCGTCTTTCGCAACACCTACGTCGTCGACCCCGACGGCCAGATCGAAGCCGTCTACGAGAATGTCTCGCCGGAGGGCCACGCCGATGCGGTCTTGTCGGCACTCGAGTCGGCGTAATCGCTGAGTGATTTCCAAGCGGTTACCTACGTCGGAGCGAAATCGCAGTTATCGGTGACGCCATGGTGAGACGCACGTGACACTGTCGACGCTCGAGGAGAACGATCGTTCGATTGCAGTGTTTACAATGCTCGGTCATGCGAGCGTGCACTGGTTCGAACTGGCGATTCCCCTTTTGCTGGTCGTCTGGCTCGATGTCTTCGAAGTGAGCGTTGCCCTCATCGGATTCATCGTCGCGCTTGGCTACGCCCCGTTTGGACTCGGCGCGTTACCGGCGGGCGTACTCGTCGATCGCTACGGCCCAAAACGGCTGATTCTGTGTTGTCTTGCTGGTATGAGCGTCGCGTTCATCACGCTCGCGTTTGCGACGTCGATCTATGCCATTGCGGTGAGTCTCCTTCTGTGGGGACTGCTCGCCAGCATCTATCATCCGGCCGGGTTGGCCCTCATCAGCACAGGCGTCGACGAACGTGGCACCGTCTTCGCCTGGCACGGCATCGCGGGGAATCTCGGCATCGCACTCGGGCCGTTCGCAACCGCGACCCTGTTGCTCGTTTTCGACTGGCGACTCGTTGCCATTGCACTCGCCGTCCCCGGATTGCTCGCGACGCTGTATGGCCTTCGAGCCGAGTTCGATCCGACCGCCGCCCTCGAGGCCGATTCGACAACTGCCTCGAGTGCAACACACGAAACGGACTCTCCGGCTGCATCGTCACTGTTTGAGAGTTCGCGAACGCTGTTTGCCAGTTCGTTCGTCCTTGTGTTCGCGATCGTCACCTGTGTTGGCCTCTACTACCGCGGCGTACTCACGTATCTCCCGGAACTACTCAACGGACTGCCGGCGCTGGCTGCCGTCGACCCACCGGGTGAACTGGCGGAGCTCTCGCTTGGCGACTATTTCTACGTCTGGGTGCTCGTCGCGGGCATGGGCGGACAGTACGTTGCCGGGCGACTGACCGATCGGATTGCCGTCTCGAGGGGCGTCGCGATCGTTTTCGTGGTGTTGGCAGTCCTTGCAGTGGCGTTTCTTCCGGTTTCTGGCAGTGGTGTGTGGCTGATCGTGCTTTACTGTGGTGTGCTCGGGTTCGCATTGTTTGCGATTGAGCCGTTCTATCAGGAAGCCGTCGCAGTCTATACGCCCGCAGAGACGCGTGGGCTCTCCTACGGCTATACGTACCTCGGGATGTTTGGGCTGGGGTCCGCGAGCATCGCCGTCGGTGGCGTCCTCCTCGAGTCGGTCTCTGTGCGGGCGCTGTTTGGATTGCTGGCAGTCTACGCACTAGTTGGTGCGATTATCGCGGTTCGACTGGTTCGACGACCAGTGGTCACCACAGCGACTGCATCGCCCAACTCACCGGATGAGAGTGACTGACGATTGTGATCAACCGAGTACGCTCGAGGATTCGATGTCGGCCACGTATACGGTGTTATAACTGTACACTGGGGCAACTACAGACGGCTCACAGGTGCACTGATTGTGACTTCTACCGGACTGTCCGATACAGTGGGAGAAAACGGGTGAAAGAGACATACGGCGCCAGGGTATACCTGACACAATGACCGTTGATCTCGATCGCACCGACAAAGCGATCCTTCACATCTTGCAGGATGATGCTCGAAACGTGACGACGGAAGCGATCGGCAAACAGGTTGGCCTCGCCGCGAGCACGGTTGCCAACCGTCTCTCGACGCTCGAGGACGAGGGCGTGATCGAGGGCTACACACCAGTTATCGACTACGAAACGGCTGGATTCGAACACCACATGCTGCTCGTCGGCACGATTCTCGAGGACGACCGCGAGCAGACGATTGAATGCATCGCCACCGTTGATAACGTCATTTCGGTCACTGAACTGATGGCAGACACCGATAACGTCCATATTGAATTGATTACACAAACGCAAGACAGGGCCGAAGAGGCCGTCGCAGAGCTGAATGAACTTGGAATTGAAATATCAAACACAGGGGTTGTCGTGGCTGAAAGCGGCCAATCGTTCAACCACTTCGGTGAACAATATACCAAGTAATGCCTGTAAGCCGAATATCGGCCACCATATCCGCTCTGAGGGGAGAATTTGGGCGTTTCTAGTGTGAAATCCAAAAATTTTATTATTTCCGACACTTTTAGGGCTTGGATGACCGTATCTGGGCCAATGTCAACACAGCGTCCGGCTTCCGACCCGTCCGACTCGTTGGTCAAGCGAATCGTCGATGGCGTGTCTGTAGTGCATGGGACACAACCGTTTCATCCTGCAGAACCGTTGTACCATGCTGTCGATCCGGACGCCTTACAACGCCTCGTCGAAGATCCCTCGACAACCGACCTCGAGATCACGTTCGAGTACCAAGCGTGTCGCGTCACGGTCGACGGCGATGGCGCTGTGACTGTTTCGCCAGTACAAAAAGAGCACACAGATCTCGAGTGAGCGTGTCCCTTATCGGTTCTGATCAATGCTCGGAACAAAAGTGTGAGTCAGGACGCTCACGACGATTGGCGAGGCGTTACTGGAACGTTCGACCGAGTTGATCTTCTTGTTGTGGCTCGGCCGTGTCGAACTCCGCTTCGATCTCTTCGTATTGCTCGCGCGTCTCTGGCGTTACGCTTGCGTTGACCTCTTCGAGGGCGTGCTCGAAGTGATCCGTGCTGATGCGGACGTTACCGATCGTCTCGGTCATCTCCTCGGGATCGACCGAGTTGATGAACTCGCGGCTGGCAGCCATCGACGCCTCGCGACAGACTGCTTCGATGTCGGCACCCACGTAGCCTTCCGTCTCGCTGGCGAGCCACTCGAGGTCGACGGCATCGGCCAACGGCTTGTTGCGGGTGTGGACCTCGAAGATCCGCTTGCGCCCGTCTTCGTCTGGCACCGGAACGTGGACGTGGCGGTCGAGTCGGCCGGGGCGCAACAGCGCGCTGTCGATCAGGTCTGGCCGGTTGGTCGTCGCGATGACGACGACGTCCTCGAGTTCCTCGAGTCCGTCGAGTTCGGTCAGGAGTTGTGAGACGACGCGCTCGCCGACGCCGGAGTCGGTTTGTCCCTGGCCGCGTTCGCCCGCGATGGAGTCGATTTCGTCGAAGAAGATCACGGTCGGGGCGTTCGACCGGGCCTTCTCGAAGACCTCGCGGACACCCTTCTCGGACTCGCCGACGTACTTGTTCAGCAGTTCGGGGCCCTTGATCGAGATGAAGTTCGACTGAGCCTCGTTGGCGACTGCTTTCGCGAGTAGCGTCTTCCCCGTGCCGGGTGGGCCGTACATGAGGACGCCCTTCGCGGCCTGCATGTCCATCTGCTCGAAGACCTCGGGGTAATCGAGTGGCCACTGGATCGTCTCGCGCAGACGTTCTTTGGTGTCTTCGAGACCGCCGACATCGTTCCAGGTGATGTCCGGGACCTCGACGAAGACTTCTCGCATCGCCGAGGGCTGAATTCCCTTGATGGCTTCTTTGAAGTCTCCCTCGGTCACACGCAGGGTCTCGAGAACTTCGGCGTCGATCTCGTCTTCCTCGAGATCGAGGTCGGGGCGGATCCGACGGAGGGCGTTCATTGCGCCCTCTCGAGCAAGCGACTCGAGGTCGGCACCGACGAAGCCGTGGGTGTTCTCGGCGTAGCGGTCGAGATCGATCGAGTCGGTCAGGGGCATCCCGCGGGTGTGGACCTGCAGGATCTCCTTCCGGCCGTCTTTGTCGGGAACGCCGATCTCGATCTCGCGGTCGAAGCGACCGCCGCGCCGAAGTGCGGGATCGATATCGTCAACCCGATTCGTTGCAGCGATGACGGTGACACGCCCGCGTTCTTCCAAGCCGTCCATCAGCGAGAGCAGTTGCGCGACAACGCGGCGTTCGACGTCGCCACCGGCCTCTTCGCGCTTGGCGGCAATGGAGTCGAGTTCGTCGATGAAGATAATCGCGGGAGCGTTCTCTTCTGCTTCTTCGAACACTTCTCGCAGCTGCTCTTCTGACTCACCGTAGTACTTCGACATAATCTCCGGGCCGGAGATCGTCTCGAAGTGGGCATCGATTTCGTTGGCGACTGCCTTGGCCATCAGCGTCTTCCCGGTCCCTGGTGGGCCGTGCAGGAGGACGCCCTTTGGGGGCTCGATTCCTAACTGCTGGAACAGTTCGGGGTGGCGCATCGGCAACTCGATCATCTCGCGGACCTGATCGAGTTCGTTGTCCAGACCACCGATGTCCTCGTAGGTAACGTCCGGAACGCCCTCAGGGGACGCGCCGGGGCCGCCGGAACTGACCTGTTCGGCCGGCGTCTCCGAAATCTCGATGTTCGTCGAGTCGGTGATGACAACCGTTCCGCTCGGCGACGTACTCGCGATTTTCAGCGGCACTGACTGGCCGGAACTCGACATTGGCCCAAACGAGAGCGAGAACGGCACCGTCTGGCCCTCTGTAACGGCCTGTCCTGAGAGCTTATCGCGCACAAGCGGGCCGATATCGCCACGAATCCGGAGATTTTGTGGCAGTGCAACGGTGACCGATTGTGCAGGATTGACGTCCGCGGGTTCAATCTCAACGCGGTCATCGATCCCGACGTTGGCTTCCTGTCGAAGCCGGCCGTCGATCCGTACAATCCCGCGCCCTTCATCTTCCGGATACCCCGGCCAGACCCGCGCGACCGACTGGCTGTCACCACCGCCGTCGATGACGATGTAGTCTCCGTTCTCGAGATCGAGTTCTCGCATGGAGACGCGGTCGATTGCGGCCAATCCGCGGCCAGCGTCTTTCTGTTTGAGTGGTTTAACGGTGAGTTTCATAGATCGCCCTCCAGTTCGACAGTGAGGACGCCGTTTTTCATAAACGTGTGCGCGTCGTCTGCACCGTCGGGGAGTTCGAACTCGTACTGTTCGTCGTCAGCGACCACGATAATGGTGCCGTCGGCCAGATCGACCGAGGTATCAACAGCAGACGTGCCGAAGTCGACCGCCAGCACCGTCCCATCACCGTAGTCGTAGCGCCGGGCAATCTGCCCGCCGTTCCGAGTGAATTGCTCGAGAGTCATGGTTCAACTAACTCAAGGTAAGCTGCGCTACTATAAAAATCTTCTGCCAGAAAATCGCATGACGTAGGCGGGGTAGCGTAGAAACCCGCTGTTTGCGGTTCACAGTGCATCCTGGCTGGTTAGCCATAGACTGGGATGGCCACCGGACAGAAATCACGCTCGAAGACGGTGGCTTTTCACGCCGCGCGCACCCACACCTGCGTATGCTCGAGGCCGACACACCCGTTCTGGACAATCATCTGCATCTCGACCCGGACAATCACCGCGGCATCGACGCTGTCAAAGACTTCGCGCGGCTTGGCGGCACTCACCTCCTCGTCGTCAACAAACCCTCCTGGCACCTCGAGGTCGACGCCGACGCCGGCGAAGACTTTCGGCCCGTCTTCGAGCGTACCCTCGAGATTGTCGACGAGGCCTCGGCGGAACTTCCAGGGCGCGCCTGGCCCGTCCTCGGCGTTCATCCGGGCCTGATTTCGCGATTGGTCGACGAGCGCGGCTACAGCCCCGAGGAGGCCCGCGAAATCATGCAGGGCGGAATCGACCTCGCTGCCGAGTACGTCGCTGACGGCGACGCGCTCGCGTTAAAATCTGGCCGCCCGCACTACGATGTCTCCGACGCCGTCTGGGACGCTTCGAACGCCGTCATGCGCCACGCGTTCGACCACGGCGGCGACCTCGGCTGTGCGGTCCAACTTCATACAGAGGCCACCGAGGACCTCACCGCGGTCGCCGACTGGGCCGAAGACGCCGGCATGGAGCGCCACCAGGTCGTCAAACACTACGCCGAAGGCCGACTCGAGGGACCTACTCCAAGCGTCATGAGCGAGAAAGACCGCCTCGAGCGCGCGGCCGAGCGCGGCGACCCCTTCCTGATGGAAACCGACTACGTCGACGATCCCGGCCGACCCGGTGCCGTCCTCGGCCCAAAGACCGTCCCGCGCCGCGTTCGGTGGTTGCTCGAGGAGGGCTACGAGGACGCCGTCCGGAACGCCCACGTCGAGACGCCCCAGCACGTGTATGGGATCGATACTGTGGCCACGCTCGAGCGCGAGTGAACAGGCACTGTTTCCGAGTGGCGGTCCACGAGATATTCCCCTCCTCGAGTCTTGAGGCAGTGTAATACGGCACCGCACCACCGTTCAATCGCTGTGCGAGACTGTCTGTCGAGGCGGCTAGTGTAGAGAAAGGCATTTCAAGCGGCCGGTGTAGGTGTCTGTATGAGCAATCCCCCGACCGAGTTCTACTCGGAGGAACGCTGGCAGAACTGGATCGACCGCATCAAAGACGAAGAGATCGATCCGGAAGACGAGTCATCGGCGCGGCTGCTGTTGAATCTCCAGGACGATACGGCAATTGCGATCGCCAAGATCGTCGCCGCCTACGACGACGGGGATATCGACCAGGAGGAAGCGCTCGCAGAGATCGAAGACGTTCGCGGAATCGTCCTCAGCGAAGTCGATATCGAAGACGAGGAGAAACTGATCCTCGTCGACGGCGTCCAGACCAGCCTCGTCTGTGTCTTTTTCGCCGCAGAAGAGTACATCGCCACCGGCCCCGCCGACGAAGGTACCGTCGGCGACTACCTCGCTGCTGCCGCAGACGCCGAAGCCGAAGAAGACCTCGATGCCGCACTCGGTTACGCCGCACAGGCCGGCACCCTCATCGTCGACGGCGACAAACTCGACATGCAGGTCGCTGAAGACTTAGAGTACGGCCTCGTCACCGAATGGATCAACGGCCTCGACAGTCTCCAAAGCGCAATGAGCGACCCCGAAGTCGTCGAAGAAGACGACGAATAACGGCCACGGCGTGCTGTCACCGGAAGGACTCGTTTTCAATTCATCGCTCGAGTAGTTGAACATATCTAAAAGCCGACAGACGTATACGTAGCGACGACTATCCTGTTTTAGAATGCGTCGTGGGGACGACCGGGCCGTGACGGTCCAGATTGGGGCAGTGTTACTGCTCGCTATTTTATTTTCTGCGCTAGCGCTGTATCAGATTAATGTCGTTCCTGATCAAAATGCCGAGGTTGAGTATAATCATAACGAACGTGTCACTGGAGAGATGGTCGAACTCCGTGATGCGATGCGAGACACTGATCACGAGAGTTCTCAGGGTGTACCGATTACACTCGGCGCACAGTATGATACGCGAACAATGGCCGTTAATCCGTCAGATCCAACTGGGACAGTCCGAACGGTCGAGCCGGAAACGCCGATAACGATAGAGAATGCGGATATTGGTGACCCAATTATTGACGGCCTTCTTGAAGAGTCACTTGATACAAAGTTCATCCAGTACGACCCACATTATAACGAATACCAAGATGCACCGAAGACGAACATTGAACATACACTTCTATACAACGAATTTGGCCATGCAAACGTCACACTTGAAGAACAACACCTCATTCGTGACGATCAGCTTACTCTCTTCGTCATCGACGGCAACCTGTCACGGACCGATCAGCGAACAGTATCCGTCGACGTAGAACGGCTTGGTGGCCCCGGAGACTCGACGCTCGAGAGCGACGGTGCAACAATTACAATTCCAACAAACTCACCTGACCGGTGGAACGACTCGGTTGGAACATCGTTCGACGATGATAGCGAAGAGTATGCCAGAGTCACGGACGCAACCGACGATAGCGTTACGATTGAACTCGATGACGAACAAACGTTTGACCTCTCCGTCGCAAAGGTTGGAGTCGGTGATGGTGGTGAGCGTGATGATCGATTCTCAGGTGACGACTCCAGTGAATCTGGCGAGGGTGGAGGATCAGGAGGGGAAAGCGATCCAGTACAGGGTCCGTTGGTCACAACTGCTGATGCACCCGCTGAAGTGACCCAAGGAAATGAGTTTACACTTAGTGGTACAGCGACCTCCATCGGTACTGAGAGCCACTTTCGAAGTGGAACACCTATTGTTGGTGGTCAGTGGGAAAGCGATGGACCAGATGGGGAGAACACAGGGACCTTAGATATTGATGGTGATCCCGAGAGTTTGGAGAATGTCAATCTCGAGGACGAGATAACGACGGAGATCGACACCGACGAATGGGAGACTGGTGAACATACCCTTACAGTGTGGGGACAGGACGCGTCTGGGCGGGTGAGCAGTCTTGGTGACACTGCGAACACGAGTATTGAAGTGAGAGATCCACCCGAAGACGAGCCATCTTTCTCGGTCTCAATTGACGAGTACGACGACGACGTGACAGCAGGCGAAGACGCTGAGTTCACTACTAACGTTCAAAATGATGGTGGTGAAGCGGGAACACAGGATATTGTCCTCGATGTCGATGGTCAGAACGTTGCCGAATACGAAACACTCGAACTCGAGCCCGGTGAGTCTGCGGAGGTCACTCTTACGTGGCAAACCGAACAGGTGGATACTGGGGAGAGAGCGGCAACGGTCTCGAGTGATGAGGACAGCGATACTGTCGAAGTACGAGTCAATGAAGCAGAGGTTCCAGGTTTTGACCTCGTATACATAAGTGACGTTAATGGGTTTGTTCAACCAAGTGAGGAGCGACAAACGATCCAGTTTGCACTTGATGAGGGGCCGGAAGCGTGGGAAGATGTTGTCATTGATCTCAGTAATCCGAACGATGGCGGTGTCGACTATACAGACACGTTCGGTGGCGACTACCGAATTGAGCGTGGAAGTGGTCAACTCTGGAATAGCGGAGAAACGCTCGTATATCAGATCGATGACAGTTATGAAGCAGGAGAGATAATCGAACTCAGTGTTGGAAGCTATGCAACCGATGGCACAGGTGGACCCTATGATGTGGCGTTCACGCGAACAGATACCGATGAAACAGCGATAACTGACTTTGAGATAGATGGTGAAGAGGGTGCTGATGATCCGTTCGTCTCTGTCGGTGCCTCCGATGTTGACGGTAATGCTGGCCCTGGAACGGAGCAACAAACGTTTACATTTACTCCTGGGTCACAGATCGAGCCAAATGAGCGAGTGCTATTCGACATCAGTGAGCCCAACGGCGATGGCGTGACCTATGGCTGGGATGTGTCGCTTGAACAGGGTTCCGGAGAAGTCTGGCGGGAGGGAGATGAGATCGTCTACCAGGCAGGTCAAAACAGTTACGCCGGCGAGGGGGTCGAAATCTCAATTACGCTTGAGGGAACCGACCGTGAAGGTGGACCATATGATGTCGGCGTAAGACGAACGGATACCGGGGATGAAACAACGACGACGTTCGAAATCATTCCACCTGGTGCTGGAGCTGGCCCAGGATAGTCTCTATACGATACTCATTTGATATCAAAGTCACAGTATCGAGATCGACAAAGGTAGACAATTGTCGAAACCACGAACGACACTACCATATGGCTTCCCCGATATTGGGTTGGTATGACTGCAGTCGGTATCGACGCGATCGAAATCTGGACTGGGAACCTCAAGATGGATCTTCCCGGCACGTTCGCCCCGGAGAAAGGCGAAGATCCCGCAAAGTATACTAAGGGCCTCGGTCTCAACGCGAGTTCGTTCCCCGACAGCTACGAAGACATCGTCACGATGGGGGCCAACGCCGCCCATCGATTGATGGAACGAAAGGGACTCGAGCCCGACGACATCGGTCGCATCGACGTCGCGACTGAGAGTTCCTTCGACAACTCGAAACCGGTTTCGACGTACGTCGCAGGCTGCCTCGAGTCGGTGTACGACGGTGACTTCCATCACGCGAACAAGGGCGAGCGTAAGTTCGCCTGTATCGCGGGGACCCAGAGCCTGGACGATGCGTACAACTGGATTCGCGCGGGTCGCAACCGCGGTCGCGGCGCGCTCGTGATCGCAACTGACACCGCACTCTATGCTCGCGGTGACGCCGGCGAGGCAACGCAGGGCGCTGGAGCGGTCGCAATGCTCATCGACGAAGATCCGGATCTGGTTGAGCTTTCGACGCACCAGGGCTATGGCTCGGCTGACGAAACGGACTTCCTCAAGCCGAACCAGCAGTTCCCTTCGGTCGACGGAAAGCGTTCGGTGCAGGTGTATCTCGCCCGTATGCGCGAGGCACTCGAGGATTACGAGAGCGTTGCCGGTGACGTACATCCCGAGGATGTCTCGTTCGCGCCGTTCCACACGCCGTTCCCGGGCATGGTACGGAAGGCAGCAATGCTTGCATACCGGCACATCACGCGCGATACGTCCATTGAGGAGGAACTCGCCGAGGAAATCGGCCGCCAGCCCCGCAGAGAGGCGTTCGATGACGAGGAGGCGTTCCACGATGCCGTTCGCGAGTACATGGACGCGCTCAAAGAGACGGATCGCTATCAGGAGTGGTACGCGGAGACAATCGACCCGACGCTGACGCTCTCCCGCGAAGTCGGCAACTGGTACACGGGATCGGTTCATATCGCCCGTGTCAGCGCGCTCAAGACTGCCCTCGAGCAGGGCCGCGATATGACCGACCAGCAGTTGCTCGTTGGCTCCTACGGCAGCGGCGCACAGGCTGAGATTCACGCCGAAATTGTCCAAGACGGTTGGGAAGACGAACTCGAGGCGCTGAACGTCGACGAGCAACTCGCCAACCGATACGACATGTCGTGGGCGGATTACGAGGAGATTCACGACGCGCACAACCACGAGATGGACGTCGATGTCGAGGAGTTCACAACGCCTGAGGAGGAGTTTGTCTTCGATGGCTGGGGCCGCATGGGCGAGCGCAAGTATCGGTACGTGGAGTAACGGTCGCGGTTTTTGAGTGGGAAGCAAAAACCCTGATTCCGAGCGAATTTTTCGAGCAGCGACAGGCAATCAGTGACACTCGAGGCGAAACCGATTACGTGCTCGAGCGGCTAGCGCGAGTACGTACGGGTTGCGGTCGGGATTCGAGAGGTGAACCCGAACGTCGAACTACCCGGAATCACTACTCGAGAGACAGATGGACCCACTTACATTCCTCGGCATTGATCTAGTGCTGTTTTTCGTCATCGGGCTCCTCGGCGGAGCCCACTGTATTGGAATGTGTGGGCCGCTCGTCACGGTGTATGCGGGACGTATGGCGGAGGAGCGAGGGACCAAGACTGACGGAGGGACACAGACGGCGCGCTCGAGCGGACGCGGGAGTCATTTGTCGATGTACGAAGTTCGCCAGCACGCACTCTTTAATCTCGGGCGCACGGCGAGTTACACACTGTTGGGGGCTGCCTTCGGTGCGCTCGGTGGTCTGGTGTTCGTCTCGACAGCGGAACTCACGTCGATTGCGGATCTTGTCCGCGGCGGTGCTGGGCTCCTGATTGGAGGATTTATCATCATCACCGGCATCTACTACCTGCTCGGGCGAACGACGGGCGGCTTGCACATCCCCGGCCTCGAGCGCGTTGTCGGCGTACTAACGAGCCATGTCGACCGGTTTGCGAACGGTCCGGGGATTATCGGCCTTGGCGCACTCCACGGTCTGTTGCCCTGTCCGATCCTGTACCCGGCGTTTTTGTACGCGTTCACGACTGGGTCGCCGACGAGCGGCGCGCTTGCGCTGGCTGCACTCGGTGTCGGGACGATTCCAGCGGTCTTCGCCTACGGAACGCTCATCGAGAGCGTCGATATCGCCCACCGGCGTCGGGTTCACCGACTGCTCGGTGTGGCGTTTATTGTTCTGGGGTACGTCCTGTTCGCACACGGATTGATGAGTCTCGGTATTCCCGTCCCACATCCCGAACTGCCGTTCTACGACGGCATCGACGTTCCTGGTATCGACGCAGGCGGCCATGATCATCACTGAACTATGCGCGCTATCGCACACGCACACCGATGACTGCCGATCACGTTGACGAACAGTGTACGCTCTGTGACCTCCCCGTCGAGGGCAGCGACGTCACCGCAGACGGCAACCGATTTTGCTGTGTCGGCTGCCGAGACGTCTACGACGCACTCGGAGATGTCGAGGTCGATGTCGACGCGGATGCTGTCCGTCGCGCCCGCGAGGATGACGCCGACGATCCCGAGATTCCATCCGACCACGAGACGACCTATCTCGAGGTCGACGGGATGTACTGTGCGACCTGCGAGGCGTTCATCGAGTCGGTCGCAACCGAAACCGACGGTGTCAGCGCGGCGAGTGCGAGTTACGTCACCGAAACGGTGCGGATCGACCACAATGGCGACGCGGTTTCCCAGGCCGACCTCGAGGAGACGATCAGTCAACTCGGCTACAGCGCCTACGACCGCGACGACGCGTTCAGTCGCCGGCAGGCAGACGACTGGGAGATGGCTCGAATCGCGGTTGGCGTCCTGATGGGGATGATGGTCATGTTGCAGTACCTCGTGATCATCTACCCGACATACTTCGGGGCGTGGTTCTACGACGAGCGAACGCTCGAGTTCTTCGAGGCGACGCTTGCGAGCGAACTGGCGACGCCGTTTTACCTGATGATCGGGGCGCTGACGACGATCATCCTCGCTGTCACCGGCAAGCCGATTCTGCAGGGGGCGTACGTCGGGATCAAGACGCGCTCGCCGAATATGGACCTGCTCGTCGCGATCGCAGCCGTCAGCGCGTGGGTCTACAGCACGCTCTCGATTGCGGTCGATGGCCCGCACATCTACTACGACGTAACCGTCGCAATCATCGTCATCGTCTCCGTCGGCAGCTACTACGAATCTACGCTCAAACGCGAGGCGACCGAACGCCTCTCGGACCTGACGAGCGTACAGGTTGACGACGCTCGCCGCATCGGCGAGGATGGGACACACGAAGAGGTCGCACTCGAGGAACTCGCGGCTGGCGACCAGGTGCTCGTTCGAACCGGCGAGCGAATCCCCGTCGACGGTACGGTGGTCGATGGCGAGGCCGCAGTCGACGAGGCGGTCATCACCGGCGAGTCGCTGCCCGTGACGAAAGGCCGTGAGGACGTTGTCGTCGGCGGCTCGATGGTGGCCGACGGCGCAGTGACGATTCGGGTCGGCGAGGACGCGACGAGCAGTCTCGACCGGATCACCGAACTCGTCTGGGACCTCCAGAGCGGCACCCACGGTATCCAGAAGCTCGCGGACAAACTCGCGACAATCTTCGTCCCGCTCGTGCTCGTCCTCGCGGTCGTCGTCACGACGCTCAACCTCGTTCTTGGGACGAGCATCGACGATGCACTGCTGATCGGGCTCACGGTCTTAATCGTCTCCTGTCCCTGCGCGCTCGGGCTTGCGACCCCGCTCGCCGTCGCCGCTGGCATCCGCGACGCCCTCGAGCACTCGATTGTCGTCTTTGACGACACCGTTTTCGAGCGCATTCGAAACGCGGACACGGTCGTTTTCGACAAGACCGGGACGCTGACGACCGGCGAGATGACTGTTCTCGAGACCGACTGCGACGACGAGTTGCTCGAGCAGGCAGCGGTGCTCGAGCGCCGATCTGCACATCCCATCGGCGAGGCGATTGCAGCACGTGGCCATGGCGAACAGCCGGCTGCCGATGGCGGCACGGTCGAACCAGCACCCACGCGAGCAAAGCCAAGCGACGAAGACAGTGACGGAACGGCCGACAACGACCGCCTCGAGGCGTTCGAGAGTCACCGGCACGGCGTTTCGGGCACTGTTGACGGTGACGAGGTCATCGTCGGCCATCCAGATCTGTTTCGATCGCTTGGCTGGCAGGTTTCGGACGCACTCACAACGCAGATTGATGACCACCGTGAGACGGGACGGGTTCCGGTTGCGGTCGGCCGCAACGGAACTGCAACAGGTGTGATCGTCGTCGGCGACGAACTGCGCGATGGCTGGGGAGAGACGCTTTCTGCAATCGCAGCAGATGCCGAACTCGTTGTCCTGACTGGTGATGACGCGAACGCAGCCGATCGATTCCGTGAGCACGACGCCGTTTCGCAGGTGTTTGCGGGCGTTCCACCGGAAGGGAAAGCCGAAACCGTCGAGCGACTCAAGCAAACTGGCCAGACGGTGATGGTGGGTGACGGGACGAACGACGCACCGGCGCTTGCGGCCGCAGACCTCGGTATCTCACTTGGCGGTGGGACTGCAATGGCTGCTGATGCAGCCGATGTCGCGCTCGTCGACGACGACCTCTCGTCAGTCGAAACGGTGTTCGACCTCGCACGAGCGACGGATCGCCGTGTCAAAGGAAACATCGGCTGGGCGTTCTGTTACAACGGAATCGCAATCCCGCTGGCCGTAACCGGCCTGCTAAACCCGCTCTTTGCCGCCATCGCTATGGGTCTAAGCAGCCTCCTCGTCGTCACCAACTCCTCGAGGCCGTTGCTCAAAGACTAATTGCGACCGTCGGGTCGACTCACTCCGGCCTCCCATCAGTGGGCGTGATCTTTCACTGGGATAATATGTGATGCCGTCGTAGGCGGCCTATGGGCGGGCCCGACTCTGATGGCGGACGTGATGGCGATGCAGCTGCTGCTGACGATGGAGGAGACGCCGAGGCAGATGCGACCGCCATGTCTCCGGTTCCTACCCGGGCCGGGGAGACAGCCCAGTCGGCTTCGACCGCATCCGCGATGGGGCCACGACAGTGGCTTTCGGATCGAACTGGACTGACCATCGTCGCCATCATCAGCGCCCTTCTCGGCATTGCCGTTATTCTGCCGTATCTCCAGTACGTGCTGCTCGGCATTGTCCTCGCGTACATTCTCATGCCGGTCCAGCGCCGCCTCGAGCAGTATCTGAGCGCGATGACGACGGCACTGATACTCGTCGCTGTTGCTATCCTCACGATTTTACTTCCACTTGCGTACGTACTTGCGATTGCACTCGACGAGGCTGTCCAAATCGCGACGATCATCCAAGAGGACGAACTTGGGATCGGCGAAATTGAGGCCCAACTCGAGTCGACGGGCTATTCGGTCGATCTTCATGAGATGTGGGAGACGTATGAAGAGCCGATTGGGACGGCACTACAGGGGATTGCAACGAGTGCGCTCGAACTCGTCACGCGGTTACCGAATGTTTTGATTGGTCTGACGGTCACAGTATTCGTCCTCTTTGCGCTGTTGCGAGATGGCGGTGCACTTGTCGCGTGGTTCCGACGCGTGTTGCCGGTCCGCGATGAACTGCAGGATGAATTGTTCACTGGGCTTGATCAGCTCATGTGGGCCTCCGTCGTCGGAAACGTCGCTGTTGCGGCGATTCAGGCAATTCTGCTCGGGATTGGGCTGGCCATCCTCGGGGTCCCTGCCGTCATCTTCCTGACGGTGGCGACGTTCGTTCTCGCACTCCTCCCGCTCGTCGGCGCGTTTGGCGTCTGGGTTCCCGTCTCGATCTACCTGTTCGCGACCGGCCAGTACGTCGCCGCCGCGGCGCTCGTCGTCTATGGCTCGCTCGTCAGTGCGTCCGATACCTACCTCCGTCCGGCCCTGATTGGCCGCACGAGCGCGTTTAACTCCGCGATCGTCGTCGTTGGTATCTTCGGCGGATTGCTCGTCTTCGGTGCCGTTGGTCTGTTCATCGGGCCCGTTGTCCTCGGCGGCGCAAAGATCACGCTCGACGTATTCGCCCGCGAACGCGCTGGCAACGGAACACCGATTTCGGACGACGAACGCGCGGCCGACCCGGCAGTCAATACGTCTGCACTCGGCGTGATGACCGTCCTCGAGCGCGTGGACGACCCGAACACGCCCCTTCTCGAGGATGAAGAACGAGACAACTCGTGAGTGTCTGAGCTAACTGACACCAGCGAGTCGGTCACAGAAAGAATGCGTTCATTACCCCCTAGCCGTTAGCAACAGCTATCGTGGCCGAAACCGGTGTTCACGGCGAAGACGGGCAAGAGCCGACAACTGGGCGGCGGTCGGCGGTCCGCGCTCTTCGCACGGCTGCATCTGAACCTGCAACGACACCTATCAACGAGTCACAGGACTGGAAAGACACGTTACTATGCACGGATCACACGAAACGGGGAGTCCATACGCTCCTCACACGGACGATGGGCGCGACGCAATGCTCGAGGCAGTCGGCGTCGAAACGGCTGCGGATCTCTTTGACATTCCGGCTGCCGTTGCCTTCGACGACGAGTTCGGAATCGACGCACGAACGGAACGAGAGACCAGACGCCTCGTTCGCTCGATACTCGAGCGAAATGACGACCTGACGGAACTACTCGGCCGGGGACACTACGGCTATTACATCCCCTCGCTGGTCGATCACCTCGCGGACCGATCGGAGTTTCTGACCTCGTATACGCAGTACCAGCCGGAAGTCTCACAGGGCTTTCTGCAGGCACTGTTCGAGTACCAGTCGCTGCTGGTCGAACTCACGGGACTGGACATTGCGAACTGCTCGATGTACGACGCGGCAACAGCACTCGGTGAGGCGGCGACGCTCGCCGACCGCGTCCGCGATACCAGCGGCCATCGCGTGCTCGTTCCCGACCTCCTTCGCGAGGGCCGACGGAGCACCCTCGAGAACTACGTCGCTGGCACCGACCTCGCGGTCGATACGTACCCCACAGTTGACGGCAACGCCGATCTCGAGGCACTCGAGGAGCGCGTCGACGAGGACACGGTGATGGTCTATGCGGAGAATCCGACGGTTCGGGGGACGATTGAGGAGAATCTCTCGGCTATTGGCGAGTCCGCCACAGACGCCGAGGCGCTGTTCGTCCTCGGCTCCGATCCGGTTGCGCTCTCGGTCCTGCAGCGACCGGCAGATGTCGGCGCGGATGTCGTCATCGGCGATGCGAGTGTCCTCGGTTTGCCGACGAGTTACGGGATGGGACTCGGACTCTTTGCCTGTCGCGAGGACTATCTTCGGCAGGTCCCCGGCCGACTTGTCGGGGCGAGCGAGGACGCAACCGACCGGCGCGCGTTCACGCTCACACTCCAGACGCGCGAACAGCATATCCGCCGCGAGCGAGCAACGAGCAATATCTGTACGAATCAGGCCTGGGTCGCACTGCGAACGGCGATGCACGCGGCCACGCTCGGGTCGACTGGCATGGTCGAACTCGCAAACCGCGGCGTTCGACGCGCCGACGAGTTAGCACAACGTCTCGAGGCGGTCGATGGCGTGACAGCGCCGGTTCACGACCGTCACCACCTTCGGGAGTTCGTCGCCCGCCTCAACCAGCCCGCACAGGAGGTTGCAGACGCCCTCGAGGAGCGCGGTTTTGCGGTCCACGTCGTCGGCGAGCACGAACTCCAGCTCTGCGCTGCGGGCGTCACTGACGAGCAACTCGACGAGTTCGCCACAGCGTTCTCGGAGGTGGTTCGATGAGCGACGAACGGACAACCGAGGAGACACCAATCGATGCCAGTCAGGTCCGCTACGATCAGGCTCGCTACGTCGAGAACGGCCAGTACGAACCGCTGCTCTCGGAGAAAGATCTCACGCGAGTCGCGATTGGCGACGCCGACGCTGGCGAGGACGGAGCGGCAAAACGCGTCGACTCCCCGCTTCCTGACGACCTGACGCGTGACTCACTCGAGTTGCCGGAACTGTCTGAGCCGGAACTCGCACGCCACTACACGCGGCTCTCACAGATGATTTACGGCATCGACAGCGGCCCCTACCCGCTGGGGTCGTGTACGATGAAGTATAATCCGAAGTTCACCGAGGACGTGGCCGCGTTGCCCTCGGCTGCGGTCCACCCCGACCGCTCGGGACAGTCGATTCAGGGGACCCTCGAGTTGCTCTACCGACTGCAGGACTACCTTGGTCGAATCGGCGGCATGGACGCCGTCACCTTACAGCCACCCGCAGGCGCGGCGGGCGAGTTCGTCGGCATCCGCGTTGCGGCGGCCTACCACGAGCACAACGGCGAGGGCCACCGCGACGAGGTCATCATCCCTGAGAGCGCCCACGGGACGAACTTCGCGACCGCTGCACTCGGGGGCTACGACGTGGTTTCGCTGCCAAGCGACGACGACGGGCGTGTTGACCTCGAGGCACTCGAGGCCGCACTCTCCGAGAACACGGCGGCGCTGATGCTCACGAATCCGAACACGCTCGGGCTCTTCGAGCGCGATATCGAAGAGATCGCGGAGATGGTTCACGACGTTGGCGGGTTACTCTACTACGACGGCGCGAATCTGAACGCCTTGCTCGGACGCGCGCGGCCCGGCGATATGGGCTTCGACGTGATGCACTACAACGTCCACAAGACGTTCGCGACGCCCCACGGCGGCGGCGGCCCCGGCGCGGGTCCCGTCGGTGTGGTCGAGGACCTCGACCCCTTCCTGCCCGCGCCTCGAGTGCGCGAGGCCGAGGACACTGGCGAGGGTGACGAAGTAACCTACGAACTGTTCGACCCCGATCACACGATTGGTCACGTCCACGGCTATCAGGGCAACTGGCTGGTGCTCATCAAGGCCTTCGCCTACATCGCGCGACTCGGCGATGCGGGACTCGCGGATGCAAGCGCCAAAGCCGTTCTCAACGCGAACTACCTCGCAAGCCAACTCGAGTACGACGTGCCCTACGAGCCGTTCCACCACGAGTTCGTCGCCAGCGCGGGCGACCAGGATGCTGCAGACGTCGCCAAACGAATGCTCGATTACGGTGTCCACCCGCCGACGACGAAATGGCCCGAAATCGTCCCCGAGGCGCTGATGACCGAGCCGACCGAAATCGAAAGCAAGGAGACACTGGATCGACTCGCAGCCGCCTTCAACGCCGTTGCCGAGGAAGGCGACGGAACGCTTGAGGATGCACCCGAGCGAACCACAGCCCGACGGATCGACCAGACGAGCGCGGCGCGGAACCCGCGACTGTCCTGGCAGGCACTCGCGGACGACGAGTAGCGGTTCCGTCGCGCATTGGGTGCTTCCATATCAACCGGAAAACACTTATCGACGAGTGAGACATGATTGAAAAGTGAACTCTCGGCTCGTCGTGGTGGTTTCGCTGTTCGTGGCTCTCTTGCTCGTCGGTTTTGTTGCGTACCCGGCGGCCCTCACGTATCCGTACTCACAAAGTCCGTCATCGTATTCCGTCGCTCACGAGTCAACTGAGGCCTTCGAAGAGACCGTCGGGCAGGACGACGTGACGCCAGGCGAGCCTCTCGAGGTGAGCAGCCTCGACCCATCGACCCAACAGGCGCTCGAGGAGGCGAAAATGCAGCCTCGAGACGACGGTAGTCGGGGTGAGGGGTGGCAACACCTCGGTAGCGTGCTGGTCTGTGACGACCGACTGCTCGTGTGTGACGAATACGAGGAGCGGCCGGCGTTCCCGGACAACGTCGAGGCCTACGAAATGTACGGTCTCGTCGAAGACGACGACGGTACAGTCTATCTCACGCACTACGACAGCGGTGTCTGGTTCGATTTGAGTCCACTCCTCGAGTTCGCCGTTAAACTCTTCTCGTTTGTCCCCTATGCCGCGTTTCTCGCATACACGTCCGTCGTACGGGACCGCGTTCGCTCGACTGAAATGATGGCGTTTGCGGGCTACGGACTCGCACTCGCGCTGCTGGCGTTTCTGCTCCCGTATCTCCTCATGTTCGATCTGTTTCCGACGTCCGAATACATCATCGGAGCCATCGTCCCGGTGACGTGGATCGTAATCGGCGTTGGCCTGCTCGTTCTTGGGTCGCGGTCTGCATCCCAAGACACGCAAGACGGCGCTGATCACTAACGGCCGAGACATCGCTGTCCGGAAGCCTGCATACTCGAGCGGTCAAATCCGTTGTTAGCCGTCGCGGTCGACCGGTTCATCGGCCGCCTGAAGTGCCACCGAAAACGTCGAGCCCTCTCCGACCGCCGACTCGACCCAGATGTCGCCGCGGTGGCGCTCGATGATCCGCTGGCAGATTGCGAGCCCGATTCCCGTCCCAGCGTACTCATTTCGGGGGTGGAGCCGCTCGAATACCTCGAAAACCCGACCGTGGAGTTCGGGTTCAATGCCAATGCCATTGTCGGTGACCGAAATGACCCACTCGGTATCACGGTGCGTTGCTGCAACCCGTACGACCGGCGACTCCTCGCTGTATTCAATCGCGTTCTCGAGGAGGTTATAGAACAGCCGATGCAGTTGGTGTCGGTCTCCCTCGACCGTTGGCAGCGATTCGATAGTAACGTCCGCATCAGCCGCCACAATGTGGTCATTAAGATCGGTGACAACATCTTCGAGAACGTTCTCGAGATCAACGGGTTCGAAGGGGTTGCCGTGTGTTTTAATCCGAGAGTATGCGAGCAGTCCATCGATCATGTCTCGCATGCGGTCTGCGCCGTCAGTTGCGAACTCAAGGAATTCAAGGCCGTTTTCATCGAGTGACTCTGCGTACCGCTGCTCAAGCAACTGGAGATAGCTCGAGACCATTCGAAGCGGCTCCTGAATGTCGTGGCTGGCGGCGTAGGCGAACTGCTCGAGACGTCGCGTCTCGAGTTGTA
Organism: Natronolimnobius sp. AArcel1; assembly: GCF_011043775.1. Lineage (NCBI taxonomy): Archaea > Methanobacteriati > Methanobacteriota > Halobacteria > Halobacteriales > Natrialbaceae > Natronolimnobius > Natronolimnobius sp. AArcel1. The sequence continues at coordinate 329,169 of NZ_JAAKXY010000003.1, read as the reverse complement.
ACTCGTCAATGTACTCTCGGCGCTCGAGGTGGAATTTGACGAGCGTGACAAGCGTGTCAATCAGTTCCTGCTCTTCGGTGAGAAACGGTGTGGTCTCGCCATTGACGGCCCCATTCGGAAGCCGGGCGGTAACCGTAATTGGCGTCTCGTTCGCTGTTTCCGTCCGTGCCGTGATCGACGGGCCGTCCGCCGAGAACGCATCCGTTGTCGCTTCCTGCGTCCCAATCCGTACGCGCAGGGCGGTCTGGTCTGGATGCCGAAACGCGTCTGGCAGCGTCTCGAGGAGTTCCTCGAGCAACGCTGAAATCGATTTATCGCCCGGCTCAAGCAAGCTTGTCGCGAGTTGAATCGCCGTATACTCCTTTTCGCGTTCCTCGAGTTCTCGTTTGCGCCGATCAGCCAACTCTTTGAGTTCGGTAATATCTGTGGCGGTGACGACGACTTGCTCGGGATCGCTGTTTGAATCAGAAATCGGTGTCGCAGTGATCGAAAGCCACCGTTTTCCCCCGCCTGGTTCTTCGATACTGACCTCCCTGTCGTAGACTGGCTCGCCAGTCTGGAAGACGTGACTCGCTGGTCGCTCTGCAAGCGGGATCGGCGAGCCCGTTTCGTCGTACAGCTGACGGAGAGTCGGATCGATTGTCGGGTTATCGTCAACCGGCAGCGAGAGCAATTGCGCCATCCGTTCGTTCGCCCGACTCGTCGTTCCATCGCGATTGACGACCGTGATGCCGACTGAACTGGTCTCGAGAATCCGTTCGACCAGATCCCGTTCTCGTTGGAGACGTTGCTCGCGCTCTCGTCGATCCGTCATGTCACGTGTGATTTTGGCGAACCCCTCGAGATCGCCATCAGCGTCGCGGATCGCTGCAATCGTTACGTTTGCCCAGAACGTCGAGCCATCTGAACGGACTCGCCAGCCTTCATCTTCGACGACACCGTTTCGCCTCGCGCGCTCGAGATTTTCCTGTGGAACGTGGGCGTCTCGTTCGTCCGGTGTATAAAATATCGAAAAGTGTTTGCCCAGTACCTCTCGCGGGTCGTACCCTTTGATCTGGCTCGCACCAGAGTTCCAGCTGGCGACGTTCCCGTCTGGATCAAGCCTGAAAATTGCGTACTCGTCGACGGCATCGACGAGCGACCTGAACTGGGCTTCACTTGCGACCCGTGCGTTCTCGATCCGCTTGCGGTCGGTGATGTCGTAGTACAGTTCGATACGCCCACCCTCGTATGGCCCGGATTCGATTGGCTTACTTCGGTGCTCGAGCCACCGTTCCTCACGATCCGGGCCGGAAGTGACGTGACACTCGAACCGCGTCGGTGCCCTGTTTGGCTCGTAGGTCGCAAACACGGTTTCCATGAACGTCTCCGGATCCTCGAGTCGATCGGCGATCGTCTCCTCGATGAGGGTTCGTTTGTCTCGCCCGATCACATCTGCGCGATCAATGCCAAAGTAAGATTCAATGCTCTCGTCGATCCAGGCGACAGAAAACGACGCATCGAGGACGAAGACGCCGACATCAGCCTCGTCGATCACTGACGACAGCGGGGCTGCGTGCTCCGGTGACCAGTCATCGGCCGCCGGTTGTGTGTGGCTCTCAGCCTCGCGGACGACTCCAGCAACCTGTGTCGATTCGCCTGCACAGTCGACAGTCCGGAGGTGCAGTTCACACGAGATGCTCGTGTCATCTGCTGATTTCACCGTCACTGAAAGCGTGGACTCAGTTTGCTCGCTCGAACGGAGCGACTGGATCACTCTCTCGAGGCGATCGCAGTCAGACGCCTCGAGGAATGCTGATGCGTGGGAGTCCAGAAGCGTCTCGCGATCTGTCTCGAGAAACTCGACGGCACTATCGGTCGCAGCGACGACGTTCGCGTTTGTATCAAAAAGAACGATGCGCTCCGATATAATATCCAGAAGCTGTGTGTAGCCATCCGTCGTGGCGTTCGAGACCACATCATCGACGCCGTCTGATGTGTGTCCTCGGTTACCCATACAGAGTCATACGCAGTGGTTCGGATAAACCCTCCGCAGCGTTCACTGGTGGTATACGACGGGATACCGCCAAATAGTAACAGTGCATCACTCAGCGAAAAACGTCCACGTCAGCCACGCGGGTCGTACTTATTCCGGATGTAGATCGCGACGGCGTTCATCAGCAACAGCAGGGTCAACAAGACGACAATCCCGGCTGCCGCGACGTGCTGGAAGTTCTCCTCTGGTAACTTTGCCCACTCGAAAATTTGCATCGGCATCGCACCGAACGGCCCGCTCGGATCAGTCAGCGACGGCGGTGCAAACAGCGTCGTCGCCGCACCGACCATCAGAATCGGTGCGGTCTCACCAATCGCTCGAGAGAGCGAAAGAATAATTCCGGTCATGATTCCCGGAACTGCTTCGGGAAGGACAACGTTGCGAATCGTTTGCCATTTCGTCGCTCCGGCACCGTAGGAAGCCTGACGCATCGAGTCCGGAACCGCGCGCAGTGACTCTTGGGACTGAACGATAACGATTGGCAAAATGAGGAGCGTCAGCGTCAGCGCACCGGCGATGAGGCTCGCTCCGGTTTGCATCGCCCGGACGAACACGGCAAGCCCGAGCAGTCCGTACACGATCGAGGGTACTCCCGCAAGATTCGAAATATTCGCCTCGATAAATCGAGTGAGGAGGCTATCAGGCGCGTACTCCTCTAAGTAGATCGCCGCGCCGACCCCCAAAAAGAGGGTGAAGATGGCGGTGAGGATGATCAGGTAGATCGAGCCGACGATCATTGGATACATCCCACCGGGGCCGGTCGGCAGATCACCGTAGTTCGCCGGGTTGTAGTGTTCGACAACCTGGGACGGCGGATAGGTCAAAAACTCCCAGGTGAGCCACCCCCAGGCCTCGCTAACGACATCGTACAGCAGGGCGATGAGGGCAACGACGCCGACCATCGTCGCGGCGAAACACAGCCCAAGGAAGACCTTCCCGAGCTGGCGTTTGCGCTTGACTGCTGACTCGTCGAACTCGAACTCGTCCGCTTCGTCTGCTGTCTGCGTACTCATTGGTACTCCTCCCGGTAGCGCGACCGAATCCACATACTGAAGACGTTCATCAGGAACGTCATCACGAACAGTGTCAACCCGATTGCGAACAGACTCTGATACCCAATTGAGCCAACCGAGGCGTCACCGGTTCCGATCTCGACCATGTACGCTGTCATCGTCTGAATCTCTTCGAACGGGTTACTCGTCATCTGAGGCAGCGCCCCTGCAGCGAGCGTGACTGCCATCGTCTCACCAATTGCCCGCGAAATCGCAAGGATGTACGCCGCCATGATCCCTGACAACGACGCGGGAAGGACAACCTGTGTCGACACCTCGAACTTTGTCGCCCCCAACCCGTAGGCCGCATTTCGAAGCGAGTCAGGCACCGCCGACATCGCATCCTCGGAAATTGAGGACACCATCGGGATAATCATAATCCCGACGACGATCGCACCAGCAGCCGCGTTGAAGGTGTCCGGAACCGGAATAAACCAGATCTGACCGCTTGCACTCTGTAAGATCGGCGTAATAAACGAAATTGCGAAGAAGCCATAGACAATCGTCGGAATCCCCGCGAGAATCTCGAGCGTCGGCTTTGCGACCTTTCGAACGCGAGGATCCGCGTACTCGGAGAGGTAAATCGCCGTCAGCGTCCCGACTGGAATCGCAATCAGGGCCGCCCCAACGGTGATCATGAGCGTCCCCCAGACCAGCGGCAAGACACCAAAGCTCGGATCGTCTGCGGCCCGCGGTGACCAGTTTGTCTCGGTGAAAAACTCGACGAGCGAAACCTGTGAGAAGAAATCGAACGCCCCATCGACTAAAACGACGATGATCGCAAGCGTCGTCGCGACCGTGACAAACGCACACGCAAAGAAAATATAGCGTGCAAGCCGATCACCGAGCGTCCCCACGTCGTTGCCATCCCGACTCAGATCCATCGGTTCAGTGTCTGTACTCATGCATGCTCCTCAATTGCCGCCTCGAGTTCCTCGCGTTGTTCGTCAATCGTGGCATCCGGAACCGGATAGAAACCAACGTCACTCGCCGTTTCCTGCGTGTTTTCGAGATAAAACCGAACAAACTCGCGGAAGGCTGGCCGCTCGAGTGCTGGTGTCCGAACGTAGAGATACATCGGCCTCGAAAGCGGGAGATAGGGTTCGACATCGTCCATCCCCTCTTCGTCCTCTGCGGCCTGGATGCTTTCGTCGGTCGGCGCAACGTACTCGTTGCCGTTGTAGACCTCGATCAACTCGAGGTCGTCACTGTTTTCTTCGTAGTAGCCCGCACCGGCAAAGCCGATGGCATGTTCGTTGCCACGGACGCCACGAACGATGTTGTTCGTGTCCGGCGAACCGCTGTAATCGTCCCGAATGTTGCCAACGGCACCGTTGATCTGCTCAGTGAAGTAGTCGTACGTTCCTGAGGCGGCATCCCGGCCATAGAACGAGATCTCTTCGTCCGGCCAGTCGTCATCGAGGTCTGCCCACGTGTCGATGTCTGAGCCACGCCCCCACAACTGATTAAGTTCGTCAACGGTGAGTTCGTCACACCACGTGTTGTCCGGATGCTTGATAATCGCAATCCCGTCCATGACTACGTCCAGTTCGAGCCAGTCAACGTCGTTTTCTGCACACTGGCTCTGCTCATCGTCACTAATTTCACGGCTGGCGTTCTGTAAGTCGGTTTCGTCGCGACAGAACTGCTGAAACCCGGCTCCAGTCCCTGAGCCACTGACTGAAATCCGAACTTGATTATTGTCCCACATGAACAGTTCGGAAACGAGCGCGCTGTTCGGTAACAACGTATTCGAACCGTCGATCCGAATCTCGCCCTCGAGGCCGCTGTCCTCGCCGCGGGTGATACATCCCGCAAGCCCCGCAAACGCGGTTCCGGCGGCGCCGAGTAATGCACGCCGCCGAGTGAGCGAGTGCCCACTGTCAGCGTTGCCAGTTATCGGCTCGTTTCCCATCACTCACCTAGAGAGGATATTGTCTCTAAATACCCTACTATGTTTACTATATACTGCTATGTAGGTGAACGGTTAGCACCCTAGGCCTCAAGAGAAATCTCGGCAGAGAACGGTCGTTATAGCCGCTCCGAACAACATATTCGACGATAGCAATCTATAGATTCTGCTGGATTTATAGTGATCGGCCCGCAACCGGGAGCTATGGAGACGCGGAAAGTCCAAGTGACAGGTGGGTCGACGTATACCGTCTCGTTGCCGAAAGGCTGGGCCACGGCCAACGACGTCAGTTCCGGGTCCACCGTTGAACTGTATCCAGAAGACGACGCGCTGTTGGTCACACCGCGTAACGAAACCGAGCGCCAGGAAGGAACGCTCGATGTCTCGGATCTCGAGGACGAGCGCCTGACGCGTGCGGTTATGACGATGTACGTCAGCGGCTTCGACATCATCCGACTCGAGGCCAGTCGAATCACGACGGATCAACGCCGTGCCATTCGAGACGCCACGCAGAGTCTGGTCGGCGTCGAAGTACTCGAGGAGACGACTGACAGCGTCGTTATTCAGGATCTGCTCGACTCCTCGGAGCTGTCGATTGTCAACGCTGTCTCGCGAATGCGTCTGATCGCAACGTCGATGCTCGAGGATGCCGTCACCGCGCTCGTCGAAAACGACGACGACATCGCTCGCGACGTGATCGAACGCGACGACGACGTCGACCGCCTCTGGCTCGTCGTCTCCCGGATTTTCCGGGCAACGCTTCGCTCACCGCGAGCAGCCGAGGAACTTGGTCTCCCCCGCGAGGACTGTTTCGACTACCACTCGAGTGCGCGCCAACTCGAGCGCGTGGCCGACCACGCCGCCAAACTCAGCAATCTCGCGCTCAAACTCGATGATATCCCTGAGTCGGTGGCTGACGCACTCGCTGCGCTCCACGCTGACGCCTCCGACGTGCTCACGAAGGCGATGGATGCACTTGTTGCCGACGAACCCGAAGAAGCGAATCGACTCGGCCACGCCGCCCGCGAGGCCGTCCTCGAGATTGACGAACACACCAGAACGATCGACGATATGCTTCGAGACCTCGAGCCGGTCCAGGCCCAGTCGCTCGGGCTGATCGTCGACTCACTCTCTCGAAGTGCTGACTACGGCGGGAATATTGCTGAAACAGCGTTACAAAAGGCCGCACCTCGTCCATAGCCGCACCCGTCCGTAACTATTTGAGCACGCGCTCGAGGAACGGGCTCTGATCGAGGCCCATGCGGTCGTGCAGGCGCGATTGGATGATAGACGATGCCGCAGCGAGAATACCGATAACGCCGAGTAACAGCCATTCCCAGCCGGACGCCACAAGTGTGAGTGTAAGGCCACCGAGTCCAGCGACAAACATCAGGGCCGTAATTCCGAGGTAGACCCGCACTAAGCCCGGTGCTCGAGCCTTCTCGTCGTCCGTATAGAGCGTGTACTCGTACCAACAGAGGACGCCCGCGAGTATAATCGCGATTGAGACGAATCCAGCGAAGATAGTCGGCATAGTCGGGTGCTACATCCGAAGCCTAATAATGCTATCTCGATAGCGACACGTCCCTCCCGGGCCCGTCGTCCAGGTGAGCGTTCTTATATATTGATTGAAACGTCGTTCAGGTTTCTGTCTCCTCGTACGGCACAGCAACGACAGGACGGTTCGCGTTCAACAGCAACGCCTGGGTGACGCTACCAAACAGCGCCTGACCAATTGGTCGTCGATGTCGGCCACAGACGACGATGTACTTTGCGTCGTGTTCCGTCGCATACGACCGAATAACCTCCGCTGGATCACCAACTAGTCCAACCGGTTCGTAATCAGTTTCCTCGAGGCCATCAACCATCTCCGCAATTTCGCGTGCGACTGCCGTCGCAGCCTTCTGTGTTTTCTCGATTGTCGACTTCGCTGTGATTTCGTGTTTCTCGCGCATGGCATCTGCGGACACCTCGGTGAAGTCACTGGTTGGGTGTCCGACGTGGAGCACGTGAAGTTCCGTCTCATATTTCTTGGCGAGATCCGCGGCCTGTTCGACAACAATGGCCGCTCGCTCGGACTGATCGACGGCTGCAACGATTGGCATACGTCAACTAGTGAGCGCATCCGATATGAGCGCTGTGGGACTGCGGACTACACGGATGCCCAACGCCGCGCTCGCATAGCCACTCACGGTCACTGCACTTCTGAGGGGTGTGGGATCAATGTATGGATCGTCTCAACAGCGGCGATAGAGAGACGCCACGCTCTTTGTCGTTCCAACGCATCCGCAGAAAACGCGGATGCATCATACGCTGTTTTCGATCGCTGGTCGCGGGAATCGACTTACTCGAGCGAGATGGCGTTGACCTGTCCGGTCTGGCCGGGACGCGACTGAACGCGGGCGCGGCCTTCGGAGGTTTCGATGATTGCACCCTTCGTGATGATGTTTCGGCGAACGTAGTTCGGGTTGGCGTCGTTCTCCACGACGTCATCAATCTCGGCTGCGACCGTCTCGTCACCTTTGTTGACGCTTGCAACGTTGGTTGCGAGCGCACGCGTCTTGGTACCGTTGCCGTGGACAGCAACCGTTCGGAAGCGTGGTTCACCGACTTCTGTTTCGGTGGGGAGACGTCCGAGTTCGTCTTTGCGAGTGTTTCGAACGTTCTTCAGTCGACCGCCGGTACGCTTGCGCGTAGAGCGTCCCTGATCTTGCATACCCGAAATCAGTCGGGGCGAATACTTGAATGCACGCTTTCGTGCTGACGGGTTCAGAACACCCCCTGCGTCGTGTCTACACACTCGAGACTGCTGAAAACCCGTCACTCATCGGCGACCAGACAGTAGGCATGACCCGGTTCCTCGAACACTGTCTCCGCGTCGTCATCGTAGTAGTTCGAAAAGACGCCCCGTTCGGCGTAGTAGATCCGCCCATCTCGAGGAATCGCCCCACTCGTCACATGCCCGCGATTCTCGACGCGCCACCGACGCTCGCCGGTGGCTTTCTCGAGTGCGTAGAGATGGCTGTCGTAGGAGCCAACCAGAATCGTTTCAGCAGTTGCGGTGAGCGAACCGATGACGGTACCGTGAACGTTCGCCGACCACAGTTCGTTGCCCGTCTCAGCCTCGAGTGCATAGACGTGGTTATCGTCGCTGCCGACGTAGACGACGCCCTCGTCGGGATCGACGGCTGGATTCGACATAATCACCCGTCCTGTTTCGAACGCCCACTCCTCGGTTCCGTCCTCGAGATCGAGTCGATAGAAACGCCCGTCCCACGAACCGACGAAGACTGCGCCGTCGTAGACTGGGGTTGTGCCCTTGATCTCCGCGCCGAGGTGGAACTGTCCGTCGGCCATCTCGTCCCCGTCCGGACCGTCCTCGCCGCCAGCCTGAAACGTCCAGGCGCGCTCGAGCGAGGGGAACTCCCAGCAGTAGACAACGCCGTCGTTTGAGCCCGACACGAGTCGGCCCGCCTCGCAGTCGATCGCCGGCGAGGGATGGGGCATCCCCCAGATGTCGTCGTCGCTCCAGGTCGTCGCGCCCGTTTCGGCCTCGAGTTCCCAGAGCGCACCACTCGCTGGATTGGAGTACTCCGCGAGCAGGTAGAGGGTTCCGTCGATGTAGGCCGGACTCGAGCCAATCGCAATCGAGCCGCCGAATTCGCGGGCGCTCGTGCGCCAGATCAGTTCACCAGTGGGAATATCGACCGCGTAGCATGCCCCATCGTAGCCGCCGATGTAGGCCGTTTCACCGACGATTGCGGGTGTTCCATGAAAGCCAAGGCTGTTTCCAGCACCGGTCTCGAGCGTCCACCGGCGCTCGCCCTCGGGCGTCACCGCGTGAATTTCTCCGGTGTCGCTTGCGATGAGCACCGTTTCGCCGTCCGGCGTCGGCCGCGGCGTCGATTTCGCCGCCGTATGGCCGATTTCGTTCACCGGAACCGACCAGTCGACGCGAACCTCGTCCGGCACGGTTTCCTCGGGGTAGTAGCCGTACCGGCGCACTCCGCGCCGGAACATCGACACGTCGTCATCGACCGGCTGTGGCGTCGCTCGAGGCGCGTCCGCAGCGTCATCAAGCACTCGAGTGCAGTCGGGGATCGACCGACCGGCAACGAGCGTACTCCCGCTGACTCCAGCGATGCTAGCGGCCCCGAGGGTGGCAAGCAGCCGTCGTCGAGACGGGCGAGCACCACGGTCGCTTTCCCCGGCTCGAGTCCGTTGGGGCTCGAGAGGCCGATCATGCATATGGCTGATCGGTTACGTCTCTCAGTTCTTAGCTTTGCTTACTCGCTGGCCTCGGGACCTTCCCGTGAGGCCTCAAAAATCTCCATCAGAAAGCCGCTCGCTCACACTGTTCGCTCGCGGGTGCTGTGCTACTCTTGCTGTGCGTCAACAACCGCAACGCCAGCCAAATTGACGATGTCCTTGACCTCATCGCCTCGCTGGAGGACGTGAACCGGCTTGTCCATGCCGACCAGCATCGGGCCGATGGCGTCCGCACCACCGAGTCGCTGGAGCAGTTTGTAGCCGATGTTACCCGACTCGAGGTTCGGGAAGACGAGCACGTTCGCTGGCTCCTCGAGGTCCGAGAAGCCGTAGGTGCCCTCGAGAATGTCCTCGACGACGGCCGTGTCGGCCTGCATTTCGCCATCAACGGGGAAGTCAACCTCAGGGTCGTCCTGCAGCATGCGTGCGGCGCGGCGCGGTTTGCGCGTGGCTTCGTTGTCGACGCTGCCGAAGTTCGAGTACGACAACAGGGCTGCGCGTGGCTCGATGTTGAACCGCCGGGCGAGGTCGCCGGTCTGTTTGGTGACCTCGGCGAGGACGTCCTCATCGGGGTCCTGATTGACCGTCGCGTCTGCAATAAAGACGACGCGATTCTTGAACGTCAACATGTAGACGCCAGCGGCGTAGTCGACATCATCGGCGGTGCCGATGACCTGCAGCGGTGGACGCAGCGCAGAGGGATAGTGATGCGAGAGCCCGGTCAGCATTGCGTCGGCGTCGCCCTGTTCGACCATCACGCTGCCGAAGTAGTTCGAGTCGCCCTCGATCAGTTCGCCAGCCTCGCTTCGTGTAATCCCCTTTCGGGAGCGGAGTTCGTGCAGTCGCTCGGCGTACTCGTCGTAGTCACCGGCCGATGGATCAGCAACCTGTGGCTCGAAGTCCAGTCCGAGGTTCGCTGCGCTCTGGCGAATCTCGCTCTCATCGCCGATTAGGATTGGGGCTGCGATACCTTGTTCTTGAATCTGGTAGGCTGCGCGGATCATCTTCTCGTTCTCGCCTTCGGCCAGCGCGACCGTTTTCGGGTCGCTCTTTGCCTTGTTGAGGACGACACGCATCATCTCACGGGACTTGCCGAGACGCGCCTCGAGTTCCTCTTCGTACTCCTCGAGGTTCATGTCGACGCGGGCTGCGCCGGAGTCCATCGCGGCCTTGGCGACTGCGGGTGCAACGCGAAAGAGCACGCGCGGGTCGACTGGTTTCGGGATGATGTAGTCGGGACCGAACTGCAGTGGGTCGTCGCCGTAGGCTTTGACAACTGCGTCAGGAACGTCCTCGCGGGCGAGTTCGGCAAGCGCTTCGGCACAGGCGACTTTCATCGCCTCGTTGATCTCGGTTGCACGCACGTCGAGTGCGCCCCGGAAAATAAAGGGGAAACCGAGAACGTTGTTGACCTGATTTGGATAGTCAGAGCGGCCAGTGGCCATGATGACGGTGTCATCGCGGGCCTCCTTTGCGTCCTCGTAGCCGATTTCAGGATCAGGGTTGGCCATCGCGAAGAGGACTGGGTCCGACGCCATCGAACGAACCATCTCCTGAGAGACAATACCGCCAGCGGAGAGGCCGACGAAGACGTCTGCGCCCTCCATTGCATCGCCAAGTCCGCCTTCGGGCAGATCTCGAGCGAACTGCTCTTTGTACTCGTTGAGTTCGCCGTTTTCTGCGCGTTTCTCGGTGATAATCCCCGTCGAGTCACACATGGTGATGTTTTCTTTCTCGACGCCGAGAGAGACGTAGAAGCGGGCCGAGGCGATTGCACTCGCACCAGCGCCCGAGAAGACGACCTCGAGATCCGCGAGGTCTTTGCCGGTGATGTCGGCGGCGTTGAGCAGGGCTGCTCCGGAGATGATTGCCGTGCCGTGTTGGTCATCGTGGAAGACCGGAATGTCGGCTTCCTCGCGGAGGCGCTCTTCGATGGTGAAACACTCCGGCGCTTTGATATCCTCGAGATTGACGCCGCCGAAGGTTGGCTCCATCATTTTGACGGCGTCGACGATTTTGTGTGGGTCTTCCTCGTCGAGTTCCACGTCGAAGACATCAATGTCAGCGAATCGCTTGAAAAGGACGCCTTTCCCCTCCATGACTGGTTTGGAGGCCTGTGCGCCGATATCACCGAGTCCGAGCACTGCAGAGCCGTTCGAGACGACGCCCACGAGATTGCCCTTCGCCGTGTACGTGTAGGCATCGCGTTCGTCTGCGTCGATCTCGAGACATGGTGCGGCGACGCCGGGCGAGTACGCAAGTGAGAGGTCCCGCTGCGTGTTCGTCGGTTTCGTCGTCGAAATCTCGAGTTTCCCGGGCGGATCGGTGCGATGATAGTCGAGTGAATCCTCGTCGAGTCCCATACCCGTGACACTGTATCCGACCACTAAAAACAATGCGAAAGGGGCATTCGACAGTTGTCGAAATAATCAGGGTGCGTATGGCGGTAGTCGGCACGGACTGTCCGGCGAGACGACCCTTTTATACGCACCGCGCCAGTGACCACCGGTATGGACGTCGCGCTTGGTGGGACGTTCGACCCCGTTCACGACGGTCATCGACGGCTGTTCGAGCGGGCGTTCGAACTCGGAGACGTAACCGTCGGACTGACGAGTGACGACCTCGCGCCGAAGACGCGCCACGTCGAACGCCACGTTCGGTCATACGAAACGCGCAAGGCCGCCCTCGCCGAGGAACTCGAGGACCTCGCCGCCAACCAAAACCGCGAGTTCGAGATTCGGCCACTCGAGGAGCCGACAGGAATTGCGACCGAACCGCAGTTTGACTATCTGGTCGTCTCACCGGAAACCAAAGACGGCGGCGAGCAGATCAACGAGATTCGGCGCGAACGCGGCCACGACCCACTCGAGGTCATCGTCGTTCCCCACGTCGAAGCCGACGACGGCGATATCATCTCGAGTACGCGAATCGTCAACGGCGAAATCGACGAGCACGGAGCCGTTCTCGAGGATGGGGACGGCGCAGACGGTAGCGAGTGACAGCTCCGTCAATCCTCTCAGCAAGGCTGTCGAATCAGTTCCTTTTTACGGGCTGACGGGGAATCTCACGCTATGAGCTTCGAGAAAGACGACCAGGTCGTTTTGAACGACGAACACAGCGAGTTCGACGGCGAAAGCGGCACCATCACCCAGACGATGGAGTCGATGTTCGGCGACACCACCTACACCGTCAGCTTCGACGACGGCCAGGAAACCGGTGTTCCCGAGAGCGACCTCGAGGAAGCCGACGAGGACGCAGTCGACGACGAAGACGCGGACGAATAACCAGAGCACGGCTAACGTGGCCACCGCGCCGATACTACAGACCCGCAGATGCCCCAGATTCCGCTTCACTACGTCGATTTACGAACGTTCTGCTACGCCACCGAGGACGAAAAACGCGTCGAGGAAGCGCTTCGAACCTTCCTCCCCGGCAGTGACGACGATGCCGATGACGCCGACGACACCGAGCCGTTCGAGATCGAGCGCGTCGAAAGCGACGGCCACTTCGGCGACCGCATTCTTGTCCTCTCGGCGCGCATCGAGAGCGCCGACGACGTTCGATACGTCCTCTCGAGATTGGCAGACCTCGAGTCCTTCGACACGCTAATCGGTGAACTCGATGAACGCGTTACCGAAAACACCGAACTCTTCTTGCGCCTCGACAAGCAGGCCGCTTTCGGCGGCGACGTCAAACTGGGCGATGGCATCACCTTCCGCGGCAAGGTCGAAGCCTATCCCGCTAAAAAGGAAAAAGCCGTCGCTAACGCCGAAGACGTCTTAACACAGTTGCGCGACGACGAGTGAAAGTAGCCGTTCGAGAGGCCCGAGTTTTCGAGTGAGGGCGTTCTCATTTCTCCCGTTTCTTCTGCATCGTTTCGGCCAAGAGTTATTCGGCTAGAACCCATAGTTTGCGTAATGGTATCATATTTCGACGCGCTCACACCGTTGCAACTCCAACTCGAGGACCCAATCCTCCTCGTTGGGGCGCTCGCGCTCGTGCTCGTCGTCGCCACTGTCTGGTCGATGGTGGAAATCGTCGACGCCTACGAGCGCAGTGCACTGACCGTCTTCGGGGAGTACCGCAAACTGCTCGAGCCAGGGCTGAACATCGTCCCACCGTTCGTCTCGCGGATTTACGCATTCGACATGCGAACGCAGACGATTGACGTGCCGAGTCAGGAAGCGATTACGCGGGACAACTCGCCTGTGACCGCCGACGCCGTCGTCTACATCCGTGTGATGAACGCGAAACGGGCGTTTCTCGAGGTTGATGACTACGAACGCGCCGTCTCGAACCTTTCACAGACGACGCTGCGGGCAGTCATCGGCGATATGGAACTCGATGACACCCTCAGCCGGCGAGAAATGATCAACGAGCGCATCCGTCAGGAACTCGACGAACCCACCGACGAGTGGGGGATCCGCGTCGAAAGCGTCGAAGTTCGGGAGGTCACGCCCTCGCGCGACGTCAAAGGCGCAATGGAGCAACAGACCTCCGCAGAGCGCAAACGTCGTGCCATGATTCTCGAGGCACAGGGTGAACGCCGCAGCGCCGTCGAGCGAGCAGAGGGTAACAAGCAGTCCGAGATTATCCGCGCCCAGGGTGAAAAGCAGAGTCAGATCCTCGAGGCACAGGGTGACTCGATTTCGACCGTCTTGCGAGCGAAATCCGCCGAGTCGATGGGCGAACGCGCCATCATCGACCGCGGAATGGATACGCTGGCAGAGATCGGCCAGAGCGACTCCACCACGTTCGTGATGCCACAGGAACTCACGTCGATGGTCGGCCGGTACGGCAAACACCTCTCCGATAGCGACGTCGCCGAGGACACCGATTCGCTCGAAAGTCTGGACTTCGACGAGGAGACTCGCGAATTGATCGGACTCGACGACATTGCCGAGATCATCGGCGAAATCGAGGACATCGAAATGGACGTCGAGGCGATGGAACAAGAAGCCCAGGCGATTCAGGAAGGCGAGGATATGCCGGAAGAAGGCGGTGACGTGGTCGATGTTGCAGAGACGAGACAGGGAGCGACAGATACCGACGGCGGATCGGACCAGAGCTAATAGCCTTGGTCGGGTACCAGCGCCCGGATTGCACTCGTCACTGCGAACATGGCGTTTTTACTCACAGACAGTGACGGTCACGTATGGACGTACATCTCGTTGGCGACGATCCAGTCTATGAAACCGTCGCTGCCGCGCTCGAGGATGTCGATATCGGTGTTGTTGATGCCGACCCCGACGAACTAACCGACGCTCGATTCGGCGTCGTCAGCGATGTTGCGGGTGCAAAGACGTTTCAGGAGGCGAGCGAAGCCGCTCGAGCGGGTGGAACGCCGTGGGTTGCCATCGAAATCGGCGGCGTCGGTGGCCATCCTCTGCCCGCGGTCGATGCCGCAGTTTCTGGATTCGCGTCGGGGGCTGGTGCAGGCTGTTTTGAGTGTCTACGCACACGCGTTGCGTCGACAACTGAGGAGACGGCCCAACAGCCACGCGCCGACCGCAGCACGGCTCGACTCGCCGGCGCGCTCGCAGGCCGTGAGTGCGTTCGCGTCTTCGAAGGCGTCGATGACTCAATCATCGGCCGTGTTGTCGAACTGCCCTACAACCGCCGACGATTTCTGCCTGTTCCCGACTGTGACTGTGATGGTGGCGAGCGAGACTGGACGTTTGAGCGTGACGACGACGAGTCGCTCGCCCTTGACGCGGCCGTCGAACACGCCGAAGCAGCGATCGATGACCGGGTCGGAATCGTGACGAGTATTGGTGAAATCGAGTCGTTCCCCGTACCGTACTATCTGGCTCGCAACGCGGATACGAGCGGCTACAGCGACGCCACCGCGCCGACGGAGGCCGCAGGCGTCGCCGACGACTGGAACGCCGCGTTGATGAAAGCCGTCGGCGAAGGACTCGAGCGCTACTGTGCCGGCGTCTACCGTGAGTCGGAGTTCGTTCACGCGAGTGAGGACGACCTCGAGAATCCAGTCTCGCCCGCGGCGTTCGTCCGGCCGGAAAGCGCCGAGTACGATCCTGAACAGGAGTATCCCTGGGTGCCCGGCCAGAACCTCGCGACTGGCGACGATGTCCACCTGCCCGCCGCAGCCGTCCAGTTCCCACAGCCCGGCCCGTCGCTAGTTCCGGCGATTACGACCGGACTCGGACTTGGCTCCTCGACGGCTGATGCACTCTTGTCGGGGCTAACCGAAGTCATCGAACGCGATGCAACGATGCTCGCGTGGTACTCATCGTTCGACCCGCTCGAGCTCACACTCGAGGACGAGCGATTCGACGTGCTCGAGCGCCGAGCGCGAAGTGAAGGACTATCGGTGACACCCTTGCTCGTCACACAGGATGTAGATGTGCCAGTCGTTGCCGTCGCTGTCCACCGCGACCCTGCGGAGGGAGCTGTCGATCCTGACAGCCCCACCTGGCCTGCGTTTGCGGCCGGCTCTGCAGCAGCGCTTGATGCCACCGACGCTGCGAGTTCGGCACTCGAGGAGGCGCTTCAGAACTGGATGGAACTGCGCAATATCGGCGCAGAGAACGCAACTGCCCAATCGGGCGCAATTGGTGAGTACGCGACGTTCCCGGAGACCGTCCAGAAATTTGTCGACGTGGATGGGACCGTTCCCGCAGCCAGTGTAGGCCCAACTGCTGATCTTACCGGTTCAGACGCCCTCGAGGAGGTCCTTGAGCGGGTAACAGAGACCGGACTGACGCCGTATGCGGCACGGATCACAACGCGGGACGTGTCGGCTATCGGGTTCGAAGCGGTTCGTGTCGTCATCCCCGAGGCACAGCCGCTGTTTACCAACGAGCCGTTCTTCGGTGAGCGAGCCGAGACCGTTCCCGACGAGTTAGGCTTCGAGCCACGGCTCAAGCGTGCGTTCCACCCGTACCCATAGGTTCAGCGAGCAAACACCACAAAACAAAGCGGCTGACTCAGTCGAGTTCCTCATCGGCCATCTGCTCGCCGTCTGCACCCTCGAGATCGTCGTCTGATGAATTCTCGTCAATCACGTCGATCTCGTCATCATCGGCGTCATCGTCGCCATGAATCTCGACGACGAGGTCGTCGTCGCGTATGTACACCATCACCAGTTGCGTGTCTTCCGTGATCGACACCGCGCGAGCGACCGAATCCTCTGTGTCTCGGTCGTATTTGACGACCTGTAGGTTCTGGTCCGTCCGCTCGAGGTTTGGGGCCATGACGGTCTCTTCGGGCGTCACCGCATAGCTCTCGTCGTAGGATTCGCGGCCTGTTCCTGTCTCCCGAGCCTGTAACTGGAGGTTATACGCGTTGTCGGCCTCGCTATGAATCTCGAGTGGGACGACTCCCTGCAGGCCGAAATGTTCCTGCACCCCCTCGAGACAGCCTGCGAGTCCGGCCATTGCGAGTACGCCTGCTGACTGCAGTGCCCTGCGGCGATTCACACTACAGAATCGGGACCGAACAACTGTATGCGTTTCTCTTTGGGTGTCAGGGTTGCACAGAGACGAACGGCTGAAACGTAACTGAGTGACGACGTTAGCTATCTGGCGAGTAGTTCGGTGCTTCGTCCGTAATCACGACGTCGTGGGCGTGACTCTCAGCTTGGCCAGCCGAGGAGACGCGGACGAACTCGCTCCGTTCTTTGAACGCGGGGACCGTCTCAGCGCCGACGTAGCCCATGCCGGACTGCATCCCACCGGCGAGTTGGTGGAGTTCGGACTTGAGTGTCCCTTTGTACGGCGTCGCGGCTTCGACACCTTCTGGGACGTAGTCTTCTTCCTCGTCTGGCTCTTCTTTGAGATACCGGTCGCTGTCGCCGGATTTCATCGCACCGACGGATCCCATGCCGCGGTACTGCTTGTACTTCTTGCCGTTCATCGTGACGACGCGGCCGGGTGCCTCGTCGGTGCCGGCGAAGTACGAGCCGAGCATGACCGCATCCGCACCGGCTGCGATCGCTTTGATCGCGTCGCCGGAGTAGCGGATGCCACCGTCTGCGATCACAGGCACGTCGTGCTCGCTCGCAACGTCTGCGACCTGTGCAACGGCCGTGATCTGGGGCATTCCTGCACCGGAGACGACTCGAGTCGTACAGATCGAGCCTGGGCCGATGCCGACTTTGATCCCGTCTGCGAACTCCACGAGTTCTGCGGCCGCTTCGCGGGTACCGACGTTGCCGACGACGACATCCGCGTCGACGGCCTCTTTGATCTCTCGAGCGCCGTCGATGACGTTCCGGTTGTGCGCGTGGGCGGTGTCGATAAAGAGCACGTCCGCGTCCGCCTCGTCGGCGGCTTCCGCGCGGTCCATCTCGAAGGGACTGACGGCAACGCCACAGCAGAGTTTGCCGTCCTCGTCGCGGACAGCTTCCTCGTACTCACGGCGCTGGAGAATGCCTTGCATTGTGACGAGGCCGACGAGGAGGTTCTCGTCGTCGACGACCGGCACGCGTTCAATCTTGTGCTCGTACATCAGATCGAACGCATCACGCGGTCCGATGTCGTCTCCGGCTGTGATGACCTCATCCGTCATCGCTTCGGTGACCGGGTCATCCTCGTTGACCTCGAGGTGAGGCCGGATATCCGTACTCGAGATGATGCCCAGCACTTCACCACGGGTGTTGACGACAGGTGCGCCGCCAACGCCTTCGCGGGCCATCAGGTCGTCAACTTCGCGAACGGACATTTCGGGGTCGGCGGTGACGACTGAGTCTTGTGGAATAATGAGTTCGTCGGCGCTTTTGACGCGGCCAATCTCTTCGACCATCTCGTCGATGTTCATGTTGCGATGGAGGACGCCGAGACCGCCGTGGCGAGCCATTGCGATTGCCATGCCGCTCTCGGTGACGGTGTCCATCGCTGCCGAGAGGATCGGCACGGAGACCTCAACTGTCTTTGAGACTCGCGAGGTGAGGTCTGCATCATCTGGTTCGACGCGACTCTCCTTGGGTCGAAGGAGGACATCATCGAACGTTAGCGCTTCCGGTACCTGCAGTTTCGACAAATAGGGCTCGTGCTCGGGAACGTCGTTCGCCATGTAAACCGTCCGGACCCGCCAGCAAAAAGCGTTGCGAGATAGACCCGTTTCCGAGCAGACTCGTCGCTCACGAGCGCTAGAGTGGTCCCGGCGTTCTCGGTGATCGCTTTATCTTCCATCACCGCGTCTCTCTTATCGAATGTCGGAGATAGACCTCACAATCGATCATCGACTCCCCGCTACCGACGAGACAATCCACAGCACCTGGAATAACGCTCTCGAGCCGGTGTTAACGATCGAACCCGGTGACGTCGTCCAGTTCGAGTGCCGGGACGCCACAAACGGCCAGATCGATCAAAAATCAACAGCCACGGACGTACCAGCAATCGATATCAGCCAGATTCATCCGCTCACCGGGCCAGTCGCCATTGCCGGTGCCAAGCCCGGAGACGTGCTCACAGTTGATATTCTGTCGCTCGAGCACCACGGGTGGGGATACACGCTGGTGTTGCCGGGTGCAGCCGGCCTTGGACTGCTTGCCGATGACTTTCCAGAGCCTGCGATGTACGTCTGGGATCTCGAGGACGGTGTTGCTCACTTCACAAACGGGATCGAGGTGCCAGTGGCGCCGTTCCCGGGAACGATCGGTGTTGCTCCTGCTGACGACGGCGAACACGAGACCACGCCGCCACGAGCGGTTGGCGGCAATCTCGATATTAAACACCTCACTGCAGGGTCGACACTTCATCTTCCCATTGCCGTCGAAGACGCGCTGTTCAGTATCGGCGACTGCCACGCCGCACAAGGTGACGGAGAGGTCTGTGTGAACGGCCTCGAGGCACCGATGACCGTTACCTGCCGATTCGAGTTGCAGACGGATCGCTCACTCGAGTACCCCCAGTTCGAGACTACCGGCCCACTCTCCTCGAGTGGGCGCGAGGAACCCGTCTTCGGGACAACGGGAGTTGACGCAGATCTTCACGAGGCAACGAAGATAGCAATCCGAGGCATGATCGAGTACCTGCATCACGAACGGGGTCTTGCGCGCGATGAAGCGTATATTCTGTGTTCAGTAGCCGTCGATCTGAAAGTCAACCAGGTTGTCAACGCACCCAACTGGACGGTCTCTGCGTACCTTCCGGAACGAATCTTCCCGACTGCCAACGGCGAGTAATGACAAGTGTGATTTTTGACCGACTGCCCGTCCTGAAAGCCGAGCTGTCTACCTGAATATCGTTTTGGTCCACGGATCAGGTAGATAACTGGCTTATTCCGCGCACAACTCATAGTCTCTGACGACGTAGGCTGTCTATGGGGTTCTCCGAACATGGGGCAGCAGGACCGCAGTTCCGTACTGAGTGTCCTCCTCGAGCGAGCCGTCGCGGAGGCGGCGAGTACATCGCCACCAGTTGTTGGCAGTCCTCGCAGGTGATTCAATGACCGACACCTCGAAATGGGATCGAACGGAAGCAGACGCAAGCGTTGATCACGACCGCCTTCCGGCCGAACTCGCTCGCCGAATATTCGCTGGCGGACCGATCAGTACTGTCGTCGTCGACCCGTCGGGAACGGTCGTGTTCGCGAACGAACGCGCCACTGAAACGCTCGGTGTCTCGAAAGCGGACCTTACGAGCGAGACTGCCGGACCGTCGACGTGGCCGCTTACCGATGACGCTGGCTCACCGATTCCGCCCACTGAACATCCCGTGACGCGCGTCTTTGAGTCGGGGTCTCCGGTTTTTGGCTTCGAACACTGGATCGAACTTCCCGATGGGGCGAAGCGGTGGCTCACGACCAACTCGTCACCCGTTCTAGGCGATCCGGACACTGTCGAGTACGTCGTCCACTCATTCGAAGACGTGACAGCGCTCAAACAACGCGAAGAACGACTGACCAGCGATCACATGCGCCGCCTCGAGTTTCGCGTCGACCAGTCCGCTGTGCCGCCCTCGATTCGCGTCGAGAGTCAAGCGGAGACAGACAATGGCGAGCGCCGCATCGACATCGAATCCGTCGTTTCAGTCCCTGACAACGGTACCGTGCAGTACATGGGCACGGCCGACCTTTCGGCGAGTGCGTTTGTCACCGCTATCGAGGAAGTCCCACACTACACCGATGTCCGCCTGCTTAGTACCGCAGACGGCTACAGCCGGCTCGAGGCGCGTGCCGAATCAGCGACAGTCTCGGAGCTGTTTCAGACACTCGGCGGTCAACCCTGTGCGGTTATCGTCGCCCGGAATGAAGTTCGGTTCCAGGGAGAGTTGCCGGGAGACGTGGAGTACCAACGCGTTGCCGACGGTATTCGACAGTTTCACACAGGTGTTGAGTTGGTCGACGACGAACTTGTCTACTCACCCCATCTGCTCGCCGACGTCGTCACGGATGCACTGACCGGCCGCCAACTCGCGACACTCGATGCAGCCTACTATAGCGGCTACTTCGAGACGCCACGAACCAGCACCGGTGATGAACTTGCTGATCGCTTCGGTGTCACTCGTCAGACGTTCAACCAACACCTGCGCAAAGCCCAGCAGGTCGTCTTCAAACACCTGTTCGAGAAGTCGGCTGCAGCCGCACGGTGACTAGTCAGCGCGTCCGCTTACCATACCCCCGTCCGTAGGAAGTGTAATGAATGATAACTCGACACACGCAGAATCGCCATCCGTCGATGGGGGGATCGGCGAAACCGACACTGGAACTGTTCTCCGCACTGCGTTCGAAATCGACGAAACCGACGCAGTCGTCGTTACCATCGTGACGAGCGTCGCGACCATCATGGACGAAGCCGTCGACGACATGCCTCCGCTGTACGACACCATCGACACCGAAGCCGTCACTGAACTGCTGGCACACGGCCGACACGGACGCAACTCGACGATCATCTCCTTTTTTTACCACGGCTGTCAGGTAACAATCTCGAGTCGTGGCGATCTCGTCGTTGCAGCGCCGACGTAACGAGATTCGCGTATCGGTCTGCCAGTCGACTGCAGATCAGTACACCGACGCGCGGACCTGCACGTTAGTGTCGGAAACGCGACTGATCGTGAAAGTCGCTCTCACACAACGCTTATTGACAATCCCATCGTTCCTCCAAATATGTACGCTGTGAGTACAATCGATACCCGAATTGGTGGCAAGGTGAGCAGTGACTCCGCCTTTACGTTTACATTCGGGAATCGCAAACGCAAACTCACAGCACGAGGCCACAACCGGACGAACTGGGTGCGTTCTCACCAGTTACGGCATCGTCCACCCTATTACCCACGGGCCTCGGGTCATGGCCACTCTCCCTGACCAATGAGTACCTCTCAACACCCGATTGCCCTCCGCCTCGAGCGGTTAGTCGGTGGTGACACGCGGTTGCTGGCGCTGGTGATGATGCTCCCGCTGATCGACGGCGTCTTCCCAGCGTTGATCCTCGCAGGCGCACTCGACAGTCCAATGGGTGCAATCCAGGTTGGACTGCTCATCTTCGGTGGCAGTGCAACCGTTGCCGTGATTCTCGCAGAGATGAGCGGTACGCCTCGCGAGCAGGCGACGATTGTCCTGTTAGTCGGGATTCCGCTCATACTGCTTGCGGCCATACAGGCCGCGCTCGCGCCGGCAATCGAGAGCGTCCTCGATATCGTTATCTTCGAGCGCTTCGCCGCACTGGTGATCCTCGCAATCGCCGCCAAAACCGCGAGTGCGACCATCGGCGAGTATCTCCCCGGTCCCGCCGTCATCATTAGCCTCGGACTGGTCGCGAGTCTCGATCCGAACGGAATGGCGTTCGTCCTCATGGACGACCCCGCGCTCGTGATGAACGCGACGCTCTCTGCGACCGTCGGCGTCGCATTCGCGCTCGGTATTGCCCTCACCGGCCCGTACCTGCGCGAGTACATGGACCTCGACCGCTTCCGATTCGGCAGCGCTGTTGCGCTGGGCTTGCTCCCCATCGCGCTGGTCGCCGACACGTTCGGTCAGGCCCCACTCGCCGCGCTCGTCGTCGCCGGCCTGTTCGCACTCGACCTCCCACTCGAGCGCGGTGGCGACTCGGAAGACGACGATTCTGATTCGTTCGCACCTGCAGTCGGCACCGGACCACTCACCGATGGCGGGGCTTTCGGTCCAACACGGCCGAGCAACTCGAGTGACGCTGACGACGGCGACACTCGCAGCGGCGGTGACAAGCGATCGTCTTCCGGCGAGGACTCGAGCGACACCGAAGAACGCGCTCCTTGGTTGTAACGGCTCGAATCGAAACCACTTTAGGGCGGATCCCCCAACGTATGCTCGCGGGGTCGTGGCCAAGCCAGGGATGGCGACTGACTCCAGAGGCACCGCGCCCGGGACGACACTCCAGACTGATATACTGATCGGACACCTGATCAGTGTCCGTGTGATGACCCTCTGGAGTTCCGAGGCGCACCGGAGATATCAGTCGATCGGGGGTTCAAATCCCTCCGACCCCATACCTCTGACGCTCACAAATCCGTGAGCGTCAGGTATGTAATTCGGAGGATTTGAATCAGGGAGCAGCTCCGCTGCGACCGTGGTTCAAATCCCTCCGACCCGGACTTGCAATTGGTTGTTGTACTATTTTCATGCATCAGCCGGTTACATCACTCTCGAGGAGAAAACGAGAAGCAAAAACTCCTAACTCGAGTCCTCATCAACACGGCTGAACTGATACCACACACCAAGCAAGATGGCAAAGAAGACGACGCCTAAGCCGACGCGCAAGCCGAGTTCCTCGAGGCCGGTCGCCTCTGCGTGGACGAGTCCACCGGCCCAGCCGCCGATGAGGACCGCGAATCCGGTTGCGACGATCACCATGATGAGCAGTCGGTCAGTGGGAATATCCATGCGGGATGTGTCGTGATAGGCACGGGTAAACAGACTCCCTGAAGTGGCCACGTCGATGGTTGCAGTGTGGTCGTCGTCGAAATTTGGTAGCAGTAAGACTGATTGACTCAAGACAGGCGAGAGTGCGACAAATCGAAAAACGATGGGAGCGTCGGCCAGCCCTGTGTATTCGTCACTGCCAGTAGTGGCTGCGTAATTTGTTACTCAAACCGACCGTTTGGTTGCACTGACTCTCACTCGAATTGGGTGGCGGGAAAGGCTACCGGAAACCCAACGCGTCTATACGTCTCTGTGGTGGATTCCGGTGATGACTACGGTCGTCGAACTCGAGGTTCCGGCTGAACGGCTCGGACTTGCACGGACGTTCGATCGCGTCCCGACGTTCGAGTGTGAGATCGGCGGGCTCATTGGCGATACAGCACCGCTGGTACACGTATCGGGCGAAGACCGTCACGATGTCAAACGGGCACTCGAGGCGGATCCGTCGGTCGATGTCGTCGCGAGTCTCAGTGGCAACACGCAGTCGACTGGGGCCGATCACAATCGGTGGCTGTTTCGACTCGAGTTCGGTGAGGATATCAAACTGTTTCAGGAGATCGTCTCCAGTAACGATGGCGCGATGCTCTCGGCACGCAGCCACGACAACACGTGGTCGCTGCGATTGCTCTTTCACGATCGCGAGTCGGTCTCAACCTCGCATGCGCTGTTCGAACAGTACGACTATCACGTCAACGTCACCCGGATCACGGAAACCGATTCGGCGGATCTCGACCTCGACCGGCTCGAGACGCCGCTAACAGAAACACAGTACGAGACGATCACGATGGCACACGAACTGGGCTACTTCGACGTGCCGCGACAGGTAACACTTGAGGAACTCGCTTCTGAGATGGATATCTCCCATCAGGCGCTGTCGGAGCGTCTTCGTCGGAGTCATGCTGCCCTCATTAGTTCGGAGTTGGCTGACCGGCACGCACCGAAAAAGGCAGACCCATAGCGTAGAGATGGTATCCAGCGCAAGTAGTCTCGAGTGGACGGTCACGAATGCGGGAGCGGCAACTGATATCATCACTCAATTTTCGACAAACACACTCACATCACAACATCGATGAGAATTTGTCCACCATGTCTCTATATTAGGTCGAATTCGCACTAACAGATAGCTTTATTACTGAACGTATTATAATATGCATGTCGGCACACCGCCGACCCTGACGCATCGGCAACAGACATCCTGTGACCGGTGGATCACTCGTGCTCGATCAGCAACGGCTACTCGTGGCTGTGTAGTCGACACTGCTGACAGATCCCCTGGTGGGCTCAAGAGATCTGTGGCCTGCCATACTTTTGTCCGGAAACTCTCGCTCTCGAGGAGAACCTGCACGCGGCATACAAACGACACCAAACACGGTGATACCCGGCGACCGTCAGTCAGCGCGGGAACACGATACCACCGCTGTCGTGTCGGTTGTATCCGTTGTGTCCGTTGTTTCCTCGAGCAGTTGTTCTGCGTGGAAGGCAACGGAGAAGTCCTGTGGGCTTGGAATTGCGCAGGCAAGCCAGCCGATTGCGGCTGCTGTGAGTATCGGCATTTCACCTGGTAGGTGGCCGGTGATCCCAACTGCGAGGACGGGGACGGCAAGCGCGAGGGGCATGAGTGCGGCAACGCGAAGGACCCAGGCTGGATCACGGGCCGTTGGCTGCGGTTCCACGACTGCCCATGGGCAACTCGCGAGGAGTCCAAGCGGGCCGCTGGTACGATTTGGTAGATAGTTGATCGAAAAGGCAATCCCTGCAAATCGAAGGACGAGTGCATGAGACCACTCGTGAGCAATCAATCCGATTCCTACTGCAAGTGCGAGCGCGACGCCAGCACCCACCACATCTATTCCGATCATGCGACGCGCGGATCAGTCCCAAATACCAGTTCGCCACTCAGGAGCACCCGCGCATTCGATCGGAGGGACGCTCGAAGCAAGTGTGGACGGCTGCACGTATACGAGTTTTAAAACCGAACCGAATCCGACGACGAGCGCTCTGTTCACCCAGCCTGACTGTCCCACAGGTCGAATAACGGAGTCTCCGGAGAGCAACGATGGAAGGGTGCGTATCAGGTTGGACTGTGTCTGCAATCAAGTGGGTCAACGGCCATCTGTTGTGGACGCGCGTTCGACAGGCCGGGACGCACAATCGAAAGACAGTTTGAACCCACGATGCTACGATGACGCATGCTCTCGATTGCGCTTGCCGGAAAACCAAACGCCGGCAAGTCCACGTTCTACACCGCGGCGACCATGGCCGACGTCGACGTCGCGAACTATCCGTTTACGACGATCGACGCCAACCGTGGCGTCAGCTACGTCCGAACCGAGTGTCCCTGCCTCGAGCGCGACGAGCGTTGTAACGCCGATGACTGCGAGGACGGCAAACGCTACGTCCCAATCGAACTGATCGACGTCGCCGGACTCGTTCCCGGCGCACACGAGGGGAAAGGCCTGGGCAATCAGTTCCTCGACGAACTCACCAACGCCGACGTAATCGTCAACGTGATCGACGCCTCCGGCGGCACCAACGAGAAGGGCGAACCCGTCGATATTGGCGAACACGACCCGCTCGAGGACATCGACTTCGTCGAAGAGGAGATGGACCTCTGGTTAGCTGGCATCGTCGACCGCAACTGGGAGTCCGTCGAACGAAAGTCCCGCTCACCCGATTTCGATATCGATGACGTGCTCGCGGACATGCTCTCAGGCTTTGGGGCCTCGCCCCGCCAGATCGCAATCGTCCTCCGCGAACTCGACTATCCAGCGGACCCGATCCAGTGGGAAGACAGCCACCGCGAGGAACTCGCCCGCCTTGTTCGCGAGCGTACCAAACCCATCGTCGTCGCCGCGAACAAAATCGACGTTGCCCCCGAGGAAAACGTCGAGACACTGCTCGAACTCGACAAGCCTGTCATCCCGACGACCGCAGAGGGCGAACTTGCACTTCGCCGTGCCGCCGACAACGGTCTCGTCGATTACGACCCCGGCGACGACGCCCTCGAGATCGGTGACGGCGTTAACGACGCCCAGCGCGACGCACTCGAGGAGCTTCGTGAAACGATGACCAACTGGGACGGCACCGGCGTTCAGGGCGCGCTCAACTACGCCGTCTACGACTTACTCGAGCACATCACGGCCTACCCCGTCGAAGACGCCGCGAAATGGTCCGACGGCAGCGGGAATATCTTGCCCGACGCCTTCCTCTTACCCGATGGCTCGACGCCTGTCGACCTCGCCTACGCCGTCCACTCCGATATCGGCGACGGCTATCTCCACGCCGTCAACGCGAAATCGAATCGAGAGGTCAGCGAAGAGTACGAACTCGAGGAGGGTGACGTAATCAAGATCGTAAGCACCAATTAGCGTTTTCTTGCGATGTGAATGCAACCTCTCCGCCAAAACGGGTTGTGCTCAACCGAGGTGAAAGAAAAGCAGTCTACTCCACAACCTCTTCATGGACTGATTCGCCGGTACCTGGTTTTGATTCCCACTCCCACTCGTCTTCGACTCGAATCCGCCCGTCCTCGAGGCGTTCAACAACACCAACAGAGTGACCAGTCGCCGTTTCATGTGCTGTGTTTATCTGCGTGTATCTGATGTCCCAGTGGGTTCCATCGAACGTTCCAACCAGATGCCCATCGACGATCTCGCCGCCAGCATACTGTGCATAGAGTCGCTCACCAGTCTGTTCGAAGTGAAAGACCGTCTCTGCACCCACATCTCCGTTTTCGTCGTTCGAAACACCAGTCAGTGTCACTCCATCAAATGAAATCTCGTCTTCCATACAGAAACTGGAACAACGAACCGAATAACCGTTCTGATGCACGGGTTGTAGCAGAGATGACTACAGACTCAGATCAGTAGAAGAATTTTGACCGAACGTCACGTTCGAAGGAGTATTACTCACTTTGTTCGTTTAAAAGGATGCTCCGACTGGGATTCGAACCCGATGCAAATCCTCACTTCGCTCGGATTTCCGTGCTTCAAATCCAGGGTCGCATTCTCCGCTCACAAAGTTGTTCGCTGAGAAATGCTCCGACTGGGATTCGAACCCAGGTCATTGCCGTGAGAGGGCAATATGATTGGCCGGACTACACCATCGGAGCGGGTGTGCGTCTACACCCACTTCTAACGCAGTACGATGTTTAAGCATTCCGTTTCGATTCGAGGTTGCGGAGAGATACCACGTTTCTGAGCGGCCGTGGCCCCGGTCTTGGAGCTACTCCTGATTGTCAAAGGGGGATTTCGTTGCTTCGGGTTCGAACCCCTCGAGGCTGATGATATTTTCTCGGCCAACCCGAAGTTTGCTGATGGTGTCGTCGGCTTCCATCTCCGAGAGAAGCATGCTGACCTTGGATTTCGACCAGCCGGTTTCGTCGACGATGTTGACCTGTTTCATTCGGCCGCCGTTTTCGCGGATAAGTTTGACAACGCGGTCTTCGTCCGTGAGCAAGTCGTCTTCGGAGAGTGGCGGGTGTGGGGTATTAGCACTGGCCGACTCGTCAGTATCCGTCTCAGTGCTCGAGTCTGGAGTCTGGTGGCCACCAGCGGCAGGTGTGGTGCCCCTCTGTGCGGCCGTTTCGTGTGATGTACGAGCGCCGGTATCGGGTGTGTCTGACACTGCAGTCTGGTCATCTGTAGCCGTGTGCTCGGGAGTTTTACTCGAGTCGCTGCGGTGGCGTCGATACCAGACTGCGCCGCCGCTGCCAGCGAGGATAATGAGGGCACCGGCGGCGAACAGCCACGAGGAGTTGGTGTTGTCGGTCATGGCCGTCAACGGCGAGTCTGCCCCCTCATCGGTTTTAGTGAGTTCGACTCGAGGGTGGCCATCGAGGAACTGTCGTTCGCCACTCCAGTGGACGGAGTTGGCTTCCGAAAGCGAAGTGCCGACGTACTGAGCCTCGGGTTCGACGTGTTCGAACGCGAGTCCATCGCTAGCCTGGAGTTCCATCGCCTGCTCTTCTGTGAGGATAAGGTTCTGGTTTTCGAAGACATCACCGACGAGGATGGACTCGTCTTCAACGGCGGCAAATCCGTGCCAGGTGAACGTCATTTCGACGACGCCAACGGGGTTGAAGGTACCATCGACCTGTGCAGAGCGATTGAACGCGGTGGCGTCCATCTCGCGTTCGGTTTGCTCGTCACCGGTTTCGACCATTGCCTGTGCCTGCTCTGAAAACAGGGTGTAGAGGTCGGTTTCGTCGGACTCAAACTCGTCGGCGAACGTTTCGAACTCTGATCTGGTCGTCTCGTTGCTCTCATCGAAGTGATGTTCGTAGCGGAACGTCCAGGTTGCACTGCCGTTTTCGTGAACCGTGATTTCGAACGTTGTGCTATCGAAGTCACCGGCGCTCATTTCGTCAGTTGTCGCCACTGTCACGTGTTCGTGCTGCGGTTGAGCGTCCGCAGCAGATGGTTCGGCTGTTGTGTCGGCCGGTCCGGCAACAGTGAGCAATCCAGCGTCAGCCCCAAGTCCACCATCCCCAGCCGCGACTATCGGGCCGCCAACGCCGGCGAACAAACCGACGACGAGAACGGCGATGAGCAGCCCGACTGCAACCGGCTGGTTCATTGGTGTGTCCCTACGTGCGGGAGCTAAAAATGCTTGTGAATAGCGGGGGTCTCCCAGACAGTGGGTCGATACGCACAAACGAATCGATTTCGTAGGGGTCGTATGATCACGAATCTCGCGCGTGGCGTCCAGTCGTTTACGAGCAACGCATTTCTGGTGACGGGTGAACGCCCCGTTCTAATCGATACTGGTTCGAATTTCGATGTCGTCGCAGCCGTTCGCGAACACGTCGACGACCTCGAGGCCGTCGTTCTGACGCACACCCATCCCGATCATATCGGCAATCTCGAGGCAGTAACGACAGAGTTTGACCTCGAGCCGTGGTGTTACGATCCGTCAGTCGATGCGGTCTCCAGCGGCCACAAAATCGCCGACGGCGACACGCTCGTACTCGGCGATGACGAGTATACGGCGGTGCACACGCCCGGGCACAAAGACGACCACCTCTGTTTCTACTCACGAGAGGCGGACGTCCTCATTGCCGGTGATCTCGTCTTCCAGAACGGCAGTTTCGGACGAACTGACCTGGCAGAAGGCGACCGCGCGACACTCATCGAGAGTATCGATCGCATCCTCGAGGTCGTCGATGAGGATCTCGAGGCGATGCATACGGGCCATGGCCCGAGCGTGACGGAGACGCCGTACGAACACATCGAACTCGCGAGTCAGATGGCGCGACGGGCATAAGCGCACCTCTGCTGAAGCGGTTGTGTTGCCAGCGGTGACTCTGGTTATTCGTCGTCGCCGTCGTCTTCTTTGACACCGTAGTAACCGGGTTCGTCGTCACTGCGTGGCTCGGCTACAACGAGGTCGTCCGCGTTCGTCATGACCCACGGAATCGCCCAATCGAGCAAGACGCTTTCTGTCTGTTGTTCAATCTCCGCATCGGGCTCGAGTCCCTGCAGCAGCCGCGCGATTTCGTAGACAGTGTACATCTGGTCGTTCTCGAGCAACTCCGCCGGCGTGTAGAAGTCACACGGCGGTCGATTCTCGAACTCGGATTTTGGAACAGGCATACGCCATCATTTCCACTTCGAACGCCTAAGTCGTTCGTTCTCGAGTGCCGATTAACGGCGACCCCTCGAGTGCTGTGGCTGGCCGGTCGGCATCGAAAGAAAAGCGGTGTTGACCGGGTCGTCGCGGTCCTACAACTGGATTACTCGAAGTGGTCGAGGCACTTCTGGTACTCTTCGTCGACGCTGTCCCAGTTGACGACCTCGAAGAAGCCGTCGATGAACTCGCCGCGGTCTGGGCCGTAGTCGTAGTAGTAGGAGTGCTCCCAGACGTCGAGTGCGAGGATTGGGTGCGAGCCCCAGAGTGCGCCCTGGTCGTGCTTGTCGACCGCGAGGTTGCGCAGTTGCTTGGCAACTGGGTCGTACACGAGCAGTGCCCAGCCACCGGCAGCGCTGGCTGCAGCCTCGAATTCACCTTTCCAGCCCTCGTAGGAGCCGAAGTCCTCTTCGATGCGGTCGGCGATGTCGCCCTCTGGCTCGCCGCCGCCGTTTGGGCTCATGTTCTCCCAAAACAGCGTGTGGAGGTAGTGTCCGCTGCCGTTGTGGGTGACGTTGCCGAGTGCACCAGCGGTCGAGCCGTAGTCGCCGGACTCGCGGTTCTCCTCGAGGGTTTCCTCGGCGGAGTTGAGGCCGTTGACGTAGCCCTGATGGTGGGTGTCGTGATGCCAGGTAACGACCTGCTCGGAGATCGATGGTTCCAGTGCGTCGTAGTCGTACGGTAGTGGTGGAAGTTCGTGGTCAGCCATTATATCTCACCTAGTGGGTTGTATCGGCATCTCTCCTGTTAAACGTTGAGGAGAGAAACGGTATCATAGTACACGGCAGGTCCCGGCGTCGGCGACCGGGACCTCACTGCACGGACATCGCTCAGTGTGGTAAACCTTTCATACAATCTGGTTACTGATACTCGGTGGACCTGAAAGATGACTGCAATCATATCGAAACCGAGGCCACCAGTTCGTCTCACTGGCGCCACTGCGACGTCTCACTATCGTCGATTGGGGACACCACCGTACCCGATGAAATCGCGCGGGCTAAAACTGCTTACAAGGACGTCATCGATTCCTTGTGATAGGCGTGCTCGAGCCACTCCTCGAGCGACGGCTGCGTCCAGTATCGGACTGTTTCGCTCCGATGGTCATGCTCGAGAACACCTGCATCCTCGAGTTTCGGCAAGTGGACGTGCTGGAGGTCGGTTCGAACCGCCGTGATGAACTCGTCTGTTACCTCTGTTGTGTGGGTCTGTTCAGCCACAACCTCGAGTTCGGCAACGCGATTTGTCAGCGCTGTCGTCGTCGCAACGCCATCATCCTGTTCGTAGAGATGGTACAGGGCGTACCGACGCCGACGATTCGAAAGGAGGTCAAACACCTGATCAAGTGACGGTGTTGCCTCTGTCTCGAGCGGTGATGACGCTCGTTCCGTTTCACGCATCCACAGACCACCTACCGTGAGTTACCATTCGAAACCACCAACAGCCCCTTCTACAGCCGACACATTAGATGTTGCGTCTCCCTAGAATAGTATCTGTCTTTCATACATACAATTAAACAGGGAGTAAATACGACACAGAGGCTGCTGGATGGGTTTGGAAAATGAAACTCTGTCTGCCGCAGACGGTGGTGGCTGCTCCCCGGTCGTTACAGATAACGGAATCCTGCCGGCGGTTCCAGCGCAACTGCTACGTGGGATACGGGCGCTCCGATAGCAAAATGTGGATAAGAGTCGCAGTCGCTTACTCGTAGAGCCACTCGGCGTCGTGCTGATCGTAGTCAATCAGTTCGTCGTCGTCGAAGTGGATTCCGATTTCGCGCTCGTTTGCGCCCTCATCCTCGTGATCGGCCGCGTGAACGACGTTGCGACCGAGATCGAGTGCGAAGTCACCGCGGATGGTTCCTGGCTGAGCCTCGAGTGGGTCGGTCTCGCCGATCATCTGACGGACCTGACGGGTTGCGTCCTGTCCTTCCCAGACCATCGGGACAACCGGTCCCGAGGTGATGAAGTCTACGAGGTCGTCGTAGAACGGCTTGTCCTCGTGTTCGCTGTAGTGTTCTTCAGCCCGTTCGCGGGGCATGTTCTCGACCTTAATGGCGACGAGTTTGAGTCCGCGTTCCTCGAGTCGAGAGATAACCTCGCCGACGAGGCCGCGACCAAATGCGTCCGGCTTGATCATCACGAAGGTTCGCTCGTGATCGCCGTCGCTCATTGTTCGGCCTCCGCCTGCTCGTCGTCGGCTTCGGTCTCGTCGACCGTTTCGTCATCGGCAGCGACATCATCGTCGTCGTCCTCGCTGTCGTCTGCGTCGACCTCGCTCTCTTCGTCGAGATCTTCGTCTTCAGCTGCGTCGACGACCTCGTCCTCGTCCTCGTCTGCCGACTCATCGGCAGCCGTGTCGGCCTGTGCTGGCCCTTTGCCAGCACGACCTTCTTCGGTCCACTCGAGATCGCGTGGTTCGCGGCCGAGTTTGTAGTTTTTCTCGGCTTTCGAGTCGACGAAGTGGAGCACGCTGCCGTCGTTGCGGACGTACATGATGCCCGTGCCGGGTTCGATCTCTTCGCCCGTGTAGTCGCAGGTTCGTTTCTCGACCATTGGTTACTGACCTCCGATGGAGTCGGCCTCACGGGCGGTCTCACGAAGTTGGAGAATATCCCCTTCGCGGACCGGCCCGAGGCAGTTTCGGGTAATGATACGGCCTTGATTCTCGCCCTCCTGAATGCGGCACTTGACCTGCATGGCTTCGCCGTGCATGCCGGTTTTGCCGACGATCTCAATGACCTCGGCGGGCGTGGATCCGCTTTCGTCCTCTTCAGCACTCATCTCTGATCACCTACTCGAGGTCCTCGAGCTTGTTGGCGATGTCCTCGACGTCGCCGTCGGCCTCGCCGGTGTCGACGATTGCCGCAGCGGCGCTGCCGACTTCGAGGCCAGCAGCGTGGCCAACGTCGTCCTGGGTCTCGATGAAGACGACTGGGATTCCCTTCTCGTCTGCGAGGTCGGGAATGTGCATGACGATCTCCTCAGGGGAGACGTCTTCGGCGACGAAAACGAGGTCTGCGTTTCCGCGCTCGATTGCTTTGGTAGATTCGTTGGTTCCTTTCTTTACTCGGCCGGTGTCTCGTGCGACCTCGAGCGCCTCAAGGGCGTCATCTGCGAGGTCGGCTGGGATGTCGGTATTGACGTAGACTGACATGGGTTGTTCACCATCTCCTACACGTGGGCTCGCGCTCCCCTGCCATCCGGGAACTGGGTTCCCGTGCCGGCGTCGTGCCGGCGGAAGTCCTGTGGGGCTAGGAGCATCATCAACCCCGCGTAGGGTGTACTACGTCTGTAGCGTTGCCCCCCTTAAAAGCGTGTTCAAACGAACGGCGCTGTGGGAGGGTGACGCATGGGCGTCTCATCGCTCTCGAGCACGAGCGAATCGAACGTTCGTGATTGTCAACACACTCACCGGCCGGCAGGTCGCTCTCAATGGGTACTATACATCCAACACGCCAACGGCCCACCATGGAGACGGATGCTGTGTCGCTCGCCACGTCGCTGCTCGAGGAGGCGGCCCAGACGAACGAGCGACGCGCCCTCGTCCTCGCGGGCGAGCGCGAACGAGGCTATCGAACGCTCGAGTCCGTCCTCGATGCGCTCTCAGTTGGCATCACGGAGACGACGCTGGTCGGGCCTGAGGATCGACTGCGCTGTGAGCACGTCGAACAGGTACACGCGAGTACCCTGCTTGGGACGACACGCTCCATCGTGATTCTCGACGCGTCCGAAGACCTCCAGCCGAACGCACTCGGCAAAGTCGTAGGGGCAATCACCGGCGGTGGCCTGCTTATTCTCCTGACACCGTCGCTCGAGGAGTGGCCCGACCAACAGGGTGCGTTCGCTGAGTCGCTCGCAATTCCACCGTTCACACGTGCGGACGTAACTGGGCGATTTCAGCGTCGCCTCGCCGAGACGGTACACGAACATCGCGGTATCGGAATCGTTGACCTCGAGACCGACTCCGTTGTTGACGACGGCCACACAAACCCTGCGCCCCGTCTTGGCGGCCAGCAAGTCGACGGCACACTCGAGCGCAATCCCAACGAATCGCCGCGACGATTCCCGTCCGAAGCGTACGCGGCGTGTCTCACGAGCGATCAGGCTGAGGCCGTCGGCGCGCTCGAGTCGCTGCACCCGGACTCGGGTAATGACTCCGAACAACGAGCAGTCGTCCTCGAGGCGGACCGCGGCCGCGGGAAGTCGAGTGCTGCAGGCGTCGCTGCAGGTGCGTTCGCCGCCGACGGACTCGAGGTGCTCGTCACCGCACCCGCCGCACGAAACGCGGCCGAAGTCTTCGAGCGTGCAAGGGAACTCTGTGAGATGCTCTCGGACTGTCCCGTGACCGCGACCGGCCTGCGACAACTCGAGACGGATGCAGGCGGCCGCGTTTACTTTCTCGAGCCTGACGAGGCCCTCGAGCGACTCGCAGACGCCGATATCGTCATCGTTGACGAGGCCGCGGCGCTTCCCGTCTCGAGACTCGAGGCGTTTCTCGCAGCCGACCGAATCGCCTTCGCGACGACGATCCATGGCTACGAGGGCGCTGGGCGGGGCTTTTCGGTCCGATTCCGTGACCGCCTCGCGGAGAGCGACCACACCGTGACCGACTGCACGCTTGTCGAGCCGATTCGCTACGCAGCGGGCGACCCGCTCGAGGTCTGGGCGTTTCGCGCGCTCTTGCTCGATGCGCGGCCGCCGGTCGAACCACTCGTCGCAGACACCAAGCCTGGAACCGTCACGTACCGGCGACTCGAGCCCGACGAGCTACTTGCGGACGAGCAGTTGCTCCGAGAGGCGTTCGGCCTGCTCGTGCTCGCACATTACCGAACTGAACCCAACGACCTCGCGCGACTGCTCGACGCGCCCAATCTCGAGGCGCGGGCGCTCTGTCACGACGGTCACGTCGTCAGTATTGTCTTACTCGCCCGCGAGGGCGACCTCGGTCACGAAACGCGGACGATGATGTACGAGGGCGGGCGCGTCCGCGGGAACATGCTCCCCGATATCCTGACGAGCCAGCTTCGCGACGAGGCCGCTGCCGAGCCTGCCGGCGTGCGAATTGTTCGGATCGCAACCCACCACGCCGTTCGCTCGAACGGGCTGGGATCGCACCTCCTCGAGTGCGTTCGCGACGAGTTCGAATCGACAGTCGACTGGCTTGGGACCGCCTTCGGCGCGACGCCCGGCCTCCTCGAGTTCTGGCGCGAGAGCGGTTATCGGGCGATCCACCTCTCGACGACGCGCAACGACGCCAGCGGCGAGTACTCGGTGCTGATGCTCTCTCCCACCAGCAACGACGGCCGAGGGCTCGCCGAGCGCCACGCCGGCTGGTTCGCCAACCGATTTGGCGCGCTTTGCTCGGACAAACTGAGTGATCTCGAGCCGGATGTCGCCTGCGCTGTCTTGCACAGCGTCGACGCGGATGCGCTACCGGCACTCCACCTCACCGACCACGACTGGCGCGTCGTCGCCGGAGCCGCCTACGGCCCTGGGTTGTTCGATGTCGACCCTGGTCCGTTCCGACAGCTTGCGATCAATTACCTGATCGAGCGGCCCGACTCCATCGAGTTGTCGACTCGCGAAGAGCAACTGCTCGTCCTGCGCGTCCTACAGGCACACGACTGGGAATCCGTTGCAGACCACCTCGAGTATCACTCGACGGGTCAGTGCATGCGGGCACTGGGCGATGCGTTCCAGCCGCTGGTCGATTACTACGGCGTCACGGCGGGTGTAGAGACGGCACGCGACACTCGAGCGCGATTTCGCTCGGATGAGCGGTCAGAATAGGACCAGAGCTACGAGAGCAGTCGTCGGGTCACCGACTCCGGGAGCGCTTTCAACACCCACGCAACCAGCCGCCAGCGCCGCGTGACATAGGCGTGCGTGCGCTTTTTGCGGATCCCTCGAGCGATCTGAGCGGCCGCAGTTTCGGGCGAGCACTGCCAGAACGAGCCGTAGGCCATCTCGGTGTCGACGAATCCGGGTTCGATTGTCGTAATCGTCACGTCCGCATCGGTGCTCGCTTGACGAGCGCGAAGCCCCTCGAGATAGCGCGAGACGTACGCTTTCGAGGCGTTGTACGCCTGCGTGCCGCCGTTGCCGAAGTGGGCGGCGACCGACGAGATACCGACGAGGTGGCCATCTGCCTCGCTCGCGTGGTCTGGCTGCGTCTCGAAGTACTCGAGCGCTGCCGTCGCAATAGCGGTGAAGCCACGGACGTTGACGTCGACCGTTCGGCGTTCGGATTCCCACTCGAGGTCGTAGTTTGCCTCGCCGACACCGGCGCTAATGATGACGAGATCGACGGCGGGCATCGCCTCGGCCAGTTCGAAAAAGCCCTCGCGTGCGTCTGCGGTGTCGGTCACGTCCAGCGTTGCGACGTAGGTTTTGGTCGGGAGTTCGGTCCCGATCTGTCGCATGCGGTCTGTCCGGCGAGCAGCCAGTCCGATCTCGTAGCCATCAGTGGCGAGTTCCCGGGCCAACGCTTCGCCGATCCCTGAGGATGCGCCAACGATGATCGCAGCACGTGTCATACCACTCGGTTCGATGCCCGGTACGTATTACTGTCGGAGCAGGCGATCAGAGCGCTTGGGCCGAGAAGGCAGTAAGTCTTTGCCCCAGCCACCCGAACTCGAGACGTGTATATGGTCGACGCGCTCACGCTTATCGCGATTTTACTGCTTGTCGGTGGCGTGGTCGGCACGCTCGTGCCACTCGTTCCCGGCGGGTTGCTCTCGCTGTCGGGCGTCTATCTGTACTGGTGGCACTCGGGGTTTACCGCACCGGGAACCATCTCGTTGGCCGTCCTGACGTTCCTGGGGCTGCTCACGCTGTTCGTCGAATTTTTCGGCGGCTCGATTGCGGCGCGAGCCGGCGGTGCGTCTTGGGCAACGACCGCGGCCGCCGCAGCCGTTGGCATTCTGCTGATGATCGTGACCGGCCCACTCGGGCTCCTCGTTGGGCTGTTCGGAACCGTTTTTATCCTCGAGTTCGCTCGCGGCGGTGACCTGGACAGGAGCGCTCAGTCCGCGCTGTATGCAACCGGTGGCATTCTGGCGTCGACAGCAGCTCAGGCGTTATTGACGACGGCAATACTGTTTGGATTCCTCATTGCCGTCTTCGTATTCTAAGGCGCTGTTGAACAGCAGTTTCGCCTTAACTCACTGCCGTATGGCCCCAGGACGGTGAGGTACCCACTACACCCTAGCGTGTCAAAGACATGCACGAATTTATCATTCAAAACTGACTCTGATTTTCCTGTCTCACCTCGAGTGAGAAACCGCCAGACAATGGCGTGATTCGTCGGTAGATGGCCTGCAAGCGAGGGATCAACCCGCTGCATATGAAAGGAACAGGTGTTCGGAGGAGGTCGGAGTATGGGTACCCATGAAGAATGCCGACGATCTATCCCGTCGTACAATGCTCAAACTGACCGGTGTTGCTGGTATCACCGCAGCGGTTGCTGGCTGCGCAGACAATGGAGAAGAAGAAGATGAACCTGCTGACGACCCAGCCGAAGATGAAGAGGACGACACCGCACCGGTCGAAGACGACGAAGACGACATGGAGGATGACGACGAGGATCCAGCAGATGATGAAGACGAGGACGAAGACGAAACTGACGAGAATGGCGACGTCATCGAGCCCGGTACCACGATTGAATTCGATGCACAGACTCCCGGTTGGGTCGGCATTGAACCCGACGAGATTGCTGATGAAGAAAACCCCACACTGACTCTCGAGGAGGGCGAAGAGTACGAAATCGGTTGGGAAGAAGGCGACGGTGCGGACCACAACATCGAACTCGTCGATGATGACGATGAAGTCGTCGACGACTACGAAACCGAAGAGGAAAGCGAAGGTGGCGACGATCAGTTCATCGAATTCGAGGCCACTGACGAGATTGCTGAATACGTCTGTCGTCCCCACGAGGGCACGATGCGCGGTGCAATTGAAATCGAAGGAAACGGCAACGGTGACGACGAGGAAGACGAGAACGGCGATGAAGACGAAAATGGCGACGAGGAGAACGGCAACGATAACGGCGACGACGAATAACGAACTCGTCGAATCGGTGCGCTTGCAGCTTGTTTTTCAGTCGTGTGTGTAGTAGACGACCGTCTCATCACCGCTCGAGTCATCGATTCGAGCGAAACCAACGCGGACGAACTGAACGACTTCGTCGGCCTCGAGGTTGCCAACGCCTGGCTCTGCGCGGCCGGTCACGTCGCCGTCCATCGTTCGCATCCGGACAGAAACACTCTCACTTGCGGGAACCCAGTGGACGACATCGGCGTTCCCCTCGCGGACGACGTCGATATCGTCGTCAGTGTACTCGAGCGTCTCTCCGGTGAACTTGAAGCAACCAAGTCCTTTCAGCCAGAGACGTTCGCCTGAGTCGGGGAGGTCGGCAGGCTCGAGCAGGACGGAGTCCCCAACGGGAATCTCACGGACACCGCGCTCGTCGTGGTCGGGATGGACTGGCGGGGACGCCTCGGCAGGCGGATTACCACCGAGTGGGACCTGATTGCCGTCTCGAACGAAAAAGCGCCGGTCAGCCTCGTCGTCGACCAGGTCGCGGTTGTTCGCGTAGATCGTGCTCATTGCGAGGTCGACATCGCTGGTCGAGGTGCCGAGACCGGTCATCGCTTCGACGATGGCCTCGCCGCGGATGCCTCGACGGCGGAGACTTTTGAGCGTCGGCGCGCGCGGGTCGTCCCAGCCCTCGAGTTCGCCGTCGTCGATGAGTTCCGAAATCGTGGAGGTGCTCATCTTGACGTCGTAGGCGTCGATCTGGACGTGGCCCCAGTGAACCACTTCGGGGTACTCCCAGCCGAAGTAGTCGTAGACGAACTGCTGGCGCTTTGCCGAATCCTGCAGGTCGATCCCGCGGATAATGTGCGTGATTCCGAGCAGGTGATCGTCGACGCCGGACTGGAAGTCGAGCATCGGCCAGCAGCGGTACTCGCTGGCATCCTCGCGAGGGTGAGGCGTGTCGATCATCCGGAACGCAACCCAGTCACGCAGCGCGGGATTCTTGTGTTCGATGTCGGTCTTGACGCGAAGCACCATCTCACCGCTCTCGTACTCGCCGGCGATCATGTCCTCGAACTCCGCGAGTACGGTCTCTGTATCCTTGTCGCGGTGTGGGCAGGCCTCGCCGTTGTTTTTGAGTTCCGAGAACTCCTCGCCCGAACACGAGCAGGTGTAGGCCCCGCCCATTTCGATCAACTCGCGGGCGTGGTCGTAGTACACCTCGAGGCGATCACTGGCTCGGTAGGTGTCATCCGGCTCGAAGCCAAGATAGTCGAGATCCTCGAGAATATCGTCGTAGGCGTCCAGATCCGGCCGTTTCGTCTCGGGATCGGTGTCGTCGAAGCGGACGCAGAACCAGCCGTCGTAGCGGTCGCGATAGGTCCCGATAACGGCGGGCATGCGGGCGTGGCCGACGTGCCACGGGCCGTTCGGATTCGGCGCACAGCGCATGCGAACCTCGTCATATTCCTCAGCATTCGGGAGGTCTGGCAGGTCATGCTCATCTTCTTCCTCTTCCGCTTCGATTTCGGCGAGTTCCTCGGGTGCAAGCTCCTCGAGTCGGTCGCGTTTCTCGTCGTAGGAGAGGTCGTTGACCTGGCCGATGACGCCGCCGGCGATGCCCGGAATTTCGTCGCCGTGCTGGCGGAAGTCGGGGTTGTCGCCCATCAGCGGCCCCATGATCGCGCCGACGTTGGCGTCGCTTTCGTGTTTGACGGCGTTCAACAGCGCGTGCTTTTCGGCTTCGCGCTCGATTTGCTTGCGTAGATCGTCGTCCATTGGCGAGACGTTTGCCGCGCCCGTTCAAAATCCTCGCGGTGTTCGCCTGCGAGCCGTGGCGCCGGTACGCAGCCAGAAACCACCAGTACATCTTTTTATGGCCGCTCGCTGTCATCTCTACTATGGATCGATCTGCGCTCGTGGAGACGGCCAGAGACGCACTCGAGCAGTGCCAACTCGGCCGTGATGGTGAGCGCCTGAAGTCGCCGCCGACGCTCGACAACGTCTATCAGGTCAACACGAATCGGGATGGCGACCCGGTGTACGTCCCAGTCGTCGAACTTACGCTCGCAACCGAGGACGACCCCGACCTCGATGCAGTGTATCGACTCGCCGCGGCGATTTTTCGACGTCTCCACCCACACTTTCGCGACGTCCACGTCCGTCAGTACGACCTCGAGTGTACCTACGGGACCACCTCGTGGCTACGCTGGGACGTCACAGAACGCCGAATCAGCGCCCGACCGCAGGACATTGACGTCCTCACTCGAGATGCGAGCTTCGATGATGTCGACCTCCGCGAGCGCCTCGAGGACCTCGACGACGGCGACGACGAAATTCCGCCGGTCGCGTGGGGTGAGACGCTCGGGGAGTGGGACTACTACCATGACGATAGTGGCGACTGGTCGTGGATGGGCGGCTTTGGCGGGCTCGGATAACTCGTTGTAACACGCCGTTGGCAGGTGCTTGTGCTGCCAAGGGGAGTTACTACCCGTTTTGCAATCGAATAGGACCGATATGGAAACGCGTGTTCGCCGCCTCGAGTTAGGGGAACTTCTCACCGGACTCGCAATTATCGTCGCGGTCAACCTGCTTGGCTCATCGCCGGCGTTTTTCGTCGGCTCCGATACGTCATGGTTTGCTGAGCCGTGGTTCTTCCCGCCGGGCTACGTCTTCTCGATTGTCTGGACGCTGCTGTTTACGCTCATGGGGATTGCGATCTGGCTCGTCTGGCAGCGAGGAACACACAAACGGGCAGTCCGCATCGCCCTCTCGCTGTTCGCGATCCAGTTCGTGCTGAATCTTGCGTGGACACCAGCCTTTTTCGGCCTGCAGCGGGCTGATCTCGGATTAGCGGTCATCAGCATCCTCTGGGTTGCCATCGTCGCGACCATCGTTGCGTTCGACCGTATAAGTCGCCTCGCAGCCGCCTTGCTCGTGCCGTATCTCGCCTGGGTGAGCTTTGCGATTTTCCTCACATATACGATCTATGCTGGATGAACCGCCGATGGCGAATAGTGCGAGACCGGCGGTCTCGCATACCATGCGAACGGTGCATTGTGCCGTGAGCAGACGGGGAACATCGTGACCTGTGAGTTGCAAAGTGGGAGTCGCAGTTACAAATAGGACACGCGAGAACCCACGACTTTAGCCGTGCGAATGAAGCCGTCACTACTGACTATAGACAGGAATCACCAAGCGTGATACTTGGCTTTCGCGACCTCTATCAAAAGCCTGGTTCGACAACGCGGAGTTCAACGTAATCGATATCGCTCGCGTCGCCGTCGATTGCTTGCTGGTACTGCTGGCTCTGGTCGGGACTGATTTCGGTTCCACTGTAGCCTGGTTCGTCCTCACCAAGCAACACATCGTCGGAGTCATAGAATTTAGCCCCAATCGTTGCTGTCACCGTTTCGTCACCTGTATTCGTCACTGTCCCAGTCGCAACAACGGCATCTGTACCGAGTACCTCCTGGTTCTCCACTTCGTGATCATCGATCTCGAGAGCGTCAAACTCGTTTTCGGTGACTTCAACGGATGGATCATCACCAAGGCCAACACTTCCTGTACAGCCTGCAAGTGCAACCGCACCTGCGCTACCAATACTACATAACAACACTCTGCGTGTCGAATCCATCACAGTCGTGTCAATCAAATGGAGGCGATCAAAATAAGTATTATTGCCGATTTTATATTTATATATTATAATTAGTTGTTTACTATTTAGGGAGAAGACCGCCTGTACAGCTGATTGCCAACGTGTCCTATCGAAAGATGGTGATGAAAAGGGGAAATAAGAGGGCTCAGTAGCCGCGTTCGATCAGGTAATCCGCAAGTTCGAACAGCAACTCACGGGCCTCGTTGTCCGGCACAACCTCGAGTCTGTCTTTGCCCTGTTCGACCAGATCACGGGCCATCTCGTTGGCGTAACTGATCGAGCCGACCGCCTCGAGTCGGGAAACGGCGTCATCGATTTCGGCTTCGGTGACGGCGTCGACGTCGGTCGTATCGACTAGATCCTCGATGGTGATGCCCTGTTCGCGGGCGTGGACGGTGATTAGCGTCTGTTTGTTCTCGACAAGGTCGCTGCCGCGCTGTTTGCCGAGTTTCTCGCTCGGAACGGTCAGATCGAGTACGTCGTCTTGGATCTGGAACGCCCGGCCAATGTCGAGTCCGTAGCCATAGAGTGCGTCGATTGTTTCGTCGTCGGCACCCATCAAGATCGCCGGGAGACACGCCGCTGCAGCGTAGAGAACGGCGGTCTTCTGTTCGACCATCTCGAGGTACTCCTCGGGCGTTACGTCCTCGCGTTCTTCGAACGTCACGTCGAGTGCCTGTCCCTCGCAAATCTTGGTACAGGTCGTCGCGAGGATGTCGAGGGCGTCGACGGCGCGGTCGGGATCGGCTCCCGCCTCGAGCATGATCTCGAACGCCTTCGAGTAGAGCGTATCGCCGGCGAGAATCGCCGTCTCGAGGTCGTATTCGCGATGCACGGCTGGGACGCCGCGTCGGAGGTCGTCGTCGTCCATGATGTCGTCGTGGATCAGGGTAAACGACTGGATGACCTCGACGCTGACGGCGGCGTCCATGATGTCGATTGTCTCGGCTGTCGACCCGTTTGGTGGACTGCCGTTTGCGTCGCTTCCCGTCAACGTTGGGAACGCGTGGTAGTCCTCGGTCAGCGTCTCGACATCGGCGAGTGCTTCCGCGACGGTCAACAGGATCGTCGGGCGAAGTCGCTTTCCACCGGCATCCAGCAGGTAGCGCGATGCTTCATAGAGTCGTTCGGGCTGTTGAACCGGCAGCGATTCAGGGATGGCCTCGTTGACCAGTTCCCGTCGCTTGCGGACCGCCTCGAGTACCGCCTCTTCTCGTGCCTCGGGGGTTGTCATATGATCAATCGACGAGCTGGATGAGGTTGCCGTTTCGCGTGACGTGGACGTCACGGCCCATCTGATAGCCTTCGCTCTCACAGAGGTTGACGTAGCCAGAGAAGCCTTTCAGATCCTGGTGCGCAGGGATGATGTGCTGGGGCTGGAGTGCGTCAAGCATCGCGTAGTGGCCTTCTTGATTGAGGTGGCCCGAGACGTGGATATCATCGTAGATACGAGCGCCCTGCATACCGAGCAGTTTCTCTGCCTGATAGCGCTGGCCCTCGTTGGTTGGCTCCGGAATCACGCGTGCGGAGAAGACGACCTTGTCGCCGTCGTCCAGTTCGTAGGGCGTCTCGCCGCGGGCCATGCGAGTGAGCATCGCGCGTGGCTCGCCTTGGTGGCCGGTGACAACCGGCAGGAAGTTCTCCTTGCCCTCGTTCATGATCCGTTTGAACGTGCGGTCGACGGACTTGCGGTGGCCGAACATCCCGAGGTCGTCCGGGAAGTCGACGAAGTCGAGTCGCTCTGCGGTGCCCGAGTACTTCTCCATCGAGCGACCGAGTAGGACCGGCTGTCGGCCGATATCCTTGGCGAACTCGACGAGCGAGGTCACACGTGAGATGTGACTCGAGAACGTCGTTGCGACGATCCCGCCGTCGTAGTCCTCCATGCTGTAGAGGACGTCACGGAGGTGTTCTCGAGCGACGTTTTCGGAGGGCGTGCGCCCTTTCTTGTTCGCGTTGGTACAATCCTCGATGTAACAGAGGACACCTTCGCCTTCGCGGCCAATCTCACGGAAGCGCTCCATGTCGATGGGGTCGCCAATGACTGGCGAGTGGTCCATCCGTTTGTCGAGCCCGTAGACGATTGCGCCTTCGGGCGTGTGAAGTACTGGGTTGATCGCGTCGATGATCGAGTGTGTGACGTTGACGAACTCGAGGTCGACGTTGCCGGAGTCGCCAATCGACATCGTCTCGCCGGCCTCCATCTTGATGAGGTCGTTTTCGACGCCGAACTTCTGCTCGCCTTCGATCTGCTGTTTGACGAGTTCGATTGTAAACGGCGACGCGACAATCGGCGCGTCGTATCGGTG
The DNA here is from genome assembly GCF_011043775.1 of Natronolimnobius sp. AArcel1. Taxonomy (NCBI): domain Archaea; kingdom Methanobacteriati; phylum Methanobacteriota; class Halobacteria; order Halobacteriales; family Natrialbaceae; genus Natronolimnobius; species Natronolimnobius sp. AArcel1. The sequence continues at coordinate 285,408 of NZ_JAAKXY010000003.1, read as the reverse complement.
CGCAAGCTTCGAGATGGCACCGATGTGGTCGAGGTGACCGTGGGTTGGCACGATGGCCTGCACGTCGCCCTCTAAGTCACTCATGACCCGGTCGTCTGGGATTGCGCCCATATCGATCAGGTCGAGACTGTGCATGCGCTCGGTTTCGACGTTGTCGTGGATGAGAACCTGCGAGAGGTTCAGACCCATGTCGAAGATGACGACGTCGTCACCAGCGCGGACAGCAGTCATCTGCCGTCCAACTTCTTCGTAGCCGCCAATGGTTGCGATTTCGATTTCCATGGTCGTTGTACTGAAAGCCGCGTTCGTGGACTCTCTTCGAAACGGTCCGCGGACTCCTGGTTATGCGGCCCCGGCGTCTTGCAGCTCGTCGGCCACGTCAATCCCGCTATGCGTCCGGGAGAGGGCGAATCCCTCGTTGCTCACGCCTGTGAGCCCCGAACGCACTTGCCCGCGGGTCTCGGTACTTGCTCCTACACGCCCAGGTGTTAAAAACACAGTGGGTTGACCTGGCAGCCACAGGCACCTCGAGACACACGCTCGAGTCATCGTTTCTGGACTGCTTCCCACTGTACGTGTACCTCACTGGCGACGTGTCGATTGCTGTGGGTGCCCACAGGTAGATCTTGCCTATTCGATGTGGCCAAATGACCTGAAAAAGCCGCGATTTTATTTTGGATTTCAATTCAGTACCGGCAAAAGACACACTCAGTTTCGAAATGGGAAGACTTCTTACCTTCCGTTCGAAAGTCGTGTGCAATGACAAAGGACCTCGAGCGTGACCTCGGGTTGGGTGCCGTCATCGCGATCAGTATGGGCGCGATGATCGGCAGCGGCATTTTCATTTTGCCCGGTGTCGCGATGGCGGAGGCCGGACCGGCCGTAATCCTCGCGTTCGTGATTGCAGCGATTCTGGTCGTTCCGGCGGCGCTTTCCATCGCGGAACTGGGGACGGCGATGCCGGAAGCGGGCGGTGATTACGTCTTCATCGAGCGAGGGCTTGGCCCTTCGTTCGGGACGATTGCTGGGCTTGGGACCTGGCTCATGTTGATGCTGAAGGGATCGCTCGCGCTGTATGGCGGCATGTTCTACATCGATTTCATCTACTCGCTCCCGACGTGGGAACTCGCAGTTCCACTCCTCGAGGCGTCATTGCCGATCCCCGGCGTTCGCGCGCTTGGGATCACATTTGCGCTCATTTTCATCGGAATCAACCTCATCGGCGTCAAACAGACCGGCGGCATCCAGTCGATCATGGTCGTCATCATGCTCATTATTCTGGGCGTGTTTGTCGCCGCGACAATCGTGCAGGTCGACGGCGCGAACTACGACGGCTTCTTCGATGAGGGAATCGACGGCATTCTCGGGGCGACCGCACTCGTGCTCGTCTCCTATGCCGGAGTGACGAAAGTCGCCGCGGTCGCAGAAGAGATTGAAAATCCAGGGCGCAACCTCCCGCTTGGTCTTGCTATCTCGCTCGGTGTCACGGCGTTTCTCTATGCGCTCCTCGTGTTCGTCCTCGTCGGCGTGATGGAGGCTGAAGACTTAGCAGATTCCAACGAACCGATGGCAGAAGCAACAGAGTTGCTGTTCGGAAACGCTGTCCTCGGTGGGTTTGAGGTTGGATTCTTTGCCGTTGTCGGGATCATCATCGCGGCCGTCCTCGCACTCGTCAGTACCGCAAACGCCGGTATCCTGACCGCCTCGAGATACCCACTCGCGCTCAGTCGAGACAAGCTCTTTCTCGAGCGCTTCGAGTACATTCACCCACGATTCAACACGCCGACGGTCGCCATCCTGACGACTGGTGCGGCGATCATCTTCATCGTCGCCACGCAGAACGTCGACGAGATTGCGAAGATGGCCGGTGCATTCCAGATTCTCGTCTACATCCTCGTCTGTGGCGCGCTCATTGCGTTCCGCGAGCGCGACCTCGAGTGGTACAATCCCGACTTCCACACGCCAGGCTATCCGTGGGTACAGTTGTTCGGCATCGTCTCGGGGATCTTCATCATCACGCAGATGGAAGCCCGCGAGATCCTCGGCTCCATTGCAATCGTGATTCTTGGCTTCCTCTGGTTCAAGTACTACGCCGCGGACAAGGTCGACCGCGAGGGCGTCGCCAAGGGCCTCGCCCGCCGCGAAGCCGGTCGCCAGTTCGTCCAAGATACAGAAGCTCAACTCGAACGTGCCGACGAGTTCGAGATTCTGATTCCGATTCGCCAGGACGTCACGCGCGAGCAGGAAGACGCGCTGATCAATATGGCCGCGCCGATCGTCAAACAACGAGGCGGCCACATCCGCGTGGTGCGCTTCGATGAGGTCCCTGACCAGGTGCCATTGGATACCGCCGCAGCGGAGCTCTCCGAAGCCGATGTGGAGTTCGAACAGCGGACCGACGAACTCGTGCGTGACCTCGAGGTGCCCGTCGAAGTCGGTGAGATCGTCAGCCACGACACGCGCCACGCGGTCGTGAACTTCGCCGAGCGCTCGGGTGCTGATCTGATTCTCGCTCGTCAGGAGGCGACCAGCCGCCTTGGAACGTTGTTCGGTCGCGATACAGACTGGATCATGGAACACGCCCCGTGTGACGTGGTCTTCGTCCAGCACGAACAGCGCGTCGACGTCAACGAAATCGCGGTCGTCACCGACCGCAGTCCGTTCAACGACCCGCTGAAGGTCGAACTCGCCAATGCGATGGCCGACATCCTCGGCGCACGCATTCGGTTCCTCTTTGCCGTCGATGAGAGTGCACCCGAGGAACTAGCCGAGACGATTGCAGACTACCACGACGAACTGGACGACCTCTGTACGGTCCCCGTCGAGTCAACGATTGTGCGAACTGATGAAGGCGTCTCTGGGCTCTCAAGAGAACTCGAGTCCTCGGATCTGGTGATAGTGAGTACCGTCACGCACCGTCGACTCCCGGATCTCCTCATCGAACAGCGCTCGGATCGCCTCGCGGCGGCAATTGAACAGCCCGTCTTGCTGGTTCACTCGAAACAGACGCGACGTGGGTCGTTCCTGCGGCCGATCCTCGATCGGCTCCTGTTCGACTGAGTGACTCAATAGAGTTCGTCGAGGTCGGCTTCCTCGTGGCTGTGTTCCTCTGCCGGAAACTCGCCGGATTCGACTGCGTCGACGTAGCCGTCGACTGCTGCTTCCATCTCCTCGCGGACGTTGCCGAACTGTTTTGCGAAGGATGGTGACCACTCGCTTAGCCCAATCGCGTCGTCGACAACGAGCACCTGCCCATCACAGTCCGGCCCGGCCCCAATGCCAATCGTCGCCATCTCCACGGCCTCGGTGACCTGCGCCGCGAGGTTCGAGGGCACGTGCTCGAGAACGAGCGCAAACGCGCCCGCCTCGTCGTGGGCCTGTGCAAGTTCGAGAATGCGCTCTGCGGCTTCCGTATCGGTTCCCTGTCGCGGGTAGCCGCCGTATTGGTTGACGTGTTGAGGCGTCAAGCCGAGATGTGCCATTACTGGAATCCCAAGCTGGACCATCTTCTCGGTCAACTCGACCGTGTGTGGGCCGCTCTCGAGTTTGACTGCGTGAGCGCCTTCGTCTTTGAGCATCCGACCGGCATTCTCGAGACTCGTCTTCTCGTCGACGCCGATGGAGAGAAACGGCATGTCAGCGACGACGAGGGCGTCATCCGTGGCTCTCGAGACAGCGCCGACGTGGCGAGCCATGTCGTCGACGGTGACCGGCAGTGTCGTCTCGTAGCCGAGCGAGGCGTTGCCGACGCTGTCGCCGACGAGAATCGCGTCGACGCCGGCCTCATCGACGACCGTGGCTGTCGGGGCGTCGTAGGCCGTCAACATCGTGATCGGTTCCTCGCCCGCCTGTTCCCTGAGGTCGCGAACGGTAGGCATACGCACAGATTTACGTCCGCCGAGTAAACAGCATCGTTCTGTGTGTGTCTGTAGCAAGGACTTTTGGGTGAGAGACACACCGCTGAACACCGAACAGAGAACCCGCGAGGCTTAAGATGGCTCCCTCGGGAGTGTCGAACGTGCCAGAACCCGTCGAAACGAGTACGCCCGACGGCGTCGACTACGGCTGGGTCATGCAGACGACGTTCGTCCTCACGATTCTCGTGGGCGCGCCGCTCGTCGCAGTGCTCTCAATCAACGTTGATCTGCCCACGTGGGCCTCTCGAGCAGAGTTTGCCATCCGCGTCGGTGCCGTTGTCTGGATCGTCGTCGCACTGTCAGTGTTCGCGTACGCGAAACGTCACCAAGACAAGTAGTCTGTTCCACCCACCAGTGCAGGCGTGGACCGCCACTACACGTACTCGAAGGCCGTCCCCGCTCGCTCGGCTGTCAGTTCATCTCGCGGCGAATCGCCGACGAACACCGTCTCCGCCGGCTCCGCCTCGAGCGCGCGAACAGCCGTCAACAGCGGCTCCGGGTCCGGTTTCTGCGTCGCGACAGTATCCCGGCCAACGACACAGTCGACAGCTGTTGCTAACTCGTGTTCCTCGAGTGCGATCCGACACGCGGCCTCGCAGTTGAGTGAGCAGATGGCGACGGGAACCGTCCGATCGAGTAGTTCATCGGCGTGTGCGAGTCGTGGCGCGGTGCGTGCACCCTCGCGTTCGTGGGTTGCAATCGCAGACTCGACGGCTGCCTCGAGGCCGACCTCGGGTGCGGCCTCAAGCATTCCCCAGAGTCCGTCGCCCGGGGGCGTTTTCCCGGCATCCTCGTAGACAGCGGAAACGTCGGTTGCGACGGCTCCCCAGTTCACGTCGAGGTCGACCAACGTTCCATCGAGATCGTAGACGACGGCGTCGTATGTGCTCACGGCTACGAGACTGTAGGGCCGGCGGGAGAATATATGTACTGCTCGCGCTGATGGACGCCCCAGCGACGGCTCGTCCGTGGTCGAACTGGGACTCGATCCGGATCATGATCTCACGGAGCCCGTTGGTCCTGTTGGTCATCGTGTCGACAAGCGATAGGTAGTCATGAGCATGCACGCGACGAACGTGACTGGATGGCGTGATTGTCAGCGAAGTACATCAGTTTGGACACACGACACCAAGCCCCTTCCTGGCGCCCGTGGTGATCAGTTGAGTCGTGCCAGACGATTAAGCGCGTACACTGTCCGCAACACGTCCACACTCTGCCCCTGATCGAAGACGAGGTCATCCGTCTCGAGGACGTGCTCTAAAGTATCTCTCGAGGCGTGTTCGGGGGCAGCTGAAATGCCCGCATCGGTGTCTGCAACCCAGCGCATTACGCGCAGGTCGCTTTTCGAGTCGCCCATCACGAGTGCGAACGGATCGTCGATGCCCAGCACGTCGAGTGCGCGTTCAACGCCGACGACCTTGTTCAACTCGAGGCTACCGATTTCGGCGGCATCAGCCTCGTAGTAGGCCACGTCGATGCGCTCGAGTGTGTCTGCGATCTGGGCTGGGACGTCGTCAGCGTCCCGGTCAGGATAGACCCCCTCACTCTCGAGGACGGCGCGGATTTCGGGGTCCTGTGCGGCGTAGAACGCACGGGTCCAGTCAATGATAGTTTCGTCGCTGATTTCGGAGTTCCCGTCGTCGCTGTCGTCATCAGCCTCACCGTCCAACTCGAGGGCTGCGCTGACGGCGTCGGCGAGCAGGTCGATGAGATACACCAGCGCCTCGTCGATGACGTCGCGAGCGTCCGACGACCCGGTCTCGTAGTTGGGTTTCATCGTGACGTTGAACTCATTCCCCTGTAGGTGACAACCCCGGCGGAGCGTCTCGGGCGCTTCTGGGAGTATCCGGGAGCGAACGTCGTCGAAAACCGTCCGAATCTCCTCGTCTAAGTCCTCATAGAGCAACTGCTTCGTCTCTGCGCCGTGGCCCGGCGTGAAGACGCCAGTGCCGGCCTCGTAGACGATTGAGAGGTCGCCCGAATGCACAATTTCGCTGCCCAATCCCTGAATCGCGAACCCCTTGACGTTCTCTAAGGTCTGGCCTGTACAGATGACGATTGGAACGCCAGCCTCGTGAAACTCCGTTAGGACGTGCAGCGTCTCACGGGGAATTTCGTTGTCCGTTCCACCGGCCGAGCGCAGCGTCTCGTCAACATCGAGGACAAGCACGTTCACCGCCCGACCGTACTTGGCCTCGAGATCGAGCGCGGTAAAAGCCTGATCGCGGTCGGCCCACGAGGCGACCTCTGCAAAGGTCTCACCAGCCGCAAAGTCTGAGCGAATCTCGTCTTTTCGCGCCTCGAGTTCTTCGGTTGCTTCTTGCCAGTGATCGAGGGCGACACGCGAGTCGACGGCCGGGAAGACGTCGACGAACTCCTGATACTCGCGTAGCGTCTTCGTGTCGTACTCGTCGTAGAGCCGGTAGATGAGATCGTATCGCTCCATGATACCACCTGTCGGAGGCAGCGGGATAATCGTTTGCAGTTCTCTCCGAGGGATGTGCGCCGTCTCGAGGCGGGACGGATGTCGTCTGTGTGCGAACACTTAGCCGACGACGACACGACTATAAAAACGGCGCTCGAAGCGTCGCCTATGAAAAACGTCGACGACCTCATCGAGAGCGCGGCGGAACTCGCAGACCGCGGGCTTTCGAAGGGCGAGATTGCAGACGAACTGAACGTCTCCCGTGAGACGGCGAGCTGGCTCGTCGAACGCAGCGGAACGACGACACAACCATCGGGCAATGGCGCGACCGACGCCACCTCAAGTGGCGGGCCACAGGACATCCACGTTGACTGGTCGGCCATCGGCCGAGACAGCAAGCGACTCGGCCACATTGCAACGGCGATGGCCGACCTGCTCGCCAAACACGGTGAAGACGTCGACCTCACAGTCGGCATCGAGAAAGCCGGTGGTCCAATCGCGACGCTCATCGCCCGCGAACTCGAGAGCGATATGGCGTCGTACACGCCTGCGAAACACCAGTGGGAAGAAGGCGATATCGAGGATCTGGGTGGCACGTTCTCACGGAACTTTGCGACGATTCGTGACCGCGAGTGCTACGTCGTCGACGATACGATCACGAGCGGAACCACGATGCGTGAGACGATTGAGGCGATCCGCGCAGAGGGTGGCGAGCCACTTGCCTGCGTTGTCCTTGCAGACAAACAAGGCGTCGAAGAGATCAACGGCGTCCCCGTCTACTCGCTGTTCCAGGTTATCAGCGTCGGCAAAGACGACTGAGACTCCATCCTGTCTCTGTTTTAACGCCTCCAAAGACGCCCGCTGTCGTCTCGAGCGCCAGGCGACATGGTACTTAAATAACGTCACTGACTCGAGACTGTTTCGTCGCGTTCCAGTGCTCGGCCATTCCACAGCGAGGGTAACTCCAATTTTCGCGTCTGAAACAGTCCACAGAGCCGTCTCACGGCCGTGGATTTCGACCCCGTTTCCTGTGTGTTGGCGTATCTGTTCGAGGGCTAGCAGTCAGACCGCGTAAGAGTTGCTTGGTCTGAGTGTCAGTCGGCACAATGGGTCCTAGGACACGCATTCTCTTGATGACCCGCGTGTCCCTTCTGGTGATACATGACTGATCGACTAAGTCGACGACGACTGATTGCACTGAGTGGCGCTGTTGGCGCGGCCGCACTTGCTGGCTGTGGCGACGAAGGGCCTGGTGAAGAGGAAGACCCAGTCGATGATGGGGATGACCCCGCAGAGGAGGAAGAGGAGGATCCGGTCGATGAAGAAGAGGACCCCGATGAAGACGAGGACGAGGACGACGACCTCTAGATCGGGGGACCCGCTACCTGCGCCTCGAGGGACAGTCACTGTCACGACAGAGGCTGGTACACTCGAGTGCGCGCGGTTTGTTCGCCGATCGATTTTTGGCGCTTCCCGGGCCATACGTCACATCTCGAGGGTTTGACACAGCGTGGTGTCGCAGTATCGCAAACACAACAAAACGCACGAGGGATATGACTATGCCGCTCCGTGACCGACGCAAGTCGTGATACCTGTCCGAAACAGGACTGAGTCGATCAGAGACTGCACAGACTGTTTGCTGGCAGCACACCCATTCCGTGTTCTCCGGCGCTACATCGAGTTGTGCCACGACCGATCACAACTCGACAACGAACGGCTCCAATTGCCAGCAGGACGAGACTGAGGAATCGTAGCCACACGGATCAGTGTCGTCTGTGCCGATGTGGCAGCGACTATTTCGACCTAACACAGGACCAGAGAGAACTCAGTAGATGAGTTCGTCGTCGTTTTCGACCATATACAGCGTCCGTGCCGCGATGTTGACCGCATGATCGCCGACACGCTCGAGATCACGAATCGTCAGCAGGAGTCGGGACACGTCCTGTAAGAGTCGCTCGACTTCCTCAGGTTCCTCGAGTTCGCGTTCGATCAGGTCCCGGACGACGATGCCGCTTGCACGCTCGGCGAACTGATCGAGGTCGTCGTCGCGACTGGCCAGCGCGCGACAGCTGTCGGTATTTTCCGTGTCGTAAGCGATCATCGCCGTCTCGACCATCTCGAGAGTCATCTCGCCCATCGCTTGGACGTCGACGTCGGGGAACAGGTCCTGTTCGGACTCAAACGTATACTCGCCGAGATTGACTGCGAGGTCGCCGATTCGTTCGAGATCGGTGATGATTTTGAACGACGCAGCGATAAATCGCAGATCACTGGCAACAGGCTGTTGCAGCGCGAGCAGGTCAATACAGTCTTGCTCGAGGTCGAGATACATCCGATTGATTTCGCCGTCGCCCTTAATCACCTGTTCAGCGAGCGCTTCGTCTTTCTGCTCGAGTGCATCGAGCCCCATGCGAAGTCGTTCCATCACGACCTCGCTCATGTAGAGGATATCCTCTCGGAGTTCCTCGAGTTTCTCTTGGTAGGATTTCCGAGCCATAGTCCACCGACCTTTCCGGGTGGCAATATAGCTTGTGCTCGCTGTAGCTCGGCGAAACACGCCGTGGAGACGAGCACTGGCCCACTCGCGTCGGGTACGTACGAAAAACTGCACCAGCAGCAACGACTATACGAGTGTCTTCATAATCACTCGAGTAGAACACAAACAATGGGAAATGCGATGATTATCCCGACGGACGGAAGCGAATACGCTGAGAATGCAGCTGAAGTCGGATTCAATATCGCGGCAAAAATGGATGCGACGATTCACGCACTCGCCGTTGGCGACCTGAATCTCACACAGATTTCCTCAGTGGGCGGTCCACCCCCAAAAACGAAAGACGATGTCACGGAGCTGGCGGCTGGCTGGGCGACAGAGCTTGTCGAACTGGCCGAAGACGCTGGAATCCCGGCCGAACCGGTCGTTCGCGTCGGAAAACCAGCCGACGAAATCGCCACCTACGCGGGCGAGATCGACGCCGACATGGTTGTCATCGGGACCGCCGGCCGCAGCGGCCTCGAGCGCCGACTCATCGGCAGCGTGACGAACGAAGTCGTCCAGACGGCTCCGGTGCCGGTTGTCACAGTACGGCCGGATGGCTCGGTCGATGCGGCCTGAGTCTGCGCTCTGCGACCGCGTGACAAGGCCGATAATCGATTGAGTTGGACTCCCCGTCCTACAGGGCAACGATACTGTCCGGTAGTATCAAGAGTCCATACGCCAATCAGTCGTCACGATAGATGCCCGCCACAACACTCGGTCTTCGATTTCGGATGGCAACTGCGATCACTGCCCTCCTTATCATTGTCACCGTCTTCCTCGTCGGCGTCTGGGCGTTCCTCTTCGGGTTGTTCACACTCTTTGGGTTTACGCCGGCGACGTGGCCAGCAACCATCTGGACTATCATCTTGTTGGGCGTACTCGGTTACGTTGAGTACCGACAACAAGACACGATTGAAGCGCTGGCTGGCGCTCGTCCAATCGGCCCCGACTCAGAACCAGAACTCGAGCAGCTCACGACTCGAGTCGCGGCACAACTCGACGTTCCAAAGCCGACCATCGCAATTGCCGACCGAGACACGCCCGAAGCGATGGCGGTCGGCTTTCGCCCGTCGAACATCCATCTCGTCATCTCGAGCGGCGCACTCGAGTCACTCGAGACGACGGCCGAACTCGAGGCGGTCGTGGCCCATGAACTCGCCCACGTCGCCAATCGCGATGCAATGGTGATGACCGCGGTCTCGGCCCCTGTGGTGCTCGCCGACGGCCTAGTCTCGCGATTCGAACGAATCAACGACAACGACGACAAGAACGCTGCGTTTCTCTCGATTCTGACCGTCCCGCTCGGGCTTCTCTCGCTGGTCGTCTCGTTTCTCGGCCGCTGCATCACGGCACAGCTCTCTCGAGAGCGCGAACGCGCCGCAGATCGCGCCGCCGTCAACGTCACCGGCTCCCCAGCCGCACTCGCAAGCGCCCTCGAGCGCCTCGATGATGAGATTACGGCGACCCCAACGCGAGACCTCCGGGACGCAGCGGCCGTCTCCTCGCTGTCGATCCTCTCGCTCGAGCCTGACGAACCCGAGAAGATCATGCTTGGCCCCGAAGGCCAACAAGAGCCATCCTACTGGTGGCTCCGACGACGCCTCTACAAACTGTTTCGGACGCATCCGCCGACGCCAGAGCGCCTCGAGTGGCTGTCTGCTGCGGAACGGCGGCAGGAGTAGCGTTTCCGATGGCTATTTTTAACCGTGGAGTGTCAAACCACCCATGAACTCCCCAGACTCGCCGACGAGTGAGTCAGCGACGAGCCACACGAGTTCCGACTCGCACGCCTGGAGCGAGCGGCTTGTCGGTCGGTTCCGGAGGACCGAAGATCCGCGGGAACTGTCGTGGGTCATCGTCGCCAGCGCAGTCATCATCGCAGGCGTCGCCTCCGCCGCGGGCGTCTCAGCCGGATACGCATGGGTGTTCGGCTGTCTCGTCATGCTCGTGTTTGTGGGTGCTGAGTATCTCTTTACTCGAGTGCGCTGAGACAGCGGTTCTGGCCGGTTCTGACGTTTCTTCCGCCTCTAGGCAGGCGCGCCGATGGTATTTTGAGCGCTGCTCGCACAGGGATGAGTGAATGGGCACCGGTGACGGCGAGGCGGACCAACGCGGCTACGGCGAGGGCTGGGAAGAGCTTCGCCGACAGACGCTCCGTCGCGATGGCTACGCCTGTACCCGCTGTGGGGCCGACGACCGCACGCTGCAGGCTCACCACATCATCCCGCGCGGACAGGGTGGCCCGGACGAGTTGTCGAACCTGTTGACGCTCTGTCGGCCCTGCCACGGTGTCATCCACCAGACAAACAAGTCGTTTGACGACGTCCGCGACGACGCGCCGCTCTTTCCCAAACCTGAGGCACCCGCCCCCGTCGCACGGATGCAAAGTCCGGACGACAGCTACTGCAGTCGCTGTGGGCACGACTGCGAGCCGAACGAGCTCGTCGCCTGGACCAACGTTCCGGATACTAGCTCGAGTGCAACTCGTGGCAGTCTCCCTGACCACCTCACGCTCTGCAAACCGTGTGCGGGCTTCCTGCTCGAGTGCGAGCGTTCACCGCTCCGCCGGGAGGACCTCACTGCCAATCACCGCTTTGGGATCCACGAACTCTCGGCGTGGCGACTCGACGCGCCGGTTCGCTCGAGCGTGTTCGCGCCTGCACAGGTAGCGATTCGACGGAAGCCGCGAACGCTTCGCGAACGCGTCATTGACGATACACCGGTTCGATTCGTCTGGAATCACGACGGCGGCCGCTGGCTGGCGATTGGCGTGATCAGCTACGTGCTGTTGGTCTTTCTCGTCGGCACACTGCTGTGATATTCTGGCTTAGCAGGAGGGAAGTGAGAGAAGTGAGAGAGACGAGCGAGAGGAGTGAAACAAAAACTGTAATGTCGAGCGACCGGTGAGTCGGCTACCCGAACTTGCCCGTAATGTAATCTTCGACGCGGTCGCTCTCGGGATTCTCGAAGATTTTGTTCGTATCGTCGAACTCGACGAGGTGGCCCCCAGTCAGGAAGACTGCCGTCTTATCAGAGATGCGGGCCGCTTGCTGCATGTTGTGAGTGACGATCACGACGGTGTACTCTTCGGCGAGCTCTTCGACCAAGTCCTCGATTTTCGAGGTCGCGACGGGATCGAGTGCGCTCGCAGGCTCATCCATCAGAATTACTTCCGGGTCCGGTGCAATCGCACGGGCGATACAAAGTCGCTGCTGTTGCCCACCGGAGAGCTCAAGGCCGCTCTCGTCGAGTTGGTGCTCGACTTCATCGAGTAAGGCAGCACGCTCGAGCGCCGTTCGAACTTCCGCTTCGACGTCGACATCGGCACCGTCTTTGCCCTGAACGCGCAGGCCGTAGGCGACGTTGTCGAAGATGCTCTTCGGGAAGGGGTTTGGTTTTTGGAACACCATCCCGATTTTTCGACGCAGCGCGACAGGGTCGACGTCCTCGTCGTAGACGTTTTTCCCGCGGAAAGAAAGATCGCCATCGACGCGTGCGATATCGATCAGGTCGTTCATCCGGTTGATCGAGCGCAGGAACGTTGATTTCCCACAGCCGGAGGGACCGATTAGGGCCGTCACTTGCTGTTCGGGAATTTCCATGTTGATGCCGTGGAGGGCCTGATCCTCACCGTAGAACACATCAAGATCGCGTGATTCAATGATCGGATCGGCAACGTGTGGCGAACCGAGTGGCGCGTCAGTCATCGGATCCGACCGGGTCTCACCCGCCTCGGACGTCGATACGGTTCGTTGTCCGCCGCTGTTCGCGGTCATAGGGGATATCTAACGCTTGACCCTCGAGCAGTTACCAGTTCCGGATTCGCCCGTCGCGTCTCGGCAGTCGATACCGACTGTTTCCACTCGCGTAACATATCTGTTTCACCGTGATACGTCGATAAAGGAGATGCTATGATGACTACGTCGGACCACTGTGAACTATATAGACCTCTATATTCGGTTGCAAACCAAAATAGAGTGCCATCAAATTCCACCCCACTAGGAAGAAAATGCGCGTGTCTATGCTGACATGATAAGAAGCAGGCGGTGTCTCGAGTCCGGTTTAGGCCGAAACGCTCGAGTCGATTGGGTTCTCGCGATCGCCGTTGATCCGCGTAAAGCCGTAGTCACAGTCGGGACAGCTCCATTTGACCTTGGTTCCAAGGTGCAGGGTCGTACTCGCTGCGCGGTAAAACGTCTTCTCCGTCCCGCAGTCGGGACACTCGTGGTCGAGTTCCATCGTCATACGTGGGCGTTGCGTGTCGAGTGAGTTTAACGTACTGGTTCAGGTGCCGACCACCGTGCGGTGTCGCCGGGACGAGAGGCCGCGCCAGTAGTTAAGTGCGCATCGACCCTCTCTTCGTTCATGTCGATTTACACTGGCCGCGGCGACGACGGGGAGACAGACCTCCGCGACATGACGCGCGTCTCAAAAGCAAGCCCGCGAATCGAAGCCTACGGAACTGTCGATGAACTCAACGCCCTCGTCGGGACGATTCGACCGACCGAATACGACGATATCGACGACTGCCTGCAGACGGTCCAAAACCACCTCCACATCATCCAAGCAGAGTTTGCAACGCCCGAACCCGAGGCGGATGATCCTGCGATTCGATCCGACCACATCGACACGCTCGAGACGTGGATCGACGACTTCGACGAAGAACTCGAGCCACTGACCTCGTTTATCCTTCCGACGGGAAGCGACGCCGGCGCACGCTTGCACCACGCCCGGACGGTCTGTCGGCGCGCCGAACGCCGCGCCGTTGCGCTCGCCGAGGCTGAAACGATCAACGAAGATGCTGTCCAGTACCTGAATCGCCTCTCAGATGCGCTCTTTACGTTCGCCCGCGTCGTCAACAGCCGAGATGGCGAACTCGAGGATGCGCCGACGTACGATGAGACCAGTTGAAACGGGATGGAGACGAGACGGGGCGCATGATCAGGACACGGTTGCGGCTAGCGAAAGGAAGTCTTAAGTCGAACGCAGGGCAACTGCTTCGTGCGGGTTGGTGATCTAGTCCGGTTATGATACCTCCTTCACACGGAGGAAGTCGGCAGTTCAAATCTGCCCCAACCCATACGAACTACGTACGGTTTGTAACTCCGTCGTTTTCGCACCCTCAGCACTTCTAACAGCCGAATAGTGGTTTTCATCGGCCGATTTCGAGTCACGATATTTTGTGAACCCACACAACTGTTTCACGCGGGTCGCCTCCCTCTGGGAATCCGGGTAATTGAACGGTTATTACACATAAATAAGTAGTGGTGGAATTCACTCACAACCGTGCAGCAGTTGTGGGAATTACGTCGGTTCGATGACGCTCTCGTCGATCCGTTCGAACCGTGGTCGTTTCGGCAGCCGGACCGGTATGTGCGTCACTCGGAGTTGTCAAGTCGGTCGGCGAGTGCGTCCATCACTTGCCACAGGAGCCCGGACACTGAGCGTGCACCGAACGAGACCGGCTCGTACGTGTACGCGTCGTTCGTGTCATCGCGTTCCTGATAGTGGAGTAATCCATCGACGTGAGGGTTCGGTTCACAGAGGAATCCGCAGTCGAGCCCGTCCGATTCGCTGTAATGGATGGTGTAGTACGCCTGTATCGGGCTCCGCATCCAGGCATCGTTCGTCCGGTCGGCTGCTTCGGGACCAGGTGATGGATTCGGGATCCACGTTACCCGGAGAGACGCGGTCTCTGTTGGTCGCCTGAACCACGATGGATCGAGCGTGGCCCGTAATTCCCGGTACTCGTCCGGTGGTTCCCCCACAATGGATCAAACGGCAGGGTGTCGCGCCAGTTCGCCACGTAACTCCCGCAAAATGCGATGTCGATCACGACCCAGTTCCGAGCCCCCATCGAAGCGAACACGTCCTCGGGAGGAGTCAGAAGTAGCGCGTCGGTGGATGCCACCGTCAGACTGGTTATTCGACACACCCCGGTCGCCGGTCATACGGTGATCGACGACGGGTCAGACGTCCAGGTGTCGTAGTTCTTGATCGCGTCCTGCACGAGCGAGAGCCGATACCGGGCGAGTTCCCAGTCGCTTGCTGCCCGCGTCAGTTCGTATGCCAGCTCAGCAGAGACCTCGTCCACGGCTGCTCGTTCACGGAGTGTGTCGGGGGAGTCAGCGTCATACTCGGCTTTCCACTCCGCGATATCTTCTTTCAACGCCACTGCCTGCTCTGCAAGTTCCCGTTTTGTCGTGTCTTCGAGTAACTTCCGGACGTCTCGGAGTCGCGTGTACAGCGGATCCGGATAGTAGTGGCGGACCCCGTCCTGCTCGGTCGCCATCACGACACCAAGATCGATGAGTCGGCGCAGATGGTCCCGCGCGGTATTCGGAGAGACGGCTGCCTCTTCAGCGATCCAAGAGGCGGGTCGGGGCTCCGAAAGCGTCATCGTGACCGACTTCACCCGATCGAACGCCGACGCGTGCTCCTTCCACGCCCCTACCCATTCTGGCTCGTCGCCGGACGCATTTTCGGGCGGCATACGCGACAGTAGTCGCTTGAGCACAATAATTCTACTCCTCCTCAAATTATTGCGCACTATCTGCTAGCTCTCAGGGAGTTGCAGTCCTTCCCTGCAATGGGAAAACTAAAATCGGCCGGCCTGCAATAATTTTCGAACAATTAGGTGGATCTGTCTACGTAATGTTTGACTCAGACTACGATGATGAGTCAGAGGCCATCATCAATAGGCAATTACTCCGTCTTGTTGACGCTGAAGAGGAAGACTGGCCCTCGGGAGTCTATGATCGCCACGCTTGCTTCCAAGAGAATCTAACTGAATGTATTCGAACCTCTCTTGGACCTGATTTCTACGATGAGGCACTCCGAGATGGCTGCGACAAATACGGATATCACAAACAGTCTCGGGGAGCAAAGAACCCGACAGTCATATCTAGTGTATTCAAGACTGCAAAAGAGGATGATCGGTCTGTCTCGAAGATTGACGAAATTATTGATCACGTCCTCACTATGATTTAATTAAAGCCCTGGGGTTTTTTATGCTCCGCTCTGCGCCGCGTTGGTGATTACTCCTCCTCTTGTAGTGTCGATTTGATTTCATCCCTTGTCTTCCCCAACTTCCACCGGAGACGATCAAGCCCGTCTTCAACCGTGATTGGGTCAGCATATTCAACATCGTCAGATCGGTACACTGGCGTTATGTTAACGGTCTCCGTTGCAGCAGGGTCGTCCGTGATGATGTGGATGTCGTACAGGATGCCAACCTGATCTCCATCCTTGAGGTCGATCACCGCTTCGGTGACCGTCATGTGTTGCATCGGATCAAGCATTGGGTTGCTTCGATCGTCAGTGTGGACGATGATCTGCATCGAGTGCATCTCCTCTTTCGGCAGTGGGTGGCTCAGCGTGATCGCAGCGATGCCATCGACTGACTTCTCGATCTCATCGATAACCGCCTTGATCGGCTCTGATAACGCCCGTCTTCGTGCTGTCTGGTCGTCTTCGTTGCTGTCGAGGTTATTTTGTTGCATTTTTGGTATAAGGGATTGGTTGGCTGGTGTTACTGTGCGGTGTTGACGTTCTCGATGAGATCAGCAAACTCCTCAAGGACTGTCTCTGAGCTGGCAGAGCGTTTCTCGCACCAGTCGAGGGCTTCTTCTTTCGTGAGCAACTCTAACGTTTCACCGTACGTTGTCCCATTTGGGGTCTGTTCGGCGTACTCCGTAGCCGCACCGCCTTGACAATGCAGGAAGTACTCACCGTTCGAGTCTTTGTACAGCGTTTCTGCGAGGGCGTGGAAGTCACCCTTGTCTACTATGGCCCCATGCTTGGCAATTCGGTCCGCACTGTCCGTGTCGTAGACCTTTCGGTTGATTACGCGTTGCATTGCAAGCCGGGCTTAGACGCATTGTTTAAAAACCCTCGTAGCAGGCGGGTAATCGACCGGCTAAGACGTTTATTTAGTTAAAATAATCTTGGACTATTTGTTTCACAGGAGGCTGGAGCGCGCGTATTCTTGCGATTTTGGAGATATCATTCACTATTGTGGCGTAGAGCAGACCAACCGAGGATGTTGATTGTAGTAGGATACGCGATGCGACGTTCAGATCTCGCTGCCAGACTAACTCGATGGTGGGTCCTCTAGTTAGATAAGCAATAACTCTGGACAAATCGTACTTCCCCCTACAATAGACAGACCAATCTTGTCCGCAACGTGAAGAGCGTCATTTCGCCTTTTGAGGTACCCGAACACGTCTATTGGTTTGTTTGGTGTTTTCACCGGAATCGATAACTTGTGTCAGTCCACAACACAGCAATATGAAACGGTTCCTTCGCTACTTCCTCTACCGCGAAGTGTATCGGTTAATCCGCAAATCGATGCGCGACTCGGGTTCGGATTCGACGTCCAACTCTCAGCCGGTCGAGCCAGGAAAGGTAATTGAAGAAGGGCGGCATTCAGTCGGAAATGCGCAGGACTTTCCGGCTGACGGCGGTCAGATCGAATCACCGGCGCAGCTCAAAGCCGTCCTCCAACGAATGGATGCGTACGACTTCGAGCACTTCATCGGCGACCTCTGGGAACGGATGGGGTGGGAGACGGAAGTCTCGACGGCTGCCGCGGACAAGGGTGTAGACGTCACCGCCGAAAAGGCAACACCTTACGAACAGACGCTGCTAATCCAGGCGAAGCGATACGGTCCGAACACGACCGTCGGGTCACCCGAGGTGCAACAGTACGCGAGCCTGCGTCATCAGTACCACGGCGTCGATAAGGTGTTGCTCGTCACGACTAATGGCTACAGTCGCCAGGCGAAGGAACTCGCCGACCAACTGAACGTCAAACTCATCAACGGAGACGAGCTCGTCCAACTTGTCCTCGAACACGACGCCCTCGACCTGGTCGTTGAGTATCTCGACTTCGTCGAAGCCGTTCCCGAGGAGGACACCTCGCAGTCAGCGGAGCAATCGGCCGATCGACCGGAAACCTCGTCCGAAGCAGGAGCGCCGTCGTCGGAGTCGAATGTGTCGGCACAACAACCGACTCAGATGGGTAGTCCGCCTTCCACGCACTGGCATAAGGTGGTAATGGGGGCGACGATCGGCTGGGTCGTCGTCTTCTTCAGCGTGGTGGCGATCCCGGAGGCACTCTGGGGTCTACTGTTTCTGGCGACGTGGGTCGCGCTTCCGGCGGCGATGTTCCTCGATGCGCGTGAGATCGGCGACGTCACCGACTGGCCGAAGTACACGTGGGCCTACGTTCTCGCGTCGCTGCTTTGGTTCGTGGCTGTCGTTCCCGGCCTCGTCTATCTCTGGCGACGTCGATCCGTCCCGGTCAAAGACGAGATGGATTCAGCGTCTGGTGAGCAAGCGTCGTCGATCGATACGTCTCAGTCCAGTACTGAGGAGCAGCACACGGAAGCATCGGACGAGTCGGAGTCAAACGCCGATGTCGATGGGTCAGCGTCGGAACCTCGGTCATCAGGAGAAGATTCCGGCGATCGAGATCACGCTCGCGTTATTGGCTACGAGGAGGAACGCTACACGTGCCAAGTGGAGCGGTCGCCGAACGGCGAGTGGCTTGTGGCGTACGGTCGTGGTACCGATCCCGACGACGCGCGGGTGTTCGTCTACGACGATACCGGGTTACGGATTACAGAGACGATCGCGGAGCCGACGACCGCGTCAGTCGCCGATTCCGGACGAACCATCGTTATCGACGCGCTCGACCCGGACGAACATTCGGCGAAACTTCTCGTCTTTGAGCCGGACGGCACACAGCCCCTCACGCACTACTTCAACGCCGACATCACCGACTGCGACGTTACGCCGGACGGCGTGTATGCGGTCGTAACGACGTATCCACCGGACGACAGCGTCTACGTATTTGACTTGGAGTCCGGTGACCGACGGACGAAGCACGAGTTACGCCATGAGAAGGCGAGACAGGTTACGCTTCGAACGGAAGGCAGTGAATGGGAGATCCAGTTCAGTACGGAAACGGGCGCAGATCCGTCGTACGCTATCGACCTAGATGGCGAGATTGTCTGGGAGGAAACTAACGACCAAAGAGAAGCCAAGCGAGAGGATGTGGACGAACGTGACGATCCACAACACCTCATTGAGACTATCAAGTCTCTCCGCGAAGCGTACGACACCGCCGAGACCGAGCCGGAACGAAACGACGTCGCACAGTCATTAGCAGACGCTCACTGGGCGTTAGCGAACGCGCTCGAAGACGACGACCCTGAGGCCATGCAGGACCAACTCGATCAAGCCAAGAAACGGTACTTCGAACTGCTTCCCTGGTACGAGGGCAAGTCGGGAGCTGCGAAGGTGCTACGAAAGCAGGGGACCCACTATCTCGAACGCGGGGAGGAAGAACGAGCCGCGGAGTGTTTCCGACAGATCAAACAGCTCGAAGACGAGTACAGCGTCCAATTGCTTACGGAAGAGGACGAGCGGCATTTAGAGGCCCTTAGTTGACTACGGGGAATTCGTACAGGAAACGGTACTAAATCGGCCGATTTCCACTTTCACATCGAATGGGGAACTAATATACGGTCGGGTGTTACACATTAACCAAGCAACGCTGCGTGAGGTGCCCTAATGCATATACCCGAAGGACAATACAATCTCAAGGAATTCTGCCGAGTCATCTTTGACTCGCCTGAGTCCGTCCTAGAGGGGTACCACGGTCAACGCATCAAATCATTCCTCTATCTTTCTGACGACGGTTGGCGAGAATACCTCGACGAACACTACGAAATTGAAGAACTAGGAGGTATCACGAAGTTCGTTGGGGAGTATAGAAACCGAAGAGGTGCTGAGCAACCCGCCAAATTCTACGTCGGAGAATACAAGGACGACCTCCAGATGGTTGTTACTGCTGAAACCGAGGAAGCAATTCGACAGGCCTTACGTCCCGTCTCGGAACACAGTGACTGCCTGTCGCCGATGCCGATTATGACTGAGGACTTTCAGACGATGAACGAGATCGTCCTCAGTACTTACGAGGATATGCGGATTTCCGAGTTCAAATCAAAACGAGTCCCAAGTCTGGCAGATGCTCGAACCCGACCAGATGTCAATCGTGAGATTGAATACAAAGGATTGGACGGCCGCGACCGACTTGACGACTTCCGCGATGAATACGGTGTCGTCCCAACCCGTATCCAGTACGAACACGAAAACGTCTCTATCAGGATTGACACCTCTGGCAAATTCACTTTAGAGACCGTCAATCAAGAGAGCTTCAACATCCTGTTCGAACTGCTGAGTGAAGTTGTCGTGAACGTGCTCGAATTGCTCGATGTAGCGAACCAGATCAAGTTCGAGAAGCGGGAGGTGGAGCCGGGAAACTTGAAAATCCAAGTGCCGGAGGTGAGTTCTGGTGAGATAGATTTTGATCACCCAGTGACGTTGATGCAGGCAGAGAGTTTCATCAAAGGCACCAAAAATAGTGATGAGCTGAATTTTAGTTTCACCGATGTCACGAAACAAGCCGGCTCACTCGACTTCTCCGCGCAGGTAACAGACGAGAATAGAGGATCACTGTTCAACGTTAGTGCAACCGAAGAATCGATGCGAATCGTTCCAAAACATAACTGTTCGTTCCCGTCTCTCGTCGAGTTTTACCTAGCCGTAATTCAGATGCTGGACGGTGGCGCGAAGATGAAACTTTACGAATCACAGACTGCGGCCTAATATGACAAACGTTGATCCTCCCGAATCGGTGCTGGAGGGTCAAGAAACGAAATACCGTGGACTGTACGGTAAGTGCATCCATCATAAGCTTCGAGAATTCCCGGAGCAATCCAAGCGCGAAAACCTCCGTGAGGAAATTGACGTCCAGCGCCATCATCGAAAACTCATCAGTTACTCAATCTTCCCATTCGCGCAGGGAGAACCCGCTGGATACAAATTCATCACCGCTGAACCACTTGAGGAACTTGGCGTCCCGAACTTCGATTTTCTACTTTGGAACCTCGATGGGAGCGTGATTTTCGGTGAAGCGAAATCATCGATTCCGGCCAGTGCTTCAACCGTAGTGAATCAACTACAGGAACGCAAAGAGGTAGCCAAGGAGCACAAGGGGTACATTGAGGAGGAGTATCTCGGTAGTGAGATTGCCCACATGGAATTTGTGGTGGTGACGTACGTCAACCACGGTGATAAGATCGCTAAAGAGATTATCGAGACAGGCGCGGAGTTCATCACGTGGGTGGTGGATGCGCATTCAGACACCCTGTGGATCCGTCAAGCTAGGCCAACATCGTTTCCTGACAACCTCGAAGCCGAAGACCCGGATGCGATGCTCGAAGAGCTTGATCGAAGACATACACACGATGTGGCGTCGTTGAATGGAGAATTAGATCGGGTGACGACGAGTTTTGGACAAGCGGACGTCTTGCCAACATCGATCATCGTTGATCGATTGCGCGTTGTCGTGCAATCACGCCGGGTAGAAGACCGACACCCGTGTATTGACCGGGAGGATATAGAGGAGTACGTTTCTAACAGCGCATTGAATTATACCGACGAACGGATCTCAGAGATTGTTAACGAGTTGATCGAGGCTGGAAAACGGATTAACTTCCTGTCTGAGTGGGAAGATGATCGTGCTGAGTTTAAAATTGTCTCGAACTATACAGCCAAAGACGATCTTGAAAGGGTCTTAGAGGACAAATGGGTTGAGTGGCGAATCGAGGATATGAAGGACGAATTGAGGGACGAATGCGAGG
This sequence comes from Natronolimnobius sp. AArcel1, assembly GCF_011043775.1. Lineage (NCBI taxonomy): Archaea > Methanobacteriati > Methanobacteriota > Halobacteria > Halobacteriales > Natrialbaceae > Natronolimnobius > Natronolimnobius sp. AArcel1. The sequence continues at coordinate 263,814 of NZ_JAAKXY010000003.1, read as the reverse complement.
AACGTGTGGTTGCTGAAATTGGTAAGCAGCGCCAGCTTGATGAATATGGCATCGGTGTTTCGAAAGAACCGGATACAGATCCAGCGTAACTAACGGGAGAGGGTATTTTACCGGATAGGAGCAAAAAATAGTCTACAGAGAGAGTAGTCATTGTAGTCAGGTTACCATACATTTCTTATGCAATGAGTGTCTCCGATTCGCCATGACTCTCCAGCAGATCACCGCGTCCGATGTTGCCAGCTGGGACTCTCTACAGGATATTGCAGCCTCCTTCGAAAAACGCGGGCTAAAACCTCGCCCCAATCTCGGTGACGATCACGAGTTAGTACTCCAACTTGCTGATGACGAGTTCATCGTCCTTGTACGGGCTGGACTCGGAGAATCTGCAACGGATTTCAAACCAGAAGACACCGACCGCCGGCATACGAATCTCGTTGCGACAAACGATTTCGAGGAATTCACGTTCATCACGCGAGTTCGAACCTTTGGCCAGCAACACGGCCAGATCAAACACCAGAAGCTCTCGTTCAGCAAGTCGCAGTTCACTAGCGATAGCGGTGAGAAGAATACCATTCTCCAGAAACTCAACGAAATCGAATACGGTTCTACCGCTGCTATCTATGGAGATCTCTACGACACACAGCAAATCGTCAAGGAGTTCTACGAGGACTTCGAGAAGCTTCGGACGGAACTCGTCCAAGAAGTAAGCGGCGTCCCAGACGATCGAGGCGACGCTAAACAGCGATATGTCCAAGTTACGCTCGATCGGATGATCTTTCTCTACTTCATCCAGGAGAAGCGCCTCCTCGATCGGAATCCCGAGTACTTACACGAACATCACAAACGGGTCGCTGGCGAGGATGAGGATGTGTATGAGGAGTTCTACGATCCGCTGTTCTTCGATCTTCTCGCTGAAGGGAAGCGAGATCCGGAATTCGGCAGTCTACCATATCTGAACGGTGGGTTGTTCACCACGAATCCCGTCGAAGAGGAATTTCCAAACGCTAAGCTGGGTGAGTCAGCCGAGGAGACGAACGAGTTGTTCGGTCGGATTCTGGACTTCCTCTCGGAGTGGAACTGGAACGTTGATGAGCGGCTGGATATCGTCGATCCGAAGAATCTCTCCCCTGCGGTCTTGGGTCACATCTTCGAGCAGACAGTGAACCAGAAGGAGATGGGCGCGTACTACACGCCCGAAGAGATCACCGGGTTCATGGCCCGCCGTTCTATTCATCCCTATCTCTTGGATCAATTAAACGAAGCCGTTGATGCCGACTACGAAGAGATTGACGACATCTTCGCATTGAGCAGTCTCGATGCAAAGACGACTGGTGATGAAGTTGTAGCTGACGGAGGGACAATCACTCAGCAAGGGCCAACAGCCGACGTACAGACTGATCACGTAGAAACGCTCTATTTCGATATTCTTCAAGATGCACGAGTGCTTGACCCAGCAGTAGGTAGCGGAGCATTCCTACTGGCAGCTCAAGATGTGTTACTCGATATTTATCTTCAGTGTTTGGAATTCTTTGAAGAACTGGAGCAGGAGGGCCGTAGCTGGGAATTATCGAGTCGGACGCGAGATGAACTACAAGATATACAGAGTCGCAAGGGGAGTAAGACGCTCTACGCTAAGCGAGAGATTATTCTGAACAACCTATATGGCGTAGACATTGACGACGGTGCTGTCGAAATTTGCAAACTTCGACTGTGGCTTTCAATGGTTGCAGATATAGAGGACGAACCGAATGAGGTTGAACCGCTTCCAAATATCGACTTCAACATTCGCCAAGGGAACTCACTGATCGGATTCACCGAGATCGTTGAAGTAGCAAATGCGGATGGCGATGCAGCGTTAACGAACTACGGCGGCGGCACAGGAACCGGTGTTAAGGAAATGTATGAGGATGTAATTGAAGCGATTGAGCGTCATCAGGGTTCTACGAGTGCAAAAGAGGCGACAAATGCCCGGAAGTTAGCTGAAGCAAGAATTGAGTCACATAGTGAAGAATTGGATAAGAAGGTACTCGAACAATTCTATGACTCTGGAATAACAGAGATCTCCTTGGATGAAATTAAAGATTTTTGCCCTTTTCATTGGGTATTGGAGTTTGCACCTGTATACAGGGACGGAGGATTTGACATAATAATCGGAAACCCTCCATGGGAGGTTTTGAGCCCTAATCGAGATGACTTCTTCTCAAAATATGATGAGACATTTCGGACATATAATGCTGACCAGAAGGATGAGATACAGAAACAATTATTAGAAAGTGAGGAGGTGCATGATGATTGGGAAGAGTATAAACTAAATCTAGAGTGGCGAGCGGACTTTTTCAACAACAGTCAAGAATACCAGTTACAAACACCCAAAATCGCTGGCCAGACTATCGCAAGTGAAAATGATCTATCTGCTCTCTTCCTTGAAAGGACGTTTAATATCGTTTCTGGTGAGAGCTATGTTAGCCTAATTTTACCAGGTTTTGTATTCACAGGAGCAATTGCGAAGGATCTACGACGACATCTTCTTGACGAGAATTCATTAGAATCAGTTGTAGGATTTGAAAACAAAGGTATTTTTGAGCAGATACACGGCCAGTACAAATTTGGAATAATAACTTTCAAATCATCTGGCAGAACAGAGTCTGTTATTGGAACCTTTGGCCATACAGATACTGAGATACTCAAATATATTGACAGCGAATCTGTAGAAATACCTAGGTCAGTTCTTGAGAACTTTTCTCCGGGTGCCGGAATATTCCCTTCAGTCACATCTCAAAAGCAAGCAAATGTGCTTAAGAAAATCTTAGATCACCCACCAGTAGGCAATCAAGAGGAACACGCCTGGTGGGGTGACTTAGTAACTAAGGAACTTCACGAACCTACAGATAAGGGAAGGTTTGTTGAAACCGAAAATGAAGGAGATTATCCGATATATGGAGGTGCGAACATCCACCAGTATCTACACGATAATAAGATTGATAAAGAGTTAGATGGGCCGAGATACTGGAGTATAGAATCTGAGGATCCGGATAAGAGTGCTAGGGCAAGAATCCGACAGAAGGCATTCAACAAGGGACGGCTCAAAAAAGCTATTTACAACAACTTCGGTGGACCGGAAACTAGCAAATCGCAGAAGCAGTTTGTGAATGATCTTCTGAAAGAAAAGCGGGGAAGGGGGCTAAAACCTAGTGATTTACTCCCTGACTTCACGGAATATCGAATTGGATATCGGAACGTTACAAATTCGACGAATGAGCGTACACTCGTTGCAGCGGTGATTCCTCCCGGAACGGCATGTTTAGAAACGCTACAATCGTTTCGGCCATACTACATTGAACCAGATGAAAATGATTTACAATCGGACAGTCTTCATTCAGCCTATAAAAGAATCTTCTCTGATAGAGAGCTATTTGCAGCACTCGGCCTGCTTAATAGCATCCCGTTTGATTACCTAATGAGGCGGAAAATTGAGACTCACATTGTCAAGTACAAGTTTGAGGAGAGTCAAATTCCTCGTCTCACCAAAGGCACTGAATGGTTCCATTACATCTCAGAACGAGCAGCTCGCCTCAATTGTTACGGTGAAGATTTCGAAGAGATGCGAGATCGGCTAAACGGCATCAAGCCAGCTGTAGACGAGCAGGCTCGTCGTCGCTCACAAGCCGAAATTGACGCCGCTGCATTCCATGCCTATGGGCTCAATCGTGAAGATACGGAGTTTGTCCTCAACGATTTCCACCGAGTTGAGAACCCACGGTTGATGGATGAGCCGTATTTCGAGATGGTGCTAGACAAGTACGACGAATTGACCGATATCGGGCCATGTGAGTAGCCGTAATTTGATTACGTCTTATTGAGAACTCTGCGGTAATGGTATTTCATATCGACGGTGACGACGTTCGTTCTCTTTCCCGCACTAGCTTTGAAGCCATCGATGTCGCGGAGGCAAACATCGAGGAGTGGATCATCCAGAACCCGTCTATGCTTGGAGAAGAACTGCTCGTCGTCGCGTCCCAGTACGCCAAGTTCGACAGGACCACTGAGCGGCCTGACGTGCTTGCACTTGATCCAGAGGGGAAACTGGTCGTCGTCGAACTTAAGCGAGACAGAGCAGACAACACGACTGATCTACAGGCGATCAAATACGCCAGTTACTGTTCCACGATCAGCGCTGAGGAACTCCAGCAGGATTATCGAACCTTTTGGAACGAACGCGGCGATCACGAACAACTCACCCCGGAAGATGTCGGGGAACGGTTTGCCGAATTTCTCGGTGACGAGGTTGCATCCATAACTGGTGACGGCTATGCTGAGTTTGCACTCGACGATAGGCCTCGGATTCTCCTCGCAGCTGGTAGCTTCGGGCCCGAAATTACTACGCCAGTTATCTGGCTCGAACGAGAGTTCGGCATGGACATCACCTGTGTAGAACTCGAAGCGCATCGTACGGAAGGTGAGGACGTCTATGTGAGTTCTCGCCGTATGCTTCCGATTCCAGAAGCTGAAGAGTACATGGCGAAACGTCGGGAGAAGGAGCGACAACAAAGCCGGTCGTCAACCCGCGCTGAACGAGCGATTACCGTCCTTCTGGAAGCAGGGATCGTCGAAGAAGGTGATATCGTAGTGTTTGATGAAGGGAGTGTTCCTGATGATGCCGACCATCGTTTTGATCCAGATGACGATTTCTGGCGCGGACGAATCACTGGGAAGACGGGACGAAGTGATAACGTAGAGTGGCTCGAAAACGGCGCTGAGTATTCATTTACGAAACTCGCACAGACGGTTCTCGAAGAGACTACTGGCCGTGAGTTCAACGTAAACGGATACCCATACTGGCGGCATACAAAATACGACATGACACTTACAGAGTTACGCAAAACGGAAGTGGGAGATATTGATTGGTAGATCTACGGGTGTCGAACAGTCTTCTCTGGCGTGTTATCGAAAGAGTCACGCAACTCCTGTTGACCTGTATTAGCCGTAACTGACAGGGTAGAGTAGCAGTAAGAGCAACCAATGAGACGATTTGAGGTAGGAGATCGGATTCGAGTCGATATTCCGGATAAGGACGATCCCGATCATGAACGACTCCATCGAAAACACGGTACAATCGTCGAAATATTCGAGGATGACGCTGGCCAAGAAACAGGGGATTCACGCGACTCGTATCTGTTTAACGTCCAGATTGACGATGGCACAACCGAACACCTCCGATGGAGAGACCTCCGACCCGCTTCAGATCTATAACAACGCTTCTGCCCATGCCATGGATTATATGACCGACTATTATCGGCTATTTATTCATGAGCCCACGACTCCCCAGCAGACCAACCGAGCCCGAACCTCGCTCTCGCCGACTAACGTCTCCTGATACTCGGTCGATTCAGCCACATATTCGTCAAGGAACTCCTCCAGCGCATTGAGGAATTCCTCTACCGGCCAGTCCGGTAGCGTCTCGTATTGATCATTATGGCGGAAACGGTCTCGAAGAACCTGATCCTCATCTGTGTTCTTGAGTCCAACCTCTCCCAGCCGGCTTCGTAGAGCCTTCGCACGATCGCTGGCACTGTCGTAATCTCCCGACGTTGGTTCGTCCTGGAATCGGGGTTCGATATACTGTCTACAGAAGCTGATCAACGTTTCCTGCTCTTTGGAGTGATCTCCGCCGTGCAGGAATGCACCTTCGACCTGACTTTCTCGGATCGACTCTAACCGTTTCTCGATGAGATCTTCGATCGCTTCTCGATTTTCGAGTACACGTGAGGTCTCCGCATTCTTGCGAATTGGCTCTCCGTCGGTATCGGGTTGGAACCGTAGCATACGGACGTGAGTCTCCTTGACGTCGCCTCCGAACCGTCTGTGGTAGAACGCTCGTTGTACTCGTCCGAGTGGCGATTCGTCCTCCTCGTCGAACCAGAGGTGGGCTAACCCGAACACGCCCGCTGGCGGCCCTGCATCCATGTCTGTGACATTTGTGTACAAGAGATCTCGATCGTCTGGATCGTCCTCGAAGTAGCCTTCGGCGAACTCGAAGTCATCTGCTTCCAATTCGTACTCTTCGTTGAGTTCGTTTTTCAGCAGATATCGCTCGTAAGCAGCGTTCTCATCGCTGCCAGCGTGTCGGAGAAGTGGATTCTTGCTCGCGTCGTCGAGTTCGTTGATGTCGTCTACTGCACGCGACTCTCGCAAGGAGCGTTCGATCTCCTCGACTTCGAGCTCACCGATCGTCTTCTCGGTTTCGACGCCAGCTCGTTCGAGAACCTGATCCTCGTTTGGATCAAGGATATTGTTCTCTTTGCCGACGATCAATGCGATGTCGTTGATCTTTGCCTGAAGACGTTCAAGGAGCTTAATTGCAGCTTCGATGTCGCCGTCGGGGTAGAAATTGTGCACGTACTTGTCCGCCGTACTCCCGATCCGATCCACGCGACCAACACGTTGTACGATCCGCATTGGATTCCACGGCAGATCGTAGTTGACGACAACGTTGACATCCTGAAGGTTAACCCCTTCACTGAGCGTGTCGGTCGCAATGACGTATTGGAGTTCGCTTTCGTCGGATTCTGCGAGCGTTCGCTGATATCCCGATGCTTCCGGTGCAAATCGCTTGATGATCTCCTGCTTGTTTTCGTCGCCGCCCTTGACGACGGCGCTATTCGCGTCGGTGAGTGGTGTCCCGGGATCATTACGGAGCGTCCGATAGACGTATTCCGCGGTCGCTCGGTACTGCGTAAAGACGAGTACTTTCTTGTCGTATCCGGCGAGGATCTCACCAAGTCGTTCGATCTTCGGATCACGGAACTCTCGAAGGCTGAAAACCGCTTCGTAAAACTCACGGGTTGCCCCATCGACGTCACTCAAATCACTGTTGGGGTAGAGAATAGGGTTGAGTTCCTCCTCAGAAACATTCGGAATGACACCGACGTCGCGGTCATGCAACCACTGTCGCGTTTCAACCGCATAATCGCTGACTGCCCCAGTATCATGGGCGACATCACCGATGAACTGTGAAAGGAAATACGCCAAAAGGGTCAGATCCTCCCGAATGTACGTTTTAACCTCGCCTATGGTCGCGTCGGCAAGCTCTGTGTCTTCGTCTCCGCCATCGGCTCGTACAACTCCCGCATCAAATCCGAACTCTTCTAACGTCTGTTCGAGGTCTTCTGCGGCATCTTTTCCTTCGACGAAGTCATTAAGTGTTGCTCCATCGTTGTCAGCTTGGAAGTCATGGAGTGCATCAATGTCTTCGTTTTCGGGTAAGGAGTCAAGTAGGCCGAGGAGTGCTCGCTCACTCTCGTGGAGGGTTTCGAGCGACTGGACGAACGCATAGGTGGATGATTCCAGGCGTTTGAGTAGATTTAGCTTATAAAGCGCTTTCAGTGTCCCACCACCTTGCGGGTTCCTGATTGTAATATGAGGTAGGTGGAGCGCATCCATAACATCGGGAAGCATCCGATAGATCGGTTGATACGCAGGCGGGAGAGAATACTCCTCCTTGGAAAGATGTGGAGGTTTAAAGCTCATCTCGAAGTCTTCCTCGTCGAGGATTTCGTCCTTGACGTGCTTTCGGGTCCGGAGGACCATCACCTCGTTCAGCATCTTGGAAATCTCCTTTGAGCGCCGTTGGAGCTGATCCGTTAGTTGTTGTTTCTCCTCCTCGGAGGCTTCTTCTTTGTCGGCTGCGATCCGTTTTCGCTGCTCGGCTAAGTCGATATATTCGTCGAACGCGCTGAAGTCGAGACTCGCCTTGTTTCGTAGCTCTTCCGAACCGGTAAACAGCGAGATGAGATTTTTCAGGTCGGTCGCAGAGTTGTTAATCGGCGTCGCCGTCAACAAAATCATCGTCTTCCCGCGAAGCTGTCGGAGATTTGCGTGACGTCGCGTTCCCTTGTAATCATCCTCGTGATCGGGATTTGGACGCCACTTTCCGAAGTTTCTGAAACGATGTGCCTCGTCGATTAGAACGACATCGTAACCGTTTCGGAGTTCCTGAACCTCCTCGTAGGAGAGGTTCTGAAACTTGCTGATCGACATGACATCGAGATGCTTTCCGTCAACTTGGAGCCCAAAGAACGGGTTTCCATCTTCGTCGGTCTGATCCTGGAGGAGATCAATCCATTGCTCGGTCAGGTTTGCGGGGACGATTAGGAGACAGCGATCCCCTCCTTGGCGATAGTCATGAAGCAACTCACCACCGATGAACGACTTCCCCAACCCAACCGAATCGGAGATGATACACCCGTTGTACTGGGACAACTTTTCTTTGGCGCTCTCATAGCCGAGTGATTGGAAGTAGTAGAGTGGGCTATCTCTCGTACAGACATTGCCGCTTAGGGCATCATATGCGAGTAATTTGTACAACTCGAACGGTTCGAGATACTGACCGAATTCGACACCGCTGTCTACACTTTGGTCGTCTTCTTGTTGGTCCTTCCACTCCTGGTATCGATCGCTCGTTTCAATGATGTCTACGAGATCCTCACTGAACTCATCAGCGTTTGCCCACTGATTATCGTACCAATCTTCGAAGTCTTCGACTTTGTGGGGATCCTGTGTCGTCAGATTCAGCTCAATGTTATTCCGTTGTCCGCTGGCAGTGAAGTTAGACGAGCCAACGACAAGTGCACAATCTCTGCGATCTGTGTCACCATCCCGGAGTTCTGGGTTTTCGGGCGCGAGACGGAAACTCGTCCCTTTCGCGTGGAAGTAACCCTGTTCGGGCGCTCGAACACGTATCTCGACATAGCCCTGCTCGATGAACTCTTTGAGTCGATCTAACCGATCGAGTTGGGCATGGTTCAAGCCCGCGATATCGGCCCGTACCTCGTCACGGAATTGATCTCGTAAGCTTTGTCCCTCTGTGATTTCATCAGCTGTTTTCTGATCCGTCTGTCGGCCCATCAGAATCCGCATAGGGGCGTATTCGTGTTCAGATGGATCGAGTAGACTCTGTAAATCCTCTCGAAGGAGGTCGAACCCGGAAAGATAGAAGTATCCAGTCGCAATCCTCACTTCCTCGGTTTCAGGAAGTAGCCTGCGGTGAATCTCCTCAAGCTTTATTTCCCCGTTATCAACCAACGGATCCAGGTAAACCATGTCGTGTATCGTCACATGACTGGTTGGCCTCTTAATGCTTTTTAGACATTAGTGCCGAGTGAATCCGCTTATTGGTAACTTCATAGGCATCTTCCACCTCGTTAGATCCCCAAGTATATCGGCGATCGATATCGGTAAAGAACAACGTCACCGATACGTCACGCTCCGGATCGGCCTGCATCAGTGAAGCTGCGTACGCCATCACCTGCGGCTCATGGTGATTCGCACGTCGTTCGAGGAACTCTTCTACGGATTCGTTGTCACCCGTTCGATCTGTCTTGTAATCGACGACGTGGTACCGATCGGGTGTGACGACCAGGTGGTCGATGTACCCTTGGAGCTCTCCGTTCGGAAACGTCAACTCAATCGGGAACTCGTCGTATGTGGCCAGCATTTCACTCCGCTCGTGAAGATCCTCGATGAACCTGATCGCACACTCGGCCGCACCCTCGATCGAATCGAGATCACCGCTACTCGCCTGAAGTGGCTCATCTGAACCGACCGATCGTTCCTCTGAGAACACCTGTTCGATAAACGATCGCCACGTCTGGCGAGGGGGTCGGACCTCACAGAGTCGGTGTACTGCCTGTCCGAAGACCGCTGCCGAGATGCCGGGCTGTTCGTCCGAGGGTGATCGGTCACTCGTCTCTCTTGTCTCTGCTTTCTCCGTCGTGGTTGGTCGAATGCACCGCTCAGTGTCGTCTGCCGTCAGCTCCATGCTTCCGTCTTCTAGTCCAGTGAGGGCAGACGGTGAGAGCCTGATCTCCCTTATCGAGCGGTTCATCAGCTAAATAGAGTTTGTGCGGACTCATTCGACGATCGGATTTCGAAAATTGCTATTTCTACTCAGTCATCCTCAAATAACTGATCTGGGTTTTTGATATCTGATTGAACCTCAAAATATAGTTCTTCAAGATGAGGCACGACCTTATTATATTCTAGAAAGGCTTCCTTCAGTGCCTCCAAATGCCCCTCGCCGTCGTTGAATTCGAAGGAATGTACTGACCTGAGTACCCTCGGTTCATTGGATTCATTGACTGTTAGCCGAGTATCTTTGATTCGTTGTTGGATTTGGTCCTGAAACCCATCCGAGTGAAATCGCTCCAAGTAACATTCAGTATACTCATTATCTCCGTAAACCCGGAACACAGCTTCCGTTTCCCCTCGTTCAAAATCTTCTAACCTGACGTCAATTGAAATCGCAACAGAAAATCCGGAGGTCTTTTGTGGAGCTCCAGTTGGATTTTGAGGAAGTCTCCAATCTGCCTTCATCAAGCGCCCCCACTTGTTCCCATTTCGAATGGTCGTCCACTTGTCTGTCCAGCCACTTGGTGGATCCTGTTCGAAGCGTCTGTCCCACGATGCCTGATACTCTTTGATGAACTGATCGGCAGCGTCTGTGAGTTCATTAATCATCTCACTGTGTTCGAACGCCAGTTCAACCTTCTCGGAATTCGGACCTTGTTCATTTACCATATTGAGTGACTGCTTAACGTGGTGAACGAAATCGTATAATTGTGCGACGCTTCTAGCAGGATACGCTGTGACACCGGGATTGAAGTGCTGGGAAAACTCTTCGACGACCTCTTGCCAAGTTATTGTTACGAACTTGTCTGCTTTAGGGTCGTTCGCATGCCGACTAGCAAGATACACAAAGTGGTGGCCAGATGATGGAATAGATGCCGTACACAGCTCACCGAATCGAGACGCGTTAGTGTACCGCTCTGTTTGATCCTCCGTTTCTGGGGCATCGACTTTGATTTCCACGCATAGGAACCACATCTCCTCCAGCCAGAGAACAATGTCAGGACGCCCAGTATCGGCCGAGGCCTCGACCTGTATTTCGATGTCCTCAAGATTGTACTCATAGAATTCGAAAGTCGATTCAGAATGTTCTTCAATTAATCTTAGGAACGCTCCAAGGATAGTCGCTCCAAACCCATGTGGTTCATTGGGGGACAGAAAATACGCGAGCGTGTGTTGCCACGCAGATTCCGAACGAGAAACATCAGCCACATCGAAGAAGGTTCGTGGTGGTCGTTTTGACTCATTGAGCACCTGAACTCGGTTTTCAACCGTTTCCAAAACCGATGCAACATGATTTATTTCCACAGACTCATCTATTCGTTGACAACCATAGTTATTTCGACTGACTACTCTATTTGGTGCGGAGACATTTCCCGCTGTGTCTCAGATATTCCCGTGTTCTATAGCCAACTCTCGGTACCAGTCACGGCGGTCGAGGATGTTTTTCAGTGTCCCAACTGACTCGATCGACGTCCGTCCGACAATGTCTCGGTACGAGTATTCTGGCTCGTCAGATTCCGCCATTTCGATAGCCGTGAGTACATCGGGAAACGTCTCTGGATCCGGGACGAGGTATTCCCCGTCGGCGTCGTACGTCGTTCCCCACTTTGGTCGTCCCTCGTCGTACCCGTTCTCTCGCCGTCGTTGGAGTGCGCTCTTTGCCTTTCGGATCTCTTCCTGTTTGGTCACTCGCTCGAACAGCCGGTGCATGTCGTGAGTCAAATCGTCCTCTGCAACGTCGGCAACGTACGCAATCTCCGTATCTCCCTGCTTGCAGGCGTACGTGATGATGGTAAGGTATCCATCTCGGCAGATACGCCGGTCGTCGAAGGCGACGAGATAGTCGTACTCTCCGCTTCGAAGTTGCTCGACGACGTCGAGGACATCCTCGTTTTGATCGAGGAGGTCAGAGTCATCATCCCGAGTGAGTGAACTGAACCCGGTGTGGACGCCCAGGTCGAACATCTCGACCTCGTCGGCGAGCTCGTATGCGAGGTTTGTGACGACCTCACGTTGCTCTTCAAGTCCGATGTCGTCGTCAGATCCGCGAGATTTTCGAATCCACGCGAGCGCCTTACTCATCGTCACCCCGCGATGTGATCTGCAATTCGAGTTTGTTTCGAGATGCGACAGACCACTCGACGTCGGCTCCTGCGAGATCCATCGCGTCTGCAAGTCCCTTGTCCACTGTGACGACGTACTGACCGTTAGATTTGAGCTGAACCTTTGGCATCTGCTCGTACCGTTATTTCTAACGGTAGAGGTAAAGGTATTTCGGGGTGTTCAGGAACTCCAGATTTCCTGAACAATACTTGCTATGCGGAACCTCCGTGAGTGGATCTCCGTGACCGAAAGCGCAAGACTGAGAACGGCGAGCGTAACACTTTTGCACATCCTGCAATATCTTGTCTATTATGCAAGAGCAGATGCGGGTGCTTCTCGATTTCCCCTTTCCGGAGGAACGAGTCTTCCGATACCAGGCGATGCAAGACATCCTCCATCATTTGGTGAATAACCCGTTCGAGGAGTTTACGCAGAAAGAATTAGCGACGATCACTGACTCCGATATCTCTTCTGTCTCACGAGCTGTCGAACTCCTCGAACAGATGGGTGTCCTGGATATTGCGAACGGGAAACCAGCACAGATCAGGATCGATCAAGATCACATCACTGGATCTAACCCACTGTTCACCATTCCACAGCGAGAGTTTCGAAAGCCGGTACAAGCATTCCTCAATGAACTCGCCAAAGACGTCGAAGCCTCTGATGACGTTGACGAGGTGGTTGGGATCATCCTCTTCGGAAGCGTAGCTCGTGGACAAGCCGATCGGAGTAGCGACATCGATCTCCTCGTCATCGTCAAGGGAAACCTTACGTACGGACGTCGCCTCGCTTCCCAACTCGTTAGAGACTTGGAGGAACGAACGTTCCATGGAGAACGTTACCAGTTCGAAGTGCTCGTCGAGACGCCTGAATCTGCTGCATCACACGGGGAAAAGTTACGAGAGATCTTCGATGAGGGACTTGTTCTGGAGCGGATCGGTGCATTAGAGGATGTTCGAAAAGCGGCATATGAAACTGAACGAGGAGGTGAGTAAGCGATGCCGATCACGCTTACCGATGTAGAGCCGGAACTCTCAGATGCTGAAACAGCGTTCCGCCACGGCGGTCAAGACTCGGAGATAGGACTTGATGTCTCTGACGCGGGACTCGTTCAACTTCGCAAAGCCTGTCGATCGCTTTCAGGTGCAGATCAACTGCTGACTGATGGTTACTACACGCTGACGATCGAAGCAGCGTTCACCTCCATCGAGAAGACGTTCATGTTCTGGTTAATTCATGAAGGGCACCAGGATCCGGCAAACCCTCCCCAGTCACATACGACTGCAATCAATCGCAGCGCGGAAGTCGGGTTCATCAGTGAGGAAGTCGCGTCTCGACTTGACGACCTCTGGACCGAAAATCGTGCACAGACGTACTATCAGGACGGAATGCCTACCCGGGAACGAGCAGAGGCAATGTTGACGCTTTCAACACGAATCCACCGGCAGATAATCCATTTGGTTGGTCAGTCCTACGAGTGTATCTGCGGATAACGAATTCGGGGGATAGAGCACGCCGCAATCGTTTGAGACAACCGTTCTTAGTGATGAGATCAGTCAGGTTTGCGCTCACGAAGCAGCCATTGTTGTTCAAGGGGAGCCATAGCGATAGACGGCTCTGTTGAAATCCTCAGCAGATGATAAGTGTCGCCTGCTGAATATAGAGGGTGGATGCAGCAGCCGAACACTGTTCGTTTCAGACACTCAACGACGAAGCATCCGTTATGTATGCGTGCGTATCGATCGCTGAGGGTTCTGCCAATTCTGATAGTTGTTCAAGTAGTCGTGCAAACCCAAAGTGCGCATTCAGCAGCAAATCGATTACAGGACCAGGTTACTCGTCATGGTCGTCATCGATCTGTTCATGAAACCGACATACCTCGTCGAATTTCATTCCTCGCCGTACCTTGTCTTCGAACCTGTCGAACTCGACGAACCCCTTATCCGATAATTCGGGAAGTAGGACGTGATGGAGTTCGTAACAAATCGTGAGGTACTCCCCGGAGTTGAGAGTCTCTCCCTTACGAAGAATCGGGTCAGCAGATATCGAACTCTCGTCGAGGAGCGCACGTAATACTCGCCGTTGTTGCGCTGAGAGTACCCGTTTGATGCAATCTTGGTTACAGCGTTCGTCACTCACAGGTCAAGTAGTTGCTACCGATCTGGCCACGCTCGTAGTCGTTCACTCCGAATGCTCGTTCTTTTCGACTTCGGTGACGATCACGTCCCAGTCAGGATGTTCGACCCCATTCCGACATTCGAATCCGCCTTCCACATCGATTCCACTCTCGTAGGCCCTGCGAAGGAGGGCTTTCAGCTCCGCGTTTAATTCTTCCTTCGACGCAAGTGAGGTCTCCTCAGACGTCATTTTGCCTCGCCCCCTTCGTGTTTCTCCACTGTGAGTTCGTGTTCTGGTGTGATGGTGATCACACCGTAGCTGTGTACGGTTATTGCGTGCCCCTCGTGCGTGAATGCAACGTGGGTGTCTCCGTTCGTCCCGTTGCGAACGTGGACGAGCGCATCTAATTCGTCGGCGTCAACAGTGGAATGGAGCGGGTCCAGTTCTACCGGATCAGTGTCCATTACGTCCGCCAGCGTTGCGACAACAGCCATGCTCGCGGGTGTCTTCTCCTGATCAAACTGCGTGCGGACAGTCCCAGATTCCTGAGAGTACTCGACCGCTTCGACTCCAACCCCAGATACCGTTGCGTCCATCTCGCCCGATTCTAGCCGTCTGAGTCGGTTCAATAAGTATACTGATTATACAGAGGGTTTAATACAGAGGACCTATCCGAACGATCACACCGAACTACTGAGTGTCGCTCCAATGAGGCGTCGATGCCCGCGTCGAAGGCGTGATGAGAGCGATTGCTGGGTGATGCCGAGCTCGTCAGCGATCTCTTCGAGCGACACCTCGCGTGGGGTGTCGAAGTAGCCCCGCTCGTAGGCTAACACCAGCGCCTCACGTTGGGTCTCGGTTAACTCGTAGCCCTCGCCCTGGATCGGGAGCATTGCGTGGACGGCGGTGATTGTTATCGGAATGTCGTTTTCCTGGCAGTACTCTCGAAACTCGCCGATTGTCTCCTGACTCTCGCCGCGCACCTCGAATCGCCACTCGTCTTTCGTACCGATTCCGGAGAGCACGACGACGTTGGCCTTGGCCAGCGCGCTCAGGATGCCGAAGTACTCTTGTTCCCACTCGGCACGCATGAGATACTCGTCTTCGATGCTATCGACCATTCGGATGTTGCTCACGCCGGCGTGTTGTTCGAACTCAGCTTCGATGTCCTCCGTTTTCACATCGCGTACCCAGAAGTAGGGGATAATCAGCGTCTGGTGTGGAATCAGCCGCTCCAGTTCGACCGTCACACCCGGCAAGTTTTTGAACACACTCCCCAGTGGGAACTCCGCTGTCGGACTCGTAAACTCCATCACAGTCGCCATGCGGAACCTTTCGCCTAGCAGACAAATAACCGGCATGGGTGGTGTATCATGGCTTCGAGACGAGCCAACGCACAGTTGTTGGCCGGGATAGTGTATGCTGCAAGCGGGGAGTCCGTTTGATACCCGGAAAGCCATGGTACACCATGTCAGCTCCTTTTGTACAACCGGGCAATCTAGTTGCACAAGCGAGCATGAGTGTAATAACGGAGATTCGCATCCCATCTGATGCTTTTGAACTCGGGCAAATCCTCAGTCTAGAGCAAACCTCGGCCATCGAACTGGAAACGCTCGTCCCGAGTGGGGACGTCACCGTGCCGCTCTTCTGGGTCTACGAACCGGTCGAAAACGGCTTTCTCGAAGCCGTCGAACGCTATCCAACTGTCAACACCGTCACAGAGGTGGACGTGTTCGACGACAGGACGCTAATCAGGATCGACTGGGATGCGAGCCAGGACCACCTTTTTCAGTGCATCTTGGAACACGACGGGCAGATACTGGGTGCAACTGGATCGTCGGAAGGGTGGAATTTCGAGATACGGTTTTCAGACCGCGAGACATTGAGTCAGTGCCAGACCTGTTGTGAGGACGCGCACATCTCTCTGGAGCTAACCCGCATATATAATCCGACGGACCCTGAGGCCGGTCCGTGGTACGGCCTGAGTGAGCCCCAACGAGAAGCGTTGACGCTTGCCATTCGAAGGGGATACTACGATATTCCACGAGGGTGTACGACCGCAGAGTTAGCTGACGAACTCGGAATTTCCGATCAAGCAGTGACGGAGCGACTGCGTCGTGCCATTGGGACGTTCGGGAGGTACGCACTTCTCACGCCCGAGTCAGCGGCGGAAATGGACTGACTGTTTCCATTATGCACCATGGGACAGAGCCAGGCAGATGGGACTACGCTATGTGAGTATGGATGAGAGTCGAGAGCTGGGGACACGTGATATACAGTCAATTGATGAGGGTACCGGTTCTTCGGGGCGTGAGAGATCGCTCTCCCCCGATACGATTCTGTCGGCAGTAGCGAACGAACACCGACGCGCCACCCTCAACGCATTGGACAACGCTTCTGAGAAGACACTGGAATACGATGCGCTCGTAGATCGCGTTGCAGACCGGGTTCGGAACGAAGACCCGAGACGGGAGTCAGACGAACACCAACAACGCGTCCGAATCGCACTTCACCATACTCATCTTCCAAAACTGGAGGAGGCTCGGATAATCGACTACGAGGCTGAAACGGGGCACGTCCGGTTTGTTGGCGGTGAACTGGAACAAGATCTCCTGACGTTGGTCGAGCCGTACGAGGCCTACGAGTGACAGAATATCGGATCGACTTCTCCTCCGTTCGACCTAAATCAGCCGTATTGTACGAATATGTATTGTTCGTCGCCTTCATTCTCTGTACTGACCGATTTGACTGACCCGAATTGAAAGTTGGTCCGATACTGTATTCGCGCTGTGTATGCAGCACCACCTTAGCAGACTATCGTGGCACTGTCAATTCGGGACTGCAACATACAGAGCTTGGATGCAGCACCGCGGATTTGCTTGTTGCACGCCAATCAATGGGATTATTGATTTGCTAGATGAGCAACTATGTCTTCCGAGGCAGTGTCTTTGCAACCAGCCGAGCGTTAGGGTGCAGGAGACCCGAAAACAGGCTGTGGGTCAGTAGGCTGCGTCCCGTCACAGACGCGAATCCGGCCATCGCCTCGAACAAAAACGTTCCAATGGTCGATCCTGAAACCGAGGATGGTTTCGCTATCAGCAGCCCCCTTGTGCTGGAAGAGGTTGTTGAGGCTATCGGCATCGATGAACTCGTACAACGGTGGTAATTCGACCGGTTCAACATCAGCTGCTGTCGCCACTGCGTCAATAATCTCCGCTACTGGTGTTTGTTCCCCATCTGCTTCATATTGTGCATCGACAACCGGGGTACAACCTCGGTAGACCGTCATGGCTCCCGATCCCATGCAAGAACCTTGAGAGTGACTGGTTATCAGCTTGCTGCATTGTTCAACCTCGCAATAACATTCAAAATTCATGCTGTCCTGAAAATTCAACATCTTGGTGAACTTCGTTAGCACCTGTGCGACACTCGCGCTGTGTATTCAGCACAACTACTGAAACTTATCATCAGCCAAGGGTTTCAACAGAGCTCGCTCAGTATATACTAGGAGAATCCAACCCAACACTCAATTTTCTGTGTGATGTACTTGGAGACATGAGTCGATCCCTTCTTAATCGCCGAGCGGCCATTAGTTACCTATCCGTTGTGTTAGTGGGTGCTTCCGGGTGTCTTGACAGTCCGGCTGGTACAAATGATGAGGGGACTGAAGATGAAAATCCAAACTTGACGAACGAAAGAAACGAAAACGATGAATCAAGTTTCCTAATCGGGATGCCGGTTAGCGACGAAGAGAAAGAACCTGTTCTGAGTATCGAGGATGATGCTCCAGATTTTACGGTTCTTCATCACGTCTCCCAAGAAGTAATCGAAACAGAGGGAACGGTCTCAAGAGGAATTGATGAAGAGGAAGTAGATCAATTCGATGAACTCACTACCGATGTTGAATACTACGAAGATGCCTCTCAACCAGGCTACTACATGGAATTTGAAGACGAAGTGATCTCACTCCATACTGAAACAGAGGTAGAAGCAACGGGCTGAGCGACGCTTTCTCTCCGGTTAATCTATCTCAGAACACTACTGCATTTACTGATTACGACGCCAAAGATGAACACCTCAACAGTAGCTCGTTCAGTGAACAGCAACTCACCCCAACCGGCAATCGGAATAAGGTTCTTATGCTGGAATCACCTTAGCTAGGATAGACTCTACTGGAGGCCCCCATGATGACGTTTCAGGAACGACTTCGTTCAATAGAAGAGCAGTACGACGTAAGCGAGAGCGAACATTCCCGGGAGCTCGGACGCACTGTCGCGCACCTTCAGGACTAACGCTGTCATTCTGCCTCTTCAAGGAACGAGACGAACTCT
Organism: Natronolimnobius sp. AArcel1; assembly: GCF_011043775.1. Classification (NCBI taxonomy): domain Archaea; kingdom Methanobacteriati; phylum Methanobacteriota; class Halobacteria; order Halobacteriales; family Natrialbaceae; genus Natronolimnobius; species Natronolimnobius sp. AArcel1. The sequence continues at coordinate 245,356 of NZ_JAAKXY010000003.1, read as the reverse complement.
GCCTTTCCAATCCCATCAGCACTGATGAGTTCATTGTGTCCAGCGCGGGTGAATTTGAGAACGATTTCGATACCGTTCTTCCGCGGAACAATGTCACAGCCCCACTCAGCGAGTAACTATCGGCAGGAGGTGTTTTAGGCACGAGACCCCACAGTTTCCTACCCTCAGAGACCAATCGTTGAGTGCGATATTCGGTTCTGCACTCACAACGAGGGGGGTGTGATATCAGAATCTGCACTCACAACGAGGGGGGGGGTGTGATATCAGAATCTGCACTCACAACGAGGGGGGTGTGCTTGGCCTTCGTTTCAGCAGCCACATGGAAATTACTACCCGTATGAGGTGCCTTTAACGGGCTCTCTCTTTTGGATCTCCGAATGGATGCGGTCGAATTCCTCTTCGTTTTCTGTTGTTATGAACTCGAATCTCTCTTCTGGTGTTTCGATTCTCAGGACGTGTGCCTCACCGACCTCCATTTTGTAGAACATCAGCGCAGTTGGGTATGCCAGAACCGTCGAGAAGTACGTCCCTATAGTAACGACGTCGAGCAGTGGTGCGCCTGATACGATTAATTGGACTGAGAGTGCGGTCAATAGTAAGGCGATGAAGAGAAACAGATGGCCAAGCAAAGAGAATCCTGTGAGTGACTGATCAGTGAATCTCCGTGTCTCTGTAACGTCCTCGCGTGAGATCTCTATTGGTGTAGGTGAGTCGATTGCATATCGAATCGCCTCCTCTGTACAGATGAGTTGCTTTTCTGCTTCACTCAGAATGAGATCCCCCTCTTGTGCCTGGGTCTCAATGTGGAGCTCTTTTGGCCCTTCTGACGTGGTCTGTCGCTGTGTCATGGTGAGTTGAGTTTTCAAAAAAGCTACTTACTCTTTGTGGGCTCCAGCTTGCCCGTTATCACCTGTTACGTCCTGAATTTGGATGTCCTCGCGTGTGATCCTGATTTTGTACCCACAGTACCAGAACTCGATTCGTTCGATCGAGTTACTGGTTGCCAATTCATCTACTGCTTCAACGCTGATCGTGTCTTCCAGAGGTGGGAGATCTGTGATATCGCAGTCTTCCCTCTCGGCTATCTGATCAAGGATCACTAGAGAGGCATCATATTCCTCACCGGCCGACCGGGACTGAGAGTCGTCGGTCTCTCCCCCGGATACTGCGAAGGGATCTCCTCTCTTCCCGGACCACTCCCACTCGTCGGATGACTTTTCCCCGAGTTCCTCGAACGGGTCGTCGCTGGGGTCGTGGTCTTTAGTCATCGTTTGCGAGTTGCGTAACCGTCACTATGTAGCGCGCTCCACAGTCGCAATCGGTGATGACTCTCCCCGAGTCGTTCTTGATCATCTGTTCGCAGTCTTCGCATTCGATGTTGAGTCTCATGGCTGGTAGTCTGATGATCCCCGGGAAGCAACCAGTCCAGTCACTCGTCGCCAGACCTATATTGAGTCAGACGCAATCCTGATTTGCTCCCTTAGGGAGCCGCACGAGAGGGAGTGAAGCTTGCAGGCAACCGCTCCCTCTCTACGCGCTTTCGCGCGCGGTTAATGCTGTGTTCTTGGCAGTATTTATAGTTCGGATTCTTAATCAGTGAGTTTCGCCGATTGATTAGTGGCGATATCAATTCGCACAGCATGGCGGATACGATGGCGTTCCATAGCTGAGAACTCAGCGTCTCGTTTGTTGATCGCCTTCTCAACTGCTTGATCGGGCTCGATATCCATGTGTCGAGTGTATGCAATCGCATCTAGTCCGGTCGATAGTAGCTGATCGCTCATAGCTAAAAATCCGCTCCAAATAATATGAATGGTTGGATTTTAGCACAATCCGGGTTAGAGATGATGTTTTCTATTAAAGACGCCGACGATTAAAATCCAGGGTGTGACGTCAATATTGATAGCACTTTACTGGTAACTCACTCTAAATTTCGAGGTATGCATTTTTAAGCAATCTTTTCATAAACGGTGTTGAGATGAGTTGGGATCAGGCAAGACTGGACCAAATTGAGTCCATGACTGAAAAGCAAAAACGGAATTTGAAGACATATACCGCAGATGAGTTCGAGAGTCTATCATACAACGACAAGCAGAAGATTGCGACTCGCCTGGGGGTGCACGGAACATTACCCCCAGAGAAGATGAACCCAGCCTTATGGGACCTTGTAGGAGATCCTGAAGACGACCCGCCAGAGGTAAAGGGGTTAGCCGAATTAGAACCGCGCACCGTCACTCACGGGGAGCTAAATTGCATGTCTCCTCAAGATCTACAATCACTTGCAGCTGAGTATGAAATTGAGAGATGCAATCACAAGAAAATAGAGACGCTATTAACTGAGTTGCGAGAAGTAGCAACTCCGAATCCGCCACCCAGAACCTCCACTGAAGGCGAAAACGACAATGGTTCCACTGAAACCAATGCCGAAGCAGATCCTTCGCCAAAAAAATCCTATTATGTGGCAGAAATAGACAATCTCTCTCCCGCCAAGAAGCAGCGAGAAGCAGAAGCAAGAGGATTTGATCAACCCTATCAGACTAGCATGGATATCCTGACGAAGAAACTCAAGCGAGATGTCGCTACTGAGATTGAAGATCGAAGGCGGGAGTTAAGCGAAAGAGATGATACTGAATATCGGTGCGAACCGTGTGACCATTGTCAATCACACTATTTTACAGAAACTGCATACCGCCCAGTCTGTGCTGACTGTGGAACCCCTCGGTGATTTTTAGAATATAGTTCCTAAGCATTGCCGGCGTTTGAGGCCCCCGGTCCACAAATCACCTCATAATCCATATATAGTGCCCCCTCTTCGGAAAATAGGCCCCCCTACTTCCCAGACCCTACTCCACCATTTTAGCGCGTTAAAATGATCTATACCATCTATTACTGCCTAAGAAATGGCAAGGTCATACCCCCCTGAACACCCCTCCCTATTCAGCTCTGAAATGACAGTCATACAGAGTGAGTTATAGAATACGCGAATGATTTGTGGCTGTCCGTATGAAATCGTCAAAAATCGGGTGTTCAAGATTCAAACTGAGTTATAGAATTCCCGAATGATCTGTAACAGCTTATAGAATTACCCACATGATATCGTCAAAAATGGGCCAGGCAAAGAAATAGACTTGATTATGGAATCCGCGAACGCTTTGTCCAGTTATAAAATCGGTTATATGAATCTGGTGAAATTGGAGTTCTCAATGAAATAGACCAAGTTATAGAATTCCAGAACGATTTGTCCAGTTATAAAAATCCCGCATGAAATCATCAAAAACTCCGGACTCACAAGAGTAGAACGCCTTATAGAATCCTCGAATGATCTGTGGCTGTCTCTCTTATTTTCTATCTAATGGAGTGACTCTCCGAAACACCACCAGACCTTCACAACCAGTTCGGCGTTGGACGGTACTCGTACGTTTCAATCTCAGCGAGCGTGACTGGGCGAGCATCACTATTTGGCAATTCAAGATCAGCTGCTTCATACATGTCGTAGAGCACACCAATTTGGTCGTACAAATTCACCTGTTTGAGCAAGCTAATCCCATATTCTGTAACTGCGAAGTACTTTCGAGGAATGCCGTTCGGGACAGGACTTTCTGATGCTTTGAGATCTGTGATGATCTCTGGGGTCCGGTCCTGTAGATCTCGCAAATGATCACGGATTGTGCTTTCGGTAGTGGTTGACCTTGCTGCGAGTTCAACCGCACTCAACGCCCCAGTTGGACTGGCAAGGATTTGTTGTAATATTCGAGTTTTAGCTGGCATAAGGATGGTTCGCAGGTCGTCGAGCCGATCATCGTCAAACCCGTGATCTGGGAGAGTGCCAGGGTTCGATTCGGCTTGATGGCTGTCCTCCCTACGATTTTTTGGTGGCATGGATCAACCTTCGATTCAGAGTTGTGTATATTTTGCGACGACCATCGACAAGGATTGGCGGTTGAGTGCTCTTCAGCGAAGTAGTACGCCTCGATCAAGGCGAATCATTTGTCCAGAAATGCAATAACACGACCGAACCCTAGTCAAATGATTCCGAAATCCTAGTTGTAGAGAAGCCTCGCTAACCAGTATCACCTCCATCTGAAGCGCAACAGTTGATTCACGACCCGTACAGCGGTGCGACCCTCCTCATTGAGTCACTTATTGTGGGTGAGTACTGGTTACGGGGCTTACTTTTTTAAATAACTGCCCCATATTCCGTTTCAGTTCAATGACGGAGAATAGTCTCGAACCAATAACTCCACAAAAGGCAAAGGACAAGTATTTGAAAGATAGAGAGGATGACGCTCGCTACGATACGATAGACACCATCCAACGAGGATTAGACCACTTTATCACTTGGTGTGAATACGAGGGGATTGAGAATCTTAACACCATTGGCGGAAGGGAGCTGTTATCGTATAAGAACTGGTGTAAGGAAAATACTGAAAACAATACCGTGAGTCTTAACGGACTTCTCAGTATCCTTCGTCGATTCCTTGTCTTTTGTGTAAAGATTGAGGCTGTCAAATCTAAGGTACCCGATAAAGTCCCAATCCCGAAGATCCCGGATGACGAAGACGTCTGTTATGAAAAGCCGACAGATGAGGAAGTTGAGCAAGCGGTAGCGTACCTCGAAACGTACGAGCCAGCGTCGCGTCGTCACGTTGAGTACGCAATCATCAAAGAGAACGGCAACCGAGTTGGTGCCCTTCGGGCGATTGATGAGGAGGATGTGGATCTGAAGGAGCAAGTAATTGAATTCCAGGACCGACAAGAGAACGACTACACTGACGAGAAGGGAACACCGCTTAAAAACGGCACGGACGGCGAACGTGAAATTAACATTTCCAAAGAGTTGGCAGAATTGATTCGCCGATACCTCAATAACCCCGATCGACACGACGTTACGGACATGTTTGGCCGAGAGCCGTTGCTAACAACGAGATACGGTCGGCCATCGGTCGAAACGATTCGCCGTGATCTGTACAAACTCACTCGTCCGTGCACGTACGCTGACTCTTGCCCTCACGACCGCGACATCGACTCCTGTGAAGCGACTAAGAGCTACAACGCCTCTAAGTGCCCATCTAGTCACAGTCCCCATCCACTTCGCCGGTGGTCAATTGAGCATCAAATCGACCGTGGGGTCCCCAAGGATCAGCTGTCCGATCGAGTTGACGTTTCTGTTCCTGTGCTCAACAAACACTACGATCTACGAAAAGAAGAAAGAAAGCGAAAGCAACGGCTGAAGACGTTCGAGAAATTGTTCGACGGATATGGTGACCCAGACGCCACATTGAGCGAAACAGAGCTGGCTGCTCTCATGAATGACGACGGGATGATTGATCCTGTTGCACTGAATGAGTTGATCGCTAAATCGGAAAAAGAACAGACCCCATCGCATGACAGGTCGTCCAACGATAGCGACACCGAAGGTGAGAGGGATGAGGGCCAGTTAGGAATTACCGACTTCTCCGAAGGGCCAAACGCGGTCTGGCAACCGGCCGTAATACCAGTCCTTGCGGGTGTTGCAGTGGGCAAGTGGATTCCTGGTCGGCTCACTCATGAACTGGAAGCATTGGCTCCCCCATCGGAAGACTCACCGTGGCCAAATCAGAGTAGAGCAGCAAAGGGTATGGCTGCATACGCACTATACGTGTGTCTGGTTTCAGTGAATTTCGCACTTCTCGGACTCCTCCCAGCGTGACCCTTTGCTGGATGAGTTGACTGGTAACTCACTCAAGAGTCCTCGATCTGATATCGTAGAGAGACTGTTTCGAGGCGCTACTATAACCCACGTATCTCCCAATCACAGGTGGATGACTGAAGAGCCGAATGGGAAATTGATTTCTTCCAAACACACAACTATGATTTGATCGCGTATTATTACCCAAGATTCATATCGCCTTAATTTCGATACTGACATATGGTCGATATTCGTCCTGCTGTTGAGCAGTTAGGAACGGAATTCGAACGTTCCCCTGTTGACTTCTTTACCGAGTCAGATATGCAATCTCGATTGTACCACTTGCTGCGTGAAGAAGTCAAGCAGTCAGATGACTCGCCGCTGACGCCCCGCTCCTCACCCTTCGGATCAGAGGGGATGCAAGTTGGCAGGAGTTCGTCGTACAGATCTGACTACGATGAACGGGTCAAGGAACAGGTTGACCAGGTCGCTGACGCGCGATCAACACCACACCTGTCCCGTGTTCACACAGAGCTCTGGTATACGACCGACTTCGGTAGCGATAAAAAGAACCGAGTTGATATCGCTGTCCTCAGAGGAGGCGATCCACGGAACTATCGTCCTGTCGTCTGGAGTAAGGGTAAACAATCGCTAAGCTTTGAGATGATTGATCACGCATTTGAACTCAAGTACCTCCGTGAGCGGATGGGACTTCGTCGTCGCGTCGATGACGTTGACCTACAGTCAGCAACCGTCGATGAAATCGCTGAGACTATCGACCTTGATTTCAATGGCATCGGAAAAGACCTAAACCGACTCCAAGGACTGTCTGGTGGAATCGAAGATGGTGATGGCGAAACCGTGGGATACACTGATCTCGATTCCCACTTTGTTCTGTTTGCCAACTATGATCCGTTGCGGCGATTTCAACCTAGTCACGATAATCTACCGTCTTCAAAAATCAACCAGAAGATCGGTGAGGCAGTTATACAGAAGATCTCCATCGACTTTCCCGACGTGAACGTATTTTACGCAACACCAGCAGGGTACGACTGGCTATAATCGCGCTGCGTTCCTCGACCCGTTACACCTATATTTAAAAACTCCAATTTGAACCACCGACGTGGCCTTTCCTCCCATTGGATCGATCGTATTAATGAGTATTTTTATACAGGTGCTGAGTCAGTTCAGCGCTAACTCACTCAAGCATCGCTGCCGAAGCGTCAGGAATATCGTGGAGTGACCTTCTTGAAATTCTCTTTTATAGATCTGTCTTCTCGTGAATCTGCTGCACGCTATATGTGTTTATTGACCGCTGAGGTTCTTCCCAGTCAACGTGTCTCTTTGAAAAGTCGTGCTGAATACAGGCGTGTTTGCAGCACATACAGTGCCCCTAGTGCGTTGATCCCCACCACAGGTGGATGTTTATATCACCTCTGGTCTGATGGATATACTATGGGTTCACAGACCTGTGCCTATGTCGCCAGCAAATCCGATCCGGAGAGTTGGCACGGGGCGGAGTCGTCCACGTTCCACCTTGACAAAGTCCCAGCACGAGGTGGGCTTGGGATCGAGGAATGGCAGTGTCCGCACCCACCACTTGAGCGAGACGACGAGAGTGATAACGACGATAATCAGTACTGTGTCTTTCACACTGATCCGCCCAACGTGCCTGATGATATCGATGAGTCTGAAGTGCTATTGGATGCAATTCAAGACGCTGGTGACGGTCCATGGTCCGACCGTCCAGAACATCGAGGTCAATTCGTCGGGGCAACGTTCGGCACCATCGATTTGTCTGCTGAAACGATTATGGCGACCGATTATCACGACCTCAGATTCGATCACGCACGGTTCCAGGCTAATAACGAAAACCTTAACTTCAGAGCGACAACGTTCGTAACGAAAGGACGACACCCGATATCGTTCGCTGGGACACAATTCATCACCACCGGCGAGGGTGACGTGGCGTTCCGCAATGCGACGTTTCAAGCCGACGGCAAGGGCGACGTCGCGTTCCCCGATGTGACGTTTCAAACCCGGAGCGAGGGCAGAGTACTGTTCACCGGTGCAACGTTTCGAACTGACGACCAAGGTGAGGTGACGTTTCCTGATGCGACGTTTCAAACTGACGGCGAGGGAGATCTTTTGTTTCCAGGCGCGACGTTTTTGACCGTCGGTGAAGGCGACTTGTTGTTTGACGATGCGAAGTTTCGAACAGATGGAAAGGGGAGCGTGGTGTTCCAGGGTGTAACGTTTCGGACTTACGGCAAGGGCAGCGTTGATTTCCTCAATGCAACTTTTAGAGCCTACGGCGAAGGGAAAGTATTGTTCCCAAATTCGACGTTTCGAACAGATGGAAAGGGTCACGTGGAGTTCAGCAATACGGTGTTTCGAGCCGACGGAGAGGGCGACGTGAAGTTCCCCGGTGCGACGTTTCAAACCGATGGCGAGGGCGACGTGGCTTTTTCCGATGCGGCGTTTCAAACCGATGGCGAGGGTGACGTGGCGTTTTACAGTTCTACGTTTCGAACAAACAGTGGGGGCAACGTGACGTTCCGTGATGCGATTTTACACAAAGCAGACTGCCGGAGGATTGCGTTCGCTGATGCGAATTTTGGTGGCGTTGATCTCACGGAGATCGACCTCCGTGAAGCAAATGTAGCTAATATCTCCGTGAACGGCGCGACAACCTGTGAGAGACTGAACGAGGAGTCCGATTTCGACGCCGAAGCATGGGACGCTACAGCGCGGGCCTACCACCAACTCAAAACCGTGTTCAGCGAGCACGGTCTCGTTGGCAGAGCTCGAAACATGCACGTCCGAGAGCGTCGGGTCCGTAGTCTCGAATCGAAGGCAGCAAATGGGTGGTTCGACCGCCGGCATCTACTTTCACTCTTTTCTCGGGTATTTACAGGCTACGGGGTACAGGTTCGATATCTCATGGGCTGGATGGCGGTGCTATTTCTGGTTTCGACCGCGGTATACGTGATTGCGAGCGTTGAGGACACACTCGCGGAGAACATTTCCTACAGCGTTCTCGCGTTTACGGTTGCACCGCCTAGAATTCCGTCCGAATCGTGGGTCCAATTCGTAATGGTGGTCGAGACGTTCTTTGGCACGCTCTCAATTGTACTTCTGGGCTACATCCTTGGTAACCGCGAACAATTTTGATCGGGATCTTATACACTGCTGACGGAATCTAAGCAGCGATATCAGACGTGAGCGACTAATACTTCATATTCAGCACCCAAATTTTGGCATAATTCTAACTAATAGATGGGTGTCCCCGATAACTCCTACCCTTGTACTGGACACGGTTTTCATACGGAAATTCAATTGAAGAAACCGTACAGTTGCCCACTGACACTGATAGAGTTATTGTGCCTGAGAAGGTGGGAGGAATACCCGACTACGGGTATGATCTCTATGACCGAACTGGAGTCAATCCATCCGGCGGAAGCGTTTGAGATCTATCTTGATGAAAGACGTGCTGAGGTCACTCCAAACACACTTCAAGCCCACAAATACCGAATTGGGCACTTTCTCCGGTGGTGTGAGGAAGAAGGGATAACTAACTTGAACACGCTCTCGGGACGCCAACTACATGAGTACAAGATTTGGCGGCGAAAGGAAGGCAATCTGAACGCTGTTTCTGTGAAGACGCAGATGGACACTTTGCGCGTCTTTATCAAGTTCTGCGAATCGATCGACGCTGTTGCTTCAGGTCTTCACGAGAAGGTATTGTCGCCGAAGCTCAACCGTGGGGACAACCAGAGTAACGATATTCTCACAAAAGACGTGGCCCACGAACTGTTGGACTACCTTTACCGATTTGAGTACGCCTCGTTCGATCACGTCTTGATTCGGCTCCTCTGGACGACTGGGATGCGAGTCGGAGCTGCTCACGCGTTAGACGTGGAAGATTATGATCCAGATGACCGGTATCTCGAAGTTCGGCACCGGGAATCTACCCCGTTGAAGAACAAGCAAGAGGGGGAACGTCTTGTCGCGTTGGATCCCGAAACGTGTGAAGTTCTCGATGACTGGATTTATCATCAGCGGCCGGATTCCCGAGACGGCGAAGGCCGAGAGCCGCTGTTGGCGTCAGTCCACGGTCGTGCTCACAAAAACACGCTTCGGAGTATAGTTTACCGATGGACGCGACCATGTGTCTACACTGGTCGGTGTCCTCACGGACGGGATCTCGATACGTGTGAGGCGTTGAATGATAACAAGAAGTCAGCGAGTCTTTGTCCGTCCTCCGTATCTCCTCACGCGATCCGAAGGGGATCAATCACATATCATCTTACCCAAAATGTTCCGACAGAGGTCGTAAGCAGCCGGATGAACGTCAGTGCAAAAGTACTCGACGTGCATTACGATAAACGAAGCAAAGAGACGAAAATGGAACAGCGACGCCGGTACTTAGAGGACCATTCCTCTAGGCGATTCCGACGTCATTGATGCCGAGTCAGTTGTTAAATGTTATCGAGGTAGCCTCGACGTTGCTCTAATTTCACCTCCTCTGACCGCTTGTCGTAGTGTTCGCCAAGGATGCGACGGCTCACGTTCATGCGATCGCTCACAATCTCTACTGGGACGTCTTCGGAGAGAAAGTGAGTGATGCTCCCACGGCGAATGGCGTGGGGACTGACCGCTTCTGGGCATTTTGCGTTCACCTCCTCTTCGCAATCGGGACAGGACTCGTTGCGGTAACACGGCGCTGTGATCCGGTTGATCATTCGACGCATTGTGCTTCGAGCCATCCGTCCATGCCTCGTTGTGATGAGCGGCTCTCGACCGTAATCATCAGTCACGTCGTGGCGGTTAGCATCGACGTGCTCACGGAGCAGTTCTGTGAGCGCTGGCGTCATTGCAACCAGACGCTCACCTCCTTTACCGTTCTTCAGCGTTGTTCCCTCACTTTGTCTATGGACAAGTTGGATACGCTCCTCATCGAAGTCAACATCTTGGAGATCGAGCGAATTTACCGCTCCAATCCTCATGCCAGTCTCCCAGAGTAACGCGAGCAAGGTGTGCTCAATCGAGGCGTACTCGTACTTCGAGAGGTACTGAAGGATTTTCTGTGCATCGTCTGCATCCAGGGTCTCGTCGTTCCGTCGCTCGGCAGGACTGACACGAGGGACCATTACCTTGTTGTAGAGGTCCTGAGGAACAGCCTCGATAGATCCAGCCCACTTGAGGAACACGCGGAGCGTGCTCATTTGCATCCGGAGCGTGAGCTTGTTGAGTTCTCCATCTCCTTTCCGCCAGAGTCGAAACTGCTGGATGTCTCGACCGGAGAGGTCGTTGAGGTTATCGATGCCCTCTTCTTCGCACCATTCGATGAAATGGTTCGTACGGTACCGATGGTTTCGGACAGTTGATTCTGTGCAGCCCGTCGCCTTGTGATCGAGGAACAGCTCTTGCGCTGTCTTCGGATCGAGTGGTTCGAGATCGTCTTTGTCCGTGCTCATTGTTGTCACGGATGCCCGTTAGAAGACGTCTCGCGCGCAGATCTGAGGGGGAAGAGATCCCACGTACTTCGACCCTTATCTGCCCCAACCCACTAACTTCCTCCTCACGCCCAAGTGAGGGTTTTCTCCGTCCTCAGTTGATCTCTCGCAAGGACTGCTGGCAACCCTCAGAGTGTGTGAGTTCCCATTCCAACGAGTATCTTGTCGGAGACTACGCCGTGTCACGATCTCCTGTAATGGAACAGAGTCCAGAATGATAAAGTTACCTCTCGAACATCAATGTGATTGATATCTGTGGTAAATGAGTTTAGTCCCCGAGATCAGTTGTCGCTTTTTGCACTGACGACTGCACCGTCCGCGCGCGAGACACAAACGTTGATCCAGAAAGAGATATGTGGGGATAGTATACATTTACGAGTATGGATAATGAATTTCTTGCAAAAACTTTGAAGCGCATTTTTGATGAGTGCCAAGAGGCTCAAAACCGAGGGGATGCAAAAAGTGTTGGGACAACACTTGTAGAAGAGTTCAATGAATTACTACAGGACTTCAAAGACAAATATCCAGATAATGAAGTAATACAGAATGTCGAACCTGTCGGACTTCATAATTGGACAGGTGCAAGTGCTCACCCACAAGATGTACAAAAAGTGAAGCAGAACTGTCTAAAGATCGCAGATGTATTAGATCTTGACACAAGTGACTTCCGAGAGCCCTCCACTTCAGAAAGTTTCACCACAATCAATTTCGAAGCAAATCAACGGGTTGAACAGTCTGTCTCTATCGATTCCACACTCGAAATGGTAGAGAAGCAAATGATACCGAATTCGGAAAGGGAGAAATTAAGAGAGGCCGTCGAGGAATTTGGGAAAGAACTTGACTCAGATGATCCAGACAAGTCAAGACTCGAAAAGTGTCTTAGTACAGCTCGAGAATATCAACCACAAATAGCTCTCCAGCTTGGCGCAGTCGCGCTGAATAATGGGATTGATGTGCTCCTTGGAGCGAAGTGATAGTGTTTATGGCTTCTGAGAAGAGAAGATATTTTCCGTTAAAATATCATCTCTGTCATGAATAGCGACAGTAAGTGATCGAATTCGAGAGCCGGAAAATAACATACCACCAACCTGTGTCAACATCCCCCAGTCGAATTTGACTGAGGTGGTTCGAACGAGACTGATTGTTCCCTCGACTCGGATCCCACACCGAGCGTCATCGGGCATCAAGAATCAGCTGTCGGGACGTCAGTCGTCGATATCGTCGCGCTCGAAGTCGAGATCCTCTTCGTCGTGGAGCGCGTCAACGAGCTGTTCAAGACGTTCGTTGATCTCTTCGATTTCAGCAGCGATTCCACTGTTCGTCGGATCCTCCTCGCGTCCGAACATCCAGGAGTGTGCCACGTCCATGTCCTTCTTGATCTGGAGGCACTGGGACTCGAGTTCGGCAACGTTCTCTTCCAACTCGTCGAGTCGCTTCCGAAGTCGACGATAGATGATACCAACGAGACTGAAGAGAACACCAGCAACGAGCGCGAGGATCGTGTCAAGGAATCCGATGGGGATTGAGGCCTCAGACATTGATAGCGACTGTGAGAGAAAAGTGAGGCCAATTAGAGCGTCCGTCTGTTACGTCGGACGTCCTTTCGAGCGAGGATTAGCTCCGTGTCGATTCGGCCAGAGATGTCGAAGTCCAGAGACATCGTGTCACCACTTCCCAGTGAGTACTGGACTTCGTCGAGTTCTCCAACAGCATCCTGATACTCAGCACCGTCGATCGTTCCTGCAGAGCCACCATCGTCGCTTGTCGGTGCTTCAGCGGAGCCGTAGTTCTCTGTGATCGTTGGATCCGAGTCGTCGTTGAGCCTGTAGTAGATGTCGCACTCCTCAAGGTTCGTCTCAGTCTGGACGAGATCGTCGTAGGCGTGCTCGAGGATCCAGTCGTGATCCTGCGGACACTCACTCGACGTCCAGAGACGGACGTCGTCGAGTCCACCCTTGTAGACGCTCTCTCGATCTGGATCAGTTCCGAGAGTGTGAGTGTTGTAATTATCGTACGGTTCGATGATGGAGCTCGTGACTTCTGTCGTCTCCCACTTCACCTGGCCGTCGACGAGGACTCGCTGGATGTCGACAGAGGGCCCCCAGATGATCGACAATCGTTGGCCGTCGTCGTTGTTGACGAGTCCTGGAGGACTTCGATCAATCCAATCGTTAATCTGCCCCCCATTGAGCTCAATACTCCCATCACCGTAGAGGCGGATCCAAGAACTCGGATCTTCACCGGAAATCTCGTGTATCGTATAGTACTCGTCGTCACCCATCTCATCGAGGCCCTGAGGGTGGATCAAGTACTCGAACGTCCAGTGGCCACCAGTTTTGTTCCCATCGTAGCTGAACTCGACACCGGCGTCTTCGCCGTCGAAATAGAGCGAGTTCTGGCCGATCTGAGCACCGTACGGGAAGGAGTCTCCCCAGGCACTCACGTTGTACGAGTAACCTGACATCACCATCTGTGGGACGATTGAGAGCGATCCAGACTCGTCTCGCTCGGTGACTGACTCCTCGAGGAGTCGATCGGCACGATCTTCGACTTCGGCCTCAGTTTCGAGATCAGTGCTCTTCTCGTACTTCTCGATCACTCCGTTGTCACCGACACCGCGCTCCTGCATGAGCTCGATCTCGTCCTGGTGTTCGGACGTAGCAGTGTACGAGGATCCATCGTCAAGTCGAGCACCTGTAACAGTGACACGATTCGCGTAGTCGGTGAAATCCTTCGAGCGCGTCGACGAGACGATCCGCCAGTCGGGTTCGACGTTGACAGTTCCAACAGGGAATGCATCGACGGCTTTCCGTTCGTAGTCCCGGATCGCAAAGTTGTAGGATCCAAGATCGTGGAGCTCCTGTAGTACTTCGAACGTCGTCCCCTCGATCTCGGCCTCATCGATCGTGACGAACCCATCCTTATCGGGAGCCATCACCTCTGTTCTCGGAATTTCGATGGGCTCGTCGTTCTCGAGCATCGGACGATAGTGAGTGTACTCGTCGGAATCGAACTCGAAGTGGAAGAGATGGTGTCGCTGGGGCCGTTCGTGTTCAATCGTCTGCCACTCCTCGTCGACGATCTCGTTTTCGAGTTGCATATCCATCTGCTTCAGTCCAGCACGAAGCCAGGAGACTGGCTCGTCAGTGACAACGAGCATCGCGAACCAATCAGTCGGCTCGTCGGTGACGATTGTCTGGAGCTGATCACCATCACTATCGTCGTCGAGAACGATCCCTGGCTCCTCGAAGACGAGTCGATTCCGTTCGAGAGTTACACCATCCGTGTTGATCGTCGCAGCAGAGTTCCAGGCCCACAGAGTCCGGTGATCGCGCTCCGAGATGAATGTTCCATCGTAGATCTCACGATTCGGTGGGAGAATTAGAGCATCGTAGTCCAAGTCGGCCCAGAAATCGACGAGTGCGTCGTAGACAGTGGTACTGGTGTATTCAGCGAAGGAAACGTGACGATCCAACTCAGCGAACACTCCACGGCCACGGAGTGTCGTCTGGGCGGAATCGTAGTCCGTCTCGTACTCCTCGAGCTCGCCACGGAAGATGAGATCGTCGTCGTAGTAGATCCAGATATCCTCGAAGATCCGATCGTCGAACGTCTCTCGGAACGGAAGTGACGCCGTCCAGGAGCCCATCGACGACGATCCCTCGGTGACGTCGAGTGTGTCGAATCGGACAAACTCGTCTCCCTCACCAATCGGGCCACCGAGTGTCAAAATGTAGTCACTCATAGTCCTGCTTCGAACTCAGATTCGACGTATTTCCGATCGGAGTAGTCGTCGTACTCTGCAAGAACGAAGCAATCCAGCTCGATCTGGCGATTGACACCGACAGTGTTGGTGGTGAGGGTTGCACCCTCGATCACACACCACCAGGAGTCGATCTCTTCTAGAGAACCCCCAGGTTCGAGGCGGACAAGTTGGGATGTAAAGTCCGACTGAGGGTGGGTAGACTCGTGATAGTACGGTTTGCCTCGAATATCAATGCCAGTCTCCGACGTCCCATCGTTCGCGTATCGAACGAACTCGTGGAGTGTCTCGAACTCTGCGTCAGTGATCTCGTCGGCCAGGAAGGTGATCGAGATACTGTCCCCGACACCGAACGAGGGATAGGATCCACCAACGGCTCCAGGGACGTCGATCGAGCCCGACGTGTCAGTATGAACCGTCCAGGAAGTGTCTGTCATGTTATGTTACGGAAAAGATAGGTTGATTACATCCGGCTGAGTCGATTCGCCTTCGCCTGATCGTTCTCCTCGACGATGAGCTCAGCGTTCTCCCGGATCATCTCGGCGAGATCACCGTCGCCCTCGATCTTCAGTCGAGCCGTGACGGAGGTGTCGTTGGATCCACTGGAAGCATCGTGAGTCGTCTCAGTCGCCGTCTGCTGGCCTGCCTCGAAGGCAGTGTCCATGAAGTTGCTCAGTTTGTCGAGCGGAACGACGGCCTCGTTGTCGCCTTCCTCACCGATTCGAGCGAGGGTGTCCTCGACGATGATCCCACCTTCGGCCAGCTGTGGGATGTCGAGGGAGTGGCCTCCGACAGTCTCACTCGGAATGTTCAGCGATCCACCACCAATCGTAGTGGACATCCCCCCGGCCCAATCAGGTGCCGTAAGCGTCGTACTCGGAATGTTGACGCTTCCGCCACCAACAGTGATCTCGGGGATCTCGAGCGTATCGGGGATCGCACTGTTGAACGTGTCAATGGCGTCGTCGATCGCGTCGTTGATCGAGTCGAGGATCCAGTCAGCGAGACTCTCGATTGCATCCTCGACGTAGCCGACGAGGGAGTCGATGACACCTTCGACGGCGTCAGCGATGGATCCAAACGCTCCCTCGAAGACACTGGCTCCAGTGATCGCGAGCCAGTCGGTGATCTCGTCGATCGAACCAGTGAAGAAGTCACCCAAATCGGAGAGGAACTCTCCCATCCGATCGAGCGAGTCACCGGCGATCGTGTCGAAGCCACCCCAGATCAGATCGGATCCAGTGTCAGTGAGCCAGTCGCCAATATCACTGACGACATTTTCGACAGTCTCCTGAATGTCGTTCAACGTGTCTGAGATGAAGCTGAAGACGTCGTTGAGGAACTCGGTGTATTCCTCCCAGAAGTCCTCGGTGAGGTACTCGATGACGTCGTCGAACGTCTCACGGACGATCGCTTCGTCTCCGATCAGGAAGTCGAAGATGTCAGTGAACGTCTCGTGGATGAAGCTGAAGACGTCGTTGAGGAACTCAGTGTATTCCTCCCAGACGTCTTCAGTCAGGAACTCGATAACATCGTCAAACGTCTCTCGAACGATCGCCTCATCCCCGATCAGGAAGTCGAAGATGTCGGTGAAGATGTCGGAGATGAAGGTGAAGACGTCGTTGAGGAAGTCAGTGTAGGCCTCGAAGAAATCGTCGGTGAGGAAGTCGATGATCTCGTTGAAGGTGTCCGGGACGATCGAGCCTCCAATCAGGAACTCGTAGATGGACTCGAAGATGTTGGTGATGAACCCGAACACCATCTCGAAGGCCGAGACGATGCCTTCCCAGAAGTCCCCTGCAATGAAGTCGACGATGTTCGAGAACGTCGTCTCAACGAAGTCCCAGATGATCTCGAGTGCTTCGTCGAAGTCACCTCGGATGAGTGCGAGGATCGTTCTGATCACCGTCGAGATCGCGTGCATCACTGTTCCGATGTACAGCTCGATGAAGCTGAACACCGCCTCGACGATGTCCATGATCTCCTCGCCATGATCATCCCAGAAGGACTCAACCCAACTGAGAACTGTCTCGACGCGATCCTGAACGACACTGAGCGTCTCGATCAGATCCTCCATTATCGCCTCGAGGTGTTCCTCGAAGGCGTCCTGGAGTCGCTCGAGGAGTGGCATCGTGTACTCCTCGAAGACGAACATCATCGTATCGTAGACGCTCTGGAGAATCGGTTCGAGTGTATCCCAGAGTGACTCCGTCGCCTCCTGGATTCCTCCGAGGTTGTTGCTCCAGGCGTAGTAGAGTGCACCAACTGCAGCTGCGATGGCTGCAACAGGTACGAGAATCGGTGAGAGTGCCCCCACAATCGTCGGGCCAACAGTGACGGCCACTGCTCCAAGGCCAGCGAGAGTCGTCCCTACGAGGGCAATGAGCGCCGGCATTCCGTCGAGCTCCTCGTTGAAGTCGAGGAAGGCCTCGATCGCTGGGGCTACGTACTCCAGCAGATCCGTGAGAACTGGGAGGAGTTGCTCACCAATGGAGATCTTCAGGTTCTCGATCTCGTCGGAGAGGAGCTCCATCTGGCCCTGGAACGTATCAGTATCCTGGGCGTTCTCCTCGGCAACGGAGCCCCCTTCCTCCATGGCCTCGTTGGAGAGGTTCATCGCCTCTTCCATCTCCTCAGCCGAGCTTGCGGTGTCACGGAATGCTCTCGCCTGTGTATCGGTGAGCCCGTCGTTGAGAGTGTCAACAGCGTCCTGATTGCCCTCGACAGCCTCCATGAGATCCAACATCGTCTCCTCGGGGGCCTCGTCTCGCATCTCCTCGAACTCCTCAGCGGAGACGCCGAGCATATCGGCAAACATCTCGACGTTGTCGGGATCCATCATCGCCTCCCCAACAGACTCCATCCGGGTGGCAGCCTCTCGACTCGTCGGAGAGACTTCGTTGAAGGCAGCTGAGAGGCCAAGGATCGAGTCAGACTCCATCCCAAGCGTATCCATAGCCTGTCCGGAACGTTGGGCGGAGTCGACGATCTCCTGTGAGTTCGTCTGGAAGTTGTTCGAGAGTTCGTTCGTGGAGTCGGCGAGTTCGTCGACGTTGTCCAGAGGTTCGTCGAGCGAAGAGGAGAGCTTCCCGAGTGCCTGGCCGGCTTCGTCCGATGAGAGCGTCGTCGCTGCTCCCATCTGGGCAGCCACTTCAGTGAACTCGGCAATCTCGTCGGATCCCTCAGCACCCATTCGGCCAGCCTGGGTGGCGAGTTCTGCGAGTTCGTCGTGTCCGAGGCGAACCTCGCCGGCGAGATCCTGAATGTCGTCAGCGAGCTCGTCGGCCGTCTGTTCGTCCGTCACCTTCTGGACGTCCTGCATGGCCTCCTCGAAGTCGGCAGCTGAGCTCGCACTCGAGGCGAGTCCTGCAGCTCCCGCTCCAGCGAGCACACCTCCGGCTCCAGCCACGGCCTTCTCCATATCGAGAGCCGAACTCTCGACGTCGCCGAAGGTACTCGATGCACCCTCGTCTGAGGCCGTGATCTCGATTGCTAATTCTTGACTACCGTCTGGTGTGAATGCCATATGTCATACAGGGAAAAAGCGTCAGTTCTGTTCGCGAGCGAGGCTCTCTACCCACTCTTCGTCGGACTTCCGAGCTTCACCTGGTGCCCGCTCGTGGACACCACTGCCCTTCGTCTGGCCGGAGTTCTTCGCCTTCCTCCGGTTCTGCTCGTTGACACCCTCGAGGAGAACTCGAGTTTCGGGAAGAGTCAGCTTGTAGAACGAGGAATCGCCGATGTACTCGTAGCCGTTATCGTGGAGCTGCTTGATCCAGAGTGCTTTCTCCTTCAGCTCCGACTCTCGGCTAACTCCATCATCGTCTCCAACTTTCCCGGATCATCGATCTGTTCGAGCATCTCCAGGTTCTCCATGTTCAGTGCGTTCTGCATGGAGTACCCCGAGGCCTCGAGGATCGCTCGGAGAAGGGGATCGGCACCGAACGCAACCATGTCTTCTTCCACCATCTCGGGGGTGACTTCGAAGTCGTCCTTCTCCCGAGCATCGTACCAGTGTTCGTTGATGATCTCGGCGATGTCCTCAGTGGACAGCTGGTTCGGGTTCAGACGTTCATCAGAGCCACCATACTCGTTGATGTCGCCCATCGTCATTGGGACGACACGGATGTGTTCCTGAACACCAGGAAGTGGCTGCGTTACGGGCTGAAGCTCGTCATCATCGTCTCGAGTGACGAAGAAGTCATCGGGCTGTGCGATCGAAAGTTCGTCGTCTTCTGTCATGGGAAGTCAGTCTCGTTGTAATTGGAACCTCGCCCTGTCTTGGGAGGACTGGGAGGTTTCCACGAAGTTGGTTATGTGTGAAGGCGCGACAGTCGAAAAGAACGCTGTCAGCGGGCGATCAGACGCCGTTAGTTGGCGTCGAGTTCGATTCCCTTCGGTTCGAAGGAGTTGTCCATCGTCGAGATGACGTCGCCAGCCTCGGGGCCGACTTCGCCGGGCCCGACAAGGACAGCGTCCTTGAAGGTGATCGAGCCACCGTCGAACTCCCAGACGAGATCGAACTCGTTGGCCTGGAGGTGATCGACGAGAGCGTCGTGCTGCTCGAAGTTGCCCGCAACAGTCGCCGAGAACTCAGCGTCCTGCTCACCGACGTGGATAGCCTGCTCGGTTCCACCCATAACAGGCTCCTTCTCGTAGTCGTTGTCGACGTTGAACGAGGCCGAGCGAACCTCAGCAGCCAGTCGAGCGCCACCCTTCGTGATCTCGTCGTCGAGGAAGCGCTCGTACGGTTCAGCGATAGCGTCGCCGTGGCTCCCGTCACCGAGAGCTGGGACACCGAGATCTCCTCGAGCACCATCGTAGCTCTCGGCGCCGTGGAGTCGGGCGAGTTCGTTACCATCGGCGTCCTCGATCACGACGTCACCCTCGGTGGGTTCGTCGAGCTCGAAGGCGTCAAGCGAGGAGAACTCCTCTTCCGTGGTGACGTCCGACGTCCCCTCGAGTTCGACTTCCTCGCTTGCGTAAGCACCCTGGGACTCGAGTGCGATCGTCTGCGAGGTGTCGTCCGAGCTCGTCGAGCGAATCGTCAGAGGCTCACCCGACGGCTGCTCGGCCTTGAACTGGCGGACACGCTTCGCCTCGTAGTCGAGCGAGACGACGATCGGGAGTGCGCTCCCCGGATCACCCGAGACGTCGTCGAGGTTCGGATAGCAACCTCGAGCTACGACGTAGGTTCGAGCACCGTCGTACTCGGCTCGATCGACGATGGTGTGGGTGTTCTTGACACCACCATCCTCTCCGCGAATGATGGCGTCCCCTGCGGGATCGAGGGGATCACCACCATCGTCGACGAAGAATCGCTGGAGCTGATAGTCGATCGAGACGGTGTGATCTTCCGCCCCAGTAAAGTGGTTCTGGACTTCGTACTCGCCGAGTCCGCGCTGTGCTTCGATCTGAGCGTCCGCATCCCACTGGAGTGCAGTCTCGAGCGTATCCGAGAAGAGCTCCCAGTCGGGATCGTCCGGCGTGACGCCGGGCTCATCTTCTCGAACGAACTCGACACGGTGGTTGCGGAACCCGCTGTCAGCGTTAGTAGCCTGATTCGTCATGATTGTGTCAGTTGTCGTATGGAAGTGTCTTGTCAGTCAGAACTCGATACGATCCGAGCAAGCAGCTCAGTCTCGAGGTGGTTCCTTTTTCCAGAGGTACCGTACCTGGAACTGGACGGCGTATTCAGTCGGATTCGCTTCTTCATCGACGAGATCCTCACGAGGGCCAACAGCCAGCGCGAGGTACTCGCCAGGCGACTGATTCCGTCCAATAATGCGAGAGATCTCGTCGCCCATATCCTCCGCTTGGAGGCGTTCGAGGGCGCGCTGATCGTAGTCGTCGCGACTGCCTGCGAACGCTGTCACGAGGACAGTGCCATTCCGATCCTGGATCCCACCGGAACCGTCGCCGGCGATGGCAGTGAAGCCAGTATCAGTGCCAGTAGCAACGTCCTCGTTCCGATTCGAGACAGCCACCTGGGGGAACCCCCTGGCGTCTTCGAACCAACCAGTGTGGATATCCTCCTCATCCAACCCCGTGGGAACTGCGTCGTTGTCCCACTCGTCTCGGAGGATATCGCGAACTACGAGCTTCGGATCCTGGATCGTCTCTGGCATAAGTTAGAGCTCCTCCACGTGGATCGCGAGGAGATCGTCCTGGTGTTCTACGTCGACGGCTCGATAGCGAGTGTCCGTCTCCGTATCGACGAACTCACTCGATCGAGCCTCACTGTCGGCGTCCTGGGCAAGTTGGACGTTGGTGTCTGGAAGCACGAACAGCGTCTCCTCGGCCTCGACGTCGGCTCCTGATTCATCACTGACGTCGTCAGCGTCACGACTCTCGAGTCGTCCCTGTACGGTGACTGGTGACTCTGCAGTCGGAACGAAGTCGCCGTCAGCGTACGGGTTGCCACCCCCACCCTCCGAGTCGAACTCGAAGTTGATGAGGTGGAAGTCGTGTCCGAGGCTCTCGTGAACCCTGGTGATCGCCGAGGAAACCTGTCCGTGAACGTTCATGATACTCGTTGGGCCTCGATAGATCCGCGTAGATTCCCAGTATCGACGGGAGCGTTGTCCTTCGCGTACTCCTCGATCTTCAGCGCGAGACGCTCGACAACTTCTTCGGGACTGTCGGCGTCACCCGCATACTGATCGAGCTCGGAGACTGCCTGCTCGACAGCGGGACGAAGGAAGGGCTGTGCTTGATTGCGTGAAGTGCCGAATTCTACGTAGATTGCGTACTCTACGTTCGTTCCGACGCGATATTCTCGAGAGCCAAAACTCTCGTAGTCGAGTGCATTCATCACGTCGTCGAATCCGAGCATCGAGATTCCAGACATAGTCAGTCGAGGAGGATGGTGTAGGTGTCAGACTTGATATGAGTCTCGTCCAACTTGCCCGTCTCGTAGATCGTCAACATCCCCTCGGCCTGGACGTAGTCGTACTCGTGTTCCGACGACGGCATCAGGCCTGGCGGGTGCTCGTACTGCTCCGAATCCATCTGATCGTCGCGAGGCTCCGGAGTCTCGGGGAGATTGTCTGAGTCATCCGCCATCTGGAGGGCCATAGGGTGGGGTTCGAGTGTCAGTTGTTACGTTGTAGCGACTCCGTACCCACGTTCGGGACGATCAAGTCGGCCCGTCGGATCGATCAGCACCGCCTGGTGCCAGTATCGATCTCCATCAGCGTCGAGCTCAACGCCGACGCTCTCATGGGAGGTGGCGGAGACACGGGGCTCCTTTGCAGTAGCGAGGTGGGCAGCAACGTACGTCTCGACGTCGGCCAGTGCTTCATCATCGTCAGTGTGTGGTTCACACCGACGATTGACGACGCGATTCGCGTCGCTAATGAAGGCCATCAGGGCCGAGTCGTCGAGTTCCGTCTCGAGAACTTCAGCAACGTCGTGAGGAGCGATCCGTGTCATATGTTGGAGGGCAATGGGAGGAGTTCGTCAGCGGAGAACGGGCAGAGTCAGGGCGAGGGATGGGTGGAACCCAGTTCAGCCCTCGATCTTGACGCCGGCCTCGGGACGGACAGCCTTCCATCCCATTCGGGTGCGAACCTGGACGACGCGCTTGTTCTCCGACTCCTCTTCGTACTCTTGGCTCGTCATGGCCTCACGCTCCGACTCGATGCCGTAGCGTCCACTGTCGAACATGACAGCCTCACCAGCGCCGATGTGGCCACCGTCGTCGACGAAGACGGGGACGCCGGCAACTTCACCGAACGCACCGTCGCGGACGATGTCGTCACCGAGCTCGGAGGCTCGGGTGAACTCGTCCGACTTCATGAGATCTCCCTTGCTCTCGGGCGAGACAATGAGAAGATCGGGCTCGAACGACTCACCCTCGAGGGCCGTCATCGCGTCGATGACGTCCGTGTAGCCGAGCTCGCCACCAGCGTCGCCGATGACGTCGGCCTGGAGGTTGCCTTCGACTTCCGCGTAGGCAGCCTCGTCAAGGGCGTCGGCCAGATCCTCGGCGCGCTCTTCCGTGTGGAGGGCGATGACGTCCAGGAGTGCATCCTGGATCGCCTCGTAGGTGAGCTCGACTTCGACACCGTACTTGTTGTGCTCGACGTCCACCTTGCGAGTGGCGTCGCCAGCCGACGGGTACGAAGTACCCTCGTCGACGACACCAGCAGCGCGCTCCTCGTCGAGAACAGGAATCTCGACAGTGTTGGAGTCGATGTCGGTGCTGTCGATCTGGCGGAAGGCCTGTCGCCAGACACGGTTCTTCTCGGCGTACTCTTCAACTTCAGCGCGAACGGCTTCCTGATCGATAACGTCGTTAGAAGTAACGGACATTGTTTGGAGGGAATGGAGCTGTCAGCGGGGTGACAGCGGGAAAATGGTGCGAGCGACAACCCTCGCTCGCGGTGGGCAGAAGACGACTCAGCTACGCTCGAAGCTCTTCGAGACGTGCCTCAGCTTCCGCCTTGGCAGCGTCCCAGCCGAGCTCGTCGTAGTTCTCGATCTTGCTCTCGAGTTCAGCGATCTCGGACTCGTTGTCCTCGTCGCCAGTGGAGAGCTCCGACTCGGCGTCCCCAGTCTGGGGTGCCGGAGTCGCCTCGGCCTCGGAGGTTTCCTCGTTCGTTACGAGTGAGGCCTCGGCTTCGTCGAACTTCTCGCGAAGCTCGTCGAACGAGAACTTCTCAGCCAGCTCGGCAGCCTCGAACGGACTGCCTTCGGAGAGCTGTTCAGCATACTCGAGACGGACGCTCTGGAGTTCCTTGCGGAGCTCCTGATTCTCGGCGCGGAGGGACTGAACTTCGTCGCGAAGCTCAGCTTCCTCGAGATCGGCGTCAGCTTCCGTCTCATCGGATTCGACTTCAGCTTCCTCCGTCTCATCGGCCTCAACTTCCGCCTCTTCAGTTTCAGCATTAGACTCAGGCTCGTCGGCTTCGAGCGCTTCCTCTTCAGGTTCGTCAGTGTCGTCGTCAGTCATGGATTCATGTTCAGTGTCAGAACCAGATCCGGATTCCTCGAGGATCTCGGCCACCTCGTCAGTGGAGAGTGAGGCCAGTACTTCACTGGGCGACTCACCCGCCTCGACGAAGTTGCTCGGAGAGCCTCCACGGGGAACGAGTGAGAGATCGAGGAACTGGACGTCCTCTACGATCAGCTCACCCTCACCGGTGCGCCCACCGTCGCGGTGGAGGGCGTGAACGGAGACTTCGAGTCGTCCCCGAGAAATCTTGGTGGCGAGATCCTCATCGTCGACTTCCGCCTCGAAGACGATCCCAACGCCAGGCTCGAAGCCTGCGTCGATCACTTCTCCGACGACGGATTCGACGCGATCGTCGTCATGGTTCTTGGTTAGCGGGACACCGACGAGCGACTGTACGGCGCGACGGAGCTCCTCAGCGGGCCAGAACTTCGGCCCGTTGGCACCGTGCGTAACCTCGTTGGCGCCGATCGCGACGCCGTGCACGGTGTAAGGCTCCGACTGCCCCTCGAGAGACTCACACCGGGCAACACCGGTGGGACTCGAGGAGCCAGCCGTGTGCTCGACAGTGTCCTCAGAAGTATCTGTACTCATAAGTTTACTCAGTGATAATTACGTGGTGATATCCGTCGTTCGGGAATGACTCGGTGGTGTCGTCCGTGTGATGGACGACGAACTCGGCGCGATAACGGCCTGGTTCGGCAGTATCCTCTTCGTCCCAGGAGTAGCGAACGAGGCCTTCGATCTCGTCAACAAGCGTCACCGAGTCCTCGACGAGTACATCGCCACCTCGAGGTTCCAGGAGACGGAACTCCACCCCAGAGCCACGAAGATCGACAGGATCCTCGTCGCTGGATCGAAGGACAGCCTCGATCCTGGGGGCAGTGTCTCCAGTCTTGAGGTGGAACGATTCACTCATCGATGATCACCAATTACTCGAGTTCCATCCCGATGTTCGACAGATCCAGCGTGTCGATCGAGTTCAGATCGTACGTCTGATCCAGATCGTTAGTGAAGATCAGATCACCAGTCGACGCATCGCGAACGTAGACGTAGTCGATCTCACGTTCAGCGTCGGACACCTGGAACGACAACTCACCCATCGTCACCTCAGCATTGTCGTCGACATTCTGATCGACTTCAGGATCGTCGACAGTCTGGACGGAGTAGTCGTCACCGTCCGGCTCAGTGTCGATGTCGCTATACGTGTCGCCTTCAGTGAGCTGATCGGTACTATTGTCGTAGAGCCCCACCTCGACAGTACGCCCGTCAAAGGCGTCGTCGAGGACGAGGAGCTCACCTTCGTTGTGTAGGTGTGCCATTTGTAGTCAGAATCGTACTGCGAATCGCTATGGCGAGAGTATCGGGGATCCGATACGACGAGCTGAAAAGCGTGTTCGTACTATACTATATGCACTACAGCTACCTTACACTTCGGCGCCATAACGGTAGCATGGGAGTGCGATTAGTCTTCGTCGGAACTCTGATACTCTCGCATCTCCACTTCGTTCGTACCATCGTCGTCGAGATCAGCACTGTTCTTCCCTGGGTTCATCGTCACCCAGTTGTCAGTCGTACTGACTCGACTAATTCGAGGACTGAACGAGAGTCCTGTATTGAGGATGGCCGAAGCACTGTACTTCTTGGCAGCGACGTGGGTGATCCCGTTGGAGTCCACCACCAGTGGAACTCCGTCGGCCTCCACCAGAGCACCCATCGCTTCCGTCTGAGTTTCCACAGAAGGTGTGGATGGATCTGCACTCGCCGTTGTAGTAGAGGCAGCCAGGTTCACCCACGTCTCTGCTGTCGGCTCCGAGAGCGAGCTCGTTGCCGTCACAGGCTCCGCAGTTCCACCGATGAAGCGTCCACCGTGTACATCAGTGAGCGACGCTGACGCCGTCGTGAGCGTCGCATATCCACTCGTATAGGTGAACACATCCGGGGTGTTTAGCGAGCCTACTGTCGTGAGATCCTCTGACTCAATCGAAATGTACGTCTCCCCGATCGCTTCATAAGGCGTAGTAGTCGCTGTCAGAGTGTACGCGCGCTCCGGTGTCGCAATCGACGTTGAGTCGATCGTCGTTGGATCAGCGTTTGCCGTGACGATGTTTGCCTCACATGTAATAGACTGCCAGGCTGCTATCGTCGTGAACGCTGCAGACGCCGTCACGATCGACGAATCGCTACTCGAGGATGCGAACCCTTCGGCATCGGAAATCGACGTTGTGACGTTGACTGTGTCGGCCTCTATCGTCTGTGTGGCATGAGCCTGAGCCTGGGACGGAGTCCCGGACACAGTGATCATATTGGCGTGAACTTCGTCCGTTCGAGTGAACGGTACGAACATCGACGCCTGGACGTTCACTGGATTACCAGTGGCAGTAACTCGCTTTACACCAGCACCAGTAAGTGTCGAAGTAAAGCCGGACGTGAACGTCGCTGTCGACTCTGCAGACGCTTCGATAGACGGAGCCACAGGTGAAGCAGTAGCCGTCGTCGTGCCCCCAGTAGAGACGACGCCTGTGGATCCTGTCGGAGTCGGAGTCGACGCTGTTGCAGTAACTCCACCTGCTTCAGGAGAAGCAATTCCATCCGCCTCAGACTCGAGGGTGTTCGAGCTCGCAGTGGCGTGTCTCGCCTGTCCACCAGCGATTGTTACAGACACCCACCCATCGCTGTTTGCGGGGTAGTTCGGATAGGCGAGCAGATCTCCTCCATGATCCCAATCCGATGTCCACTGGAGGGAGCCATCATCAGGGTTGTAGTTCTTGATCTCATCGTTAGTACTATCCACTACGTAGAGGTTTCCGTGCTCGGTGATATCGATTGAGTTGATCGAGTACGAAACAGTCTCCTCCCAGATGATGCCACTGTCCCAGTTGTACTTGGCCAGCGTATAATCATCCGAGTCGTCGAACTCGACAGCTACGTACAGATCGTCGTCACTGTCGGCCAGGAGATCAACAACTTCGTCATCCGTGCCGAACACCTGATCACTGTCGAGGATGGTTCCACCCCAGGAGTCGCCGTCGAACTTGATGAACTCACCATCAGCGATGAACGTAACATCCTGTGTTCCACTCTCACGGACGGGGTACGAGAGTTCGGATTTATCCTCGAAGGTGCGCTCAACTGTGATATCACCACTGCTGTTGAAGCGAGCGATCGAGGCGTCGCTCATCGAAGAAGACTCAGCAGTCATGTACACCCCACCATCACCATCAGGTTCTACACCAACAGGACGTCCTCCTTCATTGCGCTCACTAAAGAATTCTCTATCGCCATCTCTGTCGAGCTTATTAATGTAGCCGTTGTAGTTTGTTATGAAGACACCACCCAAGTCATCGACAGCAATTGGGCGATCCATGGGATCGTACTCCCCAACCCACTGTCTATTGCCCTCCGAATCGTACGAGACTACAACATTAGCACTTCCATCAGTGAAGTAGATATTCCCGTCGGAGTCGACTGCAGAATCCCACGGGCGGTATTCGAGTGACTCCTGCCACTTGAGATCACCATCACTGTCGAACTTATTGATCGAGGAGGAGACAGTGAATCGATATCTCGACTCAGGGACAGGAGACTCGTAGAGTGTGCTCGGATTCAGAGGCCTCCCAGAGGCTTCGAGTGTATCCGACGAGGCCTCAACATGGGTGGATCCCTCGATGTTGGATAGCGTAGTAGTGGCTGCAGTATTCTCCAACCCTTCAACTGTGACGATCCGTTCTGGTACAGTTGTTCTCGCTGATGAAACAACAGTACTTCCTGAAGCTAACGCCGTAGCTGATCCATGAGCTCGATCCGTTGTAGAAGTAGCAGTGGCAAACTCACCAACAGACGTCGTTGTAGATGTAGCAGAGACATCAGTTAGCTTCGAGTTCGACGTTATCGGTGAAGACGTCGCCTGGGCTCTACGAGATGCTACAGCAGTCGTCACATCCGACTCAGCTGTCAGAATCGACGTTGATGGGGTTGCAGTGCCAGTCGATTCAGGCAGGTTCAATCCAACCTGTCCACTCGTATACGTGGCTTCTGAGGAGCTAATGGCAGTAACATCTGGATCTGTGAATCCAGACGTAGACGTGACTACGTTAGCTGAACCAACTACTTCACCCCCATCGTCGGGAACTTCCTCTTCGACACCCCACGTTTCAGCGAAGGCACAGAATCGTGGGTGAGTGCTCCACGTTTGAATACCATAAGGGCTCCCAATTGCACCAACGTCATCTTCCCACTGGGTGCTCATGGAGTCATCGAGAGATTTGATGTCATTGTCGTCGTCAACAAGCACACCCCGATTCTCACCATTGTGGAGTTTCGGCATGAAGTCCGTCGAACAACCGCTACTAAATGGCCACGACTCGTAGGCTTCCTCTTCGCCATTATCGTCAACGATGGCAGCCGGGCCACCGAACGTATCATGACTCCCGATGTAGTATCGAGCCTGATCGTCTCTCCAGGCTCGCTCTCCATCAGTTACAGAGTCGTTCTCCCAGAGGACGTCACCATCCCTATCGTACTTCCGAAGTATGCCGTCACTGTGGTAGACGACGTAATTATCCTCGTCGTCTCTGGTTACAGATGAGGGAGTATCAACAGTGGAGATCTCGTTTACGAGAGAGCCACCTGAATCCTCGAACTCCTTAATTGCATCACCGACAGCAACAATTACATTCCGAGACTTCGAAGTTGCTACACCGTTGACTGACGATCCAGGATCTACAGTCCATTGATGCGATCCATCATCAGCAGAGTATCGGCTAAGAGATCCATCAGTAGCCAAGACAGGATCAGCAGTATCACAGAACCCAATATGAGCATCTCCTTCAACACCGTGGATACGCCACAACTCATCTAGATCAGGCTCATCAATGCCTTCCGTCTTCTCGTACTTTGCGAGGAAGTCACCACTATCGTCCTCACCAGCTGCATAGACGAAGTCTGACTCCGCTTGCTGAACAGAGGCAACATCACCATCCATCCCGAGAGAGGTGCTCTCAGCACCAAATGGGCCTTCTTCCCAGTGATAGACAGTGTCTCCGTGGATTGCGATCGTCAGGTGTGTTTCCTTCTCAGCCATAGTTTAGTGTAATGAAGAGAGTTAGTCGTCGATCTCAGGAACCCAGGTACAACGACATCGGGGGTGAACTGGAATGATGCCTCGAGCCTCCTCGATCGTGTACGTATTCCCTTGGAGGTGCGCACATTGATCACAAACGCGCTGATCGTTCGTTGCACGGAACTCTACATCGGGACGTACCTCAGTGATCCCCTCGGACTCGAACCGATCCAACGTCCCCTCAGCGTGTGCATGGATGATCTCAGTCTGGGCGAGAGTCCGAGCTCGATTCACTCCGACAGCGTCGACGCGATCGTTGATCTCCCGAGCTGCCTTCCGGGGGTTCCACCCTTCGGAGATAGCTTGCGACAACTCTCTGGAGATCTGAGTATCCATCTCCTGGGTGATCCCCTGGAGCCCGTCGTAGGCTCGGGTGTAGAGCATCTCGATCTTCGCCGAGTGAACAGGTTGGTTGAAGACGTCCTCGAGATCGTCGATCTGATCAGCATCGAGGTCGGCCTGACGAAGGTTCGAACCAGCGTCGGTGACACCCTTGGCGTACGCTTTCTGGACGTACTGTGCCGTCCAGTGATCTCCTCGACGGACGGCGTCACCCTCGGCTGGAACGAGAACGCCCTCGTCGATCTGCTCTCGAAGCCATGCCTGGAAGCGCTGGCGTTTCTCAGGATTGGAGAGGAACTCGAAGTCCTGTGGATCTGGAGCCTGATTGACAGCCCGTTGGCTACCCAGATGGAGGACGTCCAGCTCTTCAATAGCCTCGCGAACGTCACCCTTCAGGGCACGGAATCGTTTGTTGACTTCTGCTTCGAAGTCCCCTCGAAGGGTGCTCGTTCTCGTCGGATCTTGAGTTGCCACGAAGTGATATGTGTGTGATCGGGGTGTCGATTACAAGTCAATTCAGCAGTGCGACGTGAGGAGGAGAAGGCTACGAGTTAACCAACACGCAATGTCTGATGAACTGGCCGTTGGTTAATCCGCAGTGGGCGCTTCAGGTTCCGATTCGTTCGAGGTGTCGAGATCGAAGTCGGCACCGTCACCCATCGAGTCAGGTGTCGATGGTTCACCATAGAGTTTCTCGAACTGTGCTTGGACTTCTTCGTTGTCCTCGTCCAGTTCGTCAGCGAGCTCACTTTCCTCGACTTCGTCCCGATCGGGGAGGCCGAGGAGATCGCGCATCTCTTCAGGTGGGACGATGTCGCTGGGTTCGCCCTCGTTGCCAGCAGCTGCCTGGAGGCCACGACAGAACTCGGCGAACTCTGAAGCGTCGAAGTCGTCTCGAACCAGTGGGTTCTCCTCCCGATCCTCCTCGATCGAGAGTTCGACGGAGCTAACGACGTCGTCGCTGTAGCCGAGTTCCTCAGCCTTCTGTCGGAGGACAGGTGTGAACGCTTCCTCGAGCTGTCGACGCTTGTTCTCGATCTTGCGCTCGTACTGAGGACTCTGCTCGGAGGTGACGTCCCGGTTGATGTCGTCAGTGAAACCTAACTTGTACTTCGGAACAGGGAGAGCGGAGACGATTTCTTCAACGTACCAGTCCAGGAGTTCCTCGATCTCGGGAACCTCTCCCTCGATCCGATCGACGTCCACGTCTCCGGGCACGAAGTCCTTCTGATTGGTGCTCCAGTTCCCTTTCTTGTGTTCGTCGCGATAGTTCTGCATCTCATCCTCGGGCCAGATGCCGGCTCGAGGATCGGTGACGTCTCCGTTCGGCTCACCGAGGTAGAACACCCAGAGAGGATAACCCTTGGAGTGGACTGCCTCACCGACGTCGTCGAGCATCCGGTACAGCTCGTCGATCTCGTCGGAGACGGGCTCGATCGAACTGTTGCCGAAGATGTCCGAGGTGTCAGGATCTTTCACCACTTTGACAACATCGTTCTGGGAGAGTGGAACAGTGTTCTTGTCATCGAACGGGCCGGCGAGAGCGCTGTTATCCCACTGTCCATAGGCTGCTGCTTCGCCTCGAGGCGTCATCTGTACGCCATCGAGTTCAGTGTCGTCAGGACGGATCAGGACAGCTTGATTCTCGTAGGTATAGGCGGAAACGGTACTCACGTTGATGAGGCGGAACCCCCATATCTCGTCTTCTGCCTCAGCCTTTGGGACGATCTCGACGAGTGCCGTTCCTCGAACCTCCTCCTGGATGATCGAACCATCGAGGATCGCCGAGAAGTCACGGTGTGACTCGCCGGCTACAATCGCCGAATTGGAGAGCCAATCCTCGAGATCCTCGACGAGCTCGTCATTCTCGGCGTCGACACGATAGCCAGGTGCAGTGATGTCCTCGGCGTAAATGTCGATCCCACGACGGACGATCGGGCAGGTACGATACTGCTCCCAGTAGTGCTCGAGATCGCCCTTGTTCGGGCGGATCCGATGTGCATCGCCAGAAACAGTATAGTAGGCGTATTCGTCCGTCCGATTCTCCGACTGGACGTCGGGTTCACCGTGTCCGAGAACTGCATCACGCAGTCGATCGCTTAAACTCATGAATTGGTTGTATCAGGAAATTTAGTTGTACTCAGTACGAGTAGAACGAGTACCCGGCATTCGACGACGCCTGCTCGACATTGAGGCCCCAGGCAGCCAGGGAGACTGCGTCGAGCAAGTCCGGAGATCGTCCGAGAGCGTCGCTCTTCTTCAGATCTGACTTCGACGTAGCCTTCCAGGTAGTGCCACTCTTGAGCGACTTCTCTTCCAGTTCGATATGACGAGCAGCCTCCCGGAGTTCGGATGCGACGTCCGTCTTGGGTTCGACGGCGCCGTTCTCGAGCCAGTTGCCGAGCTCGCAGAGCGCTTCAGTGCGACAGTCGTTGTACTTCTTCCGCTGTCGAGCGTTCTCACTCGCCTTGTATCGAGTGACGTTGTAGCCCTCGCGATTGAGCTCGTCAGCGATCCCCGAACCCTCACCGATCGCGTCCATAATGACAGGTGTGCGATTGTCATCTACGTGGCGCTCGACGAGGCGTTTGTTCACCGAGTGATCGCCCGGAGATTCGACGGACTCGAGGATGTCGACTCGCTCTGGAGTGATCCCAGCGATCACCGTACGATCGCCACCTCCACGAGCAACGTCGACGCCGTACGCGTCGTACTCGATCTCGTCCTGATCGTCGTTGATCTCCTCCCAGTTGTTCTCGGCTGTGGTGACGTCCTCGGCGTAGAATGGACGGACAGACTTCGCTCCAGTCGGAGGGATCACTCCGAGACGACGTCGGTACCAGCGTTCGTCGAGGCCTTTCTCAGTACACTCGAGGACTCCAGTCTCGTCGTCCTTCTCGAGTGTGTCGAGGATGTTTTCGAAGCCGGGGAAGTTCTCCCGATTCCAGGAGCGATAGTCCTCTCGAACCTGCTTCAGATCGACGAGGCCAGGGATCTTGTCACCCTCTACCAAACCAGCGTCGACTCGAGCGTTGTGTGAGTCCATCGAGGAGAACTGGATCACCTCGTAGCGAGGATCCGTCATGAGCTCGTACAGCGAGTTGCCCTCGTCACGAGGCGGGTTGCCGATCACAACCATCCGATCCTTCTCGTCCGTGATCGAGGACTGAGCAGAATCGAAGTGCTCCTGGGTGATGTCGGGTTTGTCGGCCTCGTCCACCAGTACCAGAACGCGTTCGTTGTGACGGCCCTCAAGGTTGTCCGGATATCGGCCGGAGATGCACCGGAAGTAGTGCTCGGGATCGTGTTCGAACTCGATTCTCGGGGGCGACTTCTTCACATCTCCAGGGAGTGGGAAATCATCCTTCGCGCTGCGAAGGAGCGACTCCATAGGCTTGAACGTCGCCTCCTCCATCTGGCTGTACGAGCCAGACGTCATGACGACAGTGGAGTTAGGATTCGTGTAGAGGAACGCCAGGTTCAGACAGGCAATCGCGTAGGACTTCCCGACACCGTTCCCGGAGACGACGACGAGGTGCTTGTTCTCTGTGACAGCACGGAGGATCTTCTTCTGGACTTCGGCCAGCTGGACTCCAAGGATCTCCTCAGTGAAGCGGACGTACCGCTCTTCGCCAGTTACGTACTTCTCGAGTGGGTTGGAGTCCTGCGCTGACATCGGAATGAAAAGTACCGCGAGTTAGTCGTCGCTCGCTTCGTCCTTCGCGTCGGAGATCTGCTCCATCCAGTCCTGCGTCGCCTCGGCCTTCTTCATCTCGGGGCCCTCTTCGAGCAGCCCGAGCTTCTCCATCTCCTTCGTCGACGTCCGAACGAGGCGATCGTAGGCCATGTTGATCCGATCTGTTCGCTCCGAACCGTCGGTGATCAGATCCTCAGCGATGATGTGCTCGTTCGCTCGGATCCGCTTCACCTGATCGAGTGCGATGTTGCGGATCGCGTTCCGTTCGTACGCTCCGACTTCGCCGTCGAACTTGTCCAAGAGATCCTGGCTGATGTCGACGACGAGCTTCTTCTCGTCGTCAGAGAGTCGTTCGAATAGCTTGTCGCGCTGACTGTACAGTCCGTGAGTCTCAGCGTTGCCGTTATTCTCAGGTGCTCCTCGTTCTCCGTTAGTCATAGTGTATCGAAAGTCGTGGAATTAGTCGTCAGAACCGTGCGTCTGAGCCCAGTGACGACGCATCAACTCCTCGTTCCCGTAGAGACGCTCGCAGTCAGGACACTGAGAGAAGAGCTCCCTGTCAGTGTCGGAAGAGTTGTCAGTCATACGAGAGGGATCAGTCCGAGCGGATCTTGGTGCGCTTCGTCCGGTGGTGAAGATCGCCGATCTCGGCCTCACAGGACTCACAGATCGTGACGAGGTTGCTTTTCTCCGCTCGAACCCCAGGGTTCACGGTGTGAATAGTGAGGTTCTCCGTGGCATCACAGCGGAGACAGGCTCCGTCATCACGCTCGTAAACCTCGGCCTCGAGGCCGTCGAACTCGGGTTCATCCGGATCCTCGTCCTGGTTCCCACCAGAACAGTGGGCCTTGTGGGCTCCGATCCCCCGCTTGTCGAACATCTCACCACAGTTCTCGCACTCTACGTCACTCATTCTCGTCCTCCATCACTGCGAGCTCAGTTACAGTCTGAACGCTGGCGATTCCGACGTCGTCGTCCTCGTAGGCTTCCTCGAGGCTCTCCTCGTCGAACGTCACCTGCGTCGTCACGTAACTGGTGTCTCCTTCGTCGAGCTCGTCGACTTGAGCGACGATCGAGTTGGCCACCGTCTCGACGATCGAGAGTTCCACTTCCTCGTAGGAGTCGAAGACGGAGAGATCGACAGGTACAGTGACTTCGTAGGAGTTAACCTCGAGTTCAGAGAGGGGTTGCTTCGTCGTCATTGGGTGAGAAAGTGTCAATATCGTTTAGTCGTAATCCTGATAATCGTCCCAGTCGAAGGTGGACGATTGCTTCTCTGCGAGCTCACGTCGCTGGAGTAGTCGTTCGTACTCGAACGTGAGCTGGCGTACCCTCTCAGCAATGTGACTCCAGCACTGAGCGTCGTGCATGGAGATCACGACGGTTCGATGGCCCTCCTCACTCATCCCCATCATCGTGTTGGGGAGAATGCTGGCCGTCTCTACGATCGTGCTCGTGATCGCTTCGAAGTCGTTCTCAGGCTCACCGCCCGAGTCTGGCAGATCAGACGCTGGGATACAAACCCTGAACGCAACCTCGGAATCAGGGTACGCCACTGTTCGTACTATACTATACGCACTTCAGGAACGTTACAATTCGGCCGGCATTCGGTAGCGAAAAATCGCGTCGCCTCGGACGACAACTATCGTGTGTCGGCTAACTCGTCGTACTTCCCGAGTACGAGATCGAGATACTCGTCCGTCATTCGTCGCGGATTCTGCACCATATGGAAGTCGTCGAGGATGAACTCTACCTGTCCTCGATCGAAGCCGTATGCATGGAACGCACCGGCATCGAGCTCAGCCTGGATCTCTTCGCGTTTATCTGGATCAGTCACAGCATCGATTCCTAATCGATCACGCATCTCCTCGAACTCGTCTCCATAGCAGTTGAGTCTCGCTGCTCGAGTCCAGATGTACTCGAACCACTCGTCACCCTCAGTGAGTCGAGGTACCTGTGATTCCATGAATTTGTACATTACAACAGTAGAATCAATCTTTGTCCTCATCAGATAATCAAATGTAATGCTATTAACCAACCCAAGGACAACAAATAACTCTTTATCAGTGAAAATACGATCATAGACACTGTGAAGTGGGGAATCTGATAAATCGCACTTGTCAGGATTAATCTCATATGGACGGATTGTGTGGAGTTTGTTCTGGCAGACAATTCCTTTCGGTATCACCGAAGCAATCAATGTTCGCTCATCAGTCGCTCTGGCGATATCTCGGTAGACAATTCGATACTCGGTGCAGTCAAGTAGGACGTCATCCTCAGAGAGTTCTTCTCCTCGGTGCTCCTCGAGGAGTTCATTCACAAACCCAACCTGGGAGCCAGTCCCATCAAACGCATCGTAGAGTCCTCGTTTGAGTTTGCGTAGGTTCTTCTCCCGAACTCGATATTTTGCACTTAGCTCTGGATCAACATCCTCATCTACACTCCAGAACTCTGGCCCTTCGATATCGACAAACGATGGATCGTGACTGAACTGATAGATATTGCTGCCACCATATACAGGATAGTCTCCTTCAGACTTGTCCTCGACAAATCGATCCGAGTCGTTAGTTCGATCTAACTCCCTATATGGGTGTGCATACCAATCATCATGCGTGTCATCGCTAATTGGTGGATGCTCTACGATCGTATCCAGGACGTCTACTTCCTGCTGAGACTGGAGATACGGGAAAATCCGAGCCTCAGGCGAGTATTCGCGAAGGACACGTCGAGGGATTGTGAGCGCATTTTCCTCGATATCATCGAGGACATCCATTCCAATTTGCTGGAATATACCGTGGAGATCCTCTGTTCGCCCGGAATTCTTGAACGTAATCACTCCAAAGTTGTATTGATTATGGATCTCTGGGAAGACAATACCGCGATTCTCGAACGTGACGAGTGATTGAATAGTTGTCTCATCGAGGAGATGTGTTCGGAGATCCTTCGTAGAGGCTCCGTTGAAAATCGCACCAGGGAGTACCTGAGAAACATATCCCCCATCCTTAGCTAACTGGAAGATCCTCTCTAGGAAGAGCGCAGACAAGTCGTTCTCGGTACCCTGGCTTTGTCCACCAATTGTGGGAGATTGCATCGTGTATTCCCCAGAGTCGTGGAAATACTCTGTCACAATCTCGATTTCGCGCTGATATTCTTCCCACCCCTCTTCGATCTCAGGATTTTCGAGTAACTCTTCTTGTCGGGAATTCTTGTCTTCCGGGAGGTATGACTGGAACTCCTCATCGTACCGAGCGAAGTAGTCGTCTCGAGTTGGCCGTAATCGATCCCATGGTGGGTTTCCGACGATAACATCGAACCCACCATCAGCATACACCTCGGCGAACTCGAGAACCCAGTGGAACGGGGTATACGCCTCGAGATCGTCCTCAGAGACATTATCGACTGTGTCTTGGAAATCCTCGAGGATCTCGTCGTCGAGTTCACCACGGTACTGTTTCAACAACTCCTTCGCGTTTTGACGGTGCTCTTCAGCCTTCTCTGGGAACGCATTGTACTTCTCGTGGAGTTCAATCTCCTCGATGACGTCCTCGTATCGTGAGCGAACACTGTCCTCGTTCCAACGCTCAAAGGTAGCAAGCCCGTCTTCCGTTTCTTCGGGGAAGCCAACGTACCCAATTAGCGTGTTTCCGGCCCGAATGTTGAATGTGATATTCGGGAGGGCAATCTCCTCAGTATCTAACTCGTCGATATCCTCTTCTCTGAGCTCAGAGACGATCGATAACCAAAGACGGAGCTTGCCGATCTCGACGGCTGGCCCCATGATGTCGACACCGTAGATGTTATTCTGGACAGTCGTCTTCTTGAGTCGGTGACGAGGCGGATGTGCGTCCTGACGGGCGTACAGTGCTTGTCGAACGTTGACAATCTCCTCAACAACGGAAGTGAGGAAGTGTCCACTCCCCATTCCAGGATCGACTACGTATAATTCGTCGGTTTCCTTGAGGAGTCGGGTGATGAGATCACTAGATCCGGGGAGTCCATCAATCAACTCGTAGAGTGTATCGTACTGCTCTACTTCCACGCTCGGCCAGTCTCTCTCCTCGACGAGTACCTCACTGAACTGATCTAATAGTGCTGGACGTACAGTCTCTTCCGCACAGAACCGGGTGATCTCACTCGGAGTATAGTACGCTCCGAGATCGGCGTTCTGATCGCCTGGATCCGTAGTGAGGTAGTTGATCGTTTTTTCGAAAACGTTCCCGAGGACACTCGGATCGATATCTGCAGGCCCACCGTCAGTCGAGAACTTATATCGCTCGAGAAGATCGATAATCGACATCAATACATTATCCCGGACATCGAAATCGCGCTCATTGACGTCGGACGAACTGCTTAATTCCGGACGGAAGAGGCCCCCGTTGAGGTAGGGAATATCCGAATAGAACTCGATATCTTGGATATGAGAGGCTCGATTGTCTGGTTTGACGTTCAGTACATCGTAGAATAACGGATCGAAAAACGACTTATAGAGAGAGTTGAGGTACGTTCCGTCTTCATACGTCTCTTTAATGGTTTCGAGGAGGTTTGGATGGACAATTTGTTTGTCCTCGAGGAATTTGATGAAGATTAGACGGTTCATCAAATCGACGGAGAATAGACGAACGTCGTCACCGGTTGCTTCGTCTGGTGGGATGATACCATCTCCTACGAGACTACGGGCTCGACGTTCGGAATCTTCCTCGTCAGCGACGCCGAATACTGTTCGGATGTAATCATCGTAGAACTCGTCGGTGATCTCTTCCTGCTTCTGTTTGATGACGTCGCGAGCGTCATCGATGATTGAGAGGAAGTTGTCGAAGCCGAATGTACGGATTAGTCTCCTAATGAGCTCGCGTTCTTCTTCGGAGACGACTTCTGTCGTGGGATCCCGAGTAGTCGCCTCGTTCTCGTAAAGCGTGAGGAAAACAGGCTGAAGATCGACGTGCTCGATAATGTTGTGGGTGTAGGAGTCAGGATCGTACCTGACGAAGATCCACCTTACACCATCAGTAGCGAACCCAAAGTCAGACTCGAACTCACGCTGGCTCAGCCAGCTCTTGACTTGATCGAGGCCATGTCCTCGGTTCTGGAGTTGCTTGTTGATCGGCTCGGCTTCGATCAGAAGACGACTCGAGTCAACAGAATCAATGTCCCGTAGAGAAACACTGTAGTCGGCCTGTTCGCCACGTTCGCTCGAGAAATCGCCTGCCTCAGATCCATAGTTCTCATATCCAAGTTCCTCGAGGAGTGGTTCGATCACCCTGTCCTGGGTGGTTGGCTCTGGATCCAGCTGATCTCGAGTGAAATCCGATCGGAGAGTGTACCTTCCTGGCTCGGCTCGAAAGACTTCGTCAAGGATGTCGTCATCTATCTGATCACGGAGTCTTTGGATCGATTCGGCGATCGTTTCGATAACAAGATCCTCATCCTCGGTGGAAACATCTGTCTCGAAATCGTCGAAATTGAATTCAGTGGGAGCCCCCTTTGCCGACATTGTTAGTACAGCGCCTCTCTTCTCAGTACCACCTAATGAAAGTACATCCTTGGAGAAGCAAATCTGTGTAGATAGGTTCGAGTCATCACCGTCAGAAACATATTGATTCGATAAGTATCACATCGTAATGGCTGTTTCAGAAGGGGAAGTAGAGGAGTACATTTCCGATCTCGATAATATCGCGGTGGAAATAATCGAAAATACTGAGGCCTTTTTTCGAGATGTGGAAGTTGAAACTGAATTCAACCAAGATGTACTTAGTGCTACTCACTCATGGAAAACTCCAGGCACTAGTACAAAAAGGGTTCAACGACGGATTCTGGAGGGGTACCAAGAATGGTATGCCGGTGGACGAGTTCTAATCTCTGAATATATGGAATCTGATCTTGCTGAATTCGATCATCTTAGAGACGTATTTTACGAGAAGGTAA
Source organism: Natronolimnobius sp. AArcel1 (assembly GCF_011043775.1). Classification (NCBI taxonomy): domain Archaea; kingdom Methanobacteriati; phylum Methanobacteriota; class Halobacteria; order Halobacteriales; family Natrialbaceae; genus Natronolimnobius; species Natronolimnobius sp. AArcel1. The sequence goes on along the minus strand of NZ_JAAKXY010000003.1, from coordinate 206,367 downwards.
CCCTGAGCTCCCCGCCCAACTCTTCGGAATCCTTAGATGCATATAGCACTGCTCACGATGCTTTTGTCACTCAGAAAGGAATGGTGAATGCTATCCCTAGAAAAATAGCCGGAGAACGACTCAAAGCCAAGGAACAGATCTCGAAATCCGTAGCGAAAGATGAGGTACAGAGAGCGTGGCAGTTGTTTGAGGAAGGACTCCTCCGTGCTAGCGGTGTAACAGCGGGCGTTGCGCTTGAACGTCATTTATTGACTCTGTGCCAAGAGTCTGAATCTAATCTTGAATTTAGTCATGATGACGGAATTGCATCGCTTGCAGATGTCCTGTATAAAGCTGACGAGATCGATAAAACGACGCTCAATGCACTGCAGACGCTGTCGACTATCCGTAACGACTGTGCCCATGCGAACCAATCGGAACCGAACGAGCACAAAGTTCGTCGTTTACTAAACGACACTGAGGACTATATCCGGGGCCGAGGTTTATAGGATAATGAGATTTTCTTTAGTTCAGTCAATTATTGAAGGTTCGAATTTCGCATCAGAACCTGACTCAACCAACTCTTCCAGCTCTAACTCTTCGAATTCAACATCCGTGCCATGAGTGTCAAGTAATACACTCCTTTTTTGCATATGCCTGATAGATGAAGTCCGGGGTGTTTCACTCATATCAATCGGCAAATGCCTTGGAGGCGTTACTTTTGTCAAACCCATTTCGCCCAATAGGTTATGATAGCGCAAATATATTTGATACTGACAAGCATCTATTCCAGCCCTTTGCAACTGCACCAATCCATGGATGATTGGCTTAGTAACTCGCTCTCCATTTTCTACAAAACCCAAACAACCTTTTGCTTCAAATCCTACTTCTTCTCTTCCTGGGGGGATCGATCGATCTCGACGTTCAACTTCAGCAAAATCAACTTTGCTCGTAGGGTTCACACATATTCCCGGTTTTAGCTCATCAGTTTCCGGGAATTGGATCTTAATCACAATTCCAAGCGAGACAGCTACATCGGAGCCATAATTGGATACCAGTAGTACATCGCGCTCATCTCTACTGAAATCGAAGCCAACCGGTTCAACCCAAGGGCGTTTCGATATTTTCAGCAGCTCTTCTTGAGCCTCAAGCGTGTCTTTTTGCAACTCTTGCGTCTCTCCCACTTCGCTATAAACATCAACCAGATTCCTCAACCGTTCTTCCTGATTCGCTAAGGTATTTGCTTGTGTCTCTTGAGTTTCCCCAACATCCCTATAGACATCAACTAACTTTCCCAACAACTCTTCTTGGTTCTCCAATGTATCCTTCTGCAGTCGTTGGGTTTCTCCCATACTCCTATAGACAATAATCAGAGCAAAGGTTAGCAGCGCAGACGAGAAAATACTCGTAGCTAGTAATTGTTCACGTGCTCCCCATGGAGTAAGAAATGGCAATTTTTCGATGAGGAGGGAATGCAGAACGTAAAATGAGAGAATGAGGGTGCCAATTCCAATCGCTCTCGACACAGTCCAATAGTATTTTCCTCTCCCATCCTGCCAGAATATGTCCGGAACAACACTCTTCTCCCATTCGAACATCAATTACCAATCGATTCTTCTATGGTGTAATAAATCCATTCGAAAATCTACTAGGAAAACCTCTCTCATTTTCCGGCCTCAGTCCTGTGTCGGTTCCGCACTCGTCTATATACTTAGGCCGGCGTCCAAATTTTGGCCCCACCGGTACAGAGTGGGTACGGACTGTGGAGTTGCCACGGGTGTGTATTGTGTTAGGGTGCTCTCGACTCGAGGACGTGTCAGTACCGAAGGACTGCAAACTCGAGGAGACGTCGAGGATCTGTACTGGCCGATAACAGGCCTGACTCAGGGATGAGTGTGGCAGACGCCTGGCTGAATCAGGCAGCCGATCGAGGCCGAAGATACCAATCCCCAATACATAAGCAGATTTAGTTTAGTCAGAAAAATTAGACAGCCACTCGAGTAGGCCTCGAGAGAGTGAGCTCGATCGATCTCGAGGGAGACGACGTCGGGAGAGACGATGAGTGCGCCGGCGTCGTTCCCCTTCGAACAGACAGAGCTTGTCCACCACCAACCCTGTAGTATTCGACAGTACCCCGCCTTCTTCTACGAACAACCACCACTACACTACACACTTTCGTGGAAACCCCAGTCGTAGAGAACAGTAGCCCTGTTGGAGAGGAGTATACTGCTGTACATTAGTAACATAACTATGTATTGTACAAACAGAACGTAGTACATTGTGACACTACAGCTGTCTGGTTCGATGTAACAACAGTACACTACAAACAGACTCCCCCTCGCCTCCTCAGCACCGCTACAGCGGGAATATGGCCTTGATGCACTTGTCTCTGGCGGAAAGTCAGGGAGCTATGAGAGTCTCGATCGGCCTCGAGTCGGCACTGGAGGGGATCCCCCAGGTGTAGAAATCGATTCTGAGGGTGCTGGCTTCGTCACTGACAGCGTTCCGTGGCCGGCGAGAGGGAAGCATCGTCCCACCATCACGGAAGCTCTCAGCGCGCCTCCTGTGGCTCTGAGAGGACACTCTGTTCTACGTACTGTGACGACGTCGATCTCGAAAGAGATCGTTGTCCCACAGAGAAGGCAACAGCTTGCGTTCTCAGCGGATCCAGGTGCGACAGGATGGTTGGCCCCTCGGTGACGTCAGATCGATCTGTGCGACGCTGTGAGGGGCCTCAGATTCGACGAGAGATCAGCTGCACTTACTCCAACCACAACTCAGGCAGAGAGGGCAGCCTCCATCTCGACGGACGATTCCATCTTCACAATTCGGACAGTCAGACTGTTCGCCAGAAGCCATGCGACTGTGTCGAGAAAGTGATAGAAGTGAGTTCATTATCTAGAATTTGATAGTTAGCACCCTCCGATCTCGATCGCGAGAGGGATCCCCATCGGGAGCGACTCGAGTCTGACATCCACATACTACACTTCGTGGAAACTCGAGTCCGTTCAGAGAGTGAGCTCACTCTACATGGACATCGCTTCGCCGATTCGGCCCTCCGTCGGAGCGTGGAGATACGGTTCGATCGCAGAGTAGCTACTCCAACCCCCGATCGCCATCATCGTTCGGACGTCGACGGGATCCTGGCGCTCTACGAGGTGCCACGTTGCCCATGAACGGCGAAGATCGTGCGACGAGACGTGCTCCCAACCATCCGACTCCGTCCTCTCAGCGATCGACTGAGCTGCTTCTCGAACCCACCGACGAACACTCGAGGCCGAGACGTCGACGATCGGTTCGTCATCGGCGATATCTCGCTCTCGAACGAACTTCGAGATGTTCCTCTCGACGTCGTCTGGCATCCAGGCGTCGCGCATCTTCGGTTCGCCACCATCCGTGTTCTTGCCTTCGACACGGAACAGCCAGCAGTCTCCGTCGTCGGAGTATCGGATGTCCCCTGGAGTGACTCGAGGAACCTCATCCGATCGGAGTCCGCACTGTGCCATGAGCTCGATCGCGACTTCGCGTTTCCAGTCGACGTCGCCGGCTTCGCGTGCGAGATCGTCGCACTCGTCTCGAGACAGCCAACAGCTGGTTTGTCCGGCACCGGATTCCTGGACTGACACCATACACAAGTTGTTTGCACTATTTGTCTATTATTCTTCCGGTGGAGACGGTTTTACCAGTGAGGGTATATAAGGGACGGCAGGTGCTGGCGGGATTCGTACACGAGTTGTTGTACAACTTGGCTACGGAGGCTGTCCTCGAGTCGCCCCGGATCGAGGACTCCGTCGGCCCAGAAGGAAACTCAGCTTGGAGAAAGAACAAGTCAGATTGATTTCGAGAGTGATTCAACGCCGAGAGACTGCCGACTGAGCCACATCCTATATCGCCCGATTTCAGATCCATTTATAAGGGCATCAGCGGGCCTGAGCGATTATCCCAGTCGACGGATTCATTTATATACCCCAAACAGGGGATCACTGTCGGCCCTCAGTCGTCGGGCTCGTTTCCGCCCTGATCGAGGCCCTGCTTCGCCCGAGCACGGAGTGCGGATCTCGCAACCTCTTCACACGCAAGCGCGAGTCCAACTCCTGTCCAGAACTCGAGCGACTGTAGTGCCGTAATGAGCTCAGTCATGCGACGAATGGGGAAAGGTGAGGAGGAGGAAGGAAGCGAAGCAACCGTAGGTGTGAGGCGCCCTTGTGTGCGAGGAGGGCAACGTCTACTACGAGCTATTCGATTGTAACGATTCGCGCCCACGTCGGTAGCGATCCGTTGCTGTGTTGAGGGGTACCCCCTCCCCTGGGGTTCGAAAACGATAGCGACTATGGATTTACAGGTTGTGTCAATTCAGATGCCAACTCAGCGACGAGTTTATTCATTCCGAACCTGTAGTGGTGAGTGAAGATGGGGTATTTATCGCGCAGACTGCTGATGGAGTAGGAGCAGTGAATTGTGATCGAGGAACCTCGCACCCCCTATAAGTGGCTCGCGGAGACTCATGATTACACGGGTGGAGTTGGGATCCGGACACCCGCTGTCGCGCTGTCGCAACGTCGCAATGTCGATTCGAACTGGCAACACTCCGACTGCAATGGCTGAAATTAACGGACTCGAAGACGAGATCGTCGAAGAAGGACACTTCATCGTCCCCGACTCCGTCGAGGACAAGGAGTGCTGGTACACGTACGTAGAACACGAGGAGCGCGGAAAGATCCCGTGCTCCCCACACAGTCTCTATCCTAGCTGGATCGATGGCGCCAATCCGGACGAGGACGAGCTCGTCACGTTCCAGGAGGCCCTCGAGGCCGTTGAGAAGAGTCGAGCGAAGCACGGACACGACGATGGCCTTACTGGTGTCATGCTCGCTCTCTCAGCCGACGTCGTCCCTGATCTCGCTGTGATCGACATCGACGACTGTGTCGGTCCCGAGAGTGGAGAGATGACTGAGCTAGCTGCGAACATGATCGAGGATCTCGACTCCACCTTCTGGGAAGTTAGTCCAAGTGGAACGGGCCTGCACGGCTACTACTTCGACTCCAAGGGACTCGACTCCGAGTACCAACAGAAAGACACACTCGAACTCTATACAAATCGTGGAGTCACCTTCACGGGACGCCACGTCAAGGGTACGGCCCAGGAGATCGACGAGTGTCCGGGGATGATCGGAGCCTATCAGCGGATGTACAACGACGAGAAGTACTCCGAGAGCGATACCTCCGATGTTCACGAACAGAAGCTCCGTGAGTCCGTCCAGGGCCGTGAGTACCTCGACGGTGGCCTCGACGACGAGAGTCACACCAGTGGCCGTGGAGATGGAGTCGATGCGCTTTCTGGTCGGACGAAGCGCGTCGCCGAGGCGATGATCCAGTACGGTGATGATGATCTCGTTCGACTCTACGAGAACGGTGACTCCCGAGACGTCTGGAGCGAGTGGGAGACGATGAAGAAGGACGAGGACGGCAACGAACGACTGATGCCTGATCGAAGTTCGGCCGAGTTCTCCCTCCTGATGAAGATCTGTTGGTGGGGGATGGTGGCCGATATGTTCGACTTCCAGCTCGATCAGTCGGAGATTGAGGAGATCTTCCTGAGCTCAGATATCGCTCGTCGTCAGAAGTGCGCTCGTCCCGACTACGTCTCACTCTCCGCCTACAAGGCGATCGAGAAGACACGCCGAGATTATCTCGACGACTAACTGACTCCCTTATTAATGGCTCGCTTGGACTAACAGATACAGTAGGGAGAGTCGTGAGATAGGCTCTCGCTGTTCTGTCGCACTGTCGCAATGTATGATAATACTGACTCCGAGGAGGAGTTCGAACTGCGAAGCAACATCCCTGACGAAGAACTCGCCTTCGAGTTCATCGAACACCTCGACATCTTCTCTGAGTATCGCGAGTTCCTAGAGGAGATTGACAAGACAGGAACCTTCCGACTGAAGCACCGTGACGAAGTCGACTTCAGCGACGTTCGCTTCATGTCCAGCGCCTTCCTGATCGAGGAGGACGAGGACAAGGAGATGGGACGTGCGACGGACTGGACGACGACTGAGCGGTGTTCGTACCTCCTGCAGAACGTTCCCGAGGACGTCACGATGTCGGAGGAAGAGGTGAACGCGTACCTCACTGTCGGGACAGATATCTTCGCTCTTCCCCACCCGAAGGCTCGCTGGCAGTACAGTGATATCGAAGATCTCGACATCGAAGATCGCGAACTCGGTGTCCTACGGAACGCAGGCCTGATCAAGCCGACGAATACGCCTCGAGGCCACTCGTGGACGTGGAAGACGACGGATCGTCTTGCACAGATCAACGCGCTCCTGGAGGGCCTCGTTCATGCGTGATCTGGGGATCTACTTGCTCGGATTACTGATCGGTGCGCTCGGAGCCGAGATCCATCTCGGTGCCGGCGTCTTCCTGGGTGTTTTCGTCTTCGTCGTCGTGTTCGTCGACTTCGAGACGTAGTCCAGCTTCGAACCACCGGGTGCGCGGTGTTCCCGGTTCTCTGTCGCGATGGATCTGACTAATTCCTTCCAGAACGATGAGACTTCTAACTATGATCAGCTCAAGGATGGCCAGCAACTCCTGTACGAGCTCGATGACGAGGAAATCGAGTGGGCGAAAGAGTGGGCTCAGCGTCGTCACGGCTCGTACGAGTCGGGTGAGACTCGGAACGAAGACTGGGGCGCCTCACTCCCGTCGATGGAGCGAGGCGTCGCTGTCGAGCTCGTGATGGCCCTGTTGTACGAAGAGTGTGAGTTCGACACCTACGTCGGCGCCGATGGTGACGATGGTTCTGACGGGAGCCTGGAAATCGACGGTGATGTCCACGACTTCGATGTGAAGTCCTCGACGGTTGATCAGGACGACGTCCCCTTCGATGTGGAACTACTGTACGCGAAACACCATTTCGACGAGCGTGACGTCCCACCAGTCCTTGTCAGCGCCTACGTCAGCGAGGATATGTCCGAAGTTCGGATCCGTGGGTGGAAGTGGACGATGGACTTCCTCGAGGAGGCCGGCGTGAAGGAGGCCTACGCAGGAGATCACGAGAACTACTGCCTTCCCGTCGACGATCTCGAGCCGATGCCGAAGCCGACAGCCGATATCGACGAAGACGAGGAACCTGAGATCGTCTGGTACTGATGAGAGATGCACGAACTCAAGAACGGACGTGCTTCGTCTGTGATCGTTCGCTGATCGAACAGCACTGCAAGCTTCGCTGTCCAGAATATGGCGTCATATACGACTGTAGTTTGATGTTGTAGAAAGGGGAATAGGTGGAATTGAATGAATTCAGAGTGGGACTCTGATGTTCCCCCAATTGCGATCCCCCAGGGAAACCCTGGGGAATCGACATTGGTAACTCACGAGTGGGTGCATATCAAACTTTCTTTCTGAAACAGATTTCCATGAGTATGTATATGCAGGTGAAGAACTTAATTCTTACAGTATCTAACTTCATATGTTTTGAAAAGGAATTTTTATGCATCAGTAGAGAGAACCAGTTGGTATGTCTGATAACGAAACTGAGGTTTCGATGAACGATATCAACGAGGAAAGGTTGCGAGAGCTGTACAAACTAGCTGCAGGGAACGCTCAAGACATCCACCATATCCGGATGACTCTACGAGAGATCACGAGTGATAATGAAACGAGTACTGTCGAAGAAGGAGATCTCGAACCTCTTCGCGTCTTTCTCCACGAGGAAGCCCCACCTATCTCAGGTGTTTCAGACGAACAACAGGACACGCTCGATTATTTCTTCGAGCAAGGTGGTATAGATCCTGAGGATGTAGAAAACATCAACACCATCAAGGAGGAAAATCGACGTTTGAAACAGGAAGTGGCGAGCCTTCGAAGTAGGCTTCTCGAGTTGATAGATCCAAATGAGCTAGACGGCAATAATGATCTACTAACCGATAACAAATTGTGATTAAAGACATAGAAAGTGAATACCTCTTTCAGTAGCAGTTGTATCAGTATTTGTATGAAAATATGGTGTGGTGATAAAAGCAGACAGGAGTCTTCAATCAGAACCTCAGATCATCAATATACTGTTGACGGGTAGTACGCGCTTGTTCTTCAGATCGAACATCATAGTGTTCTGTGAGGGTATCAACATTAACGTTGACTCGTTCGGAGACTATCTCTTTCGGCACTCCCTCATTGAGAGTTGCTGTGATCGCACTCCGCCGGATGGCGTGTGGGCCGACAGCTGATGGACATCCTCCTGGCTCTACGTATCCGACATGATCGCACTCTTCTGGATCCTGTCCGTGTGGGCAGTCGTCGATCATGCAGGGTTGTGTTGCCCGATAGACATCGATTCGGAGTGTCGATGTCGAAACACGTCCCTCCTCAGTTGCCAAGAGGGGATCTCTCCCATACTCGTCTTCGACAGAAGGACGCTTATGTTGGATCCAGTCATCGATCGCGGACGCAAGCTCTGGATCACCGATAGTGACGTTACGCTCACCCTCAGATCCAAGCTTGAGTGGTGTGTCAGTTCCAGGCCGGTGTCGTACTCTCAGATACATCGTTCCATCGTTCGCGTATTCGATATCATCGACGTCAAGTGCTCGAGCACTCCCAGTTCGCATCCCAGTGTGCCAGAGTATCCCAAAGATGATGTGCTGGCGGGTGCAGTACTCGAGTTCGTTGAGATAGGACTTGATTCGATTAGCTCTCTCGTAAGAGAGAGCATCGTCACGACGACGATCCGCCTTTTTGACGGAAGGGACACGGACGAGTTCGTGGAGACTCTTGTCGCAGTAGCCGACAACTCCACACCACCGCACGAACTGGCGAAACGTTCTCATGTGGTGGCGCATTGTGATCGGCGCTAACCCAGAGCTCGATCGAGTCAACTTGAATTGCTCGCACTGTTTCCCATTGAGCTCACGCATATCTTCGAGTCCGACATCGTCCGCCCATAGACGGAACTGCTTCAGTCGGTAGCGGAGGTTCTGTATCGTCGCATCACTAACCTCAGGCGCTCTCGTTTCAAGAAACTCATCAACTGCTGTCTCGGGACTAACTGGATCGTCTTGCATGGTGTCACTCGAGATCGTGACACGTCAGAACCAACATTACCCGTTGGGCGGGGAACCGAGCCAGAGTCGGTTTTACTGTGGCTCTGATCGACACCGACAGGCCCCGGAAGTCGGCAGTGAGCACGAGCGGAGCGAGTGCGAACTACGGGAGTCGCGCGCAACGCAGTGAGCACGTCTCCCGGCAGTTCAAATCTGCCCCAACCCACTACTTCTGTCGCGAGCACATTCGCGAGCGACAGCATTGTGATGGTGGGCAGATTTGAATCAGGGAGTGGAGCGAAGCGGAACGACCGTGGTTCAAATCTGCCCCACCCCATTTCTCGAGTGCCAACCCACAAGTTTGTCAGTGGCACTTGATCGAATAGACCTCACCCGAGTACAGACTGGCTAACCGATCCCAACAAGGAAACGGAACGGCGGACCGCCAGCGAGACGGCGCGTGTGACCGACTGACGAGAAGGAATCGACTCGAGGGGGAGAACAGACTGGCGTCCCACACAGATGGGCAACGCAGTGGTAATGACGTTGTTTACTTTGATAGATGATGGTGCCACTCGAGGTATGACAGCGACGCAGACGCTGCGGGCGCATCTGGTGCCGAACGAATCGTTGAACGCGGTGTATGAGGGGCAGGTTGAAACGGAGTCCGAACGGGCGGCGATGACGATTGGCGTGACGGATCGGCGACTACTTGGTTGTGGTGACGAAGGGGCGTTCGTCGACGTCAAACAGGAGTATATAACGTCGATCCAGAGCACTCGGCGAGCGACATCATCGGTTCGTGGGGTGGACGATCGGATTGTGACGGCGGTTGGCGTAGCGATCGCAGTACTGTCGGTGCTTGGAATTACTCTCGTCGCGGCGCTGGCTGGTACCGCGGGGATATTCGCGCTCGGGCTGTCAGTGGCAGCCATTGCCGGGACGACCGCTGCGGCCCTCGCATTCAGGCAAGGGGCTGGGTTCGAGGCGTTTGACCGGACTCAGCCGCTCGAGTCACTATCGGAAGCGGAGCCTGTGACGACACTATCGCTCGACGAGGCGTTCGACTTCGAACTTGACCTCGAGGCGGATCGACAGCGGTTGGGACTCGCGGGCGGCGCAAGTGCAGTGATTGCGGTCGTCTCGTTCGGCTGGTTACTGCTTTCGGGCAGCGTCCTCGCGGCAGGACTCGTCGCCAGTGCACTCGTTGGGCTGGCGGTGGCTGGCTACGGTCGCAGCCTCGAGAACGAGTACGAGGGGCTCGAGTTCGAGACGACGCACCAGAAACACGTCGAGATCACGACAGTCGATGGTCGGACGCTCACTATTCGAACGGATTCGTCAGCGGATCTCGAGTGCGAACTCGGGTGCTGGACGACACAGCGCCAGGAGTTCCCACTCGAGAGCGTCCAATACGAAACGCGGTGAGGTCTGTCGTATCGAAAGCCGGAATCGATTTGGCCGTTCGGCGGGGAATGTCGTTCGTGTTCAGGGATCGAACGGCCGTTCGAAACGGCGCGCTCGTCGCCGGTGGGTTCGTGCTGTTTACTGGCGTCGTGACTGGGTTAGTGCCGACACCGCTGTTTGACCGGATGGTGCCACGGACACCGCTCGAGTACGGGTTGCTTGCGACGACGGGGCTTTTGCTCGGGGCGTACGTCGTTCAGCGCTCGAGACTCGAGGAATGTTCGGGCGATACGTGTGCCTACGGCGGGGCGGTAGGCGGGTTTTTCGCGGTGGCGTGTCCACACTGTAATGCGATTCTCGCAGCCGTGTTTGGCACGTCGTGGCTGGCAGCGTACGTGGATCCGCTGCGCCCGCTGCTTGGTGTGGTGGCCGTTGCCGTCCTCGGTGGCATCATCTATCGACGCAAGAATCAGCAGAACCAGTAATCAGCGATATATCGGGTGTTCGTCGGTTGCATCCACGTGGTACTCACGGGGCGTCGCGGCCACCAAAGAGGGAGTTACTCGCGATGGGACTGGTACATGAGGTCCCACAGCGCGTCTTCGACAGTGTCGTCGCACTGCTCATCGAGTTTTTCATACAGTCGCTCGGAGATCGTGACTTCTGGCATCACTACCGGCTACAATCGGCTCCTATGTAAAGCTACGCGGATACAGAACCGAGTTAAAAATTCCAGAACAGGTCCTGTGACTGTCATCTGCGGGTTACTCGAGGGTTACAGCACTCGAGAGTTTTGCTGCGAGGATTGCCGTATGCACTGTTCGAAGGTCCGACTCCTGAATCGTCGCCGCGGCCTCGAATCGCTCGCGAAGTGAGGCAACACGCGATGGTGTTGCCGCCAGACGAACCAACTCAAATTCGTCCGGTTCGACCGCCTCAACCGCGTCGAACACAGCTTCATCGTACAGTGTCGCAAACTCTGCGATCAGTTCCGAGACGAACTCATTGGTTGCGATTGCGCCCGGGTCGTCGGTTGGCACCGGTGGTGTTGACTCCGCAAAGTATGACTCGAGGTCGACGACCCCTGCCTGATCGTAGATGTGTTCCTCGAGTGCGTCGGCGACCGCGGGTGAGACGTAGAGACCGACCAACGTGAACCGATCGTCATCCATCATAGCTTCAATTTTTTCGGGAGGTACAAAAAGCCGGTTGGCCCCGCGGGCCAATGGGAGGAGTCCGATCGGGCGCTACTCGAGGTCGCGTTCGGTCGTGCCCATCGTAATCTCCCCATCGGCTCGAATCGTGCCGTCGACTTCGGCACCAGGCTCGAGTGTGAGGTCGCGACAGGAGACGTCACCGAGGATTCGTGCGTCGTCGCCGACGACGACGTCGCCGTCGCGCGTCGTCAGGTCGCCATGAATGCGGGTTTCGGTGCCGATAGAGACATCACCGCGGGCGCGAAGGCTGCCGAAGATGTTGCACGCTGTCCCGACATCGATCGTTTCGGCGCGGACGTTGCCGTGGAGTCGACACGCGTCACCGATCGTTGCGGGTGTCGAGACGCGCCAGGCGTCGTCGCCGACAGTTGCGTTTCGCGGAATCACGAGCGGCTCTGCTGCGGGTTCGTCGTCACCGTCGTCGACGACTTCAGAAATCAGGCGCTGGGCGGTCTCTTCGTCACCAACGAGTAAGAGGTGTTTAAGGTAGACAAACAGTAACACGATCGTTGGCATCGGATTTCGAATAACGATCCACCCGTTGGCTTCGAATCCCTCTTCGATGTCGACGTCATCACCGATATCGAGATCGCCCGCGACTTTCAATTTTCCAGCGATATGGACGCGTTCGCCGATGTAGGCGTCCTGGCCGACCAGTACGTTATCCGCGACATCACACCACATATCGAGTCGGCAGTCGCCGCCAGCCTCGATATCGCCGCCGAACTCGACGTTCTCGCCGGCGAGGACGTTACGCCCGCGTACACCGAATTCGATCGTCGACCGACTGCCGACGAGCACGTCGCCATCGGTCTCTAAGGCGACTTCCTTTGCTTCGGTGCCGTCGGGAACGACGAGTTTGTCGAGCGGATCCGTACTGAATGCCACACTCGCATCCAATGTGACCCCCAAGTAATAAACCTCTCGCGATGTCTGACACAGATTGCTGTCTGGTAGGTGACTCGAGTTCCAGTCGACCCGTTTTTAGCACCGCATCACGTACGGCCGACCATGACGACGCTTGCGTTCGACGATCAGGGTGTTGACGTTGTGTACGAAGGAACCGAGTTCCGCCTCGAGAAAGACTTACTCGAGGAAGCGACAGAAAAGTCCTACTACGACGTGACCGATCACGAAGTGCTCAAAATCGTGGCTGAGCAGCCGAATCTGCAGGGCGAACCCCGGCGCGTCGGTGACATACTCGATTGAGTAGCGGCCACACAGCACTTACTCGTTGCGCTCATCGCGGCCAGTTTGATCAGTGCGGTCATCGTGGTCGGTGCCGCTATCACGATACCGTTTTGCGGCCGATTCGAACCCGAGTTCCTCGTGCTCCCGACTCCGTCGCCCCTCGAGTTCGGCAATCGCATCCGGTTCGGGGGCAGCGTCGTCGGTAATCCGAGCCCAGGAATTGTGGACTTTGGCGTGACACCATCGGCAGAGATACACCGTGATTTCGTGCGAGAGCGTCTCCCCGTCGCGGGCGTAGGATAAGTGGTGTTCCTCGAGTAGTGGGCGCTCGTCGTCGTGTGCGATCCGTTTTTCTGCGAGGCCACAGCGAATACACTCGCGCTCGCGGTTGCGTGATCGAAAGTGTGGGCAGTCGGCCCATGACCACTCGTGTTCGGGGTCGACGACAGGGCACTCATGGTCCTCGTGTGCACGTTCGCGGGCGAATTCGGGGTCATGTCCGTAGTGCTCGAGGGCGTATCGACAGCGGCCGTCACCGGTGAGATAATCACAGAGGCCTGCGAACTCGTAGGGGTCATCGACGCCAACTGCTGTGCCACGGGGCGTTTTCTCCATACCTCGTTGTCAACCACTTTCACTACAGGAATTTGAATCTTCGGCTCCGATCCGACAGTCAGTGTTCAGTTATCCAGAACACCCTAGTATTATAGAGAACCACTCACACACAGTCTGTACTGGATGAACGGGCATAAATATCAGGTTTGAAATTTACATTCGAACGGAGAGTACGCTCTCAGTGACATTCAGCAGAAATAATATGGGGTAGCAACAGGATGAATGCATGGCTAGTGGGATTCGACGACTCGTTCCGTCGTTCATTCGACGGAGCTACGCACTCAAATTCGCGATTGTATTACTCTTACTGGGGCTTTCCGTCGGCACAGTCGGACTCGTCGAAACGACGATGATCACCGACAGTGTCGAGGAGACAGTTCTCGAGGATCAACAGGAAACCGCCGTACAGGAAGCAGCGGCGCTTGATCGCTGGGACGAACGCAACGAGCATCTGTTGCAATCGGCCGCACAGTCGCCGGTGTTCATCGATGACTCCGACGATGAGGCAATCGAGGCCTATCTCCAAGACGCCTACAGCGGCCTCCCTGAAGACACCAGAGAGAACATTCTCTACGTCGATACAGAAACCGGCGACGTTCTTGCTGGGACTGGGTCCGATGTAACGACACTCGAGGAGGCGGCGTTCCCGGACGTTGATGAACTCGATGGCGACCTCTCACAGCACGTCGTCCAGCGGACGGATCCATACGGGATGCCCGATGAAACCGGAATCGCATTCGAGGAGCGGCCAGCCGTTTCGTACTACCTCTCTGTTGGTGACGACGATGACCGCGCATTGGTGATGACGTTCGATCTCGCTGATCGCTCACTCGAGATGCCGTCTGCAACCCAATCGAGTACGCTCGTGACGGTCGTTGACACCGAGGACCGCATCGTCTCGGACGACTCGCACCTCGGCTATGACGACTTCCAGACGGGTGCAACGTTTGGCGAGGAGTACCCCGATGCGACGCTGCTATCGGAGGCTCGAGGCGACACGCCGGGTGCGGTGACGGTTGACCACGAACCCGCTGAACTCTTGCAAGACGCACCGTACGAGTTCGACGCTGAGGAGTATGTCGTCGGCTATCACACGACTGACGACGATTGGCTCGTCCTCGTGCACACGACAGAACAGCAGGCGTTCGGGTTGGTCAACTCCATCAGTCAGCTCGGAATGGCCCTCACTGTCGCCGCTGTGCTCCTGATCGGTGTCTTCGGCGCAATCATCGGCCGCAACACCGCGACTTCGATTGATCGCCTCACGGACAAGGCAAACCGGATGGAAGAGGGCGACCTCGATGTCGAATTCGACTCCAAACGAATCGACAACATCGGCCGCCTCTCCGGGGCGTTCGACTCGATGCGTGGCGAACTCAAAGCCACCATCGCCGAGGCCGAAGACGCCCGTGCGGATGCCGAAACTGAACGCCAGCGCGTCCAGGAGATCAACGACCACCTCGAGACGAAAGCAGACGAGTACAGCGCCGTCATGCAAGCCGCTGCAGATGGGGACCTCACCGCGCGGATGGACCCCGACAGCGACAACGAGGCAATGAACGAAATCGGTGCGGAGTTCAACGACATGCTCACCGACCTCGAGATGACGATTGCCGAACTCAACCAGTTCGCAACTGACGTGGCGACCGCCAGCGAACAAGTTACTGCCTCGAGCGAGGAGGTTCGGTCGGCAAGTCAGGAAGTCAGCGAATCGGTCCAGCAGATTTCGGATGGCGCAGACCGACAGCACCAGGCGCTGCAGTCGGTCGACTCCGAGATGAATACGCTCTCGACGACGACCGAAGAGATCGCAGCGTCTTCGAACGAGGTGTCGACTGTCGCAGAGCGCACCGCACAGGCAAGCCACGACGGTCAGACAGCGGCCCAAGAGGCAATCGACGCGTCCGATGCGCTCGCGGCCGAGCATCGCGAACTCGTCGACGAGTTCGACGAACTCAGTTCGCAGGTTGACCAGATTACGACCCTGACCGACACGATTACCCAGATCGCAGAGCAGACGAACATGCTGGCGCTCAACGCCAACATCGAAGCTTCACGCTCTGCAGACGGCGACAGCGACGGATTCGGCGCCGTCGCCGCAGAGGTCAAAGAGCTCTCCCAAGACGTCAAGGATGCAGCCGAGCAGATCAACGACCGCCTCAAGGCTGTCGAGGCCCAGACCGAGCAGTCCTCAGAGACGGTCGATCGAACGAGCGAGGAAGTCGAGCGGGTCAACACGCTCGTCAGTGATGCTGTCGAGGCGCTCGAGGAGATCGCTGAGTACGCGGAGGCGACGAACGACGGCGTCCAAGAGATTTCGGCGGCGACTGAAGAGCAGGCCGCTTCAACCCAGGAAGTCGTTGCGATGGTCGACGAGGTTGGGACCATCTCCGAGGAGACGACGGCAGAAGCCGAGACCGTTGCTGCGGCCGCCGAAGAGCAGACGAGCGCCCTTACCGAAGTCTCGGGTTCGGCCGACGAGTTGACCCAGCAGGCAGTCCAGCTTTCGGAGGCACTCGACCGATTCGAGACTGAAACGGAGACTGCGGGCGAGTACACCGACGCCGATGATGACGTCCTCGAGTCGACGCTCGATGTCGATCCAGAAGCCGGTGTTGATGCCACCTCACAATGGGAGACGGATGCCGAGGATGCCGACGATGGAGAGGCCTTCGAGTTCGACGAGACGGTCGCTGACGCTGATGCCGATGCGGACGGAGACGACGACGCAGAGACTGGAGCAGGCATCACGGAGTCAGACGCTGACACCGTCGACAGTGACCCACTCGCGCCGGGCGGCGCCGAGCCCGACGACGAGTAACGGACGACAGATATCCAGCGGGCGTGAGCTTTTTGCATCCCGCACGTCGAGTCGATGCAGTGCAACTCCGACACGTTCGCTCCGGTGCCGGCTCCGTGACGCTCGCCTCGAGCGTCGATATCGCTGACTCGCTCGTGAGTCAGACGCGTGGGCTGATGTTTCGCCGATCAGTTCCCGACGAGTACGCGCTCGTCTTTCAGTTCGACCGCGCGAAAAAACGCGATATTCACATGCTGTTCGTGTTCGTCCCGCTCGATGTCGTCTGGCTTGTCGACGGCGTTGTCCAGCGCGTCGAGCGCTTGCGCCCTTGGCTCGGCTTCAAACGCGAGCAAGCGGATACGATCATCGAACTGCCGGCCGGGGCCGCGGACAACGTCGAGGTTGGTGATCGACTCGTTCTCGAGACGTAATCGAGTACCCGACGGAGGTGTGAAACCGGCGAGTTTAAGTCGCGGTCGTTCGATAGGACGAGATACCATGGCACGAGATTCCGTCTCATCGCCGCACGAGGATAGAGGAAGTCGGGGCGACCCGGCTGGATGCGAAATTCAGCGACGAACGTAGTCGCAGTTCATCACTCTTGCCTGTCAATTACTCCCCCGAACAGACGATTCCATCGGATAGTACCGTCCGCCTTCTCGATACCACGCTTCGCGACGGCGAACAAGCGCCAGGTGTGTCGCTCTCGCCCGACGAGAAAGTCGAAATCGCCCGCGGTCTCGAACGAACGGGCGTCGCCGTTATCGAAGCCGGAAGCGCCTGTACCGGCGCGGGTGAGCGACAGGCTATCTCGAGAGTCACAGACCTCGACCTCGATGCCACCGTGACGAGTTTCTGTCGCGGCCTCGAGCACGACATCGACCTCGCACTCGAATGCGATGTCGACGGCGTCCATATCGTCGTGCCCGCAAGCGACCGCCACGTCGAGGGCAAAGTCGGCACCTCCCGCGAGGACAACCTCGAGGCTACCGCCGAACTCGTCGAGTATGCGACTGACCACGGCCTCTGGGTCGAAGTCATCGGCGAGGATGGCTCTCGCGCAGATCTGGACTATCTCGAGGAACTCATGGCCACCGCACTCGATGCCGGCGCAGACCGAAGCTGTTTCGCCGACACCGTTGGCCACACAGGCCCCGAACGAACGGCCGAGGCAGTCTCCCGACTCGCCGACCTCGGCCCCGTCAGTGCTCACACCCACGACGACCTCGGGCTTGGCGTAACGAACGCCATCACGGCCGTCTCCGCCGGCGCAGACCTCGTTCACTGCACTGTCAACGGCCTCGGCGAACGCGCCGGCAACGTCGCCTTGGAGGAGGTCGCAATCGCCCTCCAGCACGTCTACGACGTCGAAACCGTCGAACTCGAGGAACTGTACGACCTCGCCCAACTCGTCTCGCGGGCAACCGGCGTCCAGTTACCGCCGAACAAGGCCGTCATCGGCGAGAACGCCTTCACGCACGAAAGCGGCATCCACACGGACGGCACGCTCAAAGACGACAAGATGTACGAGCCCTACGCGCCCGAAACCGTCGGTCGTGAGCGCCGACTCGCGCTTGGCAAGCACACCGGCCGGGCGGGCGTCAAGGCCACACTCGAGGAACACGGTGTCGAGGCCGGCGACGACGAGATTTCCGAAATCGCAACGCGCGTGACGGAACTTGGCGACCGCGGTCGCCGGGTCACCGATGCCGACTTGCTCGCAATCGCTGAAGACGTCACCGGCGACGACCGCGAGCGCGTCGTCGACCTGCTTGACCTGACCGCTACCAGCGGCGGTGCCGTCCCAACTGCAAGCATCCGTCTCGAGGTCGACGGTGAAGAACGCGTCGCCAGCGGCACCGGCTCCGGTCCGGTCGACGCCGCCGTCTCCGCCGTCCGCGAAGCACTTGGCTCGCAGGCTGATGCCGAACTCGAGTCCTATCGCGTCAACGCCGTCACCGGCGGCACGGACGCCGTCGTCACCGTCGAAGTGACGATGGCTCGCGACGACCGCTCGGTGACCGTCGCCCGCAGCGAGGCCGATATCACCCGCGCCAGCGTCGAGGCGATGGTCGATGCACTCGACCGACTGCTGGCTGCTGAGAGCCAGCCGCTTACCCCGGCAGACGACTGATTCTGCCGGCCAAAACGAGTTCCAGAGTACGAGCGAACGGGGCTCGACACTGTACCGATGATTATCCAGTAGTCTGAGAGAATCGGTGTTTCTACTGTGAGTTATTCGTCCGTGCCGGGCATCATCCGATCATGGACGCCCCACGGATTGAACAGATAGACGACGGCAAGAAACAGCGCCAACACGACGACGAACAGCCGAACCGCGTCGTCGAACGACGACGGCATGCCGAACTCGAGGCTCATCGCCATCAGTCCTGCAACGCCGATCCAGAGCAGTCCGACGATCAAGCGTCCGCGTGAATCCATATGCGAGTGTTCGAACGAACCGTTATGAAGCTCTCGAGTTCGTATGGGCGTTACAGGCCCAACTGATCTGCAACCCAGCTCGGATCGACCGTCCCCTCCTCGAGGACGTCCTGACGGTCGTCGACTTGCCCGACATCTGCGTAGGAGACCGGGCCAGGAACCTGCTCGGCGTTCGGACCCGGCTCGTTACCGATGTAGATCACATTCGGGTTCGTGTCGTACTCCTCTAAGAGCCGGAACGTCGAGTCGGGGCTGCCGTACTCACCTTCGACCAACCGCGTTGCTTCCGCCTCAGTGAGCGTGTCGGCGTCTTCGTCGTCCTCGTCTGCGGGCTCTTGCTCGCCGGCGAGTATCTCGATCGCCTCGACCAACTCTTCGTCATCCTCCTCATCTGGGTCGTTCTCGAGTGCGCGCGCTAGCGGAACGTTATCGACGTACTGCTGGGGGTCGCTGTCGGGATCGTTCATATCGCCGAACTGGATCGCACCGGGTGGGCACGCGTCTTCGCAGGCGGTCGTCCCGACCATATCCTCGCCCATCTGGCCGTCCTGACGGGCCGGGTCGAAGATGCATTTTTCCATGACGCCGCGCGGCCCGGCCCCGCTGACCCAGCGGTCGCGCTCGTCAAACATCATCTCCTCGTCCATCTCCTCGGCTTCCTCGGTCGGGTCGTCCCACTGGAAGTAGTTCACCCCGTAGGGACAGGCGACCTGACAGTACCGACAGCCGATACAGACGTCGTAATCGGTCAGGACGAGCCCGCCCTCGTCTCTGGTGTGGCGTGCCGTCGTCGGACAGACCTTCTCACAGGGCGCATCGGTACAGTGTTGACACGGCCGAATGAGGTAGTTGAAATCCCGCGTCGAGTCGAAGTCATCCGGCTCAGGCGACTCGACAGTCCCATCGTCGTAGGCGAGAATATACATCCAGTTCGCCCCCTCGTTCCAGTTGTGCTCGGCGTTACAGGCCACAACACAGGAGAGACAGCCATCACAGACCTCGAGGTCGAGCGCCATCCCCCACTGCACGTCGTCACCGTCGCCATCGTTGTCTGCGTCGGCCGCCGCCTCGTCGTCTTCGTCCTCATCATCCTGGGCGGCCACCGCACGCTCTGGGTTGTCACCGCTTTCGGATACGGTCCACGCACCGAACCCGACAGCACCGGCTCCAGCCCCCATTTTCTTCATCATACCGCGACGAGAGTCCTCGTCGAATCCAAGCCGCGAGAGCAGTGTCGAACTATCGTCATCCGCTTCGCGAGCGGCTTCAATCTCTGCCGCCATCGGCCGACTGTCCTCGCCGAACTCCTCGAGGACCTCCTCGTGATACCGATCGTAGAACTCCTCATCCGAGAGTTCACCCTTCGTCACTCGCATCGCATCTTTGGCCATCTCCATCCCGAGTTCGGCATCGTACTCCGTTTCCTCGAGCATTTTCTCGAACTCTGCTTCGGCAGTCTCACCGAGCGGATGGAAGGCGTCGTCGCCGTCGTCCGGCGGGTCTGACGAACTCATCGCGAACGCCCACCTCGTTTCGCCCCCGTCGATACCGCCTGCGACCATCTCGAGAGTGTGGTTACGGACACGGGCTTTCCACCATTCCAGTTCGGATAAAAAAGCCCCCTGAGAATGACGGGCATGGTTCGCGGTGTCTGATCGCCAGGTGTACGCTCAAGGGAGGTTCTTTTTGGCTCAACTGAAACACTATAGTAACAACTGCAACGATTTACACACTGATCGCCGACCTGCTCACGGGCGCGGACGCCCGTTCGCTTCGCCGCGGCTCTCACTTCGTGGCTTGCGGGTCGTGCCTCCCCGCTCGCTTTTCGCGGTCCTCACTCACTTCGTTCGTTCCGAACCGCGTCCGTTCCGAGCCGCGCACCCTCTGGCGATCAGGTGTACAGTGACTTGCAGTGGCTACTATATTCGAGCGAAACTGTTGAACCACTTCTCACGGACTGTGCGTACCGATTCGAGTCAGACTCCCAGTCACAGTACATCATCCCAGCGCTGAGCATGCTTGCACAGAGATAGCGTCTCGACTCGAGACGAGTCGAGTTTCTGCAGGAAATTTCCACAATGATCAATGAAAAGAAAAGTGTTATGTTATTGGTATAGGTGGCAACAAAAAATGATCTGTCGGAATCGCCTGTGCCGACTGCCTTCCACTCAACGCTCGACGGAGGGTCGGTAGATGGAGTCGAAAAAGTCTCGTAAGCGGAAAAAGCAGTCGTCCGAGCAAGCGAACACGAGTACGTCACCCCGGCAATCAACGAAGGAAAACTCACACTCGAGCGGGGCGCTGGGGTCGCATGGACTCGGTTCGGCGGCTGAGTCGGCAGTCCATGGTACAAATCCGAACCGCGTTAGCGACCCGACGCCATCCTACGAGTTCGGCCACCCAGGACTCGCTCCCTCGCCCAGCGAGCTCAATATCCAGCGCGCGCTCGAGGGAACTGGCACGAGTCAAGACGAGGTGCCTGATACGGTACTTGACGTGCTCGGTGACGGTGGGCAATCGTTAGAGCAGCCGATTCAGCGCACGCTCGAGGAACGAATGGATGCAGACTTCTCGAACGTCCGGATTCACACGGGCGCAAAAGCGGCGGAGGCTGCGGATGCCATCGACGCGAAGGCGTTCACGTGCGGGAACGACATCGTGTTCAATTCCGGCGAGTACGATCCCGAGTCGGGTGAGGGTCAATTTTTGCTCGCGCACGAATTAGCGCACGTCAAACAGCAGACTGGCGCGGCGATCAGCATGATGCCTCAGGAAGGCACGGATTTGGAGATTGATCCAGATCCGCAACTCGAGCGGGAGGCCGACGAGACGGCGATGCAGGCGCTGTCTGATGACGAACCGGTAGTCGTCGATCGGCTGGGCACCGAGGTACACGTGCAGCGGGTTCGAAAAGATCGGGCAGAAACCATGCAAGCGATTTTGGGAGGCAACGTCGTTGCTGACGACACAGGTCACTCTGAGGAACTGGAAGTATTGTCCCTCCCACGGGACCGCAAAGAGGCAATGGATCGCCAACTCGAGGGAGTCGACCCGAAAACACTCGTCGACCCTGACAGAGACTCAGGTATCTCGATCAGTTTGGATAACAGTGCGAAGGAAACGAAATATGCGTTCGTAAAGAAATCGATCGAGGTATTAGAAGAAAAAGAAGCCTTCGCCGAGGAGTTCGAACGAACTGGCGAACAACTCGAGAGAGCGATTGCCGACCGAAACCAGATCCAAAATCGACTCGATCGAGTGGGAGAGACGGGCGCACAACATCGTGAGTTACAACAGCGACTGAAACAAAAAGAGGCAGAAATTCACGAACTCGAAGGCCAACTCATTCGAGCGCACGTCGAACTCTCGAAGGCAGTCGAACTCGCCGAAGCACTGTGGGACCAAGTCGACGTGACGGAACTGGAGGGCTATTATCTGGACGGTGAAATCGAAGCCCTCCAGAATGAACTCGTGAGTCAGTGGACGGCGGAAAAAGTCCTTGGTGCTGTCCCGGGCATTTCGGAGATACTCTCCGTCTTGAAAGACGTTCGCGAAGCAGGTGAGAAGTTCTTGCGGATCAAACGTGCGAGGAAACGGGGCGTGACGATCGTTGAGGGTGAGGAAGAGACTGGTATGAGTGACTCGACTGGTGACGTGGATATGGAGGCAGAATACGAACAATGAAGGCAGTTATCACAGGAAAGTCCAAGCGTGTCGGTGTCAAGGTCCAAGATAACAATGGTGTAGACCACGGCATTGAGATGACCTTCGACGGCGAGATCAAATACCATGAACAAGATGGGTATCCGGACGATCCGGCCGAACGCACCCCGAATGAAAGTGAGTGGATTCAACAGGCCAAGGAGTACGCTCGGCATCACGTCTGGCAAGAGACCGACTACGAACCGTTCCCCGTCGAGAAAAACCTTCCTGGGATCATGCGCGTCCGGGAAGCCATCCAGGAACTTCCAACGGATGGCGTCCGTGAGCTGTTCGCCGATGCCTACAATCAGGTAGATGGCAAAGATCCGCTACCGACAGATCTTCCCGCACCGCTGCCTCCCGAAGTCGGCCCCAACGACTGGGTGGTCTTCCTCATCGACGTCTATCTAGACGAGAACGGTGAAATCGAGGCTGTCTCTGACATCCACCTGCGATATAACGACGAGAACGGAGACGAAACCGAACAGTGGAACCACGACCCGTTCCCGGAGCGGAAACCCGACGCTCGCCTCCAGCTCTCGTTCGATCACGTGCCCTCGCTCGATGATTTCAAATCGTATCTCGACTATCATCTGCGCTGTCAGATCCGTGACTGCTACATCATCGCCGGACTGGAACCGCCAGAAGCCTACAAAGTACTCGGCAACGGACAGGACCAGATTACTGGCCGATATCCCCATCCCGAAATAACGATCTACGAACCGTATCACAAACACCATCCCGAGATACCCGGCTACGAACTCGACTACGACTATGGAATGGGAGAGTACGGAAAGATCATCACGCAACTCGAGTCATTGACCGCCGAAGACGACGAACTCAGAGAAGCCATTGACACGTACCGACGAACTGGCGAGGGGAAAGAGGAATTGATCGACCGCTTCGAAGAGCACGGGTTCAGCAATCCAGAAGAGAAACTCTCCGAATTAGTCGGTCAGACGTGAGTTGTCCTGTCGGTTGCTCGTCCACTCCCGACGACATCCTTCCAGGGTTGGATTACAGCCCAAAGGGAATCGGCGCCCGGCTCCGTAGCATGCGGACCCAGTGGACGCTGGACGGCATCGACACTACCAGAGAAGAGGTTCCTGACACCGTCCTCGATATCCTCGGGGATAGTTGGCAGTCGTTAGATCAGCCGATTCAGCGCGCGCTCGAGGACCGCATGGATGCGGATTTCTCGAACGTCAGGATTCACACGGGCGCGAAAGCCGCCGAAGCCGCCGACGCAATCGACGCGAAGGCGTTCACCTGCGGGAACGATATCGTGTTCAACTCTGGTGAGTACGACCCGGAGTCTGGGAAGGGGCAGTTTTTGTTGGCTCACGAACTCGCCCACGTCACACAGCAGACTGGGGCAGCGATCAGCATGATGCCTCAAGAGGGTGCGGATTTGGAGATTGATCCGGATCCGCAGTTGGAACGTGAGGGTGACGAAACGGCGAAGCAAGCGTTGTCTGGTGAGGAACCACTGATTGTGAATCGGATGGGGACGGACATTCACATCCAGCGGCTTTCTATCGGAGATGACGGGCCGGATCAAGCGACACTGGATGCGTTCGAGGACGGTGAATTCGACGGAACGACAACAGACAAGAGCCTGTTAGAACAAATTATCGAGAAACTCGATCCGCGAAAGGTAGTGCGCGACAGTGGCCGTGATACTGTCGAAGACGCAGCAGAGAGTGATACGGTCGTTCGAATTGCTGCGAACCTGGCTGCGTTTGTCTCCGTCAGCGCACCTGTTGGCATCTCAACTGGAAACGCTGAAACGGCGGTGACAGTACAAGCGTCCGCGGCTGCGGTTATCGAACGCGTCGGCGCGGATCAGATCCGCTCGCTCAGCGCTGCAAGTGCGGCCCAAATCTAATGCGCTCGTCGACGTTGGGTATACCCAGCTTGCCAACATTTGGCAGGACGCGGTTCAACGTGTTCATGGTAGCAATGATGCTACTGGCGACGAACCAGTGGCAGGAGAAAGGCGGAATGACAAGCAAGACTAACTATGGATGCACAAATTACCGGTGAAACGGAAGAATTGATCGGTCTAAGCATTCTCGACAACAATGAGATAGAGCACGTTCTAGATGTTCGAAAAAAGGACGGGGAAATGACTGTCCACCAACAAGATGGCTATCCGGATGATCCGGACAAACGAGCATTTGAAGAAAGTGAAGCCGTCGGAACCACGCGCCGATTCGCGAAGTACACTGTCTATCGCGAGCGTGGATACCCGACGCTTCCGCCACACGAAAACCCGGATCGAATCGCCGCGACACTTGTCGCCATCGCACAGCTTTCCGATGACGAGTTCGACGCCCTGTTTGGTGACTACTACCGCCAACACGCCCATCACTTCCAGCCCGAACTCGAGGCGCCGATTGAGCCACCGGCAGATATCGCTGCCGACGAATTCCTTCGGTACGAACTCGAGGTGTATCTCGGCGTCGATGAGGACCTCGAGGCGGCGATTCAGGAGGTAGTGGCTGCGGGGCTCGACGAGGCGGCTGGGCGGACGCTGAAATCGCTGGCTGAACCGGTCGACGTTGACTTTGACCCACAGGCTGCGCTTGGTCTCGAGGTCGAGGCTGTATCGGATATCCGCGTGGCGTATCAAACCGGACCCGGTAACGAACAGGTGCTCGAGAGTGACTCTCCCCGTGAGCGCGAGCCGGATACGGTCATCCAGTTGGTCCCTCTCCCGGCGGGATCACTGGATGTCTTCCGGCTGCTCTTGTGCCACCATCTCGGCTGCCAGATCCGCGATTGCTACCTCGAGATGGGCGTTGAACCGCCCGAAGCGTTCCGGGTGGTCGGACACGGCTTCCACCACTCTGCTCAACGGTACCGGCTTCTCGAGTACTTCGAGGACTACTTCGATTTCGATGCGGACATCCCTGGCTATCGCACGATTGCTCTCGGCCAAGACTCCGATCACGCGACTCTCTAGAGAGCGATGTGAGCACGAGAAGTAAGCGTCGTTGTGGCTGCTGAGTCAGTGGTGAAGCCGAAAATCTCGAGCGAGAGTGTCTCCCGTTCCGACGTGCTCGCGTTCAGCACTCGTTATTGTTGGTCGCCGTAGAATCTCCGAGAGGAAGATTTGAACAATGCCCAAGAACCTGCACGTTGTGCAGAACCTCGGTCCCATTCAAATCTCCGCTGTATCTTTTTCCAGCACCTGTCTGTGATTCGCGCCGCCATGCGTCGCTCATCGGAATTGGTGCTGTAAAAGCGCCGAGAGGGAGATTTGAACAACGTCCAGACGTGCTCACTTCGTTGTGCGCGTCTGGCCTCGTTCACATTCCCTGTTCGTGTTTTCCGCTCACGGATGCCGAGCACACGCTACGCGGTGCTCGGCGGTGTTGTTCGCGGAAAAACGCCGAGAGGGAGATTTGAACCACGGTCGGACGATCTCGCTCACTTCGTTCGCGAGCGTGCGACCTCCCTGATTCAAATCCCCGTGATCGTTTTCCAGCAACGTGAGTTAATTCGCGCCGCTATGCGTCGCTCAGTAGTTTGTTGCTGTAAAAGCGCCGAGAGGGAGATTTGAACTCCCGAGTCCGTGAGGACAGTAGATTTCGAATCTACCGCCTTGGCCGGGCTAGGCTATCTCGGCTCACCTGTACATACCGGGGAGACGTTTTTACGGGTTTCGATTTTTCGCTGTGAGTGCGAGCAAATCACGTGAGGGCCGACCTATCAGTATACCACCTCGAGTGCCGCGAACGAAACTACTTTGAGATGAGGGGCCGACGGCGTTGCCATGGACGTTACGCAGGCCAGCAGCGAATGCGAGGCCGTTCTCGAGACGATCAGTGAGGCAGTCATCTGCGAGCGGTCGTTTCTCGAGGAGATCATGGTCGGTGTCGTCGGTCGCGGCCACGTCCTCTTAGAGGACGTTCCCGGAACCGGAAAGACGCTTACCGCTCACAGCATCGCCAGCGCGCTTGGACTGTCCTTTTCTCGGATCCAGTTCACGCCCGACCTCCTGCCCGCAGACGTAACTGGCACGCACGTGTTCAACGAGCGTGAACGCCAGTTCGAGTTCAACGAAGGTCCCATCTTCGCGAACATCGTGCTCGCAGACGAGATCAATCGCGCGCCGCCGAAAACGCAGGCCGCGCTGCTCGAGGCCATGGAGGAAGGACAGGTCACGACCGACGGCGAGACCCGCCAACTGCCGGATCCGTTCTTCGTGATTGCGACGCAGAATCCCGTCGAACAAGAGGGAACCTTCCCACTGCCCGAAGCACAGGTTGATCGCTTCCTCGTCAAAACCTCGATGGGCTATCCCGACGAGGCCGGCGAGATTGAACTCCTGCGCCGCCGTGCGAGTCGCGAAACAGGGAGCCCGTCGGTCAACTCCGTCCTCGAGCCCGAGCAGGTCGCCCAACTCCGAACGGTCTCCGAATCCGTCCGCGTCGATGAGGACCTCCTCGAGTACGTCGCGAAACTCGCCCGCGAGACGCGAACTGATGGCCGGGTCGACGTTGGTGTCTCCCCGCGAGGGACCCAGCGACTGTTCGAAGCCGCCCGCGCCTACGCCGCAATGCGCGGCCAGGAGTACGTCACGCCGGACGACATCAAACGCGTCGCCCAGCCCGTCCTCGCCCATCGCCTCGTCCTCACCCCCGACGCAACGGTCAACGAAGTCCAGAAATCACGCGTCATCGAGAGCGTCCTCGAGAGCGTGCCGGTTCCGACAATCGACTAAGGCGACTTCCCACACTCGAGACACGGCGAGTCGGCGAGCGTGGGCGCGCCACAATGTCCACATCGGATAAGCGATGATCGCGATTTCGATCCTGTCGCACCCGCAACGAACCCGCCGAACGTTGGCGCCAGCGAGTTCACGTCCGTCCGGCCCTCCCGGCGTGCGACCTCCTCGAGTAACCGATCATCCCGAAGCCACTCGAGGGCTCTATAGAGCCCGAGAAACAGCAGCGTCGGGCCGATCATCACACCGAGCGCGATGAGCACTCGAGCGGCGAGGCCGACCGACTCGAGGTTGATCATGTGACTCACTCACGCGGTCAGCAGCCAAGAGTATTGTCCTGCGCTCACGTCGACTGACACACAGCGGACGTGATTGGTGACTCCAAAATCCGTACTGAGGATTTTCGAGTTATGACTCGAGAGAAGCGTGTTATCCCGTATTCTTCATCCCAGCCGCAATTCCTTTCACCGTCAGGCGCAGCGTGCGCTCTTCGATGTCGGTGCGGTGCGTTCGGTCGAGCAGATACGTCTGCAGCAGGTTGAGCGGATCGACGTAGGGATTCCGTCGCTCGAGATTCTCGCCAAGCCAGTCTCGGGTGTGTAACTGATCGCGCTGGCCGATGGTCTGAATGAGTTCCGTGGCGCGTTTGTACTCGCCGGTCAGGCGCGGGAAGAAGGTTTCGCGGAGGTCGTCTTCTGCCAGATCGGCGTACCGCTCGGCAATCTCGAGTTCCGTTCGCGACAGCGAGAGCGCGGCGTTGTCGAGCGTCGTCCGGAAGAAGTCCCACTCGTCGTACATCTCCTGGAGCGTTGCTTCCGAGCCGCCATCCTCGAGATAGGCGTCGATACCCGTCGCGATGGCGTACCAACCCGGCAGGATACACCGCGACTGGGTCCAAGAGAACACCCACGGAATCGCCCGTAGATCCTCGACACTGCGCTCACCCGATCGGGAGGCTGGCCGCGAGCCAAGGTCGAGATTCTCGATGACAGTGATCGGTGTCGCCTGTTCGAAGTACTGGACGAACCCATCGCTCTCGAGCAGATCACGATACTCTTGACGGGCCGCGGTGGCCATGGTCTCCATTGCGTCCATCCACTCGTCGGGAATTTCCTCTTTCGGGTTGTTGATTGCGTTGTGGCGTGCACGCAGTTGTGCGTTCAGCATCTGCTCGATGTTGCGCTCGGCAATGCGCGGGTTGCCGTACTTCTCTGCGATTGCCTCGCCCTGTTCGGTGAACTTGACCTGCCCCGTCACCGTGGAGTTTGGCAGTGCGAGCAATGCTTCGCCCATCGGCCCGCCGCCTCGGGAGATCGAGCCGCCGCGGCCGTGGAATAGCCGCATCGTCACGTCGTAGTCGTCACAGATTTCGCCCAGTCGGCGCTGATTCTTATACAGCGACCAGTTCGCCGCGAGGAAGCCGTTCTCCTTGTTCGAGTCGGAGTAACCAAGCATGATCTCCTGGGTCTGGCCGCGAGCCTCGAGCGCCTGGCTGTAGGCCTCGTTTTCGTACAGCGTCCCCATGATGCGACGAGCACCCGAGAGGGCGTACTCCGTCTCGAGCAGCGGGACGATGTCGAGCCCGCAGTGTTCAGGCAGGGAAACGACACCGGCCTGATCGGCGAGGAACAGGACCTCGAGGACGTGACTCGGCTCGTCAGTCATCGAGATCGCGTAGGTGTCGATGGCTTCGACGCCGTACTCGGTCTGCCAGTCGCCGAGATTGTCGAACAGCCGAAGCACGCGGGCGGAGTCGTCCGAGAGACCATCAGTCTCGCTGAGGTCGATCACACGCTCGTCCTGTAGGACGGCATCCGTCAGTAACTCGACGCGCTCGTCTTCGTCTAAGGCGTGGTAGTCGATGCCTTCGCCCTCGAGGGCCTCGGCGATGGCGTCAGTGTGTTTTTGCTGGTGTTCGCGCAGGTCCAGACTGGCAAGTGAGAAGCCGAAAGTAGCGACTTGTCGGCGGATTGGATCGACGTGGGCGTCGACGACGCTTTCGCCACCGTTGTTCTGGAGGCTCTCAGCAATGACTTCGAGGTCTGTGAGCAGTTCGTCGGCATCGTTGTAGCCGCCGGGACGAACGTCGCCGACGCGGTCCAGACGCTCGCGCATGAGCTTGAGTTTCTGGCGGTAGGGCTCGCCTGGATAGCGGTCCTCGGCTGAACGCGCACTGCCGGGAAGGCGTTCGCGATCATCCTCGAGTGAGGCCGTAAACGCAGAGCCAGCGTCGATCCGGCTGCCGTCCTGACTGAGGACACCCGAGAGTCGCTTGAGCTGTTCCCGGTACCGCTCGAGGACGATTGCTCGCTGGCGCTCGAGCGTGTTCGCCGTCACGTCAGGGGTCACGTAGGGATTTCCGTCCCGGTCGCTGCCGGCCCACGAGCGGAATTCGAACAGTTTGGGTATTTCGAGGTCGCCGTCGACTTCCTCGTCAATGGCATCCGCGAGTTCGTCGTACACTTCGCCGACGACATCAAACAGCGTGTTCTCGAGATACCACTGCACGTTTCGCGCCTCGTCTTCGGGTTCCGGCTGGCGGTTTCGAACCTGTGGGGTCTGCCAAAGGCTCGTCACTTCCGAATCGACATCACGCCAGATCTGGTCCGTCTCCTTGTCGGTTAACAGTCGCTCGTCTAGCGTCTCGAGATCGGTTGCAATCGCCCGCAGCTTTGATTTGACCGTCTTGCGCCGGGCTTCCGTCGGGTGGGCGGTAAACGTCGGCTCGATGAGTACGTCGTCCAGTACCTGCTGAACCGTCTCGAGGTCGTCTTCGCCAAGTTGCTCGGCTGCCGTCTCGAGGCTGTCCTGAAGTGTCCCTTCTTGTGAGGCCTGTCGGATCGTTCGCACGCGTTCGCGCTCTTCGGCGAGATTAATCAGTTCAAAATAGGTCGTAAACGCCCGCGCGACGATCCGCTGTCGGTGTGGCGAAAGCGTCTCAAGTTCCGAAATGAGTGAGTCTCGCGAGTCGAGATCCCCTGCGCGGTAGTCAATCGCTGTCCGCCGACACGATTCGACCGTCTCAAACGACGTCCGAGACGTCTGTTCCTCGAGTACGTCTCCCAGTAGTTCCCCAAGTTCCCGGACGTCCTGGCGAACGTCTCTGTTATGGAGTTGCATATCACGTCGATTGCGCTGGGGGTCTAAAAATCCCTAGCAGTCGGATTCAGTATACGCCGCATTGTTTTCTGTGATAGTTCTATCTGAGGCGATGATTTTGATGATACCGAGATAGGTAGCTATAGCCCACAAAAGCGCCACTTTTCGCCATTTTTGAACCTCTTGAGTTGCTTGAGTACGTCAATTCATGAACGACCGGTTCGACAATACACGCAACTTTCGGTGCGTTTCGGACCAATTTCCTGCAATTAGTATTCGAGTTAACTCTGTTCTGTGAAACTGTTTCGAACAAATAGGGTACAGAAACCACCTAGACAGTAGTCTTACGAGTAATCACACCATAATTACGGTCATCCATCCCTATACCTACGGAGAAGTGTTTTCTCTGTTAAAGGATATTTCGTATGCCACAGAGAATAGCGTTCTCATACAGATCACAGTCGCTCGAACGAACACGATAGTGACTCTATGCCCCAGACGCATCGGTTCGAAGCAGATCCGAACCCGCTGGGTGTCCATGGTTTCGACCATTCCCACGAGGCTGGAGCGTGTTTTTCGCTTTATTATCAACGCCCCCAAATGATGGGTGCGGTCAGCGCCTGACCGCGAGGCACGCATCCCACGCACAAGCCACCGACCGTGAACCACTGGCGTTTACCCGACGTCCACTGCCCCACCTGGCGCTCGCCTAACGCCACCCAACCCCCCGACGCCCGCTGTCGTCCGACGAGTGTGCAACCGCTCTCTGTCCCGCGGTTGCCACACCGCTGTCCACCGTGTCATTGACCACTCGAGAGTAGGCCCCGCTCTCGAGCGGTTGGTTTTCAGTTCATGTCAAAACGTATCGGCGTGGACCGGCCCGTCTACCGGTCTTGCGTTGTGCTGTAGTCTCGCCTATCCTCAGATGATTTGCCAGCCACCGTCGACGTGAAGCAGTTCCCCGGTAATATACTCGGCGTGGTCGCTCGCTAGGAAGAGCGCGCTACCAGCGACATCAGCAGGCGTCCCGGCGCGGCCGGCAGGAACCGGTTTGATGAACTCGTTTTCCTGTGCGCCGCGGGTGGCCGCGTCAGTCCAGCCCTTGCCGAACTCTGTTGCGATCTGTCCTGGGGCGACCGCATTGACGCGAATATCGTACTCGGCTAACTCGAGGGCACAGCCGCGAGTAATCATGCGAACAGCACCTTTTGTCGAATCATATTGTACCTGATCAAACTGGGTGACGTTCGAACTGATCGAGGCTGTGTTGATAATGGCGCCGCTCTCACCACGCTCAATCATATCGTTCGCAGCGTACTGACAGCCAAAGAAGACGCCATCAACGTTGACACGATGGATGCGCTCGAAGTCCGCTGGCGTCACCTCGAGCATCGGTGAATCAGCCGACAGCGCTGCGTTGTTGACCATCACATCCACGCCACCGTACTCGCCTGCGGCGTCGATGACGGCCTCGATCTCCGCTGGCTCGCTCACGTCTGTCTCGAGGTAGACGCCCGTACCGCCGAACTCGTCGACGAGTTCGTGTGTCGGCATCTCAGCGTTGATATCTTTCGGTTCGGACTGAATGTCTGCGTTGAGCACCGTTGCGCCGGCCGCGCCGAACTCGCGAGCCATTGCGCGACCGATACCGGAGCTCGCGCCCGTGATAACGACCGTCTCGTCAGTAAAGTTGTATTCGACAGAGCCCATGCGCATACGTCGTGAGCCCGATACTTAACTGTGGACGGGCGTCTAGCAGAGTCACAGACCTGAGCCGACGGCGCGAGCGATAGGTTGATCATAGCGGCCGCAGTTGCTTGCACTGTCATGACAGAGCGGCGACGGACACTGGGGATGGGGCTGTTAGCGGGTGCACTGGTTGCGACGGTCGTCATCTACGCCGGACTAGTACCGACTGCTGCCCGTGGTGACGAACCCGCACGCGCACTGCTGTATCTCGTCGGTGGGTGGCTGCCGTATACGCTGGTCTTCTACCTCCTCGGGCGCTTTTTCTCATCGCCGTCGACGTTACCAAGCATGCGAACGGCTGACCTCGGTCTCGGTGCCGTGGTGATCTTGCTGTTGCTCAGCCTCGGCCTCGAGGCGTGGGGTGCAACGCCTGAACGGATTCCAGAAGCCCATATCATCCAGGCGATCGGCATTTTCGTCGGTCTCGCGCTGTTCGGTTGGGGCCTCGGTCGCCGGTCAAAAGCGATTACGGACACGCTAGAGCCGTAACGGTTACTCGAGTTCGTGATCGTCTTCGCTCGAGGCAGGGCCGTTGCCGACGACCAGTACGTCTCGAGCGGTGTGGCGCGTGACGCCGTCGGTGACGCTGCCGAGCATCATGCGACTGATTCCGCCGCGTCCGCGCGTACCCATGACGATGGCGTCAGCATCGATGTCGTCGGCGTACTCGAGGATTTCGCGAACGGGAATGCCTTCGATAACGTCCGTCATCACGGGAACGTCCCAGTCAGCCCCACGGTCTTCGATTTGCTCGACATACTCGCGGGCGCGCTCGCCGAGAACGGAGGCTGCGCTTTCGCTCTCGCCGGGAAGTGTGACGGAGCCAAACGGCCCGGTTTCGACGACGCAGATACCGTAGACGTCGGCATCGACGCTCGCTGCCAACTCGAGTGCGCGGTCTGTCGCCTGTTCTGCGTGTGAACTGCCATCGGTCGGAACGAGAATGCGATCGTACATGGATACCGTTGGAACCCAGACAGTGGTTGTCCACGTGCACTGATACGCTCCTCGAGTATATCGGTTGCTGTGAGTACACGTGGGATAGAACAAGCAAGGACCCTTTTGAGGAGTGCTGTTGAAGGCACGTAGTATGGGCCCCTGGTCGAACACGTCGCCGGAGACGATCGTCGTTCCAATTGCAAACACCGAGACAGCGACACGGCAACTCGAGACGGCAGTCGATCTCGCAGCCGATCGATCGGCTCGCATCGTCCTCGTCTACGTGTGTGCAGTGCCGCCCCAACTCTCGCTTCAGGATGGGCGTCGCTATCTGGTAACAGCTGAGGACGAACAGCTGCTCGAGGATGCTGCAGCCTCGGTCACCTCCCACGGACTCGCCGTTGATACGCGAATTCGGCTTGCTCGAGGGGTGTCGCGCGGGATCGTGGGTGCGGTCGACGCCTACGACGCGGATACAATCGTTCTCGGCTGGCGTGGGCGCCCACCGCGCCAGAACGTTATGTTGGGCTCGCACGTTGATCGGGTACTGCGAGACGCTGAATGTGACGTACTCGTAAAGCGAATCCAGACGCCAACCGAGACCGTCGACGGCGTGCTCGTGCCAGTTGCGGAAGGGCCACACGCCGAGTTTGCCGCCGAGACGGCAGCCGCAATTGCTCGTCAGAACGACGCCTCGATAACGCTGTTGCACGTCCGTGACACGGCAGACCCCGAACGCTCCGAGACGGACGCACGCGCGCTCCTCGCGGAAACGGCAGCCGATATCGAGGACGTCCATTCGGTTGATCGAAAACTTGTCGCCGCTGGCGATGTCGCCGGGACAATCACGGACTGGACTGCAACACACGACGTCACTGTTCTCGGCGTCTCTCGAGGCGGGCTAGTACAGCGGAAGCTTCTCGGCTCGATCTCACGTGCGGTCGGGCGACACGCCGCAGGGACCGTTATTCTGGCCAAACGATACGATTCGGTTCCGTCCCGGCTCAAACGACTGTTTTCCTAACAGGCCCTGTTTGTCCTCTCGAGAACCTCTACACCCAAGATTACGCGGACTCGTCGCGACTTGAGCGTTCGGTGTACGCCGGTGGCGTGCCCGAGTGGCGCAGGCCGGACCAGTCATCAATCTCGAGGGTGTAGATGTCGGTCGTCTCGTCGGTGCTGGCCGTTTCGAACAGTTCCGGACGCCAGGTTGGTGTCTGGTCCTCGGTGAGATCCTCGTAGTCAGTCGTCGAGAGCGGGTGAATCGTCCCGGTGATCAGGACGCTCTGCCAGTGAAACATCGTTTCTGCGCTGTAGACGAGGAAGCTAGCGTCATCGGCACGATCCGATAGCGATGCTTTCGTACTGTCAGTCCCGGTGACGTAGACGAAGTACAGTCGCGATTCGCCGTCGAAGCCATACGACAGTGGCAACAGGTACGGTGTGGAGTCGGTCGGCAATCCGAGCACGCCGAGACTGTGCGTCGCGAGGAACTGTCTGATCGCCTCATCATCCAATCGCTCCATCCCATAGTCGGTGAGTTCGTCGACAGTCATCACACACTGTCGCACGTGAGCAAGCGGCATAATTCTCCCACCAGGATCGTCGAAGTGAGAAATGCACGGCCTTTGGAGGATGCGTTCACTCTGTGTCGAGGCACTCGGTTATTCGCTCAGCCGTATTCTGAAGAAGCCACGTATCGTCGGTAAACACCTCGACGGCGACGGTACCATCGAATCCGGCAAACTGCTCGGAAACGATGTTGTAGTCGATCTCGCCCGCACCAATTGGGAGATGCGTATCGTCGCGGCTTCGTGCGTCGTGGACATGCAAATGTGAGACGAGATCGCCGTAGCCCGATCCAAACCGTTTGACGCCGTCGTTGCCGTCTTCCATATAGGCGTGACCGACATCGAAACAGACTGCTGTGTCTGTCTCACGGGCGAGATCGCCGAGCACAGTCAGTGGCAGCCCGCGTTTTTGATGGCCGACGTTCTCGACAACGAGTTCTACGCCATGGTCGGCTGCCGCCTCTCCAATTGCCTCGAGTTGCTCAGCAAAGAGCGGCCGCAGATCGGTATCGTGTGGATTTCGGGCCGTTCCGTGTAGCACCGCCTTCTGCGCTCCGGCCGAACCCGCCCACTCGAGGAGGCGAGACAGTGAGGCAACGATCGCGTCGTTGATCTCCGGGACCGGCGTCACCACGTCCTGTTTGAACGGCAAGTGAACACACAGGTCGGCGTGTGCCGCCTCGAGCGACGACTCGAGGCGGTCGCTGTCGATCGTAGCAGTGTCGACGCCTTCAGCGAGGGTGAACTCCGCGAAATCGAAGCCCTCGATCGTGTCGTCGAGTCGGTCGAGCGAATCGCCGACGGTGAGACCACAGTCCATACGGACTCATGGACTGGCTCGGTCTTAATGGCGGTGACAACAGCGACACCTCACCTCGTGACGGTCTCGAGATGCGCAGAGAGGGCGTCGCCGATCGCTCCCATGCCGCGGTCGCTGGGATGGAGCACGTCCCAGGTCAGTTCGGTTGGAGAAAGGAGGTCGCTTCCGTCGACGAGCGAGACAGTATCGTGGGGCGTGGTCTCAACGACAGTACGCAGAGCGTCCCGGAACGCGTCGGCGCGGGCGGTGTCACCGCTTGTCGTCAGATCCGCAAAGTATGGAAACAGTGTCACGCAGACGATCGTTTTCTCCGGGTTTGCCTCGGCAATCGTGTTCACGAAGTAGTCGGCGCGCTGGTAAAACTCCGGCGTGATGTACTGGGCGTTTGCCATATTGACCGAAAGCGCGAGGGTTGCAACGTCCCAGTCGTCTCGGCCTGCGAGGTACTCGGCTAAGGCCGGTTCACAGTGTGCCGAGCCCGAACACCCGAAATTCAGTGCGTCGTAGCCGCAGTTTTGTGCGACCCGTGAGACGTAACTCAGGTGCGTCGCGGACGCTTTCGCTCCTTCGGTGATTGAGGTGCCATAGGCGAGATAGCGCTTTCCGGGCCGTTCGTCGGCCGTAGGCGGCCGACACGCACCGGAAACATCGTGAATCGCCACGGGGGTAAAACGCTCGAATCGAATCCGACAGACGCGCCGATCGAACCGCCCTGTCGGTACATCCGACGCGAGATCTGCCAGTCGGTCGGGGACGCGAAGCGTCAGCGTCGTCGGCGTTGAATTGATCTCGAGGGCTTGCCAAGGCTGGAATTCTCCCCAGAATACCCGAATCTCCGTCCGTTCGGCGGCAGACAGCGTGACCTCGATTTCGGCGTCATCAGTCATGGGGACGAACCGAACTTCGGAGTTCGTCGGGTGCCGAAGTCGGTCTCGAGCGTCGTCTCGGAGCTCTGTCCCGACCGATTCGGGGACGCGAAGCAGTCGATCACCGTCTGCGTCCCACGCAGCGGAGACCGTTTCTGCTACGTTGTGCAACGAGACGGTCGGATGGGCCTCGGAAATCATTTGACTACATACCGCTTATACAGCGTTGATATATCGGTGCTGCTGTTCTCTGCTCTCGAGGTCACTCAAAGCGGACGCACTCAAGCAGGCGCGACTCACCACGGCGACGCGGTGCTGACTGGCCTGCGAGGATTGGAGACGCTGTGGCTCGAGAAGCAGACACAGATGCTCAATCTAAATATGTATTTTCCTAATCCCCGGATAGCATTGTGGTAAAATAGAAAACATGGTTGGCGACAGATCTGGTACAAGTGGGTCTATAACCACTATTTACGCCAACTAAGCCAATATGTCGTCACGAGAGTCGTTTTCCGGATAAAAATCGAATGATAGACATAATAGGTCCAATTGGAAGAAATATATTTGAAACTCATGTGTTTAGTTGGACTATGATCGAAAGTATAGAGGAACAGCCAAAGTACTGGCAGCCATCAGAAAGTCTATTTTGGAACAAGACTATTTTCGAATGTATGTCTCAGTCTTAGGATATGTACCTCCCGTCAAACTCGTTTCTGTATAAGGAACGCACGCTCGAGCAACGTTTTAATTACAACCATACACTTGTAATAGGCTCTGTGCTATGAGTCGACGAAACACGGGACAAATCGAGAGATAGCAATCGGAAACGGAGGGATTCCTGATTAAGAAACAGCTACTGAATCGCTTTCCGGCCAGCCACCGACCTGGCAGTCGCTGTCGGCAGTTCATGCGTTGTAGACGCCGATAGGCGATAGACACGCCACACGAAAAGCAACCGTAGTGGCGGGGTTACTCGTACTCGCAGTCGACAAACGCTACCGTGAACGGCTCGAGGTCAAGCGTCACAGCGCCCGCTGTCTCTGTCCGTTGGTCTGTCTCGAGGGCGACAATCTCGGGACGCTCTCGAGTGTTCTGTGTGACCATCGAATCAGCGCCGATCCGTGAGACCGTCGCCGACTCGAGAGAGGATTCACCGGCAACCTCGAGCGTGACCGTCAGTGGTCCGGCCGTCGCATCGCGGTGGACGAGACAGGTGATGAGTCGATTTTCGGCGGGGTGAGAAACAGCCACCGCATCGAGTTGTGCCACGTCAGTTGCGGGCTCGATTGCGCCGAACAGTTCGCCGGTGTGGTCGCCGACAGGCAGTTCGGTATCGTAGGTCCCACACTCCAGGTGCGTTTTGACTGGGTGAGCGCCGACCATCGAGAACGCCTCGCGGTGGACGTAGTACGCCGGATCGGCCCACACCCGCTCGCGGTCCTTCCGGAGTCCGGCACCGTGATTGCCAACCCCCGAGTGCGTGATCATGCCGATGAGTCCATCCGAGCGAATCGCCTCGAGCAAGAACGTGGCGTCGTAGACGGCTTCGGTCATAGTCTTGTTCGTCGGGATGTCCGTCCACTCGAGCGTGTCGTCGCCGTCATGTTCGTCGTCCGCGAGGGTGGTGAACAGTTGCAGTTCGGTGATCGCCAGTGTCGGCTCGTCAATCCCGGCTGCACGCATCCGCTC
Source organism: Natronolimnobius sp. AArcel1 (assembly GCF_011043775.1). Classification (NCBI taxonomy): domain Archaea; kingdom Methanobacteriati; phylum Methanobacteriota; class Halobacteria; order Halobacteriales; family Natrialbaceae; genus Natronolimnobius; species Natronolimnobius sp. AArcel1. The sequence goes on along the minus strand of NZ_JAAKXY010000003.1, from coordinate 168,506 downwards.
GGCGACGGTCTCGTACTCTCGGCCGACCTGCTCGGCGAAGGCCATGTGTGCGTTGTACAGCGCCTCGAGATCGGTGTCGGTCGAGACTGGATCGCCGACGAGGACGTGATCGGTGAGCCAGTCGAGTTCATCCGCACACTCAGCGAGGAGTGGCTCGTTCCAGTCGGTGAGGCGGTTGCCACAGGCCAGCACCTCGATGTCGTTGTCGACGGCGGTCATCGCCTCGTGGAATCGAGCGAACCGATCCGCGTAGCCGCCGGGCGTCGTCCAGGTGGTCTGCCACGGGCCGTAGACTTCGTTGCCGACCTCCCAGTAGGTCACGTCGTACGGTTCGGGATGGCCGTGTTCGGCCCTGAGGCGACCGTATTCTGTCCCCTCCGGATCGCCGTTACAGTATTCGACCCAGTTCGCGGCTTCTTCGGCCGTGCCGTTGCCCGCGTTCAGACAGATCATCGGCTCGCAGCCGACCGCCTCGCAGAAGTCCATGAATTCCGCCGTTCCGAATCGATTCGTCTCGAGGCCGGCCCAGGCCGGATTCGGCTTCGTCGGGCGTTCCTCGAACGGGCCGACGGCTTCTTCCCAGTGATAGCCGGAGACGAAGTTGCCGCCTGGCCAGCGCAGCAGGGGGAGGTCTGCGTCCTGCAGGAACGAAATGACCTCCGGATCCGCCCGCGCGACGTGATCGTCGGGCAACAGCGAGATCCCGTCGAAAACGACGTTCGATCCCGGCTCCGGCCGGATTGTCACGGCGTACAGCGCGTCGAGATCGTCGAGTGCCGACTGCGGGCACTCGAGGTCGAACGCGGCGGTGGTCCAATCCGTGCCGATCGCGACCGACTGGGTGGCAAGTTCCGTCTCGAGGTCGCCATCGGCGGTCACCGTCTGAATCCCAATCTCGACCGTTGTCGCCTCGTTCCCGCGGGCGGTGAGTCGACCCTCGAACGCACGTGTTCGATGCAGCGGAAGATAGCACCACTGGGCGATTGCGCTCTCGGAATCCGCGTCGGGCGCAACCTCGATCCGCTGGGCGCGATCTTCGGCGACGCCGACGTCCGGGCTGGTGCGAACGTCGTCGCGGATCCCGCAGTGGACCCACCACAGCGCCAGCCCGTCGCGATAGGCCTCGAGCAGTCGCTCGTGGTCCGGATAGTCACGCCGCGTGGCGTACTCGGCGACGCGGTCATCGATCTCGTCGGCGTCGTGAACCGCCGGGCGGCCGCCGTCCGGACCGGGACCGTGAACCTGGAACTTCCAACTGCCGAACGTCGGGTTATGCAGAATCTCCGCCTCGAGGGTGTTCTTTGCGTTGTGTGCGGTGTAGAGGTGTTCGCCGAACTTGCCGAGGAGTTTGGGATCGACGGTCGTCTCCCCGCGAACGGTCGGATCGACGGTCACCGTGGCTGTGTCGCTGTCGGAACTATCGCTGTGCTCGACGAGTTGCGAGTCGTCCATAGTCGCTAGAGGAAAATATCGTATTTAATTGTGTGTATTAGCGAACCCTCGTAGCGGTCTGTCCGTCTCCATTCCGCGTTAGACCTCCTCGAACGGCCGAAACGGGTCCCAACGGAAATAGAGTCCAAGCGCCGCAATCGCAAGCGAAATCGCCGTCACACCGAGCGTGAAGATGGCGATCACCCACGAACTCGAGCCGGGCTCGAGAAACGGAAGGAGTGCGACCGTCAGCACCGCAATCGTCAGGCTGACCGCGACCATGAACTTGTATACCACGCCACTGACGCGCATACATCTCTCTTGCCGTCAACTGATAAAAAGCCACGGGTCGAGGCGTGTCTCGATTACTCGTCGAGTGTCGGCGAGTCCCAGTAGTCGTGGTCCTCGAGTGCTCTGTAACACCGCGTGGTGTGACTGTCGCCGACTTCGGTCGTCGGCGGTGCCGTTTTGCAGGCCTCTCGAGCCTTCGGACAGCGCGTGTGGAACCGACAGCCAGCTGGCGGATTCTTCGGATCGGGAACGTCGATTTTCCGCAGCGGCGAGTCGGTATCCTGTTCGACGTCCGGGTGGAGATCCGGCGTCGCCCACATCAACACCTTCGTGTAGGGGTGTTGTGGATTTTCGAGCACCTCGTCGACGGGGCCGATCTCGACGAGTTCGCCGAGGTACATGATTCCGATGCGCCCGTCGGCTTTGCCGGCCAGATAGCTGGCGTTCGAGAGGTTGTGCGAGATGAACAGATACGACGTGTGAAACGCCTCCTGTAACTCGAGCATGAGATCCATCATGTCGATTCGCAACGACACGTCGAGCGCCGAGACGGCCTCGTCGGCGAGGATCAGATCGGGGTTCATCAACAGCGCGCGAATCAGTGCGATACGCTGTTGTTCGCCGCCTGAGAGCTGGTGTGGGAATCGATTCGCGTAGTCGTCGGGCGGCGTCATCCCGACCCGTTCTAACATCTCGTAGATCCGCTCTCGGCGCTCGAACGTGTCCATCTCCGGATGCGTCACCTGCAGCGGACTCGAGAGCGAGTGACGGACGCTCTTGTTCGGGTTCAGCGACGACCCTGGGTCCTGATGGATGATCTGGAGCGATTTGCGGACTTCGTCGAACGGAATCTCGGGATTGCGCTCGTCTTTGGCCGCCCAGATATCCTGCCCGCGATAGTGGACCGTCCCGCCGGTCGGGCGCTGGACCCCGATTGCCGTCTTGCCGAGTGTCGTCTTGCCACAGCCGCTTTCGCCGACCAGCGCGACGACATCGTTCTCGGCGATTTCGAGCGAGATATCGTCGACTGCCCGAACCGTCTCCGGATCGGAGAACACGTCGAGGAATCCCTGGTCTTCCTCGAAGTGGACGTTGACGCCCTCGAGCGAGACGACGTGATCCGAACTACTCATCGACGCGCACCTCCTCGAGACTCAGCGGAATGACCTCGGGGACGCGCTCGCCGTAGTGACACGCAACGCGATGGTCGTCGGCGACGGCCTCGAGGGGCGGGTCCTCGGCGAGACACGTGTCGTCGCTCATCGGACAGCGAGGATGATACGAACAGCCCTCGGGCACGCTGACGGGGTCGGGAGCCGCGCCGTCGATGGGGCGCATCTTCGATCTGGGGGTGTCGAGATTGGGGGTGGCGTTCAACAGCGCGCGCGTGTACGGATGCATCGACCCGGTCAGCACCTCGTCGGCGGGGCCGAGTTCGATGAAGTCGAAGGCGTACATGACCGCGAGTCGGTCAGCGAGATTCGCCACCAGCGGCAGGTCGTGTGTGATGAAGACGATCGTCAGGTCGTACTCCGCCGCGAGGTCGTCGATCAGCCCGATGATGCTCTGTTGCATCAGCAGGTCCAGTGCGGCCGTCGGTTCGTCCATGACGAGCACCTCGGGCTCGAGAACGAGCGCGAGTGCGATCAGCGCCCGCTGTTGCATCCCGCCCGAGAGTTCGTGCGGGTACGAATCGAGGACGCGGTCGGCGTCGAGATACAGCTCCGAGAGGAGGTCTCGAGCACGGGCCATCCCCGCGTCCATGTCGCGTTCGTGGACCTCGATGGTCTCCTCGAAGTGATCGCGAATGCTCATCGTCGGGTTGAACGAACTCATCGCCCCCTGGAACACCATCGAAATTTCCTCCCAGCGCAGACGCTTGAGTTCGTCTTCCTCGAGGTTCAGCAGGTCGACGTCTCGATCGGGTGTCGGGTGGTAGGTAATGTCGCCGAGTGTCACGCCGGGGTCGACGACGGCATCGAGCAAGGCGGAGGCGAACATCGATTTGCCGGAGCCGCTTTCGCCGACGACGCCGAGGATTTCCCCGCGGCGAACGTCGAGGTCGACCTGATCGAGCACCCGCGATTCGCCACGGTCCATATCGAACGTGACGCTGACATCACGGAGTTCGAAGATCGGGTCTGCAGTCGATACCGTCGGTGTTGCTGGCTCTTCCATCATAGGTGCTGGCTCTCGTTGCTCGCGTGTCGATCAGTCCGTCGGTACATCGTGGTGTGGGTGGAGTGAGGGGCGCTCATCGGTGGCCCTCCATGTTGTCTTCGTCGATAGTTTCGGCGTGGCGCGCCCTGATTCGGGGGTTGAACAGCCGTTCGGTCCCCTGTGCGAAGAGGATCAGACCGAACGACAGCGTGACCACGGCGAACATCGGCGCGAGAATCCAGTGGGCCGTTTCCCACGAGGTAAAGACGCCGAAACTGTCGTAGGCGTCGTTGAGCATCACGCCCCAGTTCTCGTTCGAGAACGGCAACACGCCCAGATAGTAGAGCGCGACCGATCCGAAGATGACGCCACGAGCCGACTGGACGAAGTTGACCAGCACGTAGGGCATGATGTTCGGCAGGATGTCGTCGACGACGATCCGCCGCGTCGGAACGCCCATGATCCGTGACGCCTCGACGTAGGAGTGATCCCGCAGCGTCAACACCTGCGAGCGGATCGCTCGAGCGAGGCCCGCCCAGGCGTTGATCGTGAGCACGATCCCGACGGTGACGGGGTGTGTCGGCTCGATCAACGCGGCCAACAGGATGATCAGCGGCAAGCCGGGAATCGTCATCGCGATGTCCGTCACGACGGTCAGCGCGCGGTCGACTCGGCCGCCTTTATACCCTGAAACTGTGCCGACGAGCGTTGCAATCGCCACCGAGAACACCGCTCCGGCGGTGATCATGACCAACATCGCAGGCGTCGCCTGCACGACGAGTGCAAAGACACTCTCGCCGCGGATCGTCGTCCCCAGCGGGAACTCGAGACTCTGGAACGCGGGTTCCATCCGCGGCCCGTCGCCGGGGAACGGCTCCGAAACGAGCCAGTAGCCCACGGTGCCGAGGAACACCCACACGAGGATGATCAGGGAGCCGACGCGGGTGCGCCAGTCGCTCCAGATCACGCGCAGCGGCGTCAACACGAAGAGGTCGAGGCGCTCCCGGTAGAGTTCACGCCTCGAGCGGGTGATTCGGTCGTCGCGGTCCGGTTCGGCGTCCGTCTGGAAGGTAGAGGTTCGTTCGGCCATGTTAGTACGCCTCCCGGGAATCTTCCTGTTCAACCCGTGGATCGATCTTGCTGTATGTGAGGTCGGCGATCAGGATGAAGACGATCACTGCGAGTGTGATGATGAGGAACGCGCCCATCATCAGCGGGTAATCGCGGGCGTTGACCGCCTCTAACAGGTACCAGCCGATGCCTTCGTAGGCGAAGATCTCCTCTAAGACGACCGCGCCACCGAACATGAATCCAATCGAGATCATCAGCGAGGTGTACATCGGGAGCAAGGCGTTCCGTCCGACGTACCGCGTTGCGATTTGTCGGCCGGGAACGCCACGCAGGTTTGCGACGCGGATGTAATCCTCGCCGATCACCTGGATCGCGTTGCCACGCATCGTCAGCGCAACGCCGCCCAGTCCCGTAATGACCAGCGAGAGGATCGGGAGCGACGCGTGATGGATCACGGCGAGGAAGTACGACAGCGAAAGCGCTGGATCGGCACCGGTTGGATGGTGCCCCGAGGCTGGGAACAGCCCCCAATCGTACGCCAGCACCGCAATCGCCAACAGCGCAAAGATGTAGTACGGAATCGAGTTGAGAAACATCGAAACGACCGTCGTCCCGACGTCGAAGCGCGATCCCTCGAGATACGCCATGATTGCGCCAAGCACGATGCCTGCTGAGAACGTCAACAGCGTCGCAATCGAGAGCAAGAACAGCGTCCAGGGCATCGCCTGGACGATGATCTCGTCGACGGGTGCAGCGAAGTGCAACGACTCGCCGAGGTCGCCCCGCAGCATGTGGGACATGTACTCGACGTACTGGACGTGCATCGGATCGGTCGGATTGATGTTCATCGAGCGCTCGGCGAGTTGGCTGACCTGTGCCATGCTAATGGAGCCGTCGCCGCGACTTTGCATCAGTTGAGCGCGAATGTAGTCTTCCGGGCCGCCCGGAATGGACTGGATCATCACGAACGTGATCGTCATGACGGCATACAGGGTAAACGCCGCCATCGAGAGCCGTTTCAGGAGGTAACGAGACATCAATCGTCCTCCGTTATCGTGCCCGCAGGTTGCCCGTTCGTGGGAACTGCCACAGTGGCCACTTCGACTGGTACGTTTCTGACTCTTCAACCGGGTCCGGAACCCACCACTCGTCCTCCCAGAACCAGACCGTGTCGTTGATTTCGGTCAGGGGCAACATCGGCAGGTACTGATTCGTCACCCACGCAATTTCCTCGATCAACTCGACGGACTCGGCTTCGTCCTGTGTCGTCTGTAACTCCTCGAGCAACCCAACAACGTCAACCGACTCGAGGTCGCCGTCGGGCTCGCCTATCGGTGGTGCAACCACGTCGTCAGTGTCGAGATTGAGGTACTGGGCGTCGATGATGTAGTACATCCGGAACGTGAAGTACGGGTAGGAGTTCTGTAGCGTCCACCCCGTCGATGCGAGGTCGTAGTCGCCATCGAGGTAGTAATCCGACCAGTAGACGGTGTCGTCGACCGCCTCCACGTCGGCGTTGATCCCTTCCTGTCTGAGCTGTCCCTCGACGGTCTGGTACACTGGGTGCCAGTCGGTCGTATCCGCTGGCATCGTAATCGTCAGTTCGAACTCCTCGTCATCTGGCGTGTACCACTGTTCGTCGTCTCTCGAGTAGCCTTCCTCGCGAAGCAGGTCCCGGCCGCGCTCGACGTCATCGTACCGGTGGAGGGCATCGGCACCCTCATCCGTGATCCAGTCCGTCCAGGCGTCACTCGGGTTATTCTCGCCGTCGATGTTCCCGACGAGACCGCTCGGAGCCTCAACGGCTTCTCCGTATGGCCCGTAACTGGAGGCAACACCCTCGCGGTCAATGAACTCCGCCAGCGCCTGGCGGACGCGAACGTTGCCGACGTGTTCGTGGTCGAGGTTGAACGGCAGCGCCATCCCCCACATCGCCGGAAGGTGACCAACGGTGAGGTCGTCCGGCCGGTTGTCGAGGACGGCATCCTCAGCGGTGAAGTTACGGATCGTATCGACTTCGTTGCCCATCAACACCTCACCAGTATCGGAGCCGACGCGGTGGATTTCCCAGCGGGTGAAGTTGATCTGGTCTGCGTCGGGGTGGTCCTCGACGAGTTCCATCTCGAAGAGGTTGTCCGTGACGTTGACCGCTTCGAACGGGCCGTGACCCTCGATCTCGTCGAGTTCGTAGTTCTCGAGGTCGGGACGGATATCGTCGATCGATTCGCCGTCTTCCCAGCGTTCGACGAACTGGTCGTACTGGTCGGCTCTGGTGTCCAACCACATGTTGGTCCAGCTCGTATCGAACACCTCCGGATTGATCGTCCCCGCGAGATCCATCTCGACCTGGTGATCGCCCGAAATCGAAACGTCCTCGAAGACGGCACCGAGGTCGCCGCTCATGATGTCCTCGAGAATCAGTTTTGTTCGAAGATCCTCGGCGTCAACGTTCTCGCCATCCGAGTGCCAGTAGCGGTCGTCAGCGAGGTCGACGAGCGCATGGTCGTCTTCGTACTCGGCGATATCGATGAGACGCCACGTGAACTCGTCGCGCTCCATGTGGTACCAGACGAACTGGTCGTTGTTCATCTCGTGACCGAACTCCTGTGACGGATTGTAGATGTTGTACTGCCAATTCGTCGGATTATCCGTCGTCGGTTGGATCAACGCGGTGTCGACGCGCTCGTCTTCGTCCGGGTCGAACGACGGCCGCTCGTCGGCGGCGCCACCGTTCTCATCGTCACCGCCCCCAGCACACCCAGCGACGAGCATCGCGCCCGTACCGCCGGCCGCCGACAGCACTTGCCGTCTCGAGACGGCGTATGGCGTTCCCTTTCCGTTACGTCTATCTTTTGATAAGATATCACTACCGTTTTGGCGTGACATACCACACAATTCGATGCCCGTCCGTAATAAATGTACATGGTCGATCACGATATCTCCCGAGAAGAGACGAAACAATCGTGAGCGGTTACCCGAACTGGCCGCGCTCGCGCTCGAGCAATTCGAGTTCGATCTCTTTTGCGGCAGCCACAAGCAGTGGGACGAGATCCGCCTGCAGTCGCGTCGAGTCCAGTTCGAAATTCGAGCCGATCACCTCGAGTGCGGCGACGCCGCGGTCTTCTCCATCCCGAATCGGGACCGCAATGCGATGAATCCGGTCGTCCGCACGCTGCTGACTGATTGTATACTCCTGTTTCTCGAGCAAACCGGCGCTGTACTCGAGTTGCGTGCTCGTATCCCGATCGATGAGGACACGATTGTCTCGTGCCGTCTCGAGATCGGCATAAAAGTTCTGCCGGTCAACGGTCCGAACCGCATTCTCGAGGAGGGAGTCGACCTCTTCGCGCGAGCGGTGTGCAAGCAGTGCTTTGCCGCCCGTCGAGACATGAATCGGGAGGCGACTGCCCGCTTCGATCGTCGTCAACCCGTCGACCGGATCAGTACAGTACAGATACACCGCATCACCGTCTTCTTCGACGATTAGCGAGACAGTCTCGCCGATTCGCTCAGAGAGTGCCTGCAGTTCCGGTTTGGCAATGTCGCGAACCTCGTGTCGAGAGAGGATCTGCTGGCCGAACCGGAACAATCGCAGTGATGTCGCGTACTCGCCGTCACTTTTCGTCACGTAGCCCAGGTGACGCAGCGTATCGAGATACTTGTAGACCGAACTCTTTGCCACGCCCGTCTGACGGGCAAGTTCGGTGACGCCGACCGGGCCAGTTCGTTCGATCGTCTCGAGGAGGTCGAACGCCTTGACAATCGATTTAACGTGATGGGGTTCTGCAGGTGGCGTGCTGTCAGTTGGCCGGCTGATAAACTGGGTGTTCTCACGCGTCCGCCGATGGGCGCTCTGGCTGCGTTCTGTCGATGAGGTGCTGGCCGAGCGCTCGCTCGAGTCGCGGTCGTATTCGACCATTGTTGACAGCGACTCGCGGCCGTACCTGATCTCGGTCTTGCCGTGGCCGGCATACGTCGACGTAAACTGCAGCAGTTCCGTTCCGTCAGCAGCGGGCAACAGTGTCGTCGTCCAGGCGACGGATCGATGCCCTGTCTCGAGTTCGTCGTCGAACCAGAGGGGGGCAGATACCGGTGTCCATGGACCGACTGCGCTCATGTCGGTCGTTGCGAGCAAGACCGTCCCGCTGTCGGGAGCGGGGTTACGGTGTTTGTCGCGAAACGTCTTGCCGGCGACCAGTATCGTGCCGTTGTCGTCACCTGCGGGGACCCACGTCCCGTACGGGCCATCGATCAACTGCAACTCGTCTGTTGTCTGAACCGGGGCGCCAACGTCGGCTGGGTCGCCCCACTCGCGCCCGTTCGGCGAGGTACGAGTGAATACGCTGCCGCCGTACTGCGGGCCGTCGATATAGTACGTCATGAGGTAGCGCCCGTTCGGAAGCGGCGTAACTGAGGGCATGCCAGGCCGGGACTCGTTGTCAGCAATCGCGACGTCGAACACCTGTGGCTCCCAGGTGTTGCCCCCGTCACTCGAGACGCGGTGGCCGATGAGTCGGTCGTAGCCGTCTTCAGAGTGACGTTCGTCGGAGAAGTAACAGACGAGATTGCCGTCGGCGTCGACCGTGAGTTCGGGAACCCAGACCGGCGACTCGCCGCGGCTCGGTACGGCTTTCCCACCCGAGACGATCGTGCTCACGAACGACCAGTTCCGGCCGCCATCGTCGCTCGCGTACAGATCGATACTCGTCTCCGAACGGTCGCTCGGAATTGCGTTCCCGGCGGCCAGCACCGTTCCGGCCTCCCAGGGCCCAACCTGTTGTGGCAGTTCGAACAGCGTCGGCTGGTAGCGAAGTCCCCACCCATGCTCGGTGTCACGAAGATCTGCGTAGTGCGACCACGACCGGCCGTCGTCGGTGCTTCGATAGATCGGAAAGTATGGCTCGTCGGTCCCCGTCTTGCCGACCGTCTCGTAACACTCGAACGTCGCTAACAGTGCCGGATCGTCACCCTCACCGTGCTCGAGGCGCGTCGCTCGCGGGTACATCGCGCCGGGAACGGGTGCCCACTCAGGCGGCTCATAGAGGACCGAGCCAGTGTGATCGTCGGGGTTGTGGGCGTCAGTCATGGCGTGGTCAGTCGACTCGAGGGGATTCCTCCCGGTCGTTTGACTCCCCAAATCGATCCAGCCGCCATCGACTCGAGCGGACCCACCGCAGTGCCCGAACAGGGGCGGAAAGCAGTCGTCCGGTGTGATCGCGCGTGTCTCATATGCTACGGGTTGGGTTGAATACTCTTATTCGTACGGGTCTGCCGGTCGCTCGCGTTGGATCCGAGCGCCGTCAACGCGACCGAGCAGTAGTCAGCTCACATCGATTCGGGGACTCTCTACTGAACGGCAGTACACACCCCATCGCGTGACAATTGTGCGATGGGTGTGAAAACGGTTTCAGTCGGTACTATAAACGACTCGCTCGATGACGGCGTCCGTCTCGCAGGTCGTCCCATGACCGGTTGCGTAGGGGCCGACAACAACACCGGTGAACCCGTCTGCGACCTCCGTCGAGAGATAGCGAGTCGACCCCGAGCCGAGTTCCGTCCCGTCGACGAGGAAGCGGTAGCTCTCGGCGTCGGCTACCACGCTGAGATCGACTGTCTCCCCGACCGGCGTGCGTCCGACGATCTCCGTCGCATCGCCGATACGGAGGCGCACGATGGCCTCCCGACGCCCCTCGCGTCGGGTTACGCCCACCTGGTAGTGGTGGCGTTCGTCAGCAACCACCGCAATCCCCGCCTCCTCGCCAGCGCCCGGATCGAACGACAGCGCGGCCTCGAGACGACAGTCGAACGCCGTCTGTCGGCGACCGACGAAGGTCGCACCGGGTTCCGCGAGCGATTCCGGTCCGCCGCGAAGCCGGAGGCCGTCCGATCCCGTCTCGTAGCGCTCGCGATCTGGGTTGCGGCGGAACTGCCACTCGAGGCCCAGTCCGTCCGCGAACGTGGTGTCGGTGCGGTCGATGCTCGTCTCGTCCGTTTTGCGGTCGCCGGGAAGCGGGGCGTCCATCGCAGCCTGAATCGGTTCCCCGTCGTTGACGACCGGCCAGCCGTTCTCCCAGGAGACGGGCGCGAGGAACGTCTCACGGCCAAGGTGGTGGTACCTCGGCCACGGACCGCGCTGGCGGATTCCGAGACAGACGAGCCACCACGCCCCATTGTGGTCCTGGACGAGGTCAGCGTGGCCGACGGCTCGAATCGCATCGCGCGGTTGCCCCCAATGGGTGAGAATCGGGTTGTCGGGACAGCCCTCGTAGGGTCCCGTCGGATCGTCAGCGCGCGCCATGACGACCATGTGGCCGGCGTGCGTGCCACCCTCAGCGACCATCAGGTAGTAGGTGCCATCGCGTTCGTAGATGTGCGGCGCTTCGACGTAGGGGTCTCGAAACCCGGTCCAGATCGTACTGGACTCGCCGAGGTCTCCCGTCTCGAGGTCGAGTTCGGCCTGCTGGATCGGGGCGTCGGGATCGTCGGAGTGGTAGGTAAAGTAGCAGGTGCCGTCCTCGAAGAAGAGGTCGGGGTCAATACCCGGCGCGTCGATCCACGTCGGCTCCGACCACTCACCTGCTGGGTCCTCAGCCGTGACGAAAAAGTGACCGCCGCCGCTGACGTTCGTCGTGACGAGGTAAAACGTGCCGTCGTGGTGGCGAAGCGTCGGCGCGTAGATACCTGTCAAGGCGTCGGCGTGGTGGGCCGCAAATTGTGAGTCACGGGTAAGTGCGTGGCCAATTGGCTCCCAGTCGGCGAGGTTGTCGCTCCGATAGAGCGGGACGCCAGGGACGTACTCGAAGGAACTGGTAGCGAGGAAGAACGAGCCGTCTGCTCGACAGATCGTGGGGTCGGGATGAAAGCCCGGCAGCACAGGGTTTTTGTAGCGCATAGTGTGGCATCTCGTGAGAAGGTATTGACGCTACTGGTTTGATCACGACAGACAGTCATACTTCGTCATATCGACTCGAGACTGCGAAACTGGGTATCGAACACTGCCTCGAGAGACTCAATTGGGTAAATCGGCAGTTCACTCCCCGCCACTTTCAACTTAAATAAACCATGATATTTATTACACCCGTCGCGAAATAGTGGGTCGTACATGGCTGATGCAGAGCTAACGGTTCATACAGAGGCAGTTATCGGACACGTTGATCCAGCGGTACACGGCCACTTCTCCGAACATCTCGGACGATGTATCTACGATGGGATCTGGCGACGCGACAGCGACGAGGAGGTCGGCTACCGCGAGGACGTGTTCCAACTGCTCAACGACATCGAACTGCCGGTGCTTCGCTGGCCCGGCGGCTGTTTCGCCGACGACTATCACTGGGAAGACGGTATCGGGCCCCGCGAGGACCGCCCGCGCCGTCGCAACCTCTTTTGGGCCCAAGGCCCCGAGGAACTACCCGAAGAATCGAACGCCTTCGGCACCGACGAGTTCCTCGAGTTCTGTGAGCAAATCGATACCGAACCCTATCTTGCGACCAACGTCGGGTCGGGCGATCCACAGGAAGCCGCAGACTGGGTCGAGTACTGTAACTACGACGGCGATACCGAACTCGCCAACCGGCGGCGTGAAAACGGACGCGAGGAACCCTATGGCGTGAAATACTGGGGTATCGGCAACGAGAACTGGGGCTGTGGCGGCCAGATGACGCCCGAACAGTACGCCAACGAGTACCGACGCTTTGCGACCTACGTCGGCACCACGGACAACCTCATGCTCGAGGATGACCTCGAACTCATCGCCTGCGGATTCGAACAACACGAGTGGAATCGGCGCTTCCTCGAGCAGGTGAACGAATCGCCGTGGGGCGTTGACTTCCCGCTCGATCACCTCACCTTCCATCACTACTACGGCCGGACGATGAGCGTCTCCGAAGCCGACGAAGATGATTACGATACGTTCCTCGCGGACGCTCTCGAGATGAGCGACCACATCGAGACCATTGCGGGAGCCATCGATGCCGTCGCGACGACGCGCGATATCGGCGTCATCGTCGACGAGTGGGGGGCCTGGCACGTCGAAGCGACGGCCGGCAACGGCCTCGAGCAGCCCGGGACTGTCCTCGATGCGCTCTCGGCCGCAGCCGCACTCGATATCTTCAACCACCACAGCGACGTGGTGACGATGACGAACATCGCCCAGACGGTCAACGTTCTGCAGTGTCTCGTCGAAACCGACGCCGACGAGGCGTGGGCACGCCCGACCTACCACGTCTTCGATTCCTATGCGCCACACCAGGACAACGACGCCGTCCAGACGACGATTTCGGCACCGTCGCGCGAACTCGAGGACGAGCGTGATCTGCCACTTGTGCAGGGCTCGGCCTCGACTGACGGCGACGAGACGTTTATCTCGCTGACCAACCTCGACTGCCGCGAGGCACAGACGGTCGACGTGCGTGTCGAGGGCGCGACGCCCGACTCGGTCGAGGCGACGCTCCTCTTTGGCGACCACGAGCCGAACGCGGAGGTCGGACCCGACAACGCCGACGAGTTCGAGCCGGAACCGACCGACGTCGACATCGATGGAAATACCATCAGCGTCGATCTGCCGCCGGCAACGGTCGCGACGCTCGAGGTCGCATAAGCGGGATTCACTCCCAGACAGCAGTTCCTTGCGGTGCGGTTCGGGACACATGGCTTATGCTGGCTCCGATGTGTCCCACGCTGTGTTGTTCGTGAGCGGAGCCACTTTCTGGATTGTGCCACCTCCACCTCGAGCGCGCAAAAAAGCGATAACTATGACGGCGTTATGCGTGAAGTTCGCTGACGTCGAAGACGGGTTTGCAGGTCTCACCGCCGAGGAAGGCGGTGAACGCGTCATCAGCCGACAGCAGCGAGTAGCGCTCGTCGATAAAGGTATCACAGTCGACGGCTCCCGAGCCGATCAGTCGCAGCGAGCGTTCGAAGTCTTCGTACATCGAGGCGTAGGAACACTGCAGGTCGATTTCGGCGCGCACGAGCGGTGAGTACGCCATCGTCGTCTCGCCAGTCTGGCCAACGAGAACGATCTGGCCGCCTTTGCGGACCTCATCGACGGCCATCGTCAGCCCCGAGGGGTGGCCCGTCGTATCGAAGACAACGTCGTAGCCGATGCCGTCCGTTCGTTCGTCACGAATGGACTTGAGGTCATCCGTTTCGACGTTGATGGTGTCGAAGCCGAACTCTTCGGCGAGCGGGAGGCGGTAGTCGGTATCCTGACCAACACCGGCGACGACGACTTCGCCGCCCTGTTCGCGCGCAATCTGTGCCGTTAATTGTCCTATCGGGCCAGGTCCAGCCACGAGCACGCGGTCGCCCGCGCCTACGCGGGAGTTTTCGATAACCGCTCGAGCGGCGATACTGGTGGGTTCGACGACGGCGGCGTTACGCAGGGAGACGTCGTCGGGAACGGGATGGAGTGCGCGCTCGGGAACTGTGACGTACTGGGTGTACGCGCCGTGGTGGTCGACGCCGGTGATAACGGCGTTCTGGCAGACGTTTTCCTCGCCGATTTTACACTGGTAACACTCGCCACAGCCGCGAATCGGGCGTTCGACGATGCGGTCGCCAACGGCGTACTCGCTGACATTGTCTCCGGTTTCGACGACGGTTCCGGCGTACTCGTGGCCGATGATCGTCGGCAACTCCATGCGCTCGAACGCGGATTTGAACTTGTAGATGCCTGCGTCGCTGCCACACAGTCCTGCATGAGAGACTTCGATGAGCGCTTCGTCCGGTCCCGGTGCTGGCTTATCGACCTCGAGTAGTTCCATCGCCCCGTCCGTTCGGTCTGTTTTGGCAAGTCCTCGCATGGCTCACTCTTGCTCGGGTGCGGCATAAAATACTATGAAACCCGAATTGACAGATGCGTCGAGACGAGGTGGACAACACTCGAGGGGTGACATCCAGCCGTGACGAGAACTGGAAACGTGTTCCACTGCCGATGCTCGAGCCTGTTTCGTTTGAAGAAATAGGCCGGAAATCGGTGTCATACTCGGTGTTTGGCGGCGTACATCTGTGGCACTAGCTGACATAGATTACGCATGTACATATGTAATCAACAGTCGACTAAACTCGGCGTTTCTCAGTAAGAAACGAGTGTACCGGTTCGATGATGGCCGATTCGCCTTGAGGAGGGGAGGTGCAAAACGCGCGTATAATGAAGATTTAACCACGAGCGGGCAAACTCCCAGTCATGGACGACAGCACCGGTTTCCGTCGGACGCGCTCGCTGAATGGCGAGTGGATGTTCGAAGTCGACCCCGACGGCATCGGCATGACTGAAGGCTGGCAAACGGAACTCGCGATGTGGCTCACCGAGGCAGATCCAGTCGACGTCCCTCACGTCTGGCAGGAAGACGACGGTCTCCGGAGCTACACCGGAACTGCGTGGTACAATCGAACGTTCGAACTCGAGCGGAGTGCACTCGAGTCGCGTCGGGCGTTCGTCGAGTTCGGCGCAGTCGATTACTGGACCTCCGTCTGGGTCAACGGCGAACTGGTCGGTGAGAACCGCGGTGGCTATCTCCCCTTCGAGTGTGAGATCACCGATGCAGTCGACTCCGGCGAAAACACGCTCACTGTCGCCGTCCACGATCCACAGGACCTTTCGGAGATTCCACACGGCAGACAGGGCGAGCCGTGGTACACCCGTGTTAGTGGCATCTGGCAGTCGGTATCGCTGGCTTTCCGTCCAGAAACCCACATCGCCAACATCGCCGTCACGCCGGATCTCGAGACAGATAGTGCACTCGTCGACCTCGAGGTAGATTCGAACGGCTACGACCAAGACGACCTGCAGGCAACCGTTCGGGCGTCTCGAGACGGGCTGCTCGAGTGCCTCGAGATTGGTCCTGTCGATGAGACGCTCACGCTTTCGTTTGATGATCCGGCGTACTGGTCGCCCGACTCACCCGCGTTATACGACCTCGAGGTCACACTCGAGGCCAACGGTACTGAACTCGACCGGTACGAGGAGACGTTCGGCCTGCGAACGACCGAGCGTACCGCAGACGGCTTCGTGCTCAACGGCGAGGCGATCCGCTTGCGGGGCGTCCTCGATCAGGGCTACTATCCAAAGACGCTGTACCGGCCGCCGACCGACGACACGTTCGCGGACGAACTCGAGCGAATTTCGGCGCTTGGCTGTAATCTCGTTCGAACGCACTGCAAGCCGGCCCATCCCGACTTTCTCGAGGTCGCCGACCGGGAGGGGCTGCTCGTCTGGGAGGAACTGCCGAGTCCGTCGCGCTACACCGATCGATCGAAAGAGGAACTCCAGGCTGAACTGCGAGCGCTTATCAAACGCGATTATAACCACCCAAGCGTCATCGCGTGGAGTCTCTACAACGAGGCGTGGGGGATCGGCCAGCACAGCGCCGAAGAGGCCCTCTGGACGGACGAAACGAAACAGACGTACCTCTCGTCGCTCGTCGACACTCTGCGGGAGGACGATCCAACGCGACTCGTCTGCGATACCTCCGGCTGGGCGCACGTCAAAACAGACATCAACGACTATCATCGCCACTGTATCAGCCCCGACCGCGCGACCGAGTGGACGCGCAATCTCGAGCATGCACTCGTTCACCGGGCTGACAACTACGCAACCCGGCGCTTCGACGACGCGACTGCGCCGGTTGTGGTGTCAGATGTCGGCACCTGGGCGTTTCCCTCGCTCTCTGTCCTCGTCGAGCACTACGGCAGAGAGCCAGCGTGGTTCTCACATGAGTTCCTCGAGGAGCCGATGAAACGGCCAAGTGGCGTCCGAGAGCGATTTGACGCGGCCGATCTTGCAGACGTGTTCGACTCGATTGAGGATCTCGCAGACGTCTGGCAAACTCGGGCCGCTCGATCGCTCGCGCATGTCGTCGGCGAGTTGCGAACAAACGAGGAGATCGACGGCTACGTGCTCTCGCAGTTGGCCGACACTGAATGGGAGTTTAGCGGCCTCTACGACTACTGCCGGAACGAAAAGGCAGCAATCGAGACGGTTGCCCCGTTAAACGAGCCTGTCACGCTCGTCGCCAGCCTCGACGCCCACACAGCCTGGACGGACGACGACCGTCATCTCGAGGTGACGTTGGTCAACGACACCAACGAACCGGTGCAGGAAACGCTCGAGTGGGAGTGGCGTGGGGAAACTGGCCGACAGGAACTGACGGCACCGCCACACTCAATCGTCGACAGCGAGCCGATTGCGCTCTCGATGCCAGATGCGGAGACAGTCGGCACGGAATCAGTGACTGTCCGCGGCCTCGAAACCGGTCACACCCGAACGAAATCCCTGACGGTCGTGCCGTCGTCAATATCGCCGCCCCAAGACCTGACCGTCTTCGCCACGGGGCCACTCGGCTCACAGCTCGCGGGAACCGGTCTCGAGGTCACACACCAGTTCTCCGCTGCTGTGGATGTCGCGTTCGTCACCACCGTCACCGACGACATCCTCGAGTTCGTCTCTGCGGGTGGAACGGCGATCCAGGTACCGGATCAACACGGCGACCTGCAGGCGAACGACGTATTCGAGACTCGATCGATGGCCCGTACTGATAGCTGGATGAACACGGCGACGCTCTTTTATCAGGACTCGCCGCTTCTTTCGGGGCTTTGCTCGGACCGCGCGCTTGGCTGGGAGTTCGAAGACGGCTATCCGTACGAACTCGTCACCGGCCTCGAGCCTGAGACAGATACCATCCACGTCGGGAGCGTCCGCGGCTGGCTCGCCGACTGGGCCAGCCCGCTGCTCGAGCGGTCGGTCGGCGACGGCCGCCTGATCGCGTGTGCGTTTCGCGTCCAGACGGCGGTCGGCCCCCACCCCGTCCTGACGGCGCTGGTGTATCGCCTTCTCGAGCGGAGCAAAGAGGCGAGTTAGCCGCGCCTCGAGTGACACAGGCGTAGCGTGGACACACAAGAGATTCGGACTCTCGGAACAATCTATATGAGGGCTCGTCTGTAAGTGCCACTCATGGCGAAGTCAGAGTCATCCGTCCGATCAGTGCGTCGGACGTTTACAATACTCGAAGTCATACAGGAACTCAACGGCGCGAGCGTTGCAGAGATCGCTAAGCGAGTCGATATCGGTCAGAGCGCGGTCTACAACTACCTGACGACCCTGACCAGAGAGGAGTACGTCGACAAAGTCGGCGACGAGTACCACCTCGGCCTGTCGTTCTTTGGACTCGGCGCACACGCACGCAATCGGACGCCGATCTACGACTCCGCACAGCCCCAGGTCGATGAACTCGCGGACGAAACCGGGCATCTGGTCAATCTCTGTATCGAAACGGACGGACATGGCACCTACCTCTACCAATCTCGCGGCGAGAACGGCATCGATATCGATGTTCACGAAGGCCAGCCAGTTCCACTTCACAGCACGGCGCTTGGGAAAGCTATTCTCGCTTTTCGACCCTCGGAAGAAGTCACTGCCATCATCGACCAGCACGGGCTGCCGGCCACAACCGAGCACACGATCACCGACCAGACGGAGCTTCACGCCGAACTCGAGCAGGTTCGAAACCGTCGATACGCGGTTGGCCAAGAGGAGTGGCGAAACGGACTGCGCTCGCTTGCGGTCCCAATCGTCGACGCTCACGGCCGCTCCATCGCCGCCGTCGGCATCGCCTGCCCGGTGTACTGGAACGACGACACCACCACGTTCGATGACGAACTGCTGCAGGCCGTCCTCGGTGCGGCAAACGTAATTGAACTCGAGCACAACTACGCCTAAGACACAGTTTTCACGGTCCGCAGACCGCGATCGGGCTCGAGATCGGTATCGCTATACGGCTGTGTGACACAGACGCATTCGATTCCCATGCGCCATATGAAGCCAGTCGAACCCACTGCGGTAACGATCGACGACGAGTTCTGGAGCCCCCGACTCGAGACGAATCGCGACGTTACAATCGAGTACCAGTACGACCAGCTCGAATCGAGTGGCTGTCTCGAGAACTTCCGTCGTGCCGCCGCCGGCGAGACGGGCGACTTTGAGGGCATGTGGTTCGCCGACTCGGATGCGTACAAATGGCTCGAGGCGGCCAGTTACGTGCTCGCGACGGCCGACGAGCCAGATCCCGAACTCATAGGCCGTGTTGACGACGTCATCAACCTCGTCGCTGCCGCACAGGACGACGATGGCTATCTCAACACCTACTTCACGCTCGAGGAGCCCGACAAGCGCTGGACGAATCTCAATACGCTCCACGAACTGTACTGTGCGGGTCACCTCATCGAGGCCGCCGTTGCCCACCACCGTGCGACCGGGAAAACGTCGTTACTCGACGTTGCCACGGCGTTTGCAGATCACATCGACGACGTGTTTCCCGACGAAATCGACGGCGCGCCCGGGCATCAAGAAATCGAACTCGCGCTCGTGAAACTCGCGCGTGTGACGGGTGAGGCGCGGTACGTTGATCTCGCCGAGTACTTTATCGAGATTCGAGGCCACGACGACCGCCTCGAGTGGGAGTTAGATAATCCCGAGGGCCTTGCGGGGTATGACCCTGATGGTGATGATATGATAGAGGGCGCACGCGGTGTCTTCTGGGAGGACGGCGAGTATGACGGTACCTACGCCCAGGCACACGCCCCACTCGAAGAGCAGGAGGCCGTCGAAGGGCACGCCGTTCGCGCGATGTACTTCTTTGCGGGCGTCGCGGATGTCGCCGCTGAAACGGGCGACGAGGACCTGCTCGCACACCTCGAGCGCCTCTGGGAGAACATGACGACGAAGCGGCTGTACATCACGGGCGGCATCGGCTCGGCTCACGAGGGCGAACGCTTTACCGAGGACTACGACCTGCCGAACGAGATGGCGTACGCCGAGACCTGTGCGGCGATCGGGAGCATCTTCTGGAACCAGCGCATGCTCGAGCTAACCGGTGATCCGAAGTACGCCGACCTGATCGAACGGACGCTGTACAACGGCGTCCTCGCCGGAGTCTCGCTCGACGGGACCGAATTCTTCTACGACAACCGCCTCGCAAGCGACGGCAGTCACAGCCGTTCTGGCTGGTTCCACTGTGCGTGCTGTCCCCCGAACGTCGCTCGCCTGTTCGCCTCGCTCGGACGGTATCTGTACACTGTTGACGGTCGCGATTGTTACGTCAATCAGTACATCGGCGGAACAGCATCGGTCCCACTCGAGAAGGGCAACCTCACGCTTACTCAGGAGACAGCCCTTCCCTGGGAGGGCGACGTGACACTCGAGGTCACCGCCCCCAACCAGACGACTGCGACCCTCCATCTTCGGATTCCGGAGTGGTGCGACGACGTTTCGGTCACAGTCAACGGCGAGACCGTGTCGACCGCAGACGAGGGCTACGTAACGCTCGAGCGAACGTGGGACGACGACCGGATCTCCGCCACGTTCGACCACTCGACGACGCTCGTAGCGGGCCATCCAGCCGTCGCCGCAACTGCTGGCCGCCTCGCGATTACGCGTGGCCCGCTCGTCTACTGTCTCGAGACCGTCGACAACGACCGACCGGTCCACCAGTACCGGATTGATTCGACGACCGAATTTACGCCAACACACCGCTCAGACCTTCTCGAGGGTGTGACCATTCTCGAGGCCGATGCGACGGTTCCCTCGCTCGAGGGATGGGACGGGAAACTGTATCGCCAGGCGGACGAAACCAAGACCAGGACGGAACCCGTGACTGCAATCCCATACTACGCATGGGATAATCGCGACTCGTGTCCGATGCGGGTCTGGATTGACTGGCCATAGATCAAAATATAAACTATTGTACACAGACACTGTATTGTAGAGAGTTAGAAATAGTGACTGGAAGTGATTACACCCAATTGGCAACGACCTACTTCAACAGATAGGCCGTAAAACTGCTGTTTGATGCGTACAATAGTACGTCTGTGACTGAGTGACGGCCTATAGATTGAGTGCAGTTATAATTACATGCATGAGGCGGTTGTGGTCCTCCTATCACGATAATTGAGAGAATAAGCGTCGAGTATACCAAATCTGATATTGTGCTCGAAGCGAACAGTAGAAGCGTAAGCTCGAAGTACATATCATATATGTGTTGTATCCAGAGACGACTGGAACTGGCAGTGAGAATCACCGGAGATATCGAGAAACGAAGGAAGTCGACAACCCAGAACGATGTGATTAGACCAGCCACCCAAGAGTCCGATCACGGATATCAAAATCCAGAACATATCACTGACGGTGATGAGCGACATTGACCCCAACACGCGAAACGCTAATATTACAGTCCAACCCTTCTGCCGCAATGTGATAACTAATCTGACACACTGGAACGCCATTTCTTCCACACTTGTGTGTTATAAATCATTCTCCACGATATATTTACGAACAAGCGAGCCGAGGCAAATGGTTCGGATAGGACTCAGAGAACCAATATCCCGAATATGACTCGAGTGTCCGATGAACATGGTACAAATACAACAGTAGTTCTAAATGTCGATTCAACATGTAGTCAGAAGGGGGAGAGAAGTACTCGAGCCAGTGGCGGAGATTCAGACTGCTTCCGGAACTATTATCTACTTTCCTTACTTGTACCAAGGTAGATATGTACGATCTCACGGGATTCCAACGCGACCTGCTGTACACGATCGCTGGACAGGACGAACCACACGGGCTCGCGATCAAAGACGAACTTGAGGACTACTACGAAAAGGAGATCCACCACGGGCGACTGTACCCTAACCTCGATACAATCGTCGACAAGGGCCTCGTCGAGAAGGGCCAAGAAGACCGCCGGACGAACTTCTATACGCTCACCCGTCGTGGACAGCGTGAAATCGAAGCCCGCCGTGACTGGGAAGAACAGTACGTCAGCGAACTCCTTTCGGAGTAATCGCTCCACACCCCTATTTTCGAGTTTCGTGAGTCGCTCGAGGTGTTCGATAGGAGCCACTACGCGTCAATACACAGCAATCGAACGGCGAACCCGTAGTTCACGCACACGGTGGTCACTTCGAACTGCGGACGCGGTAGCCGGTGACGCGTGACAGTCGACACTGACCTTAGTCGACTTGGAGTCGGACAGAGATTCCGTCAGGGTCGGTGACGACAATTCCGCTCTCGCGTGTATACGTAGTGTCGCTGTCCTCGAGTCGTTGTGTGATCGCCTCGAGCGCCTGTTCGTCGGGGACACAGAGTTCGAACCACGCTATCCCGCGTCCCGCCTGCGCCGTTGTTCGACGATTCCAGATGTTCGCTCCGAGATGGTGGTGGTAGCCGCCCGCTGAGACGAACGCCACGTTGGAGGTCGTCATTTGCGCCTCGAATCCGAGCGTGTCGACGTAGAACGCCTCGAACGCTGACAACGACGTAACCTCGAGGTGAATGTGGCCAAGATCAGTCGCTGGCGGGGCGGTTTCAGCGCCCGTACTGTCGGCCGCGAGCTGTGAGCGATCGAGCGGATCGGTCCCCATCTGGACGCGACCCGAATCGGTCCGCGGCCAGTCTTCGCGCGGAAAGTCTCGATAGATCTCCACACCGTTTCCCTCGGGATCGGTGAGGTACAGCGCCTCGCTCACCAGGTGGTCGGCTGCGCCATCGAGTCGCCAGCGGCTCCGAATCCGCTCGAGGGCAGCGCCGAGTGCGGGCCGCGACGGCACGCGAAACGCGTTGTGATAGAGCCCCGCGCCCGTCTCGGATCGGGCCGGTGCGTCCTCGTCGCGCTCGAGGATGAGCAACGACGTCTCACCCGCACCGAGGACGGCAGTCGTCGGGGAGCGCTCGAAGACGACGAGTCCGACGACATCGCGATAGAAGGAGATCTGTTCTGTGAGGTCGGAAACGGTGAGCGCGCACCGCCCGAGGCGGGTCTCGGCCGGCAGTCGATTAGGTGAAGATGACGGTGTCATATGCTGTGGTCGCTGTTGGTGGAAACAGTCTCACTCGATACTCGTGCCGTTGTGCATTGAACGTCTCGGACAAGGCTACACACAACCACGACCGAATTATGTGCCAGCAGTCGGTGGGGTAGCTATGGACACGATTTCGCTGTCGGGGCCGTGGACACTCCGACTCGATCCGGACGACGAGGGCTACCGCGAGAACCCGTCCGACGAGGTTGACGGGACGATCTATCTGCCCGGAACGACCGACGAGTACGGCTACGGCGACCCCGTCAACGAGCGCTCTCGAGACCATCTCGAGCGCACGCATCGCTACGAGGGACCTGCCTGGTATCGCCGCACCGTAACGATTCCTGACGAGTGGGCGGGAAAGCGAGTGACGCTGACACTCGAGCGTACCCGGCCAACCGAGGTCTGGCTCGACGGGGAACGACTCGGCTCGCGAGTGTGTCTGAGCACGCCACACGTCTACGAGTTCCCGACGGATCTCGAGCGCGGCGAACACGACCTTGCGATTCGTGTCGACAACGCCGATGAGTCGATGGCTCGTACCGGCGTCGAGCGCTCACATGCAGCGACTGAGCACACACAGACCAACTGGAACGGTATCGTCGGCGAGATCCGTCTGGATGCCAGCCCGCAGGTCCGCATCGAGCGTGTCAGAACGACGCCGAACCTCGCCGACAACACGGTCGATTTGGCGGTGACGCTCGATGCACTATCCGCACGCCCACTCGAGGGAACGCTGACCGCGACCGCCCGGAGCGTGACTGACGATGAGGTGCACATGCCTGAGCCACTCGAGCGGGCTATCTCCGTCAACGCCGCGGAATGGACGGATGGGCAAACAACGCTCGAGTGTACCTACGACCTCGGCCCGGATGCACTCACCTGGGACGAGTTCTCGCCGGCGTCGTACAATCTCTCCATCTCGCTCGCATTCGAGACGGACACAGACAGCGGTGTTGACGAATACGAGACGACGGTCGGTCTCTGTGCGTTCGAAGTTGGCGGGACGCAGTTTGCGGTCAACGGCCGCACAATCATCTTGCGCGGGCGAACCGACTGCTGTGTCTTTCCCAAAACTGGCTACCCGCCGACGACGACCGCCGAGTGGGTCGAGCACATGGAAACGGCGAAATCCTACGGCATCAACCACTATCGCTTCCACAGTTGGTGTCCGCCGACAGCCGCCTTTGAGGCCGCCGATCAGGTCGGCATCTACCTCCAGCCGGAGTGTTCCCAGTGGGACTTTGGCACTTCTCTCGTCGACGACGGCGACTACGACTACTACAAGCGAGAAGCCACGCGCATCCTCGAGACCTACGGCAATCACCCCTCGTTCGTCGCGTTCACCCTCGGCAACGAGAACAAGGGCGACGAAGAGCGCCTGAACGAACTCGTCCAGCAGTGTCGGGAATTCGACGACCGCCGGCTGTACGCATACGGTGCGAACAACTTCCTGACCGCGCCACGACCTGGCGAGGCTGATGACTTCTTTATCACCGCAAACGTTCCTGAAGACCCCGACGCCGACCCCGAAACCGTCGCTCGAACGCCAATCCGGGGCACCGGCCACATCAACGACACACCGCCATCGACAACCGTCGACTACGAAGCCGAACTCGAGGCCTACGATATCCCCGTTATCGGCCACGAAATTGGCCAGTACCAGATCCATCCCGACTACGACGAGACGCGCAAGTACCGCGGGGTGCTCCGAGCGCGCAACCTCGAGCGATTCGAGCGCTCGCTCGCGGATCGGTTCATGGCCGGTCGCGACACGGCGTTTCAGGAGGCCTCCGGGCAACTCGCGATCTCGTGTTATCGCGAGGATATCGAAGCCGCGCTCCGCACGGAGGGCTTTGGCGGCTTCCAGCTGCTCGGCCTGCAGGACTTTCCGGGGCAGGGAACCGCGATGGTCGGCGTTCTCGATTCGTTTTGTGAGTCGAAGGGACTACTCGAGGCCCACGAGTGGCGACAGTTCTGTGCGGCCCGTGTCCCGTTGCTCTCGTTCGACCAGTACACGTTCACGACCGCGGATACGTTCGTCGCCGAGGCAACGTTCGCGAACTACGGTCCCGGCGCGGTGACGGACGCGACAGCGGTGTGGTCGATCACTGCACCTGACGGAACCGATATCGCGACTGGAATCATCGAGTGCGAGACACTCGGGCAAGGTGCGCTTACGACAGTTGGAACGATCAACGAGGCGCTTTCCGACGTCGACGCGCCCGCTGAGCTCGAGGTGACGCTTACAGTGTCGGGAACTGACGAGGCGGACGGTTCCGCCGTCGAGCAGACGACGTCGTATCCGCTCTGGGTCTATCCCGAGACCACAGAGTCAGTCGACGACGCCGCAGAGATCACCGTTGTTCGCCGGTTCAACGAGGATGCGCAGGAACGACTGGATGCTGGCGAGACAGTCCTGCTGCTGCCCGAACCGAGCGCGCTTCGATACTCGCTCGAGGGCGCATTCCAGCCTGACTTCTGGAACTACGAGGTGTTCAAGCAAAACGGCAAACCCGGGACGCTGGGGCTGACGACCGACTCCGACCACCCGTTATTCGACGCATTCCCGACTGAGGGCTACGCCGACTGGCAGTGGTGGTCGCTGTTGCGACACTCGCGCCCGATGATCCTCAACGACGCGCCCGCCGAGTTCGAGCCTGCTATTCAAATTATCGATACGATCTACCGCAATCACAAACTCGGCGTTTACGCCGAGACTGCAGTTGGTGACGGCAAACTCGCCATCTGTACGCTGGATCTTTCCCACGATGATCCCGCAGTTCGGCAGTTCCGCCACAGCCTCGAGTCGTATCTCACGTCCGAGGAGTTTGCGCCCGAGGCATCGCTCTCGAGTGGCGTCCTCGAGAGTCTGTTCAACGCTGGTAACGAGAGCGACGGCGTGTACGGCGACGACGCGGGGGCGTGGGTCGAATTCGACGGCAACACCGACGACTAGGGCGTTTCATGGGACCGAAACCGGCGGCTGGCGAACCTGTCGACTGGGACCTACCAATTCATTTTGGCGTGACGGTTATCCCTGAATACGTGTTTCGTTGCGTTGCGAGCTTCTTCATAACCATCCCCGCCCCGACCATCGTGGCCCGGGGCACTCTACAACCCGTGAGTCACGACGCTGTTAGCCACACCAGTGGCTCGAACCAGACGGCAGCGACGAGGACGGCGAGAAAGACGTACGAGCCCCGGATGAGTAACATCGTCGCAAGCGTTGGAGGGGCCCGGCGAGCGATGAGCGCGACTGCGGCGAACGCGAGTGCAGCGAGTATTGCTGTCGGCGGAAAGAGCTGGATAGCAGCGAGAGCCACGACGAGTGAGAGTGCAACGGCCATGAGCCCGTAGGCCACATCTCGAGCACGGCGCTGGCCGACCACAACGGCGACGGTTCGCTTCTGGATCGAGCGGTCGTACTCATAATCCTGGGCGTCATCAATCACCTTGATTCCCGAGAGCAAGACGAGAAAGACGAGCGCAAAGGCGAACGGAACGGCCGTAATCGTGCCCGCTTGCACGTAGAAGCCACCCAGAAGCGAGAGCGAAATACCGAGTGGGTAGCCCGTCGTCGTTGTGAGTGGGTTGGTATCCAGTTGGGGCGCATGATGATAGGCGATCAGCCACGTCGGAAGCGTCAGCGCGACCGCGATCCAGTTGACGAAGACGAACAGCAGGACACAACACAGCGCGAACGCCGCCGTCGACGCCGCGAGTCCTATCCGACACCCGCGCGCTGTCAACGGATGGTCGTCGTCCTCACCACGAATGTGAAAATCGACGTAGCCGTCTTTGACGTGGGCCGTATACACCGCCGCGAACATCGCTGCCACGTGAATCGCAGCGAGTGTGAGCGAAACGTGCCCGGCGAGAACCGCCCCGAACAGCGATGCGGCAAGCGGCGGCGTCATAAACACTGGATGAATCTGCGAGCCGTACGCTCGAGTCACCGCGCGGACGCCGGTCTGTCCCCTCGCGAGCGCCATACGCGAGTGACATCAAACGAGGGTATAATACCCGGGTCGCATCTCACTCATCGGAGTCAGTGGCGTCGGCGGATCCGGAGGCGTTGGTAGCGTCGGCGAACTCGGTAGACTCGAGCACTGATGTCTCCTGCACTCGCTTCCCATCAACTGTCTCCGGAAAAATCTTCCCTGGATTGAGCGTATCCGTCGGGTCGAGCGCGCGTTTGATCCGGCGCATCATTTCGACTGCGCCTGCGCCGTGTTCGGCCTCCAGAAACTGCTGTTTGCCCTCGCCGATGCCGTGTTCGCCGGTGACGGTGCCGCCGAGTTCGATGGCTTTCTCGACGGTTTGCTGGTAGACCTCCTCGCCGCGTTCGACCATTTCGGGGTCGTCGAAATCGACCATCACGTTGTGGTGGAGATTACCGTCACCGGCGTGGCCGTAGCAGGTGGTCAGCAGGTCGTACTCCGCTGAAATTCGCTTGGCTTCCGTGACCATCTCGGGATAGGCGCTGATCGGAACCGTCACGTCGCCGGGATGGAGCATCTCGAGGTCGTCATCGTAGTGTTTGACCGCGAAGGCGATTTCTCGGCGAGCCTCCCAGAGATCGTCCATCTCGCTGTCGCTGGCGCTGACCTCGAACTCGAGGACGTCGTGCTCTTCGAAGATCGCCCGACAGAGGTCAATTTCTTCTTCGATCCCGTGGTTTGCGTGAAACTCGAGAAAGACCATCGGCGCATCGGGTAAGCCGGTATCGAGATAGTCGTTGGTCATCCGCACGCTGAGTTCGTCGAGCAGTTCGATTCGGGCGACGGCGATTTCCGTCCGAACAGCGTCGAAGATCGCTTCGGTCGCATCCTCAAGCGTCTCGAAAATGGCGCGCCCGCCGTGGATCTGCTGGGGGCGACCCGCGAGTTCGAGCGTCGCCTCGGTGACGACCGCGAGCGTTCCCTCGCTACCAACCAGGAGATCTGTCAGGTTGTAGCCACTCGAGGATTTGATCGCCCGCGACCCCGTCTGGACGACGGTGCCGTCGGCGAGGACGGCCTCAAGGCCGAGCACCCAGTCAGACACTTCGCCGTAGCGGACGGTCTGCATGCCGCTCGCGTCGGTGGCGATCATTCCGCCAACTGTCGAGATGTCGCCGGAGGAAGGCAACGGCGGGAAGAAGAGTCCATCGCGGGCGACGTGGTCGTCGACCGCGCTACCGATGAGGCCCGGCCCCACGTCAATCTGGAAATCGTCCGGCCGGTAGTCAACGATGTCATCCATCCGGGTCAGATCCAGACTGATGCCGCCGTGGGCCGGGACCGCGTTGCCCTCGAGGCCAGTGCCCGCCGCGTAGGGCGTCACCGGCACGTCATGGTCAGTCGCCGCCGAAAGAACAGCAGCTACGTCGTCGGTGCTCTCGGGCCAGACAACTACGTCCGGGAGGACCTCTCGGCCGCGCTGTTCGGCCCCCCAGTCTGCGGCGTGGTCCGCGCGCCGGCTCTCGGCAAACGATAGCTGATCGTCCTCGAGTCCGAGGTCCTCGAGAAACGAGTACGCGCCTGTCATATGCCTCCATTAGTCACGGGCTGTATCAATCCGTCGCCAGCGATTGACAGACCGCTTGGACCACGTCCGTTCCCCGTTTGGCCGCCGCGCCGTACTCGAGAAAGACTAGCGTTCGCGGCGGCTGGCTCGCTTTCGGGCGGACGCGAAGATCGAGTTCCTCGGCAGACGTCGCTGCGATGTCCTGTCCCGCCTCGAACTCAAGACGAGCACGATCCTCGTGGACGTAGACTCGCGCGAGGCGGGTACTGTTGGCTGTCTCGTCAGCGCTGTTGGAGTCGCCGTCGCTGTCTACATATTCAACATCATACGCGCGTGCGCCGTCTGCCGTCGGTTCGACATCCCGGTCGGCGTTCGTGACTGCAATTGACTCGAGACCACCGTCCTCGCGGCCGTCAAGTTCGGACGAAAGCAATTGCGCGATGCGCGTCCCGTCGGTGATGCGCTCTTCGACCATACGGATGGTCGGGCGGGCGGCGACTAACGCTCTTCGGCTCCCGTCTCTGTAATCGTCGCTCGAGCAACGGGCGCAATATCGTCGACCTCGAGTCCTTCGCGGCGAGCGTAGACGACAGCAGCGGCTTCGATCGTAATACCGAGTTCGTGCTGAAGCGTGTTGATCGCGCCGACAGCCTCGTGTTTTTCCGCGCCAGCAGCAACGAGTTGATCGAGGACGCGCTCGAACGCCGAGCGCTCGGCGAGAATGTCGTCGTTGGGGACGAACTCGTCGGGGATCGTCACCTCGCTCGTCTCGAACGTCACGAGAAGGTCGTTTCCGTCGTGCTCGAGGAGGCCGTCCTGGGTTGCAACGTCGATCAGGCGTTTGGCCTGATCGGGCGAGAACCAGTCGCGATCGAGCGAGAGCGCAACCACGAACTCACCTTCCTCGAGGCGTGTCGTCCCGTTCTGGATGAACGGGGCGGCGACGGCGACGCGAAGACTCATCGGCGATGAGTTGCTGTGGGGGGAGAATAACGGTGGCGGTTCGACCGCGGTCTCTGAAGTCAGTCTGAGGCGCGCCCACCGCCAGTGGATCCGTTTCGATCGGCTCGAGACGGCGGTGGGAACTCGGTGGCCTGCGTGGTCGACTCGAGGGGGTCGGGCAGGACACAGCGGTCGGGTTCGTGGTTGACGTGGCGATACCGATCCGGTGTGTTTGCGAGGGGGTGAGCGGGGTTTTGGTCGCTGTCGATACGCGCTGCTCTGACTTCGCCGAACCCGTTCAGGCGGGCTTCGATACCGCGCCAGTGATAGCGGGTTTCTCGCGGGACCGAAAGCGGTCGCGGTGCTTTCCGGTCTGGGTGGTTTGTCGCGAGGATGGCGTTGTTGACGTTGCTTGCGAGGGTGTCATGATCGACGAGGACGCCGACGCGAGCGTCTCGAGGTGCGCGTGCGGCCAACACGTCGAGGCCGAGATGAAGCGCCCGATACTCGGCGACGTTGTTGTCCGGCGGCGTATCCGCGGTCGCGATGCGTGCGACACGGGTGCCGTCGCGCGTTTCGATGACGGCGCCCAGCCCACCGCCCGAATCCCGGAAAGACCCATCGGTAGCGACGTAGAAGTCACGATGATGGGTCCGCGGGGGATGGGCGATGTGCGGCGTGGGCGACTCGTCGAACAGGTCCCGCAGTGCGGACCGGCCGTGAGCGGCCATACCACGAGTACGTGATGAGGCTCACTTAAGCTTGTGGGCAGTGTCAACGACTGCGAATAAGAGTGTGTATAGCAATGCACACATAAGTGTCATAATGTTCAAAATTGTCCAGTCAGATAGGCCATATGTAGCATATCTGTGGCCGAAACGACCAACATTTATATTAGATACCCCTCATTCATAGGGTATGAAGGGTGCTGACAACCAGAGTACCGGACGTCGTTCTGTTCTCAAGGCTACCGGCGCAGTCGGTGTAACGGCCGGACTGGGCGCTATCGCAGGCTGCCTGGACGATCCAACCGGTGATGACGACGAGACTGACGAACTCGTCATCACGCAAGGAGAAATCATCGAGAACCCGGATCCCAACGACCACATTACGGGTCCCTATTTCAACGTTCTCGACCCCGTATACGAGCCGCTGTTCAACGTAACACCTGAGTTCGAGTTTGAGCCTCGCGTCGTCACAGAGTGGGAAGACACTGACGACGGCGCTGAACTCACGATTCAGGAAGGTATTACCTTCCACAACGGCGATGAGATGACCGCAGACGACGTCGCCTACACGTTCAACCGAATGATCGATCCCGACGAGGGAATCGAAAGCGATCAGGCCGCCGGCCTGGGTGCAATCGACAACGCCGAGGCACTCGACGAGACGACCGTTCTGTTAGAACACGACGTCGCGCCATCGCTTGCTGAGTTCGAATACGCAAATTACGGCCGCGTCGTCAACCAAGAATGGATCGAAGACCAGGACCAGCCAATCGCTGGCAACGACGCCGACGCGTTCAACGGTACCGGACCGTACGAAGTCGTCGAATACGAACCCGACGTCCAGATCGTCCTCGAGCCGTTCGATGACTACTGGGGCGATGACGCAACACTCGAGCGCGTCGTCTTCAATCAGGACGGCGAGTCGAGCGGGCGCGCAAACGCACTCGAGACCGGCGAAAGCGACATTGTCGACAACATCATCCCAGAAGACGTAGCTGGTGTCGACGATGCAGACGGCGTCGAGATCCGCGAGGAAACGAGCCTCCGGAACGTCTTCCTCGTGATGAAATCGGGCGTCGAGCCGTTCGACAGCACCGAGTTCCGACAGGCAATGAACTACGCCGTCGATAATCAGGGAATTATCGAAGACTCACTTGGCGGCTACGGCGAAGCGATGACGCAGCCAATTCCAGACGGTGTCTTCGGCCACAATCCGGATCTCGATCCCTACGAACAGGATCTCGAGTATGCAGAAGAACTCGTCGAAGAGAGTGGGCACGCGGGCGTCGAGATCACGCTGTACTCGCCTGAGGGTCGGTACCTCAACGATGCCGACGTTGCCGAGATGGCCGCCGACCAGATCGACCAACTCGAGAACGTCGATTGTGACTTCGACACCGCGCCGTTCCCAGACATCTCTGACGCCAACAGTGCGCCGTACGACGACGACGAGATACCGTTCTTCCTCATCGGCTGGGGCGTCATCACGGGTGATTCCGACTACGGATTGGCCCCGTTCTTTGTCGAGGAAGCACCGCAGGAAACGCTGCGCAACGAGGACATCTCTGAGATGATCCTTGAGAGCCAAACGATCGAAGATGAAGACGAGCGCGAAGCACAACTGCAAGAGATCAACGCCGAACTCAGAGAGGAAGCGCCATGGGTGTTCCTCCACTCACAGGACAGCGTCTACGGTGTCCGAGATGATATTGGATGGGAGCCACGGGCAGACGAAAGCATCTATCTCTGGGATATCGACAGCTAACGACCAGCGATCGACGCGGTGCATCGGAACGCTGTTTCGGAGGAATCACGTGCGTTCGACTGCAATCTGTGCATCAATACAGTTGAGGATACTCGACAGACCATGGCTTTTGGAAAATTCTTGCTCAAACGGACCCTACAAGGGGTGCTCGTCGTCTGGGGGGTCGTCACGGTCCTGTTTGGCCTGCGGGCGATTACGCCCGGCGATCCGGTCAATCTAATCGTTGATCCGGCCGTCGATCAGGCGACCCGCGACCGGATCCGTGAGGAGCTCGGACTCGATCAACCCATCTACGTACAGTACGCTGACTACCTACAGGATCTCCTCGTTGGCGATCTTGGCTACTCCTACCAGTCGAGTCGGGCGGTTTCGACAATGGTTATAGAGCGGGTTCCGGCAACGCTCGAGCTCGCTATCGCAGCCACCATCGTCGCGCTCGTGATTGCGATTCCGCTCGGCGTTATTAGTGGAACTCGGCGTAACGATCCGGTTGACTACGGAGCAACGTCGTTCTCGCTGGTCGGGATCAGTACGCCGAACTTCTGGCTCGGGATCATGTTGATCTTATTGTTGTCGGTCAATCTCGATCTCTTCCCGACGGGACGGCGGCCAGTTGCGCTCCACGATGCGCTGTGGATGTTTCTGACGACGTTCTACATTGGTGATTTGCTCACCTGGTTACATCATATCATCCTCCCGGCAGTGACACTGGGGACGTACTTCACGGCACTCATCACTCGCCTCACGAGAAGTGGCATGCTCGATGAGTACGGCAAGCCCTACGTAACCGCGACCGAGGCAAAGGGGATTCCGGAGACGCTCGTTCGGTACAAGCACGTCCTCCGAAACACGATGATTCCGATCATCACCGTCCTCGGCCTCCAACTCGGAACGCTGATCGGCGGTGCAGTCGTCACGGAGACGGTCTTCTCCTGGCCCGGGCTGGGGCTACGGCTCATCGGCGCGATCAACAATCTCGACTGGCCGCTTATCCAGGGGATCATTATCTTCGTCGGAATCAGCTACGTGATCATCAACATCGCCGTCGACGCAATCTATGCAAAACTCAACCCACGGGTGCTAGACGAATGATTTCGGATCGGCTCAAATCCAACCTCAAACAGGAATTTCGAAGCAGTTTGCTGCCGAAAGTTGGACTCATTATCCTGCTTTCTATCGTGTTTATGGCACTGTTTGCGCCCATTCTCGCAACACATAACCCCAGTACGACCGGCCACTTTGACGAGGGTGACTCGTACCCACCGATGGGAACCACTGCTGATGGCTACGAGGTCGTCGACGGTGAGCGAGAACCCGTCGTTGTTGAATCCTCGAGCGATCACTACCTCGGGACGAACAACGTCGGACAGGACGTCTTCTCGAGACTGTTGTACGGCGCTCGCACTTCGTTACTCGTTGGGATCCTCGGGACTGGCCTTGCCGTGTTGATGGGCGTTCCGTTCGGCCTGGTCTCTGGCTATTACGGCGGCCGGGTCGACGATGCGATGATGCGAGTCGCAGATGTCATGCTTGCGTTCCCATCACTCGTCCTGGCGCTTGCACTGATCGGCGTCTTCGGCTCGATGACGATACCGATTCCCGATCCATTCGTCGCGGCCGGCTTTGCGGACGGAATGCCCGGATCGACACCGTTACCCGGAACGGTGACACTTGTCGTCGGGCTCGTTACCTGGGTCTGGTTCGCCCGCGTGGCCCGCGGTGAGGCGATGGCGATACGCAACGAAGAGTACGTCAAAGCCGCCCGCAGTCTTGGGGCGAGCAACAGGACAATCCTCCTCAAACACGTCCTGCCGAACAGCCTGACGCCGGTGATCGTTCTCGCGACGATTCAGGTCGCCGCGATTATCCTCCTCGAGAGTTCGCTGTCGTATCTTGGATTCTCCGGGACGACACTCTCGTGGGGCTATGAGATCCAGCGCGGACAGGATTACCTGCGGCAGAACTGGTGGATTGCAACGATCCCCGGCATTGGAATCGTCCTGTCGGTGGTCAGTATCAACTTGCTCGGTGATTGGCTTCGAGACTCGCTCGATCCAAACATCGAGGGCGAAGGAGGCGGTGCATAACAATGACTGACGATATTCTGCGCGTAAACGGACTCTCGACGCGATTCTTCACGGAACAGGGACAGGTAAACGCGGTTTCGAACCTCGACTTG
Organism: Natronolimnobius sp. AArcel1; assembly: GCF_011043775.1. NCBI lineage: Archaea > Methanobacteriati > Methanobacteriota > Halobacteria > Halobacteriales > Natrialbaceae > Natronolimnobius > Natronolimnobius sp. AArcel1. Next base: position 134,578 of record NZ_JAAKXY010000003.1, on the reverse strand, counting down.
CGGATCGAACGCGGCGAGGTGTTCGGAATCGTCGGCGAGAGCGGTTCTGGAAAGAGTGTGACCGCTCGCTCGGTCATCGATCTGATCGAATCACCTGGCGAAATCACTGACGGCGAGATCTGGTTCAACGACGCCGACCTCGCCGAGGCAATCGCAGACGACCACCCTGAAGCGGTCGACGGCTCGTTTGTGAACCTCCGTGACATCCCGACGGAAGCGCGTCGATCCCTTCGTGGCACGTCGTTCAGCATGATCTTCCAGGACCCAGAGAGTAGCTTCAACCCGAGTCTCACCGTCGGCGAACAGATCGCCGAAGCCGTCGAAGTCCAGCAGCGAGCCAGTGCGAACCCGCGATCAACTCGAGCGAAAACGCAGTCGTACTCGCTGGGATCGCTCATGCTCTCCTCGGTCATGCCCTCGAGGAAGTACATCAACGAGGCGAGTCGCGAGCGAGCGATCGAACTGCTCGAGTTGGTCGGCATCCCGGATCCCGTCGAGCGTGCCGAGGAGTACCCACACGAGTACTCCGGTGGGATGCTCCAGCGGGCGATGATCGCGCAGGCGCTCGCCGGAGAGCCGGACATACTGGTTGCTGACGAGCCGACAACGGCACTCGACGTCACGATTCAGGCACAGGTTCTCGATCTGCTCGATGACCTCCAAAAGAAAACTGGCATGACGATTTTCCTGATCACGCACAATCTGGGTGTCGTTGCCAGAATGTGCGATCGTGTCGGCGTGATGTACGCCGGTGAAATCGTCGAACGCGGAACGCTCGAGGATGTCTTCGATGACCACGTCCATCCCTACACTGAGGGACTACTCGGGTCGATTCCCGACCTCGAGGCGACTGGTGACCGCCTCGAGCCGATTCCAGGTAACGTGCCAAGTCTGTTGGAACACGAAATGGACGATCGGTGCCAGTTCGCTGATCGCTGTCCGAAGGCTATGGAGGAGTGTCTCTCTCACCCACCAGAGTACGACGCCGATGGCAGCGACGAGCACACCGCGCGGTGTGTTCTTGCCGAACACTCCTATTCCGAAGCAAGAGCACTCTCGAGTGACTTCTTTGGCGACACAGTCGACGAGACGCACGAGGACACTGAGAGGGCGTCTGAACCAGCTGAATCGACGCTCGAGGGGCCAGGAGGTGAGGACCGATGAGTGCTGACGAGCCACTCGTTCGCGTCGACAACCTGCAGAAGTACTTCTGGGAACAGGACTCGGTCCTCGACCGAGTGCTCGGCGCTGAGCCGGTTCCCGTCCGTGCCGTCGACGGCGTCAGCTTCGAGATCAACACAGGCGAGACGCTCGGACTGGTCGGCGAATCCGGCTGTGGAAAGTCGACAACTGGCGAGACGCTCCTTCGCCTGCAAGAGCCAAGCGATGGCCGTGTTGAATTCGATGGACGGAACGTCTACGACCTCGAGGGACACGAACTCACCCAGTTCCGACAGGACGCCCAGGTCGTCTTTCAGGATCCGTTCTCGAGTCTCGATCCGCGGATGACGATTGGCAGCATCGTCAGGCAGCCACTCGACATTCACGACGTCGGTACGGCGTCTGAGCGGCGCGAGCGCGTCCGTGAGTTACTCGAGCGCGTTGGCCTCTCAGTCGACCAGCTTGATCGATACCCCCACGAGTTCTCGGGCGGCCAGCGCCAGCGGATTGGCATTGCCCGGGCGCTTGCGCTCGAGCCGGAGTTTCTCGTCTTGGACGAGCCAACCTCTGCACTCGATGTCTCGGTGCAGGCGCAGGTGTTGAACCTGCTTGATGACCTGCAAGACGAGTTCGATCTCACCTACTTGCTGATCAGTCACGACCTCTCTGTGATTCGGCATGTCTGTGACCGCGTCGCCGTCATGTACCTCGGCGAAATCGTCGAGATTGGCCCCGTCGAAGACATCTTCGACGACCCGAACCATCCCTACACGCAGGCGCTCCTCGAGAGCGTCCCACGAGCGGCGACCGACGAGCAAGAGCGCGACCGACAGACGCTGTCGGGCGACGTGCCATCCCCACGGAACCCCCCGAGTGGCTGCCGGTTCAGAACGCGGTGTCCCGTGGTGATCCCGCCCGATGACCTCGATATCGACCAAGCTGAGTTCCGCCAGATTATGAACCTGCGCGAACGGATCGAAAGCGAGGACATCTCCCTCGAGACCGTTGGCGACGACGAACAGTTTTCCTTCGAGGACGGCTCACTTCCCGCCGACTCGATTCCGGGCTTCGTCGCTGCACTCGAAGACCGTCTCTTTGAGCAGCCGCTTTCTTCACCACACGACGACCGCGTCCGAGAGGCACTCGAGGCGCTTGCGACCCAGGACTGGGAGCGTGCGGCCGACCGACTTCGCCGCGAGTACGAAACTGTGTGTGAAACCACCACGCCAGAACAGCGTACCCCAGAAGCGAACGACCTCGAGGGTGTGAAGAACCACCCTGTCGCATGCCACCGGTACGGTGATTCGTCCGAGAGCAGTGGTGACCCGTCGGTCTCGCAGTTTGATCGATAACGCATCAATCGTGGGTCACTGTCACAGGCGACTACGCGCTGTCCGTCGGTTTCCCCGTTAATGGGTGTGAGCGAAACTGACTGTCTGAGTCTCCAATCCTATTTGTATTGGCAGCAGGTGTATTACCACAGGTTTCGTTGATTCTCCTATGACGACAAGCGCTACTCGAATGGAGGCGGCCTGTTCCCTACTGTCGGAATCGAAGCGCCGATACCTGCTATACCTCCTTGCAGAGACGCGCAACGGAAACATCGAGGATCTCATCACACAAATCTCCGCCTGGGAGTACGACCAGCACGCCGGTGCAATCGACAAAGAGACCAGACAGCGTGTGTACGTCTCACTTGTCCACAATCACCTGCCCCGACTTGCTGACTATGATATCGTCGAGTACGACCTCCGAAGCGGGGATATTGTTCTCGAGGACGGCTTCGACGACATCAAGCCCCTCCTCGAGCAGTTCAAACAGACCGAGGAAGTCCAAGAAATCCGCGCCCGCCCGGCACTATAGACCAGCCTCGAGCCACGTCGACTGTCGCTGAATTGACCTCTACTACGGGATACTCCCAGCCCCCACTCGGTTTCGCACTCACGTTTCATTTCCTCGCGCGCTCGAGAGCAGTCTAATCAGCGCCGGTACTCGTGGCCAACGTACAGCGCAACCAGATTGAGGCCGAGGAGAAACAGAAACAGCAGGGTATGAATGCCTGTCGACAGCCCGTAGAGCAACATCGGCGTGTAACAAATTGGGAGAAAAATTGCCGACCAGAATCCCGCCTTTCGAATCGATGCTGCGATCCCCGGCACCGTCCGCTCGAGAAGCCGTTTTCGCTCTCCGTGCGAGCCAGTATCGACTGAGTCGCGAACAGAATCGGATTGGCGAGATCGGGATGTCGAAGAGTCTGCCATCGAAATACCTGTGTATCACTCCAATAGGCGCTGTACCTACATATATCGCTGCGACGCTTTGGACAATTGCAACCGATTCAGGCGAATACGAGTCGGTTCGAGCCGTGTTCGACCGATTGCCTCAGTCAAAGCCCGATACTATCGGGTTAGCACAGATCAGAGACAACTGTTTCAACTCGAGTAACCATTGCTTACCACGGTTGCCGGGGTCGTAGCAATCGGTTATCTCGGTACACAGCGCTCACGTCTCAGGTTGAGAAAAACAGCCCATATAGCGATTGCAGATCCGTTCGAGCCAGACCGACGAACTGGGTTACTGGAAGCCGATGCGACTGCCACGTCGCCCAGTTGGGTCCGGCCCGCTCGTGCCGCCCTGGAACTCCTCTTCGATGCGGTCGTAGTAGTCCATGATGTCGTCGGTGATCGTCGGCCGGACGTTCTCCATCGCCTGGCGGAAATGGCGCATCTCGACGACATCTGCTGCATCATCCTCACGAAGCGCCTCGATTGCGGCTTCGCGCGTGATCGACTCGAGGTCGCTCCCGACGTAGCCGTCGGTGATCTCGGCGATTTCGCGCAGCGTGACGTCTGCAGCCAGTGGCGTGTCCTCCGTGTGGATGTCGAGGATGCGCTCGCGGCCGTCAACGTCGGGTTGGCCAATCATGACGAGGCGGTCAAATCGACCCGATCGCAGGAGTGCGGGATCGATCATGTCTGGGCGGTTGGTCGCACCGATGACCATCACGTTGCCCATCTCCTCGAGGCCGTCGAGTTCCGTCAGTAACTGGTTGACGACGCGTTCAGAGACGTTCGAACCGCTTTCGCCGCCACCGCGGCCGGGTGCGAGCGCGTCGAGTTCGTCGAAGAAGATCACCGTTGGCGAGACCTGGCGCGCCTTGCGGAAGGTCTGGCGGATGGCTTTCTCCGATTCGCCGACCCACTTGCTCAGCAGTTGCGGCCCGCGAACTGAGATGAAGTTCGCGTTGGTCTCGTTGGCGACGGCTTTCGCCATGAGCGTCTTCCCGGTGCCTGGCGGCCCGTAGAGCAAGACGCCCGCCGGTGGGTCGATACCCAACCGACTGAACCGTTCAGGGCTGTTCAACGGCCACTCGACGGACTCTTGGACCTGCTCTTTGGCGTCGTGGAGACCGCCAACGTCGTCCCACGAGATCTTGGGTAGTTCGACGAGGACCTCCCGCATCGCCGAGGGCTCGACCTCGTTCAACGCGCCGCTGAAGTCCTCGCGCTTGACGATCATCCGATCGATCAGGCTCGGCGGGATATCCTCCTCGTCGAGGTCGATCTCCGGCAAGTACCGTCGCAGCGCCTTCATCGCGGCTTCTTTGGTCAGGGACTCGATGTCCGCACCAACGAAACCGTGGGTCTCATCGGCAAGGTGCGAGAGTGCAACGTCGTCGCTGAGTGGCATCCCGCGCGTGTGAATCTGTAGGATCTCCTCGCGGCCAACCTCGTCTGGCACACCGATTTCGATCTCGCGGTCGAATCGGCCCGGTCGACGGAGGGCAGGATCGACGCTGTCGACGCGGTTCGTCGCCGCGATGACGATGACCTGGCCGCGGGCCTCGAGGCCGTCCATCATCGTCAGCAGTTGGGCGACGACGCGGCGTTCGACCTCGCCGGTGACGTCCTCGCGTTTGGGCGCGATGGAGTCGAGTTCGTCGATGAAGATGATCGCGGGTGACTCCTCGCTTGCGTCTTCGAAGATTTCCCTGAGTTGTTGTTCGGACTCGCCGTAGTACTTCGAGATGATCTCTGGGCCGGCGATAGAGAAGAAACTCGCCGACGTTTCGTTCGCGACGGCTTTCGCGAGCAGGGTCTTCCCGGTGCCCGGTGGGCCGTGTAAGAGCACGCCCTGTGGCGGCTCGATCCCCAGTTTCTTGAAGATCTGGGGGTGTTTCATCGGCAGTTCGACCATCTCGCGCACGCGTTGGATCTCACCCTGAAGGCCGCCGATGTCCTCGTAGGTGATCCCACCTCCGGTCTTCTCGAAGCCTGAGATCGGCTCCTCGCGGAGTTCGACGTCGGTATCCTCAGTAATGAGGACGACGCCTTCGGGTTCGGTCTCGACGGCGATCAGCGGGATTGCCTGGCCCGGCGAGCGCATGAACGGATGGTTCGTCGAGCTCATGACCGGCACGATGTCGCGGCCGACGACTGGCCGTTTGAGGATCTGGCGTTTGACCATGCCAGCGGCGTCAGAGCCGAATTGGACGGACGCCTCTTCTGGCGGTGCCAGGGTGAGCGAATCCGCTTTCGTCGCTTCTGCCTTGCGGATGGTGACTCGCTCTCCGATGCCGACGTCTGCGTTCTGGCGGGTAAAGCCGTCAATGCGGACGGTATCTGTATTCCAGTCCTGCCGGTCGGCGCGCCAGACCTTCGCGGCAGTGGTGTCTGCACCTTCAATTTCGATGATGTCGCCCGGACTCAGCTTTAAATGTAACAGCGTGTCCGGGTCGAGTCGGGCGATACCACGACCCGAGTCGTTCGGGTATGCCTTCGCAACCTCCAGTTGAACTTCATTCATGATTCGGGATGGACGGCGATATCAATCACTCCGATTCGTGATCGGATATGTTTTTTGCTAGCCTCAGTTGTGCTAGTCGCTACCATACGTAAGTTCTCGTGGCGGATACATAGATGTGACGGCGTTCCCTAGATTTGTGAGAACCGTTCCGTGCTTCGCACAGATGGATTTTTGGGCGTGCCCACCGGCCTCGTACCTATGTACGTCCTCGCGTTCGACGGCCGGATGGGAGCCAGCGGCGATATGCTGCTTGGAGCCCTCCTTGACGCCGGTGCTGATTCCGACGCCCTCGAGCCAGTTACTGACGCCCTCGAGATCGAGTATCGGATCGACGAGACGGTTAAGTGTGGTATTTCGGCCACGACGGTCGATGTATTGCTCTCGGACTCGAGTGACTCTGCTGACGGACACCGGAGCGAAGACGAGGAGACAGATGCAGGCAATGATCACGCGCACGAGCACACGCATGGCCATGACGACGCCCACAGCCACGGGCACGCGCATGACCACGACGAGAGCCACGATCACAGCCACGGAAACAATCACACTCCCGTCCACGCCGAAGGCCATGGCCCACACCGCAGCTATCTCGAGGTTTGTACAATCGTCCGCGAGATGGGCCTGCCTGAGTCCGTCGAGCGCGACGTGCTCGCAATCTTCGAACTACTCGGCGAGGCTGAAGCCAGCGTCCACGGCGAGGCACTCGAGGACATTCACTTCCACGAGGTCGGCGCAGACGATGCCATTGCAGACGTCGTCGGCGCAGTGCTCTTGCTCGAGGGTTTGGACCCGGATCGCGTCGTGACGACTCCGCTTGCCACCGGTGGCGGCACAGCGTCGATGGCCCACGGCGAGTTTCCCGTCCCAACACCTGCCGTCCTCGAGATTGCCGAGCGCGCGGACTGGTCGCTGCGTGGAGGCCCTGTCGAGGCAGAACTGCTGACGCCGACGGGTGCGGCAATCCTTGGACACGTCGCAGACGGGATTGAGGTGCTGCCGACGCTCGAGGTCGAAGCCTCGGGCTACGGTGCCGGTGGATATGACCTCGATCCACACCCGAACGTGCTTCGAGCCGTGGTCGGCACGGGCGAGGACCGCAGCCTGGTGAAAGACGATATCGCCGTTCTCGAGACGAACCTCGACGACGCGACGCCGGAAGTGCTCGGCGGGCTTCAGGAGACGCTCACGGATGCAGGCGCTCGAGACGTCTCGATTGTCCCAGCGACGATGAAGAAATCGCGGCCCGGCCATCTGGTGAAAGTCATCTGCAAGCCCGCAGACAGAGCACGTGTCGCGCGAGCGTTAGCCGAGGAGACTGGGACGTTAGGGGTTCGGGACGCCGGCGTGACGCATCGGTGGATCGCCAAACGGGAGTTCGAGACAGTAGAGGTGGTACTCGAGGGGAAACCATACGAGGTGACCGTAAAAATCGCGCGTGATAGTGAGGGGACGGTGTACGACGTGAGCGTGGAGTACGAGGACGCGAAGGCGGCCGCAGCGGCAGCGGGCGTGCCGATCCGAGCGGTTAGTCAGCAAGCAGAGGCGCTCGTTCTGGAGTGAGTTGGTGGTGTGCTCGAGCGAGAGGAACAGCGAGCGCTCTCGAGGAATTATTGTACCCCGGGAAAATGAAGAAATTCTCGTCAGTTACTGCGTTGGTTGGACCGGATTATCCTTCGACGGTCTCGGTGTCGTCACCGATGTCGATTCCAACGTCGAAGTCCTGCACGTTGTCACCGGTCTGAGCGGTGGCGTCGATGTCAGCAGCGTTCTGCTGGTTGACATCCTGCACCTGGGTCACTTGGGAAGCAGCCAGCGATCCAGCAAGTGCGTTGCCAGAGTCAGCACCGTTAGCGAGTGGCTGTGGATCGTCCTTCTTCGGGTCATGCTTTGGGTCGTCAGCAGCAGCCGCGCCGCCGCCAGCGCCACCGTCACTCACAGCGACCGCGTCACCGGAGGTCGCTTCGGAGACGCCAGTCTGTGCGTTGTTGTTCTCCTGGTTCACGTCAATGTTGTTTGTTGCGTCGCCTTGGGTCTGGTCACCGAAGTCGGCGCCAATATCTCCAATGTCGATTCCGTTATCGACGTTCTGCGCCGCAGCGGTTCCTGCAAACCCCATGAACATGAGGCTACCAATCATCGCTACCGTCAGTGTGATCGCGAATGTACGTTTCATAGTTGCGTTGGTCTAGGCACGCATCACACACACGGCTGGGTACTGGATCCCTCTCCGACGGGTGGCAGATCGTGACAGTCCACTATCTGCCGTGTCGCTGTGACGCGTTGCCCAGTCGCTACTCTGCAGGGTATTACACTTGAACCCGGACCACGGTTTCACACCGAATACTCCGATTGGACCGACTGAGGCCATACCTACTGTTATGTGGCCGAAATTACATATACTCGAGAACGGACTGGTAACAGGGCCACACTGTACATTTCCGTGTTGTCATCATCGTGACGAAGAGTATGTGTGGGAGTCTCTGTCGGAAATCTCTCGTAGATGTGACTACCACGAACGCTTCCACACTGAATGCGTCGATTGCATACTCGAAAAGGTTCTATTTTCTGATTGAAAGGCCGTGTCGAGTTGCCAATACCACTCCCTGCTGCGACATAGTTTCTTACTGAATCAGTTCACATCAAGAGATAATCTTTAGCGAAACCACCGCCTTCCGTCCATAAATCGCCGCCTTCTGCGTAGTAGGTCCCATACACCGTCAGCACAACTGACCGATAACAAAGACGGTAATCAGGATATGATGGTTCACGCCGGAGAGGTGCAAAAAGAAACGACTCTCACGGCACGAATCAAAACAACTCATGAGCAACACAACGACGATACGTTCACGATATACGACAGTACTTATGGCGTGTATAGTCGCCCTATCGATGATCGCGGCCGGCGCACCGGCTGCGGCCGCAGGCGAAGACCCCTCCGAGAGTTCAGTCCACGCACTCGAGAACGGTGAAGAGCTGTATCTCGTCTTCGGCGCTGATCTCGGCGACAAAACGCTAGACGAGTACATCGAAGCACAGTCAGGAAGTGAAGCTGATGCAGACATCAACCAGTACCAGGATGTCGATCAGGTAAACATCAACCAGCAGAATAACGCAACGTCGATCTCGATCGACGGCGGTGAGGCGACCGCAATCCAGGACGCAAACCAGTACAACGACAACGAACAGTTTGCTGATGCGGCCGCACAGAACGTCCAGGTCGATGAGACTAACTTCGAGGACGTCGGCACCGTCAACGTCGTTATCGGTAACGGCGACGGCCAGCAGTTCGACGGCTGGGGCATCGCCGACAAGAAAGGCGACAAAGCCGATGTTGACGCCGACCAGAGCGCAGACACCGTTGTGACCCAGAGCCAGGTCGTTGGCCAGCTCAACTACAACGAACAGAGCACTGCGTTCTCGCTCGCGGAGAACGAGAGCGATGCAGTTGCCCTCCAGCAATCCCAGCAGTCCAACCAGAACCTCCAGCACGGTGCAGCGAACGCGACGAACGTCTACCAGGGTGCTGGTGACTTCAGCGACCAGTCCGCTGATGCGACGGTCAACCAGGAACAGTCCCTCGATCAGACGAACTACAACGAGCAGGACAGCGCTGTCGCCATCGCAGTCGGTGAGAACAGCACTGCAACGTCGATCCAGCTGACCGACCAGACCAACTTCAACGACCAGATCGCCACCGCCGACAGCACGAACATCCTCGAGATGATGTCCGGCATGAGCATCGCAACGGCCGGCATCGACGATGACGGTGCGATGGATGACGCCGCAGCGGCGATGAGTGACCTCGCAGAGGACAAAGACGACGATACAAAGTACGACGACAAGCACGCGGACGACAAGAAAGACGATAAGAAGGATGACAAGAAGGACGACCAAAAGGACAAAGAGCACAAGAAAGACGACGGCTCGGCACAGTCAGCAACCTCCGAGGTCGCACAGGGCCAGGAAGTCGAGCAGATGAACGTCAACCTCCAGAGTTCGGCTATGGCACTTGCCACCAACGGCAGTGACGCCACGGCAGTTCAGTGGTCCCACCAGAACAACGTCAACAGCCAGATTGGCTACGCTGACGCGCTGAACGTCTACGCCGGCCCCGCCTACGCACACGACAGTGTCATCACTTCGGACACGACGAGTGTGATGCTCGGCGGTGACGCCATGGAAGAGGCACCAGGTGTCGCGTTCGACGCCGATGCGAACCAGACTAACGACGTCGAACAAGAAGCCAGCGCACAGATCGAGCAGATCCAGTTCGTTGCACAGGAGAACATCAACGAACAGCAGGCTGCCATCGCCGTCGCTGACGACGCCGGCAGCGCTGACTCTGCACAGGTGACGATGCAAGAGAACGAGAACATCCAGTACAGTGCCGTCGCCTCGACAAACGTCTGGGCTGCAGTCTAACGACGACTAACCGGCGCTTTTTCTCGTTTTCGCGGTGTACTCTGTTTGTTCGAGAGTGACAACCAGATCTAACGCGTCGGTCTGGCGTGCGTATCACTCGGTATCTAACAGTATGTGAGACTGGACAGCGTCCGTCTCATGCAACTTAGTGTGCTCGAGAGAAACGATAGCGGCGGCGAGTCGTCGATCGACTCTCGCGCTACTCGAAGAGCGAACCGGTCAGGAAGTCATCGCCGAATCCGTCATCGGTGAATCCGTCATCGAAGAACCCGTCCTCGAGGTCGAATAGGTCTGCACTGTCAGTGTCGCCAGTGTCGGTTACCGTCTCTTCAACCTCGACAGTCTGTTGGTCGTCGACGACTGCCTGTTCACTCTCTTCGACCGTTACATTTTCAGCCACTGAGTCGCTCGCCTGTTCGACTGAGGTGTTGTCAGCGTCTACCCCGTCCGTCTGTTCCTGTGCCATCGCTGCGCCAGCGCTGAGTGTCATCCCAAGCAATCCAATAGCAACAGCGATCGTAATCGCCTGTCGGTAGCGTCGTTGTCTGTCAGTCATTGATAGGCCCCTGCGGCGAACGTCGTGTCAATCTGTTCATGGATAAACGACTGGAATCGTTTAGCGGACAAACACTCGATTTCGAGACAATAGGTGTCGGTTGTCGTCGAGACGCGACAAACGTCCCTGGATCCCCGCTGGTGATTTTTGATGGTTACGGAATGCAGTCGAAACACCTCACCCTCGAGTTCGAGTGTGGGCACGAAACAGTCCCAAGAGCGACTTACGGTGATGCTTGCTGTGTGGAATAGATAGTGGCTCACATCGTTCATAAATTGATTAGTTTGTCTTCGAGATGGTCTCTCGAGGCTGAAAAAGCGGTTTTAGATAGGCACACGTGAGGGATACTATGCAACTGACACGACGTATGGTCGTCGCTCTTGGCGGACTGCTCAGTCTGGGCCTGCTCGAGCGACTCCACAGTATAGTCACGGCCAACGAGAGCGCCACCGACTCGGCAACAAATAGTACCGAGACGGAAACGGACGAGACGGGCGATTCAGACACAGAAGATGACGAGACAGCATGGACGCTTCCGGACGACAGTCCGCTCGAGGAGATCGCAACCGTCGCCATCGATGCCGTCGACGAGGATGGCCTCGAGGAACCCATGCTTTCGATTACAAACACCGACGAAGATGACCGATCACTCACCCTTCGGATCGACTTCGAGGATGCAGACGAGCCCGCACTCGAGGCGACCGACGACCTGCCGGGAGAGACCGTTCTCGAGGTTGTCGCTGGTGAGCCGGGAACCTACGAAACGATGGTCGAATCGGGGTCATTAGAGAGTACGACCTCCATCAGCGCATCTGCGGACTGCCTCGCGCACACGGAGATCACACTTGGAGACAGTGGGGTCAGCATGAACACCTCAATGAGTTGTTGAACCGTGACCCATCGGACAGCATCGACGGACTCGAGAAGAGGAGACCGTTTCGGTTGGCTGGGACGCGTCACTTGTCCCTACCACCGGCCCTTATATATTACAACCTGTTACGCAAAGGTATGAAAGGGTGCTGGAGTGCAAAGAACTGTTGGTGGCGGTATCAGCGACCCCTGGTGGCGATCCATCGGGCGGTTGGGACCCAATATCGGCGGGTGAACACACAATGAGCAGCGTCCGAATAGCGGATCACGACCGAACCACGCGGACACACTTTGGCCAGCCATGGAACTAATCGACGAAAACGGGAACCTCTTGGGTGTGGTCAACGTCATCGACGCGCTGGTGGTCTTACTCGTCCTCGCTATCGGCGTCGCCGGCATCGCTGTCGTCACGATGGGTGCCCCTGGACCGGGAGACACCGAATCGGCCACGGAAACCGAAACCCAACACGTCACTCTCGAGGCAGATTCCCAGCCAGACTACGTCGTAGAGCGCCTCGAGCCGGGTACCGAAGGCACTGTCGCAGGTGATCAGAACGCGACAGTGACTGATGTCCAGACGATACAGTCTGAAACCCTCCTTCGCCTCGAAATCGAAGGCGAACCCGTAGAGGACCTCGACACCATCAACGTCGGCGATGAACCGGTCCAGTTCAATCGCGATTTGACCGTTGATTTCGGACTGTACGCCGTCAATGGCTCCGTTTCCGAGTTGGGAACTGAGCCAACGCTCAACATGGAACGCACGAGCGCCACTGTTTCGCTGTCGCTCACCGAGGTTGACCCGACCCTTGGAGACGCCCTCGAGGCCGGACCAACCGCAACTGAAGGTGGTGACACGGTTGTCACAGTCACAGACGTCGAGCGCGAGCCTTCGCTGCTCGTCCTCGAGAGCGACGACGGCGAACTCCACGAACACGAGCATCCGCGCTATGAGGACCTTCAGGTAGCACTCGAGGTTGAAGCGCTCGAAACCGACGACGGCCTCTACTATCAGGGTCAGCGCCTCGGTGTGGGCCAGGATCTCGCACTCGAGTTCGAGACGCTTGCTGCGACCGGGACTATCACGCAGGTCGAGAGCGAGTGAGATTACGGTGAGCGCAGCGTCCGTCCAACGGGGACGAACTGCACTCGCTGCTCGAGATGATACCACGACAGCGCCAGTGCCGAGCCGACGGCGTTGATTGCGATATCGATCATAGAGGCGGTTCGTTCCGGCAGGAAGAACTGTCCGAACTCCATCAGCGCACCGTACCCTGTTGCGAGTGAGAAGACGAGAAGCGCCTTCCGGACCGCGGGTGCGTTTCGGTCCGCAATGGCGTACGCGAGCGCGAGTGTTAACGCTGCATACGCGACTGCGTGGCGCTGATACGAGCCTGGAACGCTGGCAACGCCGCTTGTTGTGAGCGTGGCTGTCGGCTCGAGTGGCTGCAGTGCTGGCGGTGCGGTGACCAGCGACCAGTAGCAAATGAGCGCGCCGACGGCCCCTGCAGGAAGCCATCGAAGCGGCCACGGGACCAAGGGAAGGCGAATCGACACCGTATTCGGGTGGACACCGTGTTTCCGGTTAGTAACGAGCCAGTTGACCACTGGTAGCTGGTTCCTTCCGGGTTGCAGTACCGTTCGGTGTGTCAAAGATTTAATCGCAGATGCAGTACTGTTGTTTCTCCGTGATCACTATTCCGACGAACTTCGGTAGTGAGGGTGTTACAGCTCCGACCAGAACTCTTATGAGATTTCCCACTGAATGTGGGAATATGGTCACCGTGGATTCAAAAGGACGGGTCGTCCTCCCGCAGGAGGTCCGAAAGCGACTCGGGATTACTCCTGGAGCGGAAGTGGAGATTCATGAAGAAGACGGAAAAGTTGTCGTTGAACCGGAAGATGACCCTGAACAGATTATCGAACGCATGGAGAATCTTGTTGCGGAAGCGACAGCAGACCGAACAGAGACGACCCCGCTTGGCGAAGGCGTTGAGCCAGTTGCCCAGACGCACCGAGCAGCTGTTCGAAAGGGCGCAACAAAAGATCGCGATGAGTGAGACAAGCGGCCCGTATCTTTTCGATGTTGGCGTCATTGCGCTCGCACACACAGAGACACCGGTTCGTGCTTCTGCGCTCTCATACGTCCGAGATGCCATCACCGGTGACATCGATGCTATCGTCCCATATCCTGCGCTATTCGGTGCACATACTGTCTTGACGACGTACTACGGACACTCGAACACAGATGCGTCTCGACTGTTGGAAAATTTCATGGACGCAAAACGAATTCATTGGTATGATGAGATGCCCGATGAAGTGGTTCGAGGTGGGCTTTCCCGCTCACGTGATGCAAACGTCAACGGGTGGGATGGGTACTACGCTCAGGTCGCAATTGATGAAGGAGTGAATACAGTATTGACGATTGACTATGACTTTGAACAATTTGATGCGTTCGACACCGAGGTTATTCTCTCACCTGACGAATTTAGTGAATTAAATCGGTTTCTTGGAGAGTGACGCCGTCGGTTTTCGACTGCTGGATAACCGAGGCTCTCATTGAAGTTCTTCGACGAGCACAGCGACTGCCTCGTCAACAAGGTCGCTGTCAAGCCGACCCTGCCAGAAATCGATGTCCTCGTGATCAATTGATTGGACGCCCCACGGGACGATCTGGCTCTGGTTCGGCGTCCCACCACGAAGCCACTGCTCCGAAGGGATCGCGATACGGCCATCCATCCAGGACTTCGACGTCAGCGTCAGCGCAATATATTGGTCGCCGTGAAATGGATGTCCCTCGTTGTTCGAGAGAACAAGTCACGGCCGCGCAGCGTCCGCTCCTTTGAACGGATCGTCACCGTAGACGACATCGCCTCGCTCAAAAGTGACATCCTCCTCGCCGTAAACGGAGAGGGATCAAAGATCCCTCAGGCAGTCGGGCAGAGCCCGACGACGGCGAGGCTTCCCGTACCGCAGGTGGGATATTTGCCGGTCTACGACACGGCCTGTTCTCTCGTGTTGAACGTCCCGCTCTCGCGGTCGAACAGGTATGTCGATGGCTGTGCCACACAGCCGTTACTCCTATCCTCACCGTAAGGACTCGGAGTTATCTTCTGTCGCATATTCTCCGCCCCGTTACAATCCGCGTTCCCGACCAACTCGCACGACGAGCAAACGTACAGGCCACGTTCGACACGATTCGACTTCGTATCGTCACCACACCGTGAACACGTCTTCGAGGTGTTCCACTCGTTCTCTTTTAGCACCTCGACGCCACGAATCTCGCCTTTGTATTCGAGGTACTGGTAGATGCGGTCGAACGCCCACGAGTGCAACTTCTTGTTACCGGTCTTCCCCCAGTCAGACTCACGCACGTCTTCGGGCCAACTCACCGCGAGCGTCCCAACACCGCGCTCGACACACTCGGTAATAATCGTGTCCGTGAGGACGTGGTAGAAGTGTGTCTCTCGGTCAGCGAGTTTTCGACGTGCCCACATTGACTTCTCTGATGGGCCGTTCTCACCCTCAGTCTCGTACTCTGCTCGGGTGAAGTAGTGTTTGTCTTCTTTGAGCGAGTTACCGGGGTAGAGAACGAACTCGTCGGGGAATGCGACCGTGGCGATGTTAGTGATCCCAAGGTCGATCCCTGCCACTCCGTCGTCTGTCGAGTCGGTAGTTTCGAGTTCGACTTTGCAGACGAAGTGGAGTTCCCACCCGTCGCCGTTCCAGACGGCTCGAACGTTTTGCACCTTGGTGACTTCCGAGAGATCAACGTCGGGACGAGTCTGGTACTCGCAGAGCAGGAAATCGGAACGGTGTTCCTTCAGGTTCTTCCCCTTTGAGAGTCGGACGCGGTTGTTTTCAGGGTCGTGTTTGAACCCGTCTGCTTTGAACGTGACCGTGGAACGCGGTCGGGTATCGCCGTGTTTGCGGTAGCCGGGCGGATTCGCCTCGTCGTCCTTGTGTCGCAGGTCGAACCACGACTGGAAAGCGTCAGAAAGTTCTTCGATGACTTTCTGACTTGATTGTGCATTCAAGTCTTTCCAGCACGACTGATTCTTCATATACGATTTGAGCGATCCTTCGTTGGGAATCTTCCCAATCTCATCCCATACGCGGTCTGCTGTCCATCGTGCGACGTTCCAGATCTTCGAGGCGGAATCACCGAGCGAATCGAGACCATCGCAGACCTGTTGGTGGTTCTGGATCGAACCAACGTAGGTGCGTGTGACCTCAATCGCCACACATAGCCTATGTAGCTGAAACGATAAAATAGTTTGGGTTAGCGTTGAATATCCAGTCTGCTATCGAGCGGTGGTTTGCGTAGTTGAGTGACGCGATTCACGCCCGGCGTAAACGCCGGGATTCTCTCGCTGTCAGAAGATAGGGACGGCTTCCTCGTCGGTCACTGTTCGTTCTCCACACTCGGATGTGGCTCTTCAGGGGCGTGTTCGCGCCAGGACTCTTTGTTCTCCTCTCCGAGTTGGTCGTTGAACAGGGTGGTCGCCCGTTTGTAGCCACTGTACCCCTCAAGTCGCTCACTATCTTTGGTTATCGCCCAGTACGTTGCTTTATGTTCAACCAGGCCACGATCCTTCAACCGCGAGAGGGCAGTGCTAACCGTCCCCTCGTTGATCCCGATCCGGGACACAATCTCGTGGGCCTTAAACGCCTGGTCGTTGTGGACAGCGAGAAACCCGAGGACTTGATCCGGCCCCGAAAGATCCGCGAGTTCTTCCTCACTCGTGTTTTCGAAGGTGTTTCGATCGATGGACATCAGTAACCGAACGTATACTTTCTGCTGTGAAAATCGTTAGGAGCGTAATTACTATGAACCCTGTAAGCGCTGATATTGGCGTTCAGTAGATATAGTACCCACGGAACGTCACTGCAACCTGATCGCACACGGATGCGCGGTTCGGAACGAACGGAGTGAGACGCTCCAGTGACAACTGTTGTCGTCAGGACATCCTTCAACACCTGTCCGTCAGTCTGACCACGACGACCACTCGAGGGAGACACCCACGGTATCCACCCTTCATACACCCGCGTTCGTCTTGTGAGAGAGACTTCCCAGAGCGATATCGACTCCGCTCTCGAGGCGTACTGTAACCCGTTCTCCCCAGTGAGAACACCAGCTTTCACCGGCTGTTACGGCCATCTTTCGTTTCACCTGGAATTGCTGTATCCGCGGGACGCACTAATCGCTGTTCAGTGTGCTCGAGGCCGTTCTTCCGTTCCGCTCGAGAGGAGGATGAGTGCCCCCAGAAACCTCACATCGGAACTGTTGTCCGTCAGTTCCAGCGACACCCGGCACCGTTCTGTGGGTAGATCAGTTGCTCAGTACAAGAGACCACATCAGAGTTCATCACGCGCCTGCTCGAGGACTGTCTCGTACAAGTCATCGGGAATCCAAAATCCCGCTTTGCGAAGACAGCCGAGTTCTGTTCACAATGTGTCCGTGTCGTCGCCACTCCTACGTGACAGAACTCCGATTGCGCCAGTCATCGAGAGCCCACGTCGCCGGACCGTTCGGCGTGCGTCATGCTCGTCAATCAGTACGAGATCGGCATCCGGTTCAATCTTCGTAGACACCAGTCGTCTAGCTGGCCTCGAGTCGGTTCGTGATCGTACTCGAGGCAGTGACCGCGACCGTCGTTGCCTCCCGAGATCAATCGTTTTTACGCCGGATACATAGTGACATCAGTTACAGAAATACGCTTATGACTTGGGGGACTGTAGTGACAACTATGCCAATCGATATCGAAACCTTCGACGAGAGTTCTGAAACTGAACTCGAGGGAGAGACAAATGCAGAGCGGATCATCACGTTTCTGGCCCGGAACGATGATAAGGCGTTTACACCATCCGAAATAGCTGATGGGGCAGGCATAAAGCGGGGATCAGTCAGCACCGTCTTGAGTCGTCTCGAGGATGCAAATCTGGTTCGGCACAAGGGAGAATACTGGGCAATTGGGGATATGGACCGCGTCCGTGATGCGTATGACTTCCACAAGACCGTTCAACGACTGAACGACCAGTATGGTGAAGAGGACCTCGAGGAGTGGAAGGAGCACGCAGTTGAGGGCGAATAAATGGATTACAATCGAGGTGATGTCGTCATTGCCACCGATACGTTCAAGGAAAATTCCGGTGGACGCCCGTTTTTGATCATCAGCACCGAAGAGACCCCGTTCCACGGAGAACAATATATTACACTCGCACTCACAACGAGGACCTGGCACGAGGAACGAATCCCAATCGAGGAGTCCGATTGGCTCGACGGAGGGGCACCAAGATCAAGTTCACTCACGCCGTGGTCAGTGAACTCAATTAGCTCCGATGAGATCGACAGCAAACAAGGGACACTCATGGAACCGATCATCACAACGGCGACAGAGCAACTCTCTGCGTACATCCTCGATCAATAACTGGCCGAACGATGAGTTGGGTCTTCAGTGACAACTGTTGTCTTCAGAATATTCGCTTGCCCGTGTCCGTCAGTCTGACGACCGTCGAAAACTGTTCGCGGATGAGGTCGAGCCGGTTGATCAATGCGAGGTTGAGTACCGGTGACGTATCGGCGACGACGAGGTCACTGTCACTGTCGTCGCCGTCACTGTTTCCCATACTCGAGATCTTCCGCGAGTTCCTCGGTCGTGTAGTGGCGCTCAACGTTTCGCTCACCAAGCAGTTTGTGGAACTCTTGGCGTGATAGGTCAGCACGTTCACGCGCCTTTCCGAACGAGAGCATCCGCTCTCGATACAATGACACGGCTAGCTCTCGCCGGAGCACATCTTCTCGCTCGTTTTCTGGAACAGTGACGGAATCGTAGACGTCCGGCGGAACATCAATCGTCCGCATAGGGTATGATTGTCGGGACAGCTACAACGGTCTTTGGATCAGCCGTACTCGCTCGAGACTTCGACCGTTCTCGATCACGCAAGTAGTCCGTATCACGGTTACCTTTCACTCGAGAAATTCGTTCGCAGTTATGTTCTGAAGATATGCTTCGCTCACATACCGATACTCGAGACGTTCTTCGAACCCGTACTCGGGAAGTAATGTTTCTGCTGCGCGTCCTGCCGGCTTGTCTGTTGTTAAGAGTACAATCTGGTCGGCCTCACTCTCAAGGAATTGTGCTGCAAGCCCAACGAGGGCTGTATCCGCTTTTTCGACAATATCCTGTGATCTGCCCGTCTCGTTCGCGATGAATCGTCTTGTGGCATCCATGATCCCCGATACGATCGGGTTCGTATACTCGAGCGGATCCGCCACGACGATCCACCCTTCCTCGATTCCTTCTTGCCAGGGCATACTGCTGGTGGGATATGCTTCGTCGGATGGTTCGCCTCCGAGTTCCTCATACACACGCCGTGGGACGTACAACGTTATGCCAGCAGTTCGGACCGCACGGCGCAGTCGCTGGTATTTGTCTCGATCAGGTCCGCCACACCGGATGAAGACGCCCGAGTCTGCGAGATATACCGTACTCATTCGTCAGCACGGTGGGCACGAACGACTGGTTCGAGTGCCTGCAGAATAATCTCGGCCTCGAGCGATGAGAGATCGAGTTCTCGAGCCATGATTCGGTGATTGACCGTTCCGCCCACGTACTCGCGTGCGTACTCCAGTGCAGTTGCGAGTCCATCAATTCCGTGGCGATCGAGATACACAGAGATATCCTGATTCTCATCACTACGGCCGACTGCATCTACGAGCTCGGCCGAAATCGTCTGTTGGTCGCCGTCGATGGTGACCGTTACAGATAGTGGCTCGGCGTCAAACCGGTATGGTCTCTCTGTGCGTGTCTTCTGCAAGAGACCAGCGTCCTCGAGCCTGTTGACGTAGTCGTAGACGGTTCCCTGTGGGACCTCGAGGGTAGATATCAGTTCTTCGACAGGCACGTCTTCTGTGAGACATACGTAGCTGTATATTCGGGCGAGCGATGGGGTCTCTAAGAGCTCGAGGACTGTTTGCAGTTGTCTGATTGGTGGCTGCTCTGGTGGCGTCGTAGACTTGGACATTGTGTTATGTATTATGGAGAATTCATAATAAGGCTTCCCCCCGGAATGGTCCGATGGACACCTGTCGTCTCCGGGCGCCGCTGCGTCGGTGGGCAGCACGAGCCGGCGCTCGGTGTACTCGAGGCCGTTCTTTCGTTCGGTGCGCTTGCGGACCGCGAGTCGGTTCTTGGAGAGGTCCAATATGGCGTCGATCACCCTCGAGACGAGTTTCTTCGCGTACGTGTCGCTGACGCCGGCTTCCTGTCTGCGGATCCAGTGTTTGAGATCGCTGGCGGTGACGTACTCGGCGACGGTTTTGCAGCCGCTCTTCCATGGGTTGTCGCCAACACTCGCGTCCGTCCGTGCCTGCCAAAGTTGCGCGGCTAACCGCGTTGGGAGTGCATTCGCGGCCGAGCGTCGCATGTCGTCGTCCATCCGCGCCAGTTGCTGGATCGGCAGGAGGTCGCCGTAGGCGAGCGTGGTGGCGGTGCGCTCGAGCGGATCCGCCTGCTCGGGCAGTCGGTAATACGTTCGGTCGTCGGCTTTGGTGATGCGCTCGAGGCGATCCCCAGTGATTTCGAGTTGGTGTTCGTCGACGTGCGTTGTTCGCAGGTGGGCTCCCTTCTCGAGTTCGCGCGACTGGAGTTCCGCGAGGCGCTGCTTGTTCGTCTCGGCTTTCTTGCAGGCGGCCTCGGCGAGGTGGGTCTGCTGGTCCGTCCGTAACTCGCAGTCCTCGAGACGGGTTCGGGTGTGGTGGAGGGCGTCCTCGAGCTCGGCGATGCGTTCGCTCTTGGTCTCGAGTTCGGACTCGAGCTGTGCGGTTCTGCGCTCGAGTTCCGATTCGAGGCGGTCGGTTGTGGTCTCGAGGTGTGCAGTTTTGCGCTCGAGTTCGTCGATTCGAGTCAGGGCCTGGTGGAGGGCCGTCTCGAGGTCGGCGTCGGCGGTGGAGTCGGTCGCGGGAGTGGAGCCAGCGGGCTCGTTACGCATCCTCGACACCCCCGTCGTCGGCGTCCGTGTCGGGCGTCTCGCGTGTGCGCTCGGGAGTCTCACTCTCGTCGCATCGGTCCGCCGGTTCTGTCCCCTCGAGTGCGTGCTCGTACGGACAGTCCTCGTCGCAGTCGATCTCGACCTCGAGATTCAACTCGGCGTCGAAATCGATCCTGACCGTACACTCACACTCGAGGGCGAGCGTCGGCGTTACGTCCGCGACAGCGTCCGTTGAGTTGTTCGGGTCCGTGGAGTCGGTGTCCGGCTCTCGAGGCTCACCGTCCGGGTCCTCGGCTTGCATCTCGCCGTCCGGATTTTCGTCTCGCACCTCGCCCTCCGGCGTCTCCACCTGGGGCTCTCCGTCCGGCTCCGCGTCTCGAGTCTCGCCTCCCTCACTCGGTGCATCCGCCGGCGGCTGGTACTCGATAGCCGGGCGCAGGCCCGTCCCCGGCCCATCGGCATCCGGCCGGTACGGAATCGCCGCCTCCGGCCCCACCGCCGCAATCGCAATCTGGCACGCCTGAGCCCTGATCTCGAGGACGTGCCGGCGGATCTCGGCTCGCGCCTGTGGTGGCGTGTGTTCTAATGCCGTGTCTCGTGGGTCATGGAGGTACTCGAGGAGTGTGCGCGTGAGGCTGTCGAAGTAGACAATGTGCTCGCTGATCGACGGTGCGTCCTGTCGGTCGGGAGTTTTAGTATCCCGTGAATCGTCGTCTGACATGGCTTCCGTAGGGAGGTTACGGGAGCTAGCGCGGGTCCGGTGTCTGCAGCACCGGTCCGCATTTCTGCAACTCTGTGTGCTCGAGAGTTACGTGTAGCTTCCGTATCACGAACAGCGTACTCCATTGACATAAATCTTAACTACGTACGTCGTTTCCAAAATTCGAAGCTCATAGTTTTTCATTGCTCGAATGGCACTCATTTTTCTGTTCTGGTAACGGGTTATCGAGAACAATGGTAGAGCGGGTCTCTTGGATGGCTCCCGTCGACTATGAGATTCTGCTCTTTTTCGACACGCATCCGATCAAAGTCTCTCCAAAAGTTCTTGCCGTCAATATTGACTATGACCGCCAGTACGTGAGCAAACGATGTGTTGCACTCACTGACGCAGGTCTTCTCGAATCTGTTGAGACTGGTCTTTACGAGGTTAGTGAGATGGGTGATGCGTTTCTCGAGGGAGAAGTCGATGGGCGCGACCTCGAGAACCCCGACGAATAGAAGATTCCGAAAGCCCCGACGGGCTCGAGGGCTGCGACTCGCTGTGCTCCTCGCTTTGCTGTCGTTCGAGAGAGCAAAGCTCGCTCGTGATCACGAAACGGCTTTGCCGTTTCGGACGACGGTGCTTTCGTCGTCTCGCACCTCGAGCCCGTCGCCCCTTTCAGTCCCACCAGATGGTTTGGTCGGGATTCTACGGATGGTGGCAACGACGTTCTTCAGCGAACAGGACTAAATTCATAAGTTGTGGTACTAATTTAGCTACTAGACAGCGGTCGAACCGACGGGATTATGGCTGTCGCTAGTGGACCACGGAATAGTTAACTCCCCGATGTCATCTTCAGATGCCGATTCCATATCCAGACGAGACAAGATTGATGCCCTCTTGGACGTCGCTCGATTCGATCCGAAGTTCTCGATTATAATCGTTGCACTCGGATTAGTTGCGGCTGTTCTCGAGGGAATCGGCCTGAGTTTTATCTTACCAATCATCGAGATCGTACAGGCAGATGATCCAGTTGCAGAAGCCGACGGATTGATGGAAGTATTCGTCTCTGCCTACCAGTTCTTGGGGATACCATTTACTCTCGGATTCGTGGTTGTCGGGGTAGCGGCAGTGATGACGCTGCGGTATACTACGAGCTTCGTCGTCGCGTGGTTTCGGGAAGCTCTGCGGACATACTACATTCGTGATCTGCAACTGCGTGCGTTTGACAATGCGTTGAACGCCCGCGTCGAATATTTCGACGAGGAAGGTTCGGACGACATGCTGAACGCGATCGTCACCCAAACGTACTATGCGGGACGGGTAATTCAACGTGTAGTGAAACTGTTAGAGGACCTTTTCCTCTCACTTGTTTATCTGCTAATCGCACTCGTCATGGCACCACTACTTACGGTGTTCGCGGTTGTCGTTCTTGGTGGGCTCACAATCATGCTTCGCGTCGTGATTGAGCCCGGATACGAGGTCGGCGATCTCGTTGCGGATGCAAACGAACAGCGACAAGAAGCGGCTCAAGCTGGAACACAAGGGATTCGTGACGTTCGGATCTTCGGACTGGCCGATGAGTTGTACAAGGACTTCACCAACGCCGTCGAGAAGTACACCGACGCACGGATCACCCTTCGACGAAACGAAGCGGCAATTGACAACTTCTACAACCTCGGTGTCGCAGTTTCGGTGTTCGTGTTGATTTACCTCGCACTCACGTTTGCGAACCTCTCAATCGGCGCGCTCGGAGTGTTCCTCTTCGCGATGTTCCAGCTTGGCCCGAAAGTGAGCAGCCTCAACCAGCGGTTCTACAAGATTGAAAACGATCTACCGCACCTGGTACGGACGCAGCAGTTTATTCGGGAGCTCAAGGAACGTGAGGAACCCAACGATGCAACACGAGATGTTCCAGCAACGGTCGACCATGTCGAATTCGATGATGTGCATTTCTCATATGATGATGAGGAGCAAATTTTACGCGGAATCAACTTCGAAGTCGAAAAAGGTGAGTTCGTCGCATTTGTCGGTCAATCTGGTGCTGGAAAATCAACGATCGTGTCGTTGCTTACTCGGTTCTACGACCTTGACAAGGGCAAAATCAGGGCAAACGGAATCCCAACCGACGAGATAGATATCGATGAATGGCGTGAACGTATTGCGGTCGTTCGACAAAGCCCATTCATTTTCAACGATACGCTTCGATACAACCTGACCATCGGGAATCGAAATGTAGCACTTACAGAACTAGATCACGTCTGTGAGATTGCAAAAGTTGACGAGTTTTTTGACGAGTTGCCGAATGGCTACGACACTGTATTAGGGGACGACGGAATGAAACTATCTGGCGGGCAGAAACAGCGAGTTGCGCTGGCGCGAGCCTTGCTTAAGGATTCTGATCTTCTAGTACTAGATGAGGCAACCAGTGATCTAGATTCCAATCTAGAACAAGAAGTTCAGTCAGCAATCGAGGATATGGATCGTGACTATGCAATCCTTGGGATTGCTCACCGATTATCAACGGTAGAGAACGCCGATCGGATATACACTATGGGAGATGGAGAGATAATAGAAGTTGGATCGCATCAGGAACTTGTAGAGGAGTCAGGAAAGTACGCAGAGTTATATGCCGTTCAATCCGAATGATATTTCGGATGTTATCATCTCCTGAGGTCCATTTATACTAGTACCCTTAATCGGAACATCTTTTTTGTTGAAGAACGATTTTGTTGTGTGAAACTCCGAAATAAAAGCGTACTGGTGACTGGTGGAGGTGGATTCATTGGCTCTCATCTAGTAGAACATCTTCTAAAATTAGGCAACGACGTACATATTGTCGATGACTTTTCAAATTCAAATGCTAACTGGGTTCCAAGTGATGCGAAATTAACCATGGGCGATCTGACAAATTGTGAGATTATTGAACAGGTTGTGGGTCCCGAGATAGACATTGTTATTCACCTTGCTGCTCGAAAAGATCCAAATGACGACGATCCAGATGGTCAATTCGTAGAAAATACAACGATGACACGCTTGTTGCTAAAGGAATGCCAAATCGAAAATGTGAATGAATTTGTATTTGCATCATCGTCGACGATCTATGGTGAGGCACCACGTCCAACACCCGAAAATTATGCACCACTTGAACCAATAAGTGTATATGGGGCCAGCAAACTCGGAGAAGAGGGTTTAGTATCCTCATATGCTCATAGTCATGGGATAAATTCATACATTTTCAGATTTGCAAATATCGTAGGGCCACGGCTTCGCGGAGCTGTAATCCCAGACTTTATTGAAAAAGTTCGGAGTGATCCAAAAAGTTTGACAATCCTTGGAGATGGTCGACAAGAAAAATCATATATGCATATTACCGACTGTGTAGAGGCCATGTGCCATGTTATAAACAGTCAAACAAGTGTTCCAGTCAGTACTTTCAATTTAGGAACTAAAACAACAACTTCTGTGGACCAAATTGCGAATATTGTGTGTAATACCTTAGATGAGTCCCCTGACTATCAATACACAGGGGGAGATCGAGGCTGGAAAGGTGATGTTCCAAAAATGCGACTATCTACCGAAAAATTGACTAGTACAGGATGGGAGCCAAAATATGAGAGTGATATGGCAGTTCGTTTAGCGGTTAAGGAACTGGCAACCGAACTTTCGAAAGGTAATTATAGTGATTCACTCAAATGAGTAAAGATGACTTGTTGAACAAACTTAGGGTTTTAACAGACATTCCAATTGTGGGAGGGGGGATAAAAAGCGCATGGGAGAGATCAAAGTATTACTGGACTATATCGTGTTGGAAAAAGAATGAGAAATTCGCACCAGGTGACATTCCGACAGAACCCTTCCGAGTAATTCAGATATCCCCCTCTTGTATCAACTATCGAGTGTCACCTGAACCTTTTAATCGAAGCGACTGTGGTCGTGTCATAGGAGGAAATTGGGATCAAAACAAGAAACACCTGACTAAAAATGATCCACTCTATGAGGCATTGAAGGTTCGGTACAAACAAGGAGTTCCTTGGGAAGATATTGGTTTTTATACCTCTCAAAAAAAGCGGATACATAATGGAAAAAGCGCCTGGGGTTGCACTACACTCCATGGTCTCGAAAAACGATACAAAAATTTGGATGAAGTGTATATGTCTATGAAAAATAATGGGTATGTGAGGGAAAATAAGATTGGGGAAGAGAAGACAATTGCTGCATTAGACGATGTTTTTGTCCACATATCTAGACGTGGTGAATTATTGTTTGCAGGGTATGGTAACCACCGTATTCGCTTAGCGAAATTACTAAATCTCAATGAAATCTCAATCAGAATTATAGTACGACATAGTAGCTGGCAATCAATACGAAATAAAATTTATAAAGAGAGAATTCACCCAAAGAAATTTAGTCTTGAAAGATCACACCCTGATCTAAAATACATTGTGTAAAAATTATAAATTTAGTGAGTGTTAGGAAATTACTCACTCATGGAACAGAGAGTTGGTCAAGTGCGGTACCGGTGTAATTCGCTGATTGTGTGACTTCTTTCCTTTCATTAACGTGGATGCTTGTAGTTCCTTGACAGAAACTTCGTCAAAATGATTTTCTATTCTAAACAACATTATCCGTGTGAAAGAGTAAAATCGAACGGGTACTATATATTTACAAAGGACCTTCATTTTTGGCCTCTGCTAACACCATTGCGATTGAAAACCAAAGAAGCCCCATAGCGGACCGTTCATGGAATAGTCCCGTGATCCCCCATACTAATATAATCATAATCCACATCAGGTTTCGCTCGGTTAAATTATATACGCACATTCGAATCGATTGAACTATTATGATCATATAGAGTAAGAGCCCAAGTATGCCAGTTTCAACAACAAGTGCCATATATGTGTTATGCGTCGTCTCTTCAGAAACATCTGTCAAAAAGAAGCTTTGAGTTCCAATCCCATGTCCAGTCAATGGACGTTCAATTATAGCACTAACGATGCGCTCCCAGACACCCATTCTTCCCCCAAATGAACCTGGATCAAATCTTATAACACGTTCAACAGCGACAGCTGGTGCAACGAATATAAATGAAACTAAAACGGGCAGAGAGACATAACCTATTTTTTTAGCAGTATCCTTCAAACCAGCTTTCCTCTCCACTATAACTGTAAGGACTATGTATAAGCAGACAATTGAGAAAGCAGCAAATCCTTGTCTTGAGGCAACCAAAACTAGTGCAAATGGAGATAAAGCCAAATGAGATATTGAGGTATATTTTACTACACTTGACGGTGGGTTATTATATAAATACCAAGCACAAATCATGCCAATTGAAATCGTAACTCCCGTTGTTTCTGGAGTCACAGATGGGAAATGCCAACTTATTGGTGTGCTAGGGTCGTTAACCATCCACCATGACTGGTCAAATCCTATAAATGTGTGCAAAAAGTATCCAATAAGAACGGTCCAAACCATTACAAGTGAGGATATAGTTACGGAAAAAACACCGTATAGTATTTTCCCTTCATTGTCATACACGTCATAAATAACAAGGAAAACTAGAAATAGGTATGAGAATACGATTATCTGAAATATGCTAGACTCTATAGAAACAGACCAAAGTATTGTCGATATATAATATGTTAATAATATCAGAAATACTATATGGATCTTAGACATATAAATATAGCTTCTCTCAACATACATCCCGATTACCCAGAATAAAACTAACAATAGAGCAAACAAATTATTGATGTCGATTTCGAAGAAGAGGGTGATATTACTAAACAATATATCAGATATTATAAACATATAGGAAAAAAGCAATATTGTCCCATTTATGAAATTATGATTTTTATTTTCCTTTTGCATCTATCTCACACACTATACTTCATTAGTTGACTTCCGTTTTGTGGTTTCCTATAAACAAGGGCCGGAAGAGTTTGAATCATATCTCCATCGGCAATTAGTATATAAATAAAATATTGAAATTCCAGGCTGTGACCAAGAATACTATATATTAGGCGACTGATCTTCTATAGAAAGATGGTTGAAAGCGCTAATCAGGGAATGGTGTATCTAGCTGTAGGTGAAGAATTCATTAAAGAAGCAAAAGTATCTGCTTCTCAGACAAAAGCAGTTATGCCAGAAACTTCAATTACGTTAATAAGTAATTCAGATTCAGCATATGATGAATTTGATAATCATATCCAGATAGATAACCCAAGATATGATGGAGGAGATAGAGTATTTCATGCAAATAAAACGCCTTACGATAAAACAATCTTCCTCGATACAGACATATACCTAACCGAACCAATATATGATGTCTTCGATTTACTCAACAATTTTGATGTGGCTGCTTGTATAGACCAAAGGAAATTTGCTAGTGACCGCATAGACATCTCGAAAATGGGGAGTGTTCCAGAAAGCTTTCCAGAATATAACGGAGGAATGATTGCTTTTCAACAAAATAACAGAGTAAATGATTTTTTAGAAAGATGGAGACAAGCATATCAGGAGGTCACTAAACAAGGTCAAATACATAATCAAGCAGCTTTGCGAATAGCACTATATCAAAGTGACGTACGAATTGCAACGATGAGAAATGAGTATAATTGTGTCTTCCGTCGTCCAGGTTGCGTGAATGGTCCAGTAAAGGTATTTCATGGAAGACTAATTGATCTTAGTAGTTATGGAGCAGAGAAACGTGTCCAAGTTAAACAAGCCGTCTCAGAATTGAACCGTCAGGATGACCTTCGTATTTACTATAGGGTCGGCGACAGGGTACAACTAAAGGAGCCAAGTATTATTGAACGTTTCCGATATTCCATCAAAGACAGAGGTGTGAAAAAGACCATAAAACGTGGAATGAATGGTTTGTTTAAAAGTGTCTAATCATCCATCATTCATGGATGTAAAGACATGTCATGCAATTGATCCTCAATATTCATGACTGTTGTCTCGATCTCACCTATGTTTTCCACATTAATTGTCTTCACACCTTGATCAACCAGTTCTGATTCAATTTCAGAACACTGATCACGCATTTTATTAATTTCTTTGATTGGGTTTCCAAAATCACTACGAACATTCCCACGTTGAACTTGTCGGTACAAGCATAGTTCAGCAGGTGCATCCACATGTATCACTATACCTGGAGAGGGGATTAGGTCAATAAAATTGCTTATTTCGAATTCATTTGAAGGTTGCCTGCAGAGTACTCCAAGACAGCGCTGACTAAACCCTTCATCAATGCAAACTATTTCATCTTTATACTTTGTAGACCTGCCATATTCAAATGAAGCTATTAATTTTATTAGATAATCTAGAATGGTATCTCGGTCAGTTTTAACTGATTCTCCAACATAATGGAGTAAACTAGCTGTCAAGGGCCTATTTTTCAGATGCTTTGTGAAATACTTATGTTTCAATGAGGTATCCCAATACCTTTTCAATATTTTTTGGAGAGGATACTCGAGAATGTTAATGTTATTCGGGATCAATTTACTATACCTTAATATATTGGGGCCGTACATCTTGTTTCTTGAACTGACTCTATTATATATTGACGACTTCCCAGCTCCAGGAGGACCCAGTAATTCAATATGACATTGGTCAAATATAGGTGTATCTTCCTCATTCATCTGTAGGGCCACCACTAATACTGTTGTAACTACGTCCTCTTTAATATTTTTTCATCTAGTAACTCGGAAACAATCTCAGTTGAATAATTATCAACAATATGTTCTCTTGCTTTTGTTCCATATTGACTTCTTACCTCATCATCTCGCATATATCCTATCGCGTTTTCCCAATCACTAATGTCCTCACAAAGTATTCCAGTCTCTCTGGGGATCAATTGGGGGTTTTCTCCTACATGAGAACCTATAACTGGTACTCCACATGCCATATATTCTCTCACCTTCTCGCAAGACCTTCCTCGATTATATTCTGTGTCCTTTAACGGAACCAATCCAACGTCGAAGGAGTTTATTATAACTGGTACCTCCTCCCAAGGAACAAAATCGATTATCTCAATATTAAGATTGAGGTCTTCGAGTTTGGATGAGATCTTGTCTGGTATGTCTCCACCACCTAATAATCGAAGCGTCACATTCTGATTGAACTCAATCCTATTAAATATTGATACCATATATTCTAAATCTATCGAATGAGAGTTTGCATTCCCAACCCATCCAAGGACGTATTCATTCTTTGCACCACCTTCCCCATTATCTATCGGGGAGAAAAATTCTGTATCTATACTTGGAGGAACTAAATGTACTTTTTCATCAGAGGTTTTTCCTTCATATACATCTAATATCCTTGAACTTGTAGCAAGAACTTTATTTGAATGCTCTGAGAGAACGTTTGTACAATAAGGCTTTTCTATGTATTCTGCATCATATGTGCTAAATACAGTCCTTTCACAGGACATGAATAGATATTCAAGAAGTGGAAGGTCGACAGGAGTAAGACATTTATGTACTATTATAATATCATATTTCCTTATCCGTTTGTAGTACAATATAGATTTTAAAATTGAATTTACACTTTTCGCATATTTATTATTTCTAAGAATACTTGTTGAATCACCTCTCAACGGAAACACATCAATATCGTATGTGTCCCTAAGCTCACCGAGTGTTTGAGATAAATTTTTGACCGAAGGCGATTCTGGTTTTAAGTTATGGACAATTCCTATTTTAGTACACATAATTACGTCTATTACACCTTATTAAATTTGGATGGTGATTGAGTCGGTAAGTCACTGAAAATATATGTCCTCTCAGGCATCTATATCTATCGGTTAGACTTTTATTTGACTCTGTGCATATTGTTTATAGGGTTTCGTAGATCCGAAGAACAGAAGAGTTCTTATGGGATTAAGCCACGACAATTACTCATGAAACTTCTACGGAAAGCTATTGACACGTATCGAAATGAGGGTTTGGTTGAGTTGATATACAAATCTATCCGATTTTCCAAGAATGAATTAAGATATGCGGCGCAGAAAATAACCAATTTGGTTTATTCAATAACAGACAAATACAGATTCACGGGGCCTGAAAACATTTATAGTAACGAATATTACGAAAAAAGACGGAAAAACCCTCGTCGATCGGATGCCCACCAAGTTGCAAAGGCACTGAATGATAGATATGAACCTAACAGTGTAATTGATTTAGGATGTGCGATTGGCCATTACCTTGAGTATTTTCATAACCGGGATAAAATTATTCAAGGTGTTGAGGGGAATGATGCTGCATTAGAATATGCAGTTGTACCAAAAGAAAATATAGAAATTCATGATTTACGAGACATATATGCCCCAAATGGAAAGTATGATTTAGTTATTTGTTTTGAGGTCGCCGAACATCTTTCAGAACCTCATGTGAATAAATTACTGCAATCGATATCAAAGTCAGGAGATATCGTGGCATTCACTGCAGCACCACCAGGTCAAGGTGGAAAACACCATGTCAATGAGAAGGACAGAAGATATTGGAAATGTAAATTTAACAATTATGGATATACCTATGAGGAAGACGATGTTCAAAACATCCGTTCAAAAGTATCTGTTGAAAAAGTCACCGAAATACCTGAAAACTTATTTATATTCAAGAAAGATGGCTCTTGAGGCCTGTTACACCTTATCAAGTAATTAGTCCATTATTTATAGTACTTGGATTGGTATTCTCTAGACATATGGGTTGCGCTTAAAAAATTAGTTGCCACAGCACGTGGTTCCTCGCTATCAATAGTTTTAATCGATTTGAGCGCCGATGCAAGTCCTGAAACACTCCCTAACTCGAACTCAGCACCGACATTACCGTACTGCATTATTTCATTGTGTGGTTGAATATCTGACAGGGTAACTAGAAGCCCAGATGCGAGCGCTTCCATGACCGAATTCGGTAGACCCTCTGACTTAGACGCCGACACAAAGTAGTCACTGGCCTGTAGATAGTCATCGACATCATCAACCCATCCTTCAAAGAAAACTCGAGAGTCATCCTGAACGAGACGTTCACACTCGTCTCGAAGTGGACCATCACCAAGCATCACCAGATATCCATCATCACTTAGTTCGCTTTCAAAAAATCCACGAATGACGGTTTGTGGGTCTTTCCGCTCGATGAGCGAGCCAACCGAAATAACGATTGGACCTGACTCTGGCAACCCCAATTCCTCACGACGAGCCTGCTGTTCCGAGTCACTGGCGGGAGTATACGCAGTCGTGTCCACCCCGTTCTGGATTGGCACGGCGTCAATCCCGTGTGGAGCGACCTTTTTCGCAATCGTCTCTGAGCAGGCTACTGGATACGGAATGCGTTTCAACGCGTTCAGGTGGACGAACGCCATTACAGTCCCTTTCTTCCCGCCGTACTTCGCTGGATAGTCATCGTACGCGTAGTTTCGAATGGTTGTGACGTGAGGATAGCCGGAGAGAAACACCGCTGCGAGCGTATCTGCTCGAATACCTTGCGTGTGGATCACGTCTGGTTCATACGCACGCACAGCCTTCCGAAGCTGATACGGACCGACAATCCCTCCCTTCACTCGAGACAGTCCGAGCGTTTCGTACTCGACACCGAGCTCGAGAAAGCGATTTAACTCCGAATCGGCTGGTTCGGGTGAGAGCGTCAGGATCTTCGCGTTGAACTCGTCGTCCAGATTGTCCAGCAAGTAGTACAACTGATTCGTCGGACCGCTTTGGCGAAGCGTCGAGACGATGTAGAGGAGGTCGATGGCCATACGGACATTCCATGGTGTTATGGCTAATAGGTGGTGAAAGGCGACTGTGCGAGCCGATTGGAAAACAGCTAATTGGGGCGACAGAATGCATAGCCCACGGACTTGAATGAGCTATAATCCACTCGAGCGCAGAGTTGCCGAACTTCTCAATCGGTTTCCGGCACTCAAGCGGACGACGAAGGCAGCCTATCAGCGAACGAATTATCTGCTCTTCGGCGACCGAAAATTCACGCACACACTCCATCCGGCTGTCGAGATCGAAACGCCTGCCGAATGCATGGACACACAATCACTCGAGGGAGCAGAGTTGTTCGGCTATTTCGATACCTCGCCGTGGAACCAATCGATGGACGCGATGGTGTATCACCGACCACTGGATGACTCGCAGGCAGCAATTCAGTGCTATCAGGAGCAGACGACAGACACAATCGCAAC
This sequence comes from Natronolimnobius sp. AArcel1, assembly GCF_011043775.1. NCBI lineage: Archaea > Methanobacteriati > Methanobacteriota > Halobacteria > Halobacteriales > Natrialbaceae > Natronolimnobius > Natronolimnobius sp. AArcel1. The sequence goes on along the minus strand of NZ_JAAKXY010000003.1, from coordinate 101,873 downwards.
CACAACGGCGTGGAACTACCAGCAGGGAGCTCGAACACAGTGGCACCCAACGAATGACGATCACATTCTCTACAATGACTGTCGTGAAGCGACCCTAGTCACGGCTGTCGTCGATACATCTGGGTCCGAAGTCAAACACTTCGAGTATCCACTACAGGCAATGTCTCCCACCGGAGACGCGTTCATCTCGTTGAACTATCACCGACTCGATTACAACCGTCCTGATTACGGCTACGGCCTCGACACGCCCTCGAAAATTCACGACCCATCCGAAGACGGACTCTGGCGCGTCGAGACGGACACTGGCTCGAGCGAGCTATGCATTCAGTTAGCCGAACTCATTGACAACGACGTTGCACAACAGAATCACTACCTGAATCACGTCTTGTACAATCCAAGTGGTGACCGATTCGTCTTCTTACACCGCTGGAACGGACCCGAAGGACGGGTTTCCAGACTCTACGTGGCCGATCAGGAAGGCGAGTACCAACTCATCATGGACGACGGCCTCGTCTCTCACTACTGCTGGATAGACGAAACCAGACTATTCGTCTGGGGACGAACGGAAGCGTTCGGCGACGGCTACCACATCGTCGACGTAGAAACAGGAGACACAGAGTACGTTGACGCACTGGATGGATACAGTGACGGACATCCCTCGCTCTCGCCGAATGGGCAGTGGATCGTCACGGACACCTATCCAGACCGTGGTCGGCGGCGACATCTCCTCCTCTACAATCTCGAGCAAGAGACGGTCGTCGAAATCGGGCAATTTCTCGCCCCATTCGAGTACGAGGGCCAACACCGGTGTGACCTCCACCCGAGATGGAGTCCTGATGGGACTGCAATCTCGATTGATTCGGCCCACGAAGGCGTTCGTCGAAGTTATATTCTCGACGTATCTGCGCTCGGTTCGGACTCCTCGCGAAGCAATGCCTGATAAATCGCCGTTCGAACTCGATTTGGAACCAGACGGATTGGAACTCGAGTAGCCAGGTTACGTATAAACTCGACAGGCGAAATCGCACCCATTCGAAGAAACTCTCGTTGTAGCCATACCTCGAGACGCGCATACTCGAGTCCACCACGTCGGCCGTACAGATCAGACCCGGCGCGGCACTTGACGAGGACAGCCGGAATATTCTCGATCGTATACCCCTGCGAGAGCATTCGCACCCACAGTTCGTAGTCCTGCATTGATCGCAGTGAGCGATAGTTCCCGGCCTCGAGAACAGATGAGCGTCGAAACATCACGCTCGGATGGTTCGCGGGAGAGCGAAACGTAGCCATAGATTCGACATCCGACGCAGTAGCGGGGACGGACCGAACACTGTGGATATCATCTGGATTACCGTGAAACTCACCGACGTGAGCCCCAACGACATCGATACCGGGATTCGCAGCGAGATACTCGAGTTGGGTCTCAAACCGATCAGACACGGAGATATCATCCGAGTCCATCCGCGCAACAAGCTCGTGCGAGCAGTGTTCGACACCGACACGAAGCGCGGTTCCGAGGCCGTGATTTTCTTGCAGCCGAACGACGGTTAGTTGCTCTCGATTCGACTCTTTGAACTCGTCAATCACAGTGTCCAACGAGTCAGTAAGCGGGCCGTCGGCAACGAGAACAACCTCTGCTGGCTCGACCGTTTGATCGAACACACTCTCGAGTGCGAGCCGGAAGTGCTCCGGATCGTCATTTTGGTAGACGCTGATAAGTACGGAAAAGGAATCCTCAGTCATCGTTCCTCGAGAAGACTACTAGTGTCGGTCACGACTTGGAGATGGAAATTCGAACGGCTACGCCTGGCTGAACGCTGGGACTGCACGTGTCGTCGACTCCGCATTACCGCATGTGACTTGTGGAAGACGGATATGTCGTTCGGTCCAACTCACAACGCCAGAACTCACGAGTTCCGAACAAGTGGATCGTACCACTCCTCATTCGCCCGATACCAGTCGATAAACTTCGAGACGCCCGTTCGAATATCCACGGTTGACTCATAGCCCAACAGGTCGTTCGCTTTCGAGACATCCGCGTGGGTGTGTTCGGCGTCACCGTCGTATCGATCACCGAACTCGAGGTCCAACCCCGGATCAATTGTATCCCGAACCACTTCAGCGAGCGTCTTGATATCGATGTTGTCGGTCGACCCAACGTTCAGAATCTCACCGTCGGCACTGTCATCGGTCAACAGCTGCGCGTTGACGCGTTGAATATCATCGACGTAGGTGAAGTCTCGAGTCTGGGTGCCATCGCCGTAGATCACGGGTGACTCGCCGTGCAGACACCGCGAGACGAAATTCGTCATGGCCATGTTGGGGCGCATTCGCGGGCCGTAGACGGTAAAGTACCGCAACCCAACAGTCGGCAACCCATAGACCTCGTTGTACACACGGGCGTACTGCTCGGCGGCTAACTTCGATACCCCGTAGGGAGAGACCGGCGTGGTGGGATGGGCCTCATCATACGGAAGATACTCCGGCTTCCCGTACACGGAGGACGACGACGCCAACACCACACGGTCCAGATCATGCGTACGCGCGGCTTCCAGCAGCGTCATCGTGCCGTCGACGTTGAACTGATTGACCTTCTGTGGCTGTTCGACACTCGTGCGAACGCCGGCCTGGGCGGCCTGGTGGTAGACGATATCCACTCGAGAGACGACCTCGGAAACGAGCTCTGAGTCGGTGATCGTCCCCTCGACGAGTTCGTAACTGCCGTCGCTACTGGCGGCAGCCTCCCGTCCAGCCTCGACGTTGTGCTCTTTGATGCCGAGATCGTAGTACGGCTCGAAGTTATCGAGCACGACGACATCGTGTCCGGTCGCCGCAAAGTGTTCCGCGAGGTGGCCGCCGATAAAGCCGGCACCCCCGGTGACGAGAACGCGCATTGGCGATATATCTGCTACCCACCGTCAAAAAGAGCATGGCTTAGAACGAACAACGTCAAGACGCGATCCTCGAGTGCAGTAAGAATACCCCGTGAGTGAACGACGCAATCTGTGTAACTCGTTGCAGTTGGTACTGTGACGCACCCAAACCGTGATTCTCGGAGAGCGTCAACGATGTCACCACGGATGTCACACCAGATCCGCCTCGAGGACGATGGTTACGAACGCAGCAAAGCAAACACGCGTGCTGACGAGTCGTTCAGTGACACCGTGGACCGACTCATCGCTGGGCGGTCGCTTCGTGATCTCCGCGATGTCTTCGGTGACAATCATTCCGTCGTTGATTGTCCTGGAGCGAGCTCTTGACGTGGAAAACTCATATCCTTGTGTTCATATAGGACAACGCATCCCAGATGTTGACTACGGTGATTCGACCGTCGTAGTACGTGTTGTGAGCACAGATTCGATAGACTCCTCTGCGTGGTTGTCATCGATGAGAATACCAACTCGGTCGAATGTCCGGGATCCTAGCAACATGACTGAAATCGCAGGAAGTGATGCGTCTGTCTTTCGTAATTCATCAGGATTCTTCTGTTCCCGTTCGGCGATGTTGGCGTGTGTCCTATCGAAAATCTCTCCAGCACGTGGCCCATCGTGAATACGAACTCCTGGTTGGAGTTCTCGAGTCATTTCAATCCATTCTGCAGTTTGGGCTTTGTCAACCCAGTCGATACTCATGTATGCCCGCTGTTCGGTAAGCTCGGTAATCACTCGGCGTGTCAAAAATAGCGTTGCGTCTTCCTGTTTCACGTACTCTATAAATGTCTGGTATTTTTCTGTTTGAGTCCCGCCGAGTGTTCGGAGGAAACTCGTGTCCAAGACCAACGCAGATGGAAACGGCGTTAAATCTCCGTCACTCATTCGTCGGTATACGGGGCTTCTTCGAGTGCTCTGTCAGGAAGCGAAACCTCAAATTCATCAGCCGGAATCGACGGGTCAAGGTCCTTCAGTAGGTAGACAATCTTTTCAATCGCTTGCGTAATTGCAATTCCTTCGACAGCAGGAACGCCAAGTGCGTCTGCTGCACCACGGCGACTCGTGTTCCCACGTAGGTATTCGATGGTTTGTGCGATAGCGGAGCTGAGTTTCGACTTCCCATGGCGATCAACAAAGAGTTGGATGTCTTCGTTCAATTCGATCGCGCCATACACGGCAATCATGGCTGGTCCAATGGGCTCTACCCCGTTCCACATGCCAGATACGGACTTTGCTTCCCAGAGGTGAGCTCGCTCTCTTTTTTCATCCAGTTGCTCCGCCGCACCTAGCTGCTGCAGACTCTTCGCATAGTTGTGGGCAGCGCTACTAGAGAGGGGGACGCGTTCTACGCTCTCGCCGACTGTGGTGGGAGAGTGTAAGAGCATATCTGTATAGAAGACGGCTAGTTCTGGCCGATGAAGTAATTCGTGGATTGTGAAGAACTCTTGTCTCTCCCGTTCGGCTTCAACCGAGGTGTTGGGGGAAGCATAGGCCATTTCAGTCCACAGTACGTGGACTATGTCCTAAAGTCTACCGGTGATTGAGCAGGTGAATATCTCGGTGCAAAGTGGTTCGAAAAACGCTGTCTCTCGTTATCACGGGAGATTCCGTCTTCCGCACGACTCCGCATTCTTGTTCCAATGACGTTGTCAGACGATGTTTGACAGTTCGCAAGATGTAATCTCACGAACGCGCTTTGCAGACATCTGAGTACTGTCCGTAGGGAGCACATTCTCCTCGTTGTTAACAGAGATTCACATCAGATCCGCCTCGAGGACGATGTCTCCGAACGCATCAAAGCGAACACGCGCCGTTGACGCTTCTGAAGAGAGACGATACTGTCTATATTATCGAGAGGTAGGCAAACTATTTGAGACCTGACCACGTATGTGCTCTAATGACCTCACAACCTGGATCGTGGAAGGAAAAAACGAGTGGACGTGAGCGCGTCCGCATGGTAGTTGAGACACTTGACGAACCAACGACGATCAATACTATCGCAGAACAAGCGGAGGTTGCGTGGGAGACTGCCAATAGCGAGGTCAAACGGCTGAAGACGGAAAACAAAGTCCGCGAACGGGACGATGGACGCTATGAACCGAATCCGGTCCAACAGTTCCTCGACCAGATTCTCCAACTCATCGAAGACCACTCGAAGTCGGAGCTTGAATCACAGCTCCAAGAGTATCAAGAGCAAGTAGAGGATCTCTCGGCGGAATACGGCGCACCCTCTGCGAAAGAGTTGCGAGAGCAGTTGACCAACGATGATGTCTCTGCCGAAGAGATACGAGAGATACGGAACGTCAGCGAGACATGGGCGGCACTCGAGTTAGAGATTCGACACCTGAAAAACGCCTTACAGCTCTATGATGATCTCTTTCAGCTGTCTCAATCAAATTGAGAAACGCCACTCACTGTCTGATTGCTATTCACTACCAATCCAATAGGTAATCTCTCTGCCACTATTTCTCGTAAATTGGATGCGTCCGGGGATGCGAACACTTCACCGGGTCCACCTTGTCCGTGAATTACAGAATGATGATCGGTTTGATACCGTTGAGTTTCGGCTGGCCGAGCCACGGGAATCGGGGAGTTATCGTGTAGTCGGATCGACGAAGACACAATGGATTCTCGATGATCCAACCTACCCGTCGGCCGATGCACGTCTTGAAATCGGATTCACAGATCAGGACAGCGAGTATTGGTACTGGTTCAACTGGATCGAGCCGGAGCGGTCGTTCATGCTTGGCTGGCATCGAGATGGCGACCACCCAGACCTCGGACCAACGCACGTACAAATCAATCACAAGGATTCTGTCGTTGCTCGAAAATCAGCGGAAACGATTGATAGCCATCCGGGAGAAATCTTCCACAGGAGACTGGATCAACTCCCACGTGTACTGAAACGGATTAGGTGGGATGATGACCAAGCTATCGGTTTTAACGAGAAGTAGGCGCTAAGTCCCCTCCGCAAGGAGCGAATGGCGTCTGTCCTGAGCAAATAAGTGAGGAGTTCACTTGAGATACTCCTCCACCTCTAACGAGGACTCTCGAGTTGAGCGGAGAGGTTCGTATCGAGCACAAGTCGGCGGTTTGCGCAGCCCTGCAAGACTTCTGTCCGCTTCCACGGGCAACAACACGATTGCGGTACAAATATCGCCTCGAGATCGGGCACCATGAGGGTGCAGCGAGGTGGTCGCTACGCTGTAGAAGCCAACAATACAAAGAGCGTGACGTGAATCAGACGGCGTTACTCGATCCCAAACCATCAAATTTCACTCATCATTTCACCCAATCCAAGTCAAAACCGCGTTCAGCCAGGACAAAACACCTATACCTCTCCGCCAGACTTACCACAACTATGAACACTTCGGGTGAGCCATGGAACTGATCGATGAGGATGGAAACCTCTTCGGCGCGGTCAATGTCGTCGACGCGCTGGTCGTCTTGCTCGTTCTCGCGGTCGTCGTGGCTGGGGTCGCCGCTGTTGGCGTTCTTGGGACGGCAGACGACGATGAGGACGAAGAGGAGACCGAAGATGCGGACTCGATCGAGACGTACTATACGACCCTCGAGATCGGAACCGAATCCATCTCAACCGCGGAAGCCATCGCGGCGGGCGACGAGATGACGGCGGGTGATGAACGCCTCAAGATTACCGACACGTACGCGGTGCCCATCTCGAGTGACACTGCAGACGTAACAGTGCAGGCCGAACTCGAGGCGACGGAACACGAGAACGGGACGCTCTCGTTTGCCGAGACGGAACTCGCGACCGGCCAGAACGTCTCCATCGAAACTGATGCGTACGATGTGACTGGCTCCGTCGATGCGCTCGAGAACGACACTACGGACTTCCAGACGGCCGAAACGGAGGTCGTCTTCGAACAAACAGTCAATCAGGAGACAGCAGCGCAGGTCCGGGCTGGCAACGAGTCCCAGTTGGGCAATGAGACACTCGCAAGTCTCGAGGACGTTTCTGTCTACCCGATCGCGAACAACGAATACCGCGTCGTCGCCGGAGCAACGCTGATAACCCTCGACACCGACGACGAAAACGACGAGATCCGATACGGACCATCACCCGTCGAATCGGAGTCGACACTCACGTTCGCGACCGAGGAGTACACCCTCGAGCCGACGATCCTCGAGACCGGAACAGCGGCCCACCCAGGTGAGGCGACGACGACCACCGTCGAGATCGACCTCGAGGGCCTCACGGATCGCGAGGCCGCCCAGTTCGAACCGGGACTGGCCGAAACGATGGGCGGTGACACGTGGGCGACGATCACTGGCGTCGACCGCGAACCCGCCTCGATCGTCGTCGAGACCGATGACGGAGATCTCCACGAGCGTGAGCATCCAACCGAGAACGACCTCACCCTGACTGTCGACCTCGAGACGCGCGAAACGGCATTGGGAACGCAGTTCCAGGGCTCGGAGTTCCGTAACGGCGATAGCGTCTACCTCGACTTCGGGATCACGACCGTCGAGGAACGCGCCTGGATCGTCGACTGACAGCCTATGACAGATTCGAACACCGACACCCCGACAGACCGCGACTCCGTCGAACAGCGACTCCGAGCGGGCGCTGACCAGTCCAAAATCACGGCTGCGGGCCGAACCCTCACCCGATACGTTCGCCACTCGTGGTGCTATCGCTGGCTCACGAAAGAGCCCGATCCGGACGTCATCGTTATTGACCTCCGGGAAACGTACACCGTTGGTCCATTCATCCGGATCCTCGATGCGATCATCGCGCAGTTCGCCCGCGCCGCACATACCTCGCGTGCGGTCGATAGTGGCCGCGACGTGGCTGACCGATTCCGGGAACGTCCGCTCGGCGTGCTCGGGGCTGGGACCCTTGTGGCGGTCTCTGTGTCGATTCTCTTCTCGCTTGCACTCGGACGCACAGGGACGGTCTGGCTCAGTGCACACATCGTGCTCGCGGCAGTTGCAGTCGGTGGCCTGCGCTCGGAGCGAACGCTCGAGGAGTTGACTGAGACGCGGACATGGGAACTACTTAGCGAGGCATTCGAACCACCGGAGCCACCCGAATCGACGAACACAACAGCGGCCGAGTCACACACAGATGAGTCTCAGGCAACAGTCGACAATGATGATCGATGAGTGACCCCTGTACTCGCCGCCGGTGGCGGCTCCGTAGGGGAGGGCTAGCGCCTGTAATCAACTAAAAATTATTCCGGAACTGATTCCGAGACGAAATCGTCCGGAGTGCTGAGACAGATGCGGTCTGACCGGACCTCGACGGTGGTATTCTCGCATCTGAAGCGGATAGTAACCTCGCCATGGTGGCTGACGAGGGAGTTGAGTGCGTCCGGCTCGATGGAATCGTACAGCGGGCCAATCTCTTCAGGGGGCTGGTCCGTGTAGGTCGCCAGCGCACCGACTACGGCGGCACTTGCGGACTCACCGCTTTGAATGTGGTACTCCATAGGAGTGGGCGGATCGTGTTGATCCGTGCCTTACAGTAAGGGCGAGAGTACAAATAAGACTGACTGATTAGTTAGTCATTCACTGAATCGAATATATTGGGGCGCATACCGGAACTAAGTATGCGTAATTTACGTCAGCTACTACTGATGACAATGCGCGAGCAGTTAAAGCCAATACTAGTAGACAAACGACTATCAGCGCCGATTCCACAGAGACACCCAGAGATCCGCGAGCACGCCCCAAATTTGGCGAATCACAATCTTCAGATCGAACCAGAACGACTGGCGACGAATGTACTCGAGGTCGTAGCGCAGTTTCTCCGTCGGGTTCGTACTTTTCGCGCCGTTGACCTGTGCGAGTCCGGTTAGTCCGGGTTTGACGAACCAGCGCTTGCGCCAGGCTGGAGCATCCGCCTCGAGTAAGACTTCCTCTTCGGTCCAGGCGGCTCGCGGGCCGACGACGCTCATCTTGCCGACCAGAATCGACCACAACTGTGGCAACTCATCCATATGCGTCCGCCGCAACAGCCGCCCAACACGTGTAATGCGGTCGTTTTCATCGTCTGCTGCGGGTGTTGCAGATTCTCCCTCAGGGACCATCGTTCGGAACTTGTAGACAGGAAACGTCTCGCCAAAACCGGCAGTTCGGTCCTGCGTGTACAGGATCGGCCCGGGGCTATCGAGTGTAATTGCAATGGCGATCACCACCATGAGCGGGGCAAACACGAGCAAGCCGACCGCTGCAAAAACGACATCGAACAACCGCTTGCCGATGTGATCGAGTGGGTCCCAGGGCTCGACATCGACCTCGACGAATTCGTCGACATCGCCTTCGGAGACGAGCACGCTGTCGGCGTACTCGCGATGGACGCGCACGTCAACCCCGTGTTCGTGACAGGCATCGAGCGCGCCAAAGAACTCCGCGCGGTCGGCGTGACGAAACGCCAGAACGACGGTGTCGACATCGTGCTCGAGCAAGACGTTCTCGAGGCGCGAGAGGCCGCCCAGACGCGCGAGGCCGTCGACGTTGCCGTAGCCATTCGCAGCAAGACGGTCGGCATCTGCCGGCGCGATGCCGCCATCAGGTGCCGGACGAACCGACTCGAGGTCGTTGCGAGCGCGGACGACGGACGGGCAGAGATAGCCGTGGACAGGGGCTGACAGCTGTGGGGCGATCTGATCGATCTGATCGAGGTCGTCACCGACGACGAGCGTCCGTTCGTCGCCGTTCCCGGGCCGGTTTCGGATCCAGACGAACCACGCAGGCACGACGATGAACAGGATCCCAAACGTCATCACAAGCGTCGCACGCGGGAGTCGATAGGAGTAATTAAAATATCCAAGTGTCGCGAGCGCCAGCCCGGCGACGAGTACGCGCTTCTGGGCGAAAAACACAGTATCAAGCACGCGCCGTGGATGTGGCCGATACAGCGGTGTGAGACTCCCGACAACGGCACCGACGCTCAACAGGAGCGCCCAGTACAGCCCACGGCCGGAAAGAAGGGTTATCTCGAGGCGATCAAAGACCGGCACATGCGTCGTAAACAGCCGCTGTGCGAGCGGGTGGTTTGCCACGACGACGGCACCCGCGGTCAGCACAATCACGCCGACGACGCTTACCAGCCGGTACTTCCATCCGTTCAACATTCGTTCCGTCGCACACCAGCGGCTCATATAACATATTTTATATTTTATCCTGACCGTTTCCCCTCTGAAGATATGATGTCTGAATGAGGTTACTCTCGGTATTCGTGCTATTTCAGTATCACTACTCAGTCAGTTTGACGAGGACGACGATGGCACCCGCAACGAAACTTACTCGAGTTCGACTGTCTCACCGGTTTCGACGGCGGATTCAGAGACCTCGACAGTCTCGTCGCCAACGGTGTACTCGCCGGAGTACGGTACCGTAACCGCAAGGTTGCCGTCGTCATCAACGGTCACCGATCGCTCGTACTCGATTGTCTCTCCTGATACCGTCTGTTCGGTGGCGACAGTGATCGTCTCGCCAGACTCACCAGTCGTGGTAATGTTTGCTCCGGGGACGACGGCAAACGCTAAGGCCTCATCGTCGATGGAGATTGTCTGATAGTGCTCGAGCGGGTCGTCAGCGCCCCCGATTCCATGCTCTTGGTGGAGTTGGACATAGGCGTTCGTTCCGGGGGCCTCGCCGCGGTCGGTGACGACGACGTACCCAACCCGCCCGTCGAACTCGTCGTCGTACCAGGCGTCGGGGTCGTCGTCAGCGATAAAATCGTCGTAGGTGTTTGCCGCGTAGCTGTAACTCTGGGAGTCCCCGCTGACGAAGTAGTTGTACATGCGGTTGTCGCCCCACTGACTGAGGACGAACTCGCCGTTGTCCGCCCGATCAACCGCGTCTGCATGGTCGTCAATCGCCATCGCGGCGTCGAACTCACCGTCGCTGTAGGTCGTCTGCGCACTCAGCGACGGGACGAAAAACAGGTTCAATCCACAGATCAACAACACGACCCAGACCAGTGCAATGAGCTTTGTGCGGTCTGCTGGTAGGCGAATACTGTGTTCGCGCTCGCCGCCGTCGGCAACGGGGCTGCGAGCACGCTGCTCTCGCTTCGAATCCGAATCACGCGTTCGGAACAGTTGTGGCGTGCGAGCCAGATCGACCCAGGACAGCAGATAGACCAGTCCGAGGCCACCAAGAACTGACAGCACGATCGACAACTGCGCGGCAAACCGTACTTGAAACGCCGCCAACGCGAGCCAGAAGATGCCGTACGTCCCAAGCAACAACCATCCCGGCTCGTAGCGCTTGGTTGCGACCCAGCACGCCCAGCACAGCACACCAATTGCGATATAGAAGCCAATCCCGATCTGAGCCATCGGCTCGAGGATGATCGCGTTCTCGGCTGCAAAGAGGGACCCAATCTCCGTGGCACCGTGATGTTCTCGGAAAAAGACATCGTCAGCCCGCTCGCGCAGTTGCGCCCACTCGTCCGGACGCAGTGAGTGAAATGCAACGAGGCCGACAACCGCAGTGACGGCCTCGAGTCCAACCAATCCACTCGTTGGCCACTCGAGGAGTGCCCAGAGTTCGCCCAGACCGGCGACGACGACAGCACCGACGACGACGAGGACGGGAACGATGGCAGTAAAGGGCTCGTGCCAGCCCCAGCGAAGGTGCAAGAAGCCGGCGACAGCGGCGGAGACCACTAATCCAACGAGAACCGGAAGATTCGCCAGCAGTGGTGAAATACCGTTTCGCGCGTCGAGAGCGACTTTCAGTCCGACGTAGCCGGCGACGGGGATAAACATCAGCGCCGAGCCACCCCAGGCGTGTGCCGACAGTGCGAGCGCAATCCCGAACGCACCAGCTGCAAGCCACGTCCCTGGGCGCTCGAGGTGTGCCCGGACGGCTGCTCGAGCACTGTCAGTGTGCGCTCGACGGCGTTGCAGGTCGACAGCGATCCAGCACAATCCCAACAGTGTGACGCCGAGCCAGAAGTACTGATACGGCCGGTGCTCGAGGAAACCGACGGACGTATAGACGGCGTGGACGGGGGTCAACGCCAGCAAGAAGACGGATGCGAGGCCGACGCGAACGTCATCAGTGAGGATGATGGCGAGCCAGTAGACGACGATCCCCAATAGAACCGTCATGATGATGGGCACCCACGCGGCGACCATTGCAGCGGCCCACTGATCGCCACCAAGCAGGGATGCGAACAGCCAGTTTGCGGCGTGGGTAAAGGGACGCGTTCCGGCTGCACCGTCTGGCATCGCCGTCACGACACTCCAGTCGGTCAGTCCATCCGACTCAGCAAGTAACTCCTCTGTCCAGTAGCGATAGTAGTACGGATCGTTCGCCGGCGAGACGACGTGATCACCCTGAAAGACGGACCGAAAATTCAGCAGGCGCATCGCGACCACCACGGCAAGAGCGCCGATGAGCCCTGCCAGTGCCCGCCCGTCGAAGTCAATCGACATGCGCTCAGCAAGCGTCGGGCCGGGTGCTGATTCCTCAGTGGAAAGTGACTCACCCTCGAGTGTGGCCCGAACGCCGTCACGGCTCGCGACACGATACTCGTCGCCAGCGCGCACGACGATATCGCGCGAGACGAGTTCGCCGAACGTCCCCGAATCTAGCGGAAGGTCATCGAACGTCCACGTCTCGTGGTCGCCGTCGACGGCGAGCACCGTCTCGAGGATAGCCTCGCCGTCGTCGGTATCCGCACAGAAGTCGGCCGCCGCGTCGGCGACCGTGGCGGGGTCCGGTTCCTCAGCCATTAGCGCGTACGTCGCGCCGTGATTTGATAAAGCCTGCGAGCACGGCGTCGCGTGGCGCAGCAGCAGGATCTCACAAACGCGAGAGCAACGACCCACAGCGAGCCAGGGCCGACACTCTACTCGAGCGTTCTGACTCTCTCGTTTCACTCAGTCCGTCTCGGCTTCGGGCGTCGTCCGTGTACTCGCAGTCGCCTCTGGAGTTGCTTCCTCGAGTCGCTGTGTCGCGCGCCCTCGGTCCTCGGGATAGCCGACGTCGATACGCCAGCCTTCCATCCGGAGGGCATCGATCGTCCGCCCGGAGTGGATCAACAGATCGATCGCATCGGAGAGTTCGTACTCGCCGCGGTCGCTCGGCTGGACGAGGTGACAGGCGTGGAAGATCGCCGGCGTGAACGTGTAGAAGCCAGTCATCACGAGATTCGACGGCGGGTCGTCGGGTTTCTCGACGACTTCGATGATCTCGCCGTACTCGTTCGTATCGAGGACACCGTAGCGACTTGCCTCCTCGTATGGGACTTCCTCGACGAGGAAGGCAGCGTCGGCGCGCTCTTCGCCCTGGCGATTGACCACGTCGGCGAGATTCGAGCGGAAGACGTTGTCGCCAAGCATCAGCATGAAGTCGTCCTCGATGTGGGATTCGACCTGCAAGATGGCGTGGGCGAGTCCGCGCTGTTCGGCCTGGTGGGCGTAGGTGATGGGAACGCCTCGGTAGTCGTCGCCGTAGCGCTCCATGAGCTGTTCTTTCAGGTAGCCAACGACGACGAGCAACTCCGACGCACCGACCGCGAGGAGGTTGTCGAAGACGTCTTCGATGATCGGCCGGCCATCGACTTCGACCAGCGCCTTCGGTTTATCTTCCGTCAGCGGTCGCAGGCGGGTCCCCTTTCCTGCAGCTAAGACGACAGCTTGCATGTCCAACGCCCACGCCAATCCTCGGTAAAAAGGTAGTGGCGGTCCATGCCTGCACTCCCGAGTGAAACAGCGTGCCGTTGGCCGATTTCACCTCAGTCACAGAGTAGAACACTCCGGCCCCTGCGCGGCGAGCGACGACTCAGAGTATTCTCCGAGCCTAGCCTAGAGCGTCACAAGTGGACACTGTACGCCCTAGTACTAGGAGAGGTGACTGCAATCACTCACACCCAGCCCCTCTAGTCGAGAGTACCAAACACTAGGACGAGTCCCGAACAGTCACTCGAGCGAGCACAATAAAACGATAGCGAGAGTGCGCAGATCCAGAGCGACTCACACCAAGGACTAGCTGCGTCTTTGACTTCTCGAGGAGATTGATTCTCTCCGTCGAACAAATGTTCACTCGGAGTGATCAAACGCTACGCGGTCTGTCTGTATCCGTCGATGAACATCAGGACGGCAAAGACCGCGATTGCGATGAAGAGGATGACGCCGCCGTTGTACGCAGAACCGAAGAGAACCCAGACGACAAAGGCCGTGAGGGCCGAAAGCAGACACATCGCAAACAGACGGCTGTCTGGCGGACTGTCCATACATGCTCAGAGACGTGGCTAGAATATATCTTTTTACGAACACTCACAAACAGCAAAACTGCGCCGTAGTGAGCGAGCGGGTAGACCTCACTCGGACTCTGTCCCCGAAGCTGTGAGCAACTTCAACAGTCGAAGCTCCTCTTCTTCAGAGATGGTATCGGCCCGCAAACAGGCGTGTAAGACCTTATGCGTCAGTTCGGGCTCAGAGAGCAAGCCAGACTCAGTGGCTACATGCGAGTCAGTCGATTCTGATTGTGACTCGAGTGCCAGACACCGCTCCTCGAGTCGCTCGAGGTGATCTTCCAGGGCCTCGAGTTGCTCCGTGAGTTCGGTGAGTGCCTCGAGTGAGTGCGGTGGGTGCTGGTGGTGTTCGTCAGCTGATGTGTACTGTTCACGGTCTGTCACAGATTGTGGTTCCTCGTCGCTGTCGTCCGCTTGCATCGGTTGTGCAGTTTCAGTTGACGGTTCTGGGTGCTCGTGTGTATGTGCCTCCGTACGCGTCTCATCAGAGTTTGTCTCGTCCTGGCTACCGGCGGCTGGTGTCTCCTCGAGGTCGTCGTCATCGAACAGCCCGTCGACAAACGCGCGGCGATCCGACCAGTCGAACCCCTCGATGGAGTTCACGCGCTGGCTAATCGTCGCACTCGTTACCCCGAGTTTATCGGCCAGCGTTGCTTGCGTCGCCGTCGGTTGGCGGGCGATTTCGCGCAGCGTCTCGCGTTGTTTCGCAGTCAACGCAGCGGGCTGTATCGCAGTGTCTGTTGTCGGCGCTGGCTCGTCGTCGACCGATTCACCGGCTTTGCTCGAGGCGTCTGTCTCGCCAGGTTTCGATTCATCCACATCGACGGATGCGGGTTCGACTGTGGCGTCAGTATCGGCTCCGCCTACCGACTCGTCGCCAGCAGTTGTCTCGTTCGAATCCGCAGCCGCGTGCTCGTCTGCGTCTGTACTCGTCTCCCGCGGCTCACTCGAGGGCTGTTCGTCGTCAGGTTCGTCTATCGGTGCTCCCGGTTCCATGTTGTCAACCCCATCTGTCACGGCAGTATCGTCTGCCACAGCGTGTGCTCCCGGATCACCGTACTCCTCGAGGACCTGCTCGACGATGGAAAGGGTGGCACCGTTGACGGCCTCTGCGATGCCCTCCATTGAGGCCTCCGGGCGCGCCTCTGCCGTGTCGAGGATTTTCTTGTGTAAGACAGCGCGTGGGACGGTCCCCCCGTGGTCCCTGACGGCACTAGACGGCGTCGACGTACTCGATTTCGACTCCATAACCACTGGTTCACACCAGCAGATTCCGGCTGGCCCGTTATATGTTTCTCAAGTATACTGTACAGACGCTCGGTGTGTCCTGTTACAGCATTGATTTTACACGACCACGTTTGATTCGAACCTGTCAAACGGTTCAATGTACTCGAGCGAGGGGAACCGATACGAACTCCGACACATAGATTAGCCAGCGCGGAAAAGACGCAGGAAACCAGGCCGCAGACGGCGATCTGTGGAAGCATATCAAAACGATGGACCGAAGCCTCGGCGTCACCGAATTTGTCCGCACGCACCTCCCGGAGTGGCTCGTCTCGGTCGCCGAACTCACGGCGCTACTGGGTGATGAACTCCTCATCGTTGGCGTCCTGTTCGCACTCGCTGGGGTCGATGCCTATCGGTCCGCCCGCCGTGGAGCACCACAACTCATCACCGACCGGACGGCGTTCGTCCTGGCGATCGTCCTCGGCGGCCTCGCATTTACGCTCATCCTGAAAACGACGTTTGGCCTCCCCCGACCGCCATCCTCGTTGCAGGCCGTCCCGCGCGAGGGCGATGGCTTCCCGAGCGGGCACACCATGGCCGCAACACTGCTCTGGACCGCCCTTGCACTCTGGGGGCTGCGCGGCCGACTCACGCGCCGACTCCGCCTCAGCCTTGCCGCGGCGATTATCACCGTTGTCGCCGCCTCGAGACTCGCACTCGGCGTTCACTACCTCGTCGATGTCGTGGCCTCAGTTATCTTCGCCACCGCGTTCTTGCTTGTCGGCGCACGACTCGCCGATGACGACCCGACAAAAGCGTTCGCCGGTGCCGCCATACTGGGCGCGCTCGCACTCGTCGCCGACGGTGGCTCAACTGATGGCATCCTCGCGTTCGCCGGCTGTTTTGGCGGCGCAGTCACCTGGTGGATCATCTCGAGGCCGGCCGTAAAGAAGCGCTGGGCAACGGTTGTCCAGTAAGCAGCCGTCTCAGTTCGTGGTGGTGTCGTCAGCACCGTCCGTTTCGTCAGCACTGTCAGCACCGTCAGTGTCGTCACCGTCACCTGCCGCAGCACCCTGACTGGCTGCTCGATGTTCGGCCAGCGCTTCCTCGACAGTCAACTCACCCGCAGCGACCCGCCGTGCAAGCATCTCGTCGATCGCGCGATTGTGTTCGCTCTGCTCGCGCGAGCGATCCTTGATCACCTGTAGCTCTCCGGCCGTCGGCTCGATGTCGCGACGGTCGACGAGTTCACCCTCGAGGCGGGCGATATTCACTGCGGCGAGAACGTCTTCCATGCCGCGGGCACCCGTCCCGAGGTAGGGCGTCGTCCCCGTTTCGTCGACGAGTTCGACCTGGACGTCCTCGAGATCGTTGACGAGTGTAGCCCCCTGAAGCCGGGAGCCGTCGCCGATCCGGACGAGTGGGTTGGTGGCTTCGCTGACCTCACGCTGAATCGCGTCGACGGCGTCGGCCAGTGGCACCTGGAACGCGGCGACGACCATCTCGCCGGCCAGAACAGCAATACCGGGTTTTCGTCCGGGATCAACGCCAATAATCGTCCGTCCGCCGTCGCCACGAACCGCCGTCAGTGCCTGATCGACGGCGCGGCGTGGCTCGTCTGGTTCTGCGACAATTGTCGTGACGTCTGCAAACTCCCCCGCATGGTCTGTGTCAGTAACGACGACTGCGGTTTGCTCGGGCAACGGCTCGTCCGGCTCGAGCGTCGTGAACTGCGAGCCCCGGTCTCGAAGCTCGTTGACGACGCCGTGGTACACCTCGAAGTCCGACGTTGCGACGACGATCACAGGAGGTACTTTGTGATGGCCCGGAATAAACGTATTCAGCACAGCTATCGATAATTGGACGCACGCTCGATCGATATTCAAGGAGAGTGGCCAGTTACGGAATGAGAGAAATTAGTGACTTTTTCACCAGTCTTCGCCCATCTTCTGTAAGTTCACCGTTGGCTTTTCCGTTCATGATTGATGCTGGTGGAATCGTGTATAGTGCCCATGGCATCAGGTACGACGTGTCGTTGAACGAAATGCCGTGGAGGTGCTCGTTTTTGAGTTCAGGAGTCGTTTGCTGATATTTTCCAGCGCTTGTCCCGACACACATCACAGTACAATCAGTGGCACTGAACGGGTGTGTCTCATGAGATAAAACGATAATTGGTCTCTGTGGATGGGCATCTGTTGGATCTCGTGCCCAACAAACATCACCTGCTGACAGTTTACTCATGCAACTCTTCCAAACCCGATTCAAGCTCTACGAGTTCTGCATCGAGTTCCGCGTCAGTGCGGTCCTCTCCAATTTGTTTTTCGGGACCTTCGGGTGTGGCGTCCACATCACGGTGATGGCCAAATAATCGGTGTACTTGGTCAAGATTAGAGACGTACCGTCGAATGTCTTCTCGTTCGCTCAGAGCATGATAGTACCCGTCGTCGGTTTTTCCGATGTAACCGTTGTCGTAGAGGCGTTTGAGTGTGGTTGTCGCAGTCCCCCGGGGAATATCGAGGGTTTCCTTTAGCTCCTGTGGGGAATATCCCCACTCGGGATTTTGGTATAGATACGCTACAATGTCCGACTTTGTCGTTCCCGGCCGAAGAGTAAGTTCGGAGTCGTGGTCTTTGAGGAGCACCGGCATAATGTACCCGAATGTAGTCGAATGTACCATAAAGATGTTTCGGTCAATTTTCACGTAGAGTGAGCGAGTTCCCACAGGTGGACTCCTGAATGAAATAGTACTAGTTGAGTGTGATAGGTAGAACACAGTGCTCTGGGCTCGCCATCACCATCAGTGAAAAACGTCCCGAGGTTAGGTATCACTGTTACGCTGTTTACGTCGCCTGTCGAATGCATCATCGAGTTCTTCGTGTGTGCGACCAGCGGCCGAAGCGAACCCGTCGTCGTCAGCGAGCACACCGAATCCGTCAGTATCGGGTTCCGTCAACCGGAGAATAGTGTCTGTAACGCTCTCATCACCCCGTTTGTGAGACTGGAGTCGTTCGTACGCCTCCTCAGTGATTCTCAGAGTTTTCATTGCCATATACAAAGACGGGTATACAACTACAAGATAATACAGCTACATATTACTGGTTCTCGAGTGGACACGCTTTCTCCACTCCACACTCACTCGAGCGCGTCAGCAGGGTCAACGACCTCACCACTCGCGGGATAGACACCGATCTGGTCACAGAGATCACCCATCGGACAGGCGTCGGGGTCTTCGAGACAGGCCGGCCTACGCGCCGTGCAAAACTCGCGGCCGAACTGGATGGATGCCGTATGCCCAAAGCCACACTTCTCGGCAGGGACCTCGCGCTCGAGGGCGGCCCGAACTGTTTCGTGATCGGCGTCGGGCGACGCGATGCCGAGGCGACGGTAGATACGATGAACGTGCGTATCAACCGGAAAGGTTGTCGTTTTTGAGTATGACTAAATTTGGCCGTCGTAGAGCGTTTTTCTACGCAACTGGCCGAAGATATTTGTTGAATTGAACGAATATCTGGGTATGAACCTCCAAAGAATTGGCCGAGCTGAAGAGGAATATACTACTGAAAGATACTGTGATGGCTGTCCAACATCTTTAGAAGATGGAGATTACGTTGCTACTTATTTTTGTGATACGAAATGGGGGGGATATGTTGAAGGGAAGCTACCAACTATGGCTCAGCAGGAATCGTATTGTTTGACTTGCTATAATGATAGAATTCCACTTCCTCGAAAAGGAACTAAAGAAGGATTCTCATTTGAAGTATTACACCACGACAAAGAAAATGGAGTTTATAGATTTGAGGAAAAAGGTGTAATGCGATTCAGTAAGGAGGATGAGGGCATAGAATGGCACCCCCCAGATGTGATAGAAACGATATTTCCCTTTACAGTAAATGAACTAGAGTACGAAACAACTCCGATGAGTGCTTACTTGGCGGCTCTCAAACACGGAATCGATCTCCGAGGATACGTGAAAGATGGTGAATTACAAATTCCTGACTCAGCAGTTCCTACGGCCCGTGAAATCGCTAAACAAAATTCAGAATATTCGTCTAGATATTCCTTTGATTCAGATATGCTATAAATATACTGTATCAATATCATCGTCGACATCGAAAAATTCGGTACATGTGATTACATGATGCTTTTTGGCTTTTTCTGGGTCTACCCGAGAATCACCATAAAGTTCCTCTTTTAAAGACTCATAGAGATTAGCACTATGTTTCTGTATTGAATCAGCCAACTCTTCTAGATTGATTATACGGTCATTGATGTCTCCGTAGAAGTATTCAAGTGGAGAATGTGGGTCACCACCTGCATCATAATATGTCACGCCATCATATAAGTCGTCATTATGCACTTGGGCCAGTGGAACACCAATTGAGAATTCGTATCTATCCATCGAATGTGAGTATTGAGCTATCCAATTTATTCGAATTGATAACGTGTGTTGAATGCAATGCCGTAATCCAGTTGCTGTCGAAATTTCATCTTCATATTTTTGTAGATAGTGCTTGTGTTCGTCAGAAACTTCGAGCTTTTTCAGGCTGGCGTCAACCGTTTCTTGGAATGTCCATACTGAGCTAAGAAGATTATGTAACTCCCTTTCAACTCGTGGAGCCTGCTTCTCATAGATTTCGTCTCGATTCTTCTTGGGAGTATGGAGAAACTGTTTCAACTCCATACATTCCTGAAGGAAGGAATTCACATTTCCTATGATGAAATCACGTGATTGTTTGATTGAACGAAGGGCCTCTGATTTTGATTTCGACTGCAATAATTCTGCTGTAGTCACCTCTGCTTTCTCGTATAATTCATTAAGAGCACTTGACACTTGGTCGCCATTTAGTGGCCCTCCCTGCGTCATACCGATAGATAGTGGTTTGAACACCTCATCATCTACGTCAAAGAATAATGTTGCCCGTGTAGTATTAATCACAGAAATTCGTCCAGTGTATTCTAGAGGACGTGTTTCTTCGGTGAACGCGCTGAGTATAATATCTCTATTGTTGCCGTCTTCAAGAGATTCCTCTAATGATTCTATAGCTTCCCAGTAAATCTCAGGAGCATCTTCTGCAAGTTTCCATTTTTCTCCCCTCGTCTCCTCAAATAAATCAGTGAACGTCTCGCTTGGCATCCTGGAGCTAGTAACTACTATGTAATAATAATTGGATGGGTGATAGAATCAGAACAATACCTATTATTGTACTGTCATAGTTCCAGATTGTGACCAGATGTCCTGCGTTTAGTTTGGAAAGACGCCGTCGCGACCGCCAGCGAAGAGCAACACGCAGTCGGCGGTTTTCGGGCCGACGCCCCGAACCGAAAGCAGTGTGTCGCGGACCACAGCTGGATCCTCGTCTTTGACGAATGCGTCGAAGGCCGCCCCGGAACCGAACTCCTCAAGCACCCAGTCGGCCGCCTCACGGATCATCTCGGACTTTTGGTTGTAGAGGCCGGCTGGCTGAATCGTCTCTGCGAGTGTTGAGTGCTCGGCGGTGGCGAGTGCGTCGGCGAGGTCTGACTCGCGGCCGTCAGATACGTCCGGACGATACCGGTCGACCAGCGCGTCGTAGGCGGGCTGGCTCGCTTTGTCACTCGTGTTCTGACTCAAAATTGTGCGAACAAGGCAGGAAAACGCGTCCCGTCCGCCGTAGGTTTTCTGCCAGTAGCGTTCACCAAGACGGTCGATGACGCGCTCAGCGCGGGTTTCGGCCGTTTCCGGATCGAACTCGGCGGGAACGCCACCACCGGAGGCACCGCCGCTGATGTTGACCGATGGCTCGCGGTCCTCGTCCATGCCCGCAGTATGCACTCGAGGCGTATCGATATTCCGCTCGGCTGTCTGGCGTCCTACCGCCGTCGCCGCATCGGATCTTTGAGTTTGCACGCGAATTTCTCGTCACACTTCGAACACACAGACGATCGGTCGAAGTCATCGCGCAGCGTGCCCGGCTTTGCTCGCGTCTGGAGCACTTTTCGATTGAAATCAACAGGAATCTTCTCCGAGCAATGCGGACAGATTACACGCTGTGTCATACTGGCTGTACCTATGCAGGTTGGTTTATCTTTATGGCCGAATAGGTACTCGCCTCTGTCTCTGAGCGGGCCGGAGATATTTCAACACCGGCGTCGTCAAGCGTTCTATGGAAGCTGTCCACGTCGTTGGCGTCTGTGGAAGCCTGCGCGATGAAAGTACGACCAGATTGGCACTCGAGCACGCCCTCGAGGCTGCATCGGCTGCCGGTGCGAGCACCACCTTACTTGATCTCCGGGAGTACGACCTGCCCGCGTTCGATGCAGACCGCGACCGCGAGACGGCCGGTGATGCAGCACAACTCGCGAACGAACTGCAAGCGGCAGATGCAATCCTCCTCGGCTCGCCGATGTATCACGGCTCGTACGCCTCGCCGCTGAAGACTGCGATCGATTACTGTGGGTTCGACGAGTTCGAAGACACGACTGTCGGGTTGCTTGCCGTCTCGGGTGGTGCGTTCCCCGTCACCGCACTCGAGCACCTCAGATCCGTCTGCCGGTCGCTGAAAGCGTGGGTGTTGCCTCATCAGGCAGCGATACCGAACGCACACTCGGCACTCGAGGACGGCGAGTTCGTCGACGAGAAGTTAGCAGATCGAGTCGCGACGCTCGGCCAGCGAGCGGTCCAGTACGCGACAATCGAGCCAGATCCGGGTTCGCTCGAGAGCGACCAGAACGTTGGCGCCGAAGGGAAGTAAGTCAGCAGTGCGAAAGCAGGCGCTGGAATCGGCGCTGATGGGCAATGAACGCGAACAGGCCGAAGACGACGCCACCGAGTTGGACCGCTTCGATCCGGATCACGACCGTCGTTATCTCGAGTGCGATCGGCGGAGACGTGAGCGTCCAGTCGATGAACCAGGCCGATCCAAGCAGCGCCGATGCGCCGACTGCGAGCAACACGGCGGGAACGATCGGCGTGAACGAGGTGTCACGAATCGAGCGGTGGCCAAATACTCGCCGTTCGTACTCGAACTGGGCAGTCAAGACGATCGCAAGCGCGAGCGTGGCAAGCACAACGCCTTCCTGCCCGCCGATTTGCTCTGCGAGCAACAGCCAGACGATCCAGCCGCCGGTCAGAATCGTCGCCGCACCGAGGCGTCGCGGCTCGAGGAGTTCGCCAAGTTCGTTAACCGTGGCACCGAAAACGCCCGCCCTGAGCAGTGCACCACAGAACAGGATTCCAAGCCCGGCAAGCGCCGTCGACGTTGTCCGCGAGCCAACGACAAGGCCGAACCAGATGGCAACGGCAAGCGTCTCGAGCGCCGCAGCAGAGAGTGCGGCGGTCAGCCCAACGACTCGCTGTCGCGTCGTCCGGCCGAGGACGCCAGGCTGACGAATGACACTCATACATCGCCGTTCACAGTAGGCCACTTTCGTTATGCAAGACATTACCACTGATTTGAGCCGCTGATACAGACCTTATAGGAGGGTAACAGGATGTTTACGCGGACAGTGTTTCCGGTTGATACATTCGATTAGTCTCAAGCAGTGACTAGTCGGTGCTCGAGAGAGTTCAGCGACGAACTGAATCTAGTCTCGAACAGTTTCGGCTGGGACACGCTACGGAGTTGGGAGGCCACAGCGTGCAAAACCGCTCGCATGTTCTTCCGATAAGCCAACCTGTGTCGTGATTGTGCTCCAATGGCCTGCAGCAATACGGAACTACAGACAGCCGGTGCGCGAGTAAGGACAGCTTACCACTCGAGCGCTCACACGAATCGATTGAAACGGTGAATACAGTTATGTACAGCCATGTAGACGGATGCGATTATGCCCGAGAGCGAACAACAGGACAAAACCCTGTCGGAGATTGTGGTCAAAGAAGCAGTCGGTAAAGGACTCGACAGCCCGATGCGAGAGTCAATTCTCGAGGCTGTCGAAGAGTCCGACACAAGCGCCCAGCAGCGTCGTCTTCCATTGGTGGGTGCCGTGTTTGGACTCGGTGCCGCGCTTGGTTTCCTCGTCGGTCAGCAATCGAGCGATCTCGAGGGATCACCGCTCGAGAGTCTTGACGAGCCGGAAATTATCGACGACGTTACCGAACAGGTCGAAGAAGCGACTGGCGCAGAATCTGAGGTGCTCGACGAAGAGACTGCGGAAGACGACGCTGCTGGCGAGACTGATATCGATGTTGACGCCGAAAGCGACGGGTCGAGTCGGCTACCAAAGCTGTTGCTCGCAGTTGGACTCGTCGCTGGCGCGATTGCGCTTCGCAAACGGCTGGGAGCAAGTGGCGAGGACGAAGAGTGGGAGCCGATCGAAGAGTTCGAGCCGGCGACGACCGCTGATTTGGATGAAGACGGCGACGACGGCGAAGACGAGATGGAACTCGAGGATGACGCTGAAGAGGCAGAAGCGAGCACGGACGAGAGCGACGACGAGTAACTGCGTTTCGCGGCGATCGTCTTCGATTTCTCACTGATCGCCCCTACATCGAATTCGCCACGCCTGACAGCGGTGACGAAGGAGCTAAGGTGGCGACGCCGACAGTGTGACCCAATGGAGACGAGCCACCGCGTCGTCGTCGATGATGCTCGGTCGCTGTCGGCCCTCGAGGACGATTCCATCGACCTCGTCGTCACCTCACCGCCGTATCCCATGATCGAGATGTGGGACGACCTGTTTGCGACCCTCGATCCGGAAATCGGCGATGCACTCGAGGCCGCAGACGGGCAAGCGGCGTTCGAGGCGATGCACGCCCAACTCGAGGCAGTCTGGGACGAACTCGAGCGTGTGGTCGTCGACGGCGGGATCGTCTGTCTCAACATCGGTGATGCGACGCGCTCGCTCGATGATAGTTTCCGCGTCTATCCGAACCACGCTCGCATCCTCGAGGCGTTCGAGACGCGGGGATTCGACCCGCTGCCGGATGTGCTCTGGCGCAAGCCGACAAACAGCGCGGCCAAGTTCATGGGTAGTGGCATGATCCCGCCGAATGCCTACGTCACCTTAGAACACGAGTACATCCTGATCTTCCGAAACGGGGGCGACAGCCGTGGGTTCGAGCCCGGCGCGGATCGGCGCTACGAAGCCGCCTACTTCTGGGAGGAACGCAACCGCTGGTTCTCCGATGTCTGGACCGAAGTCCAGGGCGAACTGCAAGAACTCGATTTCGACCTCGACGGCGAGGCTGGAGCCGACCTGCGCGAGCGATCTGCGGCGTACCCACTCGAGATCCCCTATCGGCTGTGTTGTATGTACTCAGCCTACGGCGACACCGTCCTCGATCCGTTCTGGGGGACCGGAACCACGACACTTGCCGCGATGTGTGCCGGTCGCAATTCGGTTGGCTACGAACTCGAGTCGGCGTTTCTCGAGGCCTTCGATGCGGGCGTGGCCGAGGTACCGGCGCTGTCGCGGTCGGTCGGTCGGGCACGGCTAGCTCGCCACGAGGAGTTCGTCTCACAGCGTCGGGATGATGGCTCCACGCTCGAGTACGAGGCCGAACACTACGAGACGCCAGTCATGACGAAGATGGAACGACGAATCCAGTTTCGCGAAGCCACAGCCGTCGACTCGCTCGAGGAAGACCGTGACGGCGAACGTGGCTATCGCGTGAGTCACAGGCCATTGTCACTCGAGTGATGGGCACGTTTTTGCCCGTTGCACACCCTGACAGCGTATGGGCGAGACTGATTTCGATGCGATTCTCGATCGATTCGAGTCACGACGATCGACTGTCTATGCGAACCGCGGGCTGGTTGCGACGAGTCAGCCGCTTGCCGCACAGGCGGGTGTCTCGATACTGGAAGACGGCGGGAATGCGTTCGACGCAGCAGTGGCGACAGCTGCCGCACTGAACGTCGTCGAGCCGACCTCGACTGGACTCGGCGGCGACGTGTTCGCGCTCTACCGGACTGCAGACGGCGAGGTTGGTGCGATGCGTTCCTGCGGTCCCGCACCCGCTGACGCCTCAATCGAGCGCGTGACGAACGCACTTGAGAACACCGACGCTGAGACACTCTCACAGTACTACCCGGACTCTCGAGGGTACGCTGTCGACGGCGAGACGAACACCGATGACCTCGAGATGCCCTTCCTCGGACCCCACGCAGTAACGGTCCCGGGAACGGCTCGAGGCTGGGAAGCAACTGTCGATCGATTCGGCCGGAAGTCCCTGGGTGATGTCCTCGAGCCGGCGATTCACTACGCGACGGACGGCTATCCCGTCTCGCCGGTTATCGCGTACTACTGGCAGGGGGCCGAGGACCTATTTACAGACGATCACGCGCGTGAGGCGTATCTGTTCGACGGCGAGAGTCCAGAGCCCGGCCAGACAGTCACGCTGCCCCGACTCGGTGAGTCACTGCAACTGATAGCCGAGGAGGGCGCAGACGCCGTCTACGAGGGCGAAATCGCGGACGCAATCGTCGAGGAAGTACAGTCCGCAGGCGGCTTCCTGAGCCACAACGATCTGGCTGACTTCGAACCCGAGTTCGTCGACCCGGTGAGCACGACCTACAACGGCGCTGAAATCTACGAACTCCCACCGAACAATCAGGGACTGATCGCACTCGAGGCACTGAACATCGCCGAAGCAATCGGCGCGGGCGACCACGACTACGAGTCTCCCGAGCGCGTCCACGCCTTCGCTGAGGCCATGAAACTCGCGTTCGTCGATGGCCATCACTACATTACAGATCCCGAATTCGAGGAGATTCCCCCACTGGCCTCGAAGTCCTACGCCCGCGAGCGAGCGTCGGCGATCAGCGAAACGCCAATCCAAGACCCTGCAGTCGGCGTGCCGAACGCGAATGCTGAGGACGCAGATACCGTCCTCTTGACTGTCGGCGACGACGAAGGCAACCTCGTCTCCTATATCAACTCCCGATTCGCCGGCTTCGGCAGCGGCCTCGTCGCCGGAGACACCGGGATTGCACTCCAGAACCGCGGCGCATCCTTCTCACTTGAGGCCGACCATCCGAACAGTCTCGAGCCAGCAAAGCGCCCGTTCCATACGCTCGTTCCCGCGATTGCGAAACTCGATACCGACGACTGGGCTGCGTTTGGCGTCATGGGCGGGTATATGCAGCCACAGGGCCACGTGCAGGTTCTGTCGAATCTGATCGACTACGACATGACGCCACAAGCCGCGCTGGATGCACCTCGCTGGCGCTACCGCGAAGATGGAACACTCGGCGTTGAAGAGCGACTCCCGGCACAGACCGCGCTTGTACGGAGGGGACACAATGTGAGCGTCCTGCCGCCAGTGCTGTTCGGCGGTGCGCAACTCGTCCGTAAACGTGGCGAGACACTTTCGGGGGCAACTGAACCTCGGAAAGACGGTGACGTGATCGGCTACTAACTCGAGCGAACCCGCCGACCGGACCTGGCTCGAGCAATTGTCCCCCAAACAGTATCGACACGATGCTTTTGTTCGTGCCGCTCGCAGAGTAACTATGGTTCACAGTCTCATCTCAACCGGATCGACTCCGGTCAGCGTGGTGGTGGTCGGCCCGCCATCGTGGCGTGAGACTGTGATGGCAGGACTCGAGGCAGGTGATGGCTCCGAAAACGATGCTGGCACCCCGCAATCAGATGATACTGACACAGGCCAACCCATTACAATCTTCGCAGCCGTCGACTCGCCGGCGACACTCAAGACAGCGACGCTCGAGTCAAGCGACTGTCTACTGACCTGCGATCGAGACGTCATTGCGGCCGTACGATCCAACGACGCTATCGACGACACGTATCCGCTCGTCTATGTTCTCGAGTCGGACGACTCGGGCGAGTCAGACACGGTCGACACGCTGCTCGAGGATGCCACCGATGTGCTCACCCAGGAGACAGTCGAAATGCCCGCCGTCCTCGCCCATCGGTTGCGTCGGGCACTCGCACATACTCGAGCGACGACAAGTGCAGACACAATCGACTCTGGCGACTCGGACCAGAGCGGCGACAACACCGACCACGTCCACGCTTGCGAAACGCTCCGCGAACTTCACGACGCGACCCAGACGCTGCTCAGTGCGGACTCGACCGACCGCGCAGCCGAGTTACTCATTGCGTTCGCTGCCGAGATCCTCGGCCTCGAGGCAGTTCTCTATCGCTACGATGACCGGGCAAACGAACTGTCCCCCCAGACATCGGCTGCTGGTCTCGACGCACTGGTCGATTCACTTCCCCAGATCCACCCTGAAACTGATCTCGCGTGGACAGCCTTCATCGAGGGACAGGTCCAGTCCGTTACTCGAGACGAACACGGGCCAGAGCCGTTTCACCCTGCGCTCTGGGACAACGCCCAAAGCGGCCTTTACTTGCCGCTTGGATCCTACGGCGTCCTGGTTTCACTCTCGAGAGATCCAGCGCGCTACGACGAGGGCACGATCGACCTTGCGACGCTATTTGCAGACACCGCCGAAAGCGCACTCGAGCAACACAGTCGCGCACACAGCCTCCGCGAGCGTGAACGCGAACTCACCACTCAGAACGAACGCCTCGAGCGACGACACGCAATCGACCAACTCAGGTCCGATATCGAGACGATACTCTTGGGAACCGACTCACGCAGCGAGATCGAGCAGGCGATCTGTGACCGCTGTGTCGACATCGAGGCGTGTTCGATGGCCTGGCTCAGCGAACCGACACCCGGCGGAACACAGTTACAGTCTCGAGCGATTGCCGGGCGTGAACGCGCGTATCTCGACACGGTTGCGATTCCGCCGAGCGACGACGCTGCCGGCGAGCCAGCCGGTCGTGTTGCACGGACCGAGTCACCCGTCTACATCGAAAACGTGGCTGCGAACGTCCACGACGGCGAGTGGCGCGGCACAGCACTTTCCAGTAACTATCAGTCCGTCATCGCTGTGCCGCTCATCGCTTCGGACTACCTCTATGGCGTCCTGGCGCTCTATGGCGACCGCCCAGCGGCATTCGACGAGCCGCTTCGATCCCTGCTTTCGGACCTTGCCACGACAATCGCACAGACGATCGACTCCGTCACCCGCGCTACGGCCGACCAAGACACACCGCTTACCGAACTCGAACTCGAGATCCAGTCGGGATCCGTCCTTTCCCGAATCGCGTCTCAACTCGCTACGCCAGTCGAACTCGCGGGTACAACAACCGACGAAACAACTCCTGCGGTCGTCTTCATCGCTGTCGACTGCCCACTCGAGGAGACGACTATCGACCGTATCCGCGCTGTCAACGGTGTCGCCACCGCCGCCGTCATCTCCGACGTGTCACAACGGCCAATCTTACAAGTCACACTCGAGAGCCCGTCTCTCGGAGGCGTCGTCGACACGTACGGCGGTTCCGTCCGCGAACTCGTCGCAACTCCCGAGACGACGACGGCGACAGTTGTCGTCCCCGACACCGTCGACGTCCGTACCCTGCTCACCGAACTCGAGCGCCGCAACATTTCACACACACTGCTCGCCCGACGCGAGCGCTCGAGTGACGATCTCACATCACCAGCGAGCCCCAGTTACGACGCCCTGCTCGAGGCGTTGACCGATCGTCAGCGCGAAGTCGTCCAGACGGCCTATCACGGCGGTTTCTTCGACTGGCCGCGTGAGACGACCGGCGAAGCCATCGCTGAGTCCCTCGATATCTCATCGCCCGCCTTTCACAAGCACGTTCGATCCGCCGAATGGAAGCTTTTTAGCCGGTTGTTCGACGATCGAACGCGAGATGGTTAACTGATTAACCATCGCTGCCCACGCCACATTATACAGTTAACGGCTAGACTCTTTAGTTGGACTGGCAAAGATGTGGCTGTCCCACGCGCGGGATTGGGGATATTCACATGACCGAGATGACTTCACGTTCTGTCTCGACGACACACAAGGAGCCGTATACAGTACAGTACGACCGACTCGATGAGACGCCACTATCTGTTGCCGTTGCACAAGCAGTTGCGACGTACCGCGATGTCAATGTCACGTCACTCAAGCCACTTCACCACGCGATCAACGCAGATGCACTCGAACGGTTGTTCGAACCCCGTGTAGACGGCCCCCGAACCGGCGGCACGGTTAGCTTCGAATACAACGACTGTCTGGTTACCGTCACCGCCGACGGCGAGATTCGGATTCAAACCGCCTGACCCGCGCCCAGTTCTGCTGGACGCATGTCGTGACCTCGAGCAGTGACAACGACTCACAGCCACACCACCGCTGTCTTTTTTATACGTCTGGGCTTGAGGGCGATATCGATTGTTCGGCTGTCGGTTATGGTCGACATGACAACTCGAGGTGAGGGCCGGTATCAGCATAAAAAACCCTTTGATTTCCGAATAATGCTAAGACTAGATAGGTACTACTCCAGGGAGGTCTCTAACTGTCCACCTCACACCATTACCAGACTCTCGCTGCGCTCAGAGAAGGAGTGGGCCGTCTGTTGGTATTAGCAAGTGAATACAGATTCGTGGGTACCTAGGGCATCATCAAGGTGGAACGTAATCACTTCAAAGTCCTGGCTCTCAATACCTGCAAAGTAGTAATCATATCTAACTGGGTCACCACCGCAGCCGTCTCCATTGTCGGTCACTTCCCCGATGCCAATTGTGACTTCGAGAGTGTTCCCAGCTACGGTCTGATCCTGGATGATCACTTCATACTCATCGTGCGGTGCAAATATCTTGCCATACACTTCTCGGACAGGTTCGTCTTCCGCATCCATCGAGAAGTGAAATAGAATGAATTGATCGTTTTACTATCTACTGTTTAGTAGTAAACTTCAAAGAAGAAAGATTGAGTATTAGGGGCGCGAAGGTAGATTTTGACTGGGAAGAGATTGCGAGGGGTGGACTATGACCTCTGCTGATCAAGGTTAGAGAGATACAATCACTCGAGACTATTTTTAATAACAAGCCGCAGCCAAACACGTCGATGCCATTGAACTGATCAGTACCGTCTGCCTTTGGCAAGAACATAGACAAAAGTCGAAACGCCTATCAGATAACCATCCAGAACAGTTGATATGAATCGGCGGAAGGTGCTACTCGGAAGTGGTGTTGTTCTCTCAACAATCCTGGCTGGATGCTCAAATGAAAGTGAGGAGATGGAGGGTGGGACGAGAGACGACGGTGATGCAGACGACGACGGTGATGCAGACGACGACATAGAAACAGATGCAGACACGTCCGATGACACTGACGAGAACGGGAGTTCAGACGATGATGATGCGGAAGAGGAAGCTGATGAGGACGATTCATCAGACGAGACAGCGGACCTAGAGATCGTTGATCATGAGTTGGTCGTTGAAGAGGGTGACTTTACCACGGACGTCTTCGTTGACACGACAGTTGAGAACACCGGCGATGCACCGAGCGGTGACATCGAACTCCAAGCGGATTGGTACGATGATGATGGCAACTATCTCGATAACGACACAGGGCGACTGACGACACTCGATGCAGGCGAAACATGGTCAGCGCGTGTCTATTACCTTGGCACAAGTCCGGAGAATATTGATGACTACGAACTGGAGGGAGAGTTCGACGAAGACACATATGAACCACCAGAGGGAGTCTCATTGGTCGACAGCAGTATGGAAGTGACAGAAGACGACTTTGGTGACAAGGATTTAATCGTAGAAGGGGAGGTCGAAAACGAAAGTGGTGAAGATCAAAGTTACGTTGAGGTCGTCACGACGATTTATAATGATGACGGGATTGTGTTGGGTGATGAGTGGACGAACGTGACTGATCTTCGAGATGGTGAAACATGGGCATTCGATATTGATTACTACTCACCGGATGTCCGGAACCGCCTCAACGAAGCTGCCGATCACGATATCCGTATTAAAACGTCAGCCTGGTAATTTCTTGGCGAAGTCTTTGTCGTCAACGAATGTCGATTTAGCTGAATAATAGGGTGCTAAGCCCCCGTCCTCAAGGAGCGAAAGGAGCAACGTGGAGTGAGTGAGTAGGGAGGAGAAACAGTGCCCGCACGACTTTCAAACGATTCTGGTCAACAATCTTAACATGGTACAACTCCTGACAGCGAACAAGTCGCATGGAGAATAGTCCAAGATACCGACTCTTTCCGACAACCGATCAACGGGAGAGTCTGGATTGACTCGTGACATCGTGCGACAACTCTACAACCACGCACTTCACGAATTCACCAAGATCCCAGAAGACGAAGGAACGCTTCGACAGCGCGTCTGGCAAGTTCGAGACGATCTTCCCCGTCTTAAACAGCAGTGGACTGACCTCAAAGAGGTCTACTCCACTGTGTTGCAGAAAGCTGTCGAACGCATCCGAACCAACATCAGTTCGCTCTCTCGCAAGGAATACGAGCCGAACAACTGGGAGAAACAGCGCCGCCGCGTTGCAGAGGTTCATGCTCGTATGTTGAATAAGAAGCGTGACTACAAACACAAACTCACGCATTTCTACGCGACAGAGTACGATGCCGTGTTTGTCGAGAACCTCAATGTGAAATCGATGTTGGAAGGTGATGGCAACGCTCGGAACAAGGCTGAAGTCGGTTGGAGTGACTTTCGTCGGATTCTCGAACATCACTGTGACAAGTACGGCATGCACTACGTCGCGGGAACCTCGACAGGCTATCAGACGTAGTCTGACAACGTCGTTGAAGCAGGAAGCCCCTGCCTCGAGGAGCCAGCTTTTGCTGGCGAGTAGGCAGGGGTAGTTCACAAGCCTCTCGAATGGGAACGAATTTTACAAAAAAGGGCCTGTCCCTCAGTACATCTGCATCACCCGTTTAACACCGGTATAGGGTGCTTGGGCTTACAGATAGGTACCAAAAGTGTGGAATGATGATGTTGACTCCCGGTTGTGAGCGAGTATTGGAAACTAACGAAAAAGGGTGCTACGAAACACACGCTCATGCTTCAATAGTAAGGATATTCGCATGGTTCAAAAACTACCCTTGGAGGCTCAAAGCTTCGGTGATCGATTGGTAGGTGACGTCCATAGAAACGCCGCTGGCCTCGCGATGGCCAGCTGCCATGCTTGGACACCTCCGTTGACCGGTTCTATTGCAGTATGTGGTTGATCGGTGTCACGACTAGAGGTTGGAGAAACCGCGTTAATTCCCTGCTGGACAGGGGTATTTACGCGTTCATATGAAGAATTTGATGAGTGCCCCGGGGAGGGCTCCGAACCACGGAAAGACGAACGCGTTCGTCTTTCCTGCCTTCACCTCGCTTCGCTCGCGGCTTCGCCGCTCGCGTTTCCGAGACGCTCACTGTGTTCGCGTCTCGCTTCGCTCGGTGAAGACCACCGGGTTCGGAGCGAACCGGCCATGCTTCTCAGCGTTATCACTCGTCTTCAACTCGTGATGTTTGAGAAGCATGCCCGGGGAGGGCTCCGAACCCTCGATCTCCGCATGTCCCAGGTTCGAGGCTCGGCATGAGTCCTCGAGGGACACGGAGGCTTCCAAGGCGAAACCGCACCGAATCTCTGAACCCTATGAGTGCGGCGCTATGTCCAGCTAAGCCACCCGGGCTCAGTTTTTCGTAGTGCCGTCTATCTCTTTAACCTTCTCATTCGAATTCGGCGTGTAACGCGGACCCACGGATTTATCACAGGGCCATACGAACAACCGCGACAGACATGAGCGTTCCCGGTATCGTCCACTCTGCCCTCGATGGCGAGGATGTCGCCGCCCGTGTTTCACTCGGTGGCGAAGACGAACTCTTCATCACCGCGTCGAGCACCCTCGTCTATCGATCCGACGGCCTCTTACGAGACGAATCAGTCGACGAATATCCCCACGACGCCGACCGGCTCACCCTTTCGGAAGGCCGACGAAAAACCAAATTCACTCTCGAGTACTCACTCGAGGGCGAATCCGAGTTTACCGTTCCATCGGGGAAGACAGACACCGTCTTGCACCCGGTGCTTGCCGGCATATTGAACGGAAACGGTATTACGAACCCCGGCGAGACTGTCGTCAAGACCTACCGCTTTAGCGAGCTTACGATTATCATTACGAGCGAGCGGCTGGTCAAACACATCGGCAGCGCCGTCTGGGATGGCGACTACGAGGAGTACCACTACGAGGACGTCACGAATCTCTCGTTCGAAGACGGGAGCGTCGCAACACAGGTCGTCCTCGCCGTCGACGGTCGCCCACAGCGAATCAAAGCCCCGAACGACGAAGCCAACGACCTCCGCGAGCGACTCCAGCGAGCCCTCTTCGAGTATCACGATGTCGGGAGCCTTGAGGAACTCAACGAGGAAATCGGTGACGACGACGCAGAAACGCCAGACGAAGACACTGGGAGCACGATGGAGTTCGGCAGCGGTGTTGATCCACTCGAGGCGAATCCGCCAGAACTGGACGACCGCGAGCCGATCGGCGACGGACGCTCGGAGCCAGAACCAGAACCCGACCCAGTCCGCGAACCGACGGAGACGACTGCCGTCGACAGTGCTGCTGCGGAAGCGCCGTCGTCAGACGCTGCCGTCCCGGAGTCGCTCGAGGCGCAGCGGACGGACCACGACGAGTCGACGACAGAGCCACCTGCCAGCGACGATACCGCAGACTCCCACGCGCAGCACGCAGTATCCGAGACTGCTGAGACCGAACCCGCCGAAACCGGCAGTTTCTTCGACGAATCTGAGCAATCTGGTTCCACCTGGGAGACAACCGACACGGCCACAGAATCGGCTGAAACACCAGCGACGACGACAGAGTCGTCTCCTCGAGACGACGCCTCGAGTCACCAGTCGGCAGGCCGTGAGGAATCGGCTGCTGCGTCTTCTGCAACCGCTGGAGCCGACGCTGAAGATCACGACGCACAGGCGTCACCGGCTGTTGACGACGCAGTCCTCGAGCGTCTCGACGACCTGGAAGCGACCGTCGAGCAACAGACGGAACTGATTGAACACCAACAAGAGACAATCGAGCAGTTGATCGAAGAGCTTCGACACGGTCGCTAACGCGCTCGCATCGACTTTTTCTTACTCTCTGCCCGTAACCTTCCGAATGCACGACGAGCCAAACGGCCCCAGTTCGCCCGCCTCGAGGTTGATGAAGTGGCCGGTCGAAAGCCCAGAGCCACAGCGCTGGCACGTGAAATCGCCTTCTTTCGTGATCACGTCCTGCTCGAAACTGACGTACTGGCGGCTTTTTGGCCGGATGATGCCATCTTCGCGCTCGATAATGCCGCGCAGTTCGGCCTGATCGAGAATCGTTCGCGTGACTGTCGGATCGGTCGTCACCGTCTCGATTCGGTCAACTGCATCCGCGAGTGACAGCGACTCGTGCTCGAGGCGCTCAAGGAGAGCAAGACCGAGTGCAACGCGGTCGTCGTCGGCCGCAGTGGCGCTGTCTCTCTCGCTGGCCTCCGCAGCGCCAGGGTCGACTCGGTCACCGCCGTTGCGCTCGGGATCGCTACCCATCGGTGCGTGTCTGTTGTGGCGTGGCGAATAAACGTTGCGCCGCGACGCAGCGAGTGCGCACGCGAGGCACAAAAGATTCAACAGTTGAGACGAAACTGCGCTCGATGTCCGTACTGGGGTCGCAAGCGTCAACGCGTGCAACCGCTGGACTCGTCGTCGCCGCTGCGATCGTCACCGCCGGGCTCGTTGTCTCCCCCAGCGCCGTCATTGGCGCGCTCGAGTCGCTGACGGGTGATCCACTGACATTTGGTCTCGTCGTGGCCGGACTGTATGCGGTGCGGCCGCTGCTTGCCTGGCCAACGACGCCGCTTGCAGTCGTAGTTGGCTACGGCTTCGGTGTGACACTTGGCATTCCGATCGCCATGCTGGCGCTCCTCACCAGCGTCTTACCAGTGTTCCTCGCTGCGAGAAAAATTTCGGTGTCTGGGAACGGCCCCACACAGCCACCACAGGTCTCTGCGGCTGAAACGCAGGCACCCGACCAGCCCACTGAAAGTGCCTCGAGCACCGGGGTCGTCGACCGTACGCTCGAGCGCGCTGGTGGCGTTGCCTCTCGCTACTTTGAGACAGCCGGGCCGGTTCGTGGGATGACGGCGGCGCGACTCGCGCCGATCCCATCCGATGTCTCGACGTGTGCAGCAGCAGTTAGCGGAGTCACACTCCAGCAGTTCGTTATCGGCACGATCCTTGGCGAACTCCCCTGGACGATTGCTGCCGTCTTCGTCGGTGCCTCTGCGGCGACCGTCACAACGAGCGGGCTGGGCGAACTCGGTATTGCCCTGTCGATTGCCTGTGGACTTGCCGCGGTCTTCTTGCTCGCCGGGCCGACCTATCGGCTGCTCCAGACGCGAAGTCAAGCCGCCTCACGGTCACCCACAGAAGGATAGGTATCGTCACTCGTCTTCGCCGTCGCCGTCGTCATCCGTCTCTGTCGCCCTGGAGACAGGAGTGCGCCCAGCCCGAGAGCGCGACAGTGACTCACGGATTACCTGCTGACGACGACGGGTTGAACTCTCGCGTTCAAGAAACGTTGGTCGTTGGACGCGTTCCGTGCTGTCGGCCGGCAGCGTATCGGCACGAAACCCACGCAGCGAGTCGGGTAAGCCAGTTTCTTCGTCATCCTGTGTCGTGGACTCGACCGTCGACTCCGGCTCCGCCCACAGATCGAGTTCCGACTGCTCTTCGACCAACTCCTGCCAGATCCGGGCTGCGTCTTCGCCCTCGAGTTGCTGGACGCGCTGGCGACCTTTCTGATAGGCCAGTTCGGCAAAACTCCGATCGTAGGTCGTCTCCGTTGCATCAGCGAGTCGCTCGAGTTCGCCGGGATGGTCTGCGCCGAGACACTCTGCCACCCCGAGTGCGAACGCTCGCCAGAGGATTTCATCGCGACTCTCGAGGTGCTCCCAGTCGGTCCCGAACGTCCGTTCGTACATGATTAGGTCTGGACCGTCTCGCTTGGATTGACGTGCAACCCGCGCTCGGAGAACTCGACCGGACGAATATTACAGTCGATTTTCGTC
Organism: Natronolimnobius sp. AArcel1; assembly: GCF_011043775.1. Classification (NCBI taxonomy): domain Archaea; kingdom Methanobacteriati; phylum Methanobacteriota; class Halobacteria; order Halobacteriales; family Natrialbaceae; genus Natronolimnobius; species Natronolimnobius sp. AArcel1. The sequence continues at coordinate 65,594 of NZ_JAAKXY010000003.1, read as the reverse complement.
CCGCGCATCTTGATGATCTGGACGCCCCGGGTCATCCCACCCGACTCGAGGTAGTTGTGCATGAAGATCACGCCGTGGGCAAGATAGTGGCCATCCGAATACGAGGTCGGATCAGTCATCTCCGAAATCAGCAAGATTGTCGCATCCGCCCGCTTGAGCCGCGTGAGAAACGTAATCAGCTGTTCGACCTCGGTCGAGAAGAAGTACTCGAGGAGCATCGTCGAGTCAATGACGACGCGGTCGATGTTGTTCGACTCGATAAACGAGACGAGTTTGTTCGAGAGGTTCTCGACGCTATCGGGCGAATCGCCAGTGCCTCTCGAGGAGGCGAGGAATCGTTTGGTTTCACTTTCGAAGACGTCCATGAACTTCAGCTTCCCCGAGTTCACCGCCTGATCGAAGCCGAACTCGAAGTTCGTCATATCTCGGACGATTTCGCTTTCGGATTCGTGCATACTGACGTACAGCGCGGTCTCACCCTCGAAAATCCCTTTCGTGAGAAACTGCGAGCAAAATGTCGTCTTGCCGCTGCCGGGCGGCCCGCTGACGATATAGAGGCGGTCTCGTAAGAGCCCGCCATCGACCAGTTCGTCGAAGCCCGGAACGCCCGTAGACAGTCGCATCGTTCAATGCAGGGGTACTGGCGGATAAATAGGTTCTGGCAGATTCACCGAGACCAGCTACCAGAACGTATCTGCACAGTCATAGATCACGCCGTGTTGCGGACAGACGTACTTGCAGTGGCGCTTGAACATCGGCTGCTCACAGCGTGGACACGGCCGGCCGCCGTCACCTTCGTTAGCCATTACCTCGAGTTACAGTTCTGTGTAATTCACTCTAACTCTTCCGAAGTTGCCAGGTATTCGCCACTCTGCAGATACTTATTAGAGATAAGTTCGAACAATGCTCGGAAGTTCCGTTCGTTCATCCCAGTGCAAATGCTCACTACATGGTAGTTTCGAGCCAACTACGATATACGGATTGGAGTATTTGTTCATGAATGACTTAGCCTTTGATTCATCGTTCTCCCATACCATTCCCTTCACTTCAATCACAACATCGCCAACAACAAAATCTGGGGTGTATGTGCGATCTGATAATTCAAATAATTGTTCTTCATACGTATACTCAAACCCAGCATCGTGCAGTATTTGATCAATCGAAGCCTCCCAGCCGTTTCGGACAATGTTTCGTGTTTTGATAACTTGGCGTGGCTTTGTCTTTCCTGGTACTGTTCCACGGTGTGCCTCGCTGAGTTTCTGAAGTTGCTCTTCAGACCACTCATAGCCGTAGAGGGGGTGACTCTCACCAGTTCGCCCATGCATTGAATGCTTCGTCGGGTCCTTTTCGTAGGTTTCTTTCAGTGACTTTGAGAGTTTTTCACGGCTTTCTTGGTCGAGTTCAAATGAGGTGCCATAGCGTGGGTGTTCATTGCCAGTAACGCCATACCAAGGGTTCTGTTCTCCCTTCAGTGATTCACTGATTTTCTGTCGAGTCTCTTCCGATACTTCATGTCCCTTCAATGATTCACTGATTTTTTGTTTTGCCTCTTCTGGCATTGACCTTCCCGATGCTGCTTCGCCAATTTTCCGTTTTGCATCATCCGACATTTCATGTCCCGTCATTGGATGGTTTTTACCGGAAATAAGACTACGACCAAGTGCTTCTTGTTCTTCAGAGCTTTGTTCACAGTATCGTATAAGATGAATTCCTATACCGTACTCGTTCTTGAAGTCATCTCTTCCACAGGCTGGACACTCTTCTACCGGAGGCATAAACTATATCGCCCCGTCTTCAGTTAAAAAGAAAAGGTAGATCCGAATTAATTCATCAGCGACAAGTCAGCATTCCGACCATCCACAGCTATTGCATGTTTTGCAGCCTTCAGAGAAGTACAGCGAGAGCGATCCGCACTCGGGACATTCGGGTGACTCGCCAGCATCGATCAGATCCTGCGTGGCGTCGTCACCGCTTTTGGCGGCTGCGCCACCGTCGGTCTGTGGGCCGTCGAAGTCGGCTTCCGTACTTGCGTCGGCCGCATCCTCGAGCGTCTGCTGGGTCGGGTACGGCTTGTCGATCTCGTTGTCGAGATAGCGACGCATCGCGGTGCCGATGGCGTCTGGGATGGACTGAATCTGTTCGCCTTTGTCCCAGGCGACCTTCGGACTGCGCGTCCCACAGAGTTCGTCGACGATCTCCTCGGGGTCGACACCGGAGCGCAGCGAGGTCGAGATGACCTTCGCGAGCGCCTCGGTGAAGGAGTTCGTAAAGCCACCCGAGTGGCCGATGTTCGCGAACAGCTCAAACGGCTGGCCGGTCTCTGGGTCCTCGTTGATCGTCACGTAGACCTTACCGTAGCCGGTGTCGATGCGCTGGCTGACGCCCTGCAGGGCATCAGGCCGTTCGCGCTTTTCGGTGAAATCAACGTGAACCATCTCGTCTTCTGCTGCCGAGACCAGCGAGGAGACGTCCTCATCAAGCACGTCCTGGACGTCCTCGCTCTCGAGGAAGGCCTCGAGACCGCCGAAGATCTCGTCGATCTGTTCGACGAGGGTCTCCGCGGCTTCGGTTTCGTCTGCGAAGTCAGCGTTGTCCGCACGCGTCGTCAGCACCTGCTTCGAGCGGGTGCCGTCGCGGTAGTAGGTGACGCCCTTGCCACCGTTCTCGTAGACCCACTCGAAGACTTCCTTTGCGTCCTCGAGCGTGGAGTCATTTGGCGCGTTGACCGTCTTCGAGATGGCGGAGTCGACGCCTTTCTGTGCGGCACACTGGACAGCGGCGTGCTGTTTGGCCGAGAGATCGCTCGTGATGACGAACAGTTCACCGATGGCGTCTGGCACCGTCGAGAGCCCTTCGACGCCGTCGAACTGGTTGGTGGCCATCTGCTCTTGCGCTTCTTCTTTGACGGCGGCGACGTCGATGTCGTTCGCCTCGAGCGTGCGCAGGAAGTAGTCGTCGAACTCGACGAGCATTTCGTCGCCCTGCACGTCGTCGGTGACGTTCTTGTAGTAGGCAACGTTGTAGATCGGCTCACAGCCACCCGTCGTGTTCCCAACCATACTCGTCGTGCCGGTCGGCGCAATCGTGGTGACGTTGTGGTTCCGAATTGGGAAACCATCCTCCCAGTCGTCGGCGTCCTCGCCGGTCTGGTGTTCGAACCACTCGCGGTACTCGGTCGGGTTCGCGTACTTGGACTCGTCCCAGTCGGCAAAGGAGCCGCGCTCAGTCGCGAGTTCGTGGCTTGTGGCCTTCGCGCCGTGGTTGATGTGGGTCATGAGCTGGCGGGCGACTTCGTTGCCTTCGTCGCTGCCGTATTTGATGCCCAGCTGGATGTACAGCTGTGCAAGGCCCATAATGCCCAGTCCGATCTTGCGCATGTCGCGGACCGTCTGCTCGATATCCTCGACCGGGAAATCGGACATCGTCACGACGTTCTCGAGGAATCGAGTCCCGTACTCGATGCGCTCGTCGAACTCCGCGTAATCGATTGCCTCCTCGAGGAAGGCGTCGACGGCGTCTTCGAAGGTGTCGTACTCGTCTGCGTGTGCCTCGGACCAGACACGCCAGTCAGGAGCGCCCTGATCGGCGAGCGTCGAGAGATTGATGTGGCCGAGGTTGCAGGCTTCGTTCTCCTCGAGTGGCTGTTCGCCACATGGGTTCGTCGCCAGAATGCGGTGATTTGGCTCTGCCTCGGTGTCAAAGGAGTGTTCCTTGTTGACGCGCTCGAGGTAGATGACGCCGGGTTCGCCGTTTTCGTGGGCACCGGAGACGATGCGCTCGAAGATGAGTTCGGCGGGAATCGACAGCGGCTCGCCGACCTCGACGTGCTCGCCGAGGTCGTAGCGGCTGTACATCTCTTTGGTTTCTTCGGTGGCGATATGGGGCTCCTCGGTGCGTGGGTTCGTGAACGTGAACTCCTCGCCGTTCTGGACGGCTTCCATGAACGCGTCCGTGACGCCGACAGAGATATTGAAATTAGAGAGATGGCCTTCGACGGCGTTGCGGAGATGCTTTGGAACGCGTCCGTCCTCGTCAATGAGGCTGCGTGCCTCCTCGAGTGCTTCCGAGAACGTGGTATATGTGTAGTCATCCGGGTCGTTCAGACGCAGTGTGTGGGCGAGCGAGACATCCTTGTTCTTCGCGTGGATGAACTCGATGACGTCAGGGTGAGAGACGCGCATAATGCCCATCTGGGCACCGCGTCGGGTACCACCCTGAGCGATGGTCTCACAGAGTTGGTCGTAGGTCCGCATGAAGGTGATTGGCCCGGAGGCGATGCCCCCGGTCGAACCGACTGCGTCGCCATAGGGGCGCAGTTGCCAGAAGCCGTAGCCGACGCCGCCGCCGGACTGGAAGACCTCAGCCGCCTTCTTGGCCGTCTCGTGAATATCCGAGAGGTCGTCGTCCGGAGACATGACGAAACACGCCGAGAGCTGCTGGAGTTCGTCGCCAGCGTTCATCAGCGTCGGCGAGTTCGGCATAAAGGACAGCTCCGACATGCCCTCGGTGAACGTCTCGGCGACGTCTTCGACGTGCGTACGAACTGACTCCGGCAGCTCCGGCACGACAGTCTCGTAGGCGAACTTGTTGACGTTGTGCTCAGTGAGGACGGTTTCGACATCGTCGTCTGCCGTCGTGCCCGCTCCGAAGACCTCCGCGGCGAGTTCGTCGCGGCGCGGATGGTCCGGCTTGAGCTGGTCCGGCGTGACCGTGACCTCGAGGTCCTGTTTCTCGGCCTCGTAGACGGCTTCGGCGAGTGCGATGTTCTTGCCGACGCGGTCGAACAGATCCTCCTGTTCCTCGATCAGGTCGCCGGTGGCGTCCTTGCGCAGATAGCGCGCCGGGAGAATGTTGTGATAGGCGTTATCGGTCATGCGCTCCTCGAGCGTCTCGCCTTCGGTGCGCTTGATCGGAAGGGTGAGTTCCTCCGCGGAGAGGTCGTGTTTGCTCATGCGCGGCTCACCTCGCAATACTCAGGGCGTCGTCCGACGGTTTGGCGTCGATGTGGAGTCCTGGCTCTCATCATTCGTAACGAAGGTTCGGTATTCAGGCATCACCCATAAAACGTAGTGTTGTAGTCCTCCTTTTCTTGGAATACTACAATCAGGGTTGTATAGATGGGTCTAGACAGTTGGTCCGGGCGACGGCCTCGAGACGGCCGTCTTGGCGTCTAACAATCACTACGAGCGCACCCATCTTAACGATTATCAGAGCAGACTGAAAGTGACGCAAAACACAGGAGAATCACCGTCTCCGCGGGTGATTTTCTCTTTCAGATGCGTGCGGTACCGATGTTTCGACGCACCCACAAGCCGTCTTGCGGTCGCGCTGGTAGTGCGTTTCGCAGTCTGTCACATCGAGATCCAAGCGAAGATCGAATGGTAACTATCTGTGGTTGTCAGGATATCCAGAAAGATTACGTCCTTCCAGTACGGGGACTGAAATATGGTCGAACCATTTACGGGATCGACGGTGCTGCTCGCCCTCGCTGCCCTCGCCGCCTTTGCGGTCGCTGTCATCGCTATCCGCATCGCAATCAAACTCGCCGTCCGCGTCGGACTCGTCGCGGCGGTCGTCCTCGCCGCACTGTATGCAACCGGGATGCTCGAGATTATCCCCGGCGTCTAGACTACCACCCAAACACGATCAGACGGCACCCAAAGGTAGAGAGTCTTCTCGAGGAGTGTGACAAACACAACACAAACAGCAGCCACTCACTCGAGCGCCCGCTCAGAGACTCGCAAGGAAATTCTCGATAATGTCGTGACCGGCTGCCGTGAGCACGCTCTCTGGGTGGAACTGAACCGCTTCGATGGGGTGTTCGAGGTGGCGCACGCCCATGACGAGCGTTTCGCCATCGTTCTGCGGCGCCGCCGCAGCGCCAGCGGAACCGTGTTCCGCGCTGTGGTCGGCCGTCGCCGTCACCTCGAAGCAGTCGGGCACCTCGAGTGCGACCAGTGAGTGATAGCGCCCGGCGCGAAAGCCCTGCTCGAGGCCAGCGAACACACCTGATTCGTCGTGATCGACGGCTGAGGCCTTGCCGTGGATTGGATCGGGTGCCCGCCCAATCGAGCCACCATACTCGTAAATCGCTGCCTCGAGGCCGAGACAGACGCCCAACGTCGGTACCTCGGGGCTGACGTCCCGGAGCACGTCCATCGTGACGCCGACATCGCGGTCGTTTTTCGGGTGCCCAGGGCCGGGGCTAATGATGATCGCATCTGGGTCTTCAGCGCGAACGTCCTCGAGCGAGGCGGTGTTTTTCACCACTGCAGTCTCGGTGCCAGGGAGTTGGCTGACGTACTCGACGAGGTTGTACGTGAAGGAGTCGTAGTTGTCGACGAACAGGACGCGTGTGGTCTCCTGCTCGGTGTCGGCTGGCGACTCGCTACGTGGTGTGCTCATTGGCTCACCTCCGGCGTTTCGCGGCCATCGTCTGCAGTCTCCTCGGGAGGAACGTCAATCTCCTCGAGCGCCGCAAGAACGCCGCCCATCTTCTTCTCAGTTTCTTCGTACTCAGATTCGGGGTCGCTGTCTGCGACCAGTCCGGCACCGGCTTGGACGGTGATTCGATCCAGATCGGTCTCGTCCCCGGTGACATCTGCAGGCGGTGTCACGCCTGATTCGACAGTCGCCGTGCGAATCACAATCGCGAAATCGGCGTCACCAGTCCAGGAGTAGTAGCCTACGCCGCCGCCGTAGAGCCCCCGTGGCTGGGCCTCAAGGTCGTCGATAATCTCCATCGCCCGGATTTTCGGGGCCCCAGAGAGCGTTCCGGCGGGGAACGACGCGCGCGTGGCGTCGAACGGGTCTGCGTCCGCAGCCAGTGTGCCAGTTACTGTTGACTCGATGTGCTGGACGTGGCTGTACTTGAGGACGTTCATGAATTCGTCAACCCGCACCGAACCGGCTTCAGCAACCCGGCGAACGTCGTTGCGCGCCAGATCCACGAGCATCGTATGCTCGGCCCGTTCTTTGTCGTCGGCGAGCATTTCGCCCGCCAATCGGCGGTCCTCGACCGGACTCGAGCCGCGGTCGCAGGTACCTGCAATTGGATTCGACATGATCTCGCGTCCGCGTACCGAAATGAGTGTCTCCGGGCTCGCGCCGACGACAGTCAGGTCGTCGTGCTCGAGCAAATACATGTACGGCGAGGGGTTGACCTCGCGCATCGCCTCATAGAAACCGATTGGATCGATGTCGCCGTACAGTTCCCGTTTTCGCGAGATGACGCCCTGATAGATGTCGCCATCGAGGACGTGCTCCTTTGCCGTTCGAACGCTTTCTTCGTAGTCGGCTTTCGGGCCTGCGGTCTCTGTTACCTTGCTGAAGCCGCCGGTTTCGGGAGCCTCGGAATTGTGCAGCGTTGCAGCGACGGTGGCGGCCTCGGCCTGCAGGGCGTCGTAGACTTCCCCAGGATCGTCACCATCCTCGAGAATCGGCGTACAAACCAGCGAGACAGTGTTATCGCGCTCGTCGAACGCGAGCGTCTTCGTCGTCAAGATGAACTGTGCATCCGGGAACCGAGATTCAGGTCGCTCGAGGCCGACATCCTCGAGCCAGAGATCATAGACCGCATCGTAGGCCAGAAAGCCGACGAGTCCACCCTCGAGATGCTGGCGGTCGTGGTCAGGAAAGTTCGCGAGGCGAACGTCGGGCATGGCCGCCCGGAGTGCGTCGACGGTATCGCTGTCATCGGCCGTCTCGACCGACGTCAGCGGCGTATCCTCGACCAGCGTTTCGACGCTTGCATCGCCCGATTCGACCGTGACGACGGCGTCGGGATCGTAGCCGACGTAGGAAAATCGTGCGTGGCGATCCGGCTCCGCCGAACTCGGGCGGAACGCGCCATCTGGGTCGCTCGAGGCCGTCTTTTCGGCGCTCTCAAGCAAGAAGGCATACGACGAGCGCTCGCGATCACTGTCGCCGGTGCGGCCGGTCAGCGCCGTGTAGGCCGCAAGTGGCGTCGTCTCGACGTCGAGCGTCGCCACGGTTCGGACAACAGCCGGTGTGTCGCCATCGCATGCGTGTTCACAGAACGCGTCTCGCTCGAGGTCGAACTCGACGGGCGGTACGTCAGCTGCGTCGGGAGTCGTGTCAGAATTACTCATAGCGTCACCGTGTCGGGTCCGTCAGCGTGTGCGGTTTTCGCTCGAGTCACGAACGCTCGAACCGCGTCGGCGTCTTTGATTCCGCCCTCGGCTTCGACCCCGCTTGCCACGTCGACCGCGAACGGCTCGACTGTTCGAACGGCCGCAGCGACGTTCTCGGGTGTGAGTCCACCGGCCAGAATGAGCGGCGACTCGAGCGACGCTGCGGCGTCGCGCGTTTGTTCCCAGTCGTGGGTCTCACCGGTTCCGCCACCGCCTGACTCGTCGACTGTATCAACGAGCAACGCGTCGACGAGGTGGTCGTAGCGTTCGGCGGCCCCAACCTCGTTGGAATCGATTGCGACCAGGAGATTCGCATCGATAGCTGATTCGATGGACTCGAGGACAGCCGGTTCCGTGTCGCCGTGAAGTTGAACCGCATCCGGCCCAACGCGCTCGACCAGATCAACCACGCGGTCGGCATCGCTCGCCATCGTCACGAGAACACTCGTCACGAACGGCGGTACGCTCGAGACGAGTGACGTCGCTTGCTCGGGAGACACCTCTCGTGGCGTCTCGACTGGGACGTCACAGATGACGCCGACTGCGTCTGTTCCGGCGTCAACGGCCGTCTTCAGGTCCGATTCAGTCGTGAGCCCGCAAATTTTCACACGCGTCCCAGCCATCGATTCAGACCCCCGGCTCTGGCTCGGGCACGGCACAGAGATCTGCGAGTTTGCCGGCCGCGTCGTCTGATTCAATCGCCTCGAGTGCGGCGTGGGTACCGTCCTCGAGCGAGTCAGCCTCGCCCGCGACATAGATCGCTGCGCCCGCGTTCGCGAGGATCACATCTCGTTTCGCGCCAGTCACGTCACCCTCAACAATTCCGCGCATGTCGGCCGCGTTCTCGGCGGGCGAGCCACCCGAGATGTCTGCGATTGCATGTTGCTCGAGGCCGAGGTCTGCCGGCTCGAGGGTGTACTCCTCAACGCCGTCATCCGCAACTTCTGCGACCTGTGTCTCGCCGTGAATTGCGATTTCGTCGGTGCCCGCGCCGTGGACGACCAGCGCGCGCTCGACATCCATCCGTGCGAGTGCGTCTGCAAGGACGGGGACGAGGTCAGGGTCGTAGACGCCGACGACCTGCGCGTCTGCGCCCGCGGGGTTCGTGAGTGGCCCAAGAACGTTGAAGATCGTCCGCATGCCGAGTTCCTTTCGCGGCCCGATGACTGCCTTCATCGCCGGGTGGAACACCGGTGCGAGCATGAAGCCGATGCCGTCATTTTCGATCGCCTCCTCGACGGCTGGGGGCTCAGCTTCGACGTTGACGCCAACTTCCTCGAGGACGTCTGCACTCCCGGAGGACGACGAAACGGAGTAGTTGCCGTGCTTGGCGATGGAGACTCCAGCGCCGGCTGCGACGATTGCGCTCGTCGTCGAGACGTTGATCGTATCGTAGTCGTCGCCGCCGGTTCCGCAGGTGTCAACCAGCGGCTCGCGGTCGGGCGAAATCGTCCGTGCGGCCTCGCGCATTCCTTCTGCGAAGCCAGCGATTTCGGCTTCCGTCTCGCCTTTCGCGCGTAGTGCCGTGAGTAACGCGCCGATCTGCGCCTCCGTCGCCTCCTCGAAAACGGCTGTCGACGCCGCTCGAGCCTCGTTCTGTGTGAGATCCTCGCCCTCTGTGACGCGTTCGACGTACTCCTGCATAGTGAACACCAATGTACGTAGTTGTCTTACAATGTTCAAATGAGTACATCGACTTAAGCGTGTCGGAGCCCCGTGTCCCTCTCTGCCGTACAGCGTCCGATTCGAAACCTTCAATTACACCCGTGGGCAACAATTGAGTGCAGACAACGTGACGGCGGACGTCACAATGCACGCAACACAAGGCGGGTTGGTGGTCTAGTCTGGTTATGACACCTCCTTGACATGGAGGAGGCCGGCAGTTCAAATCTGCCCCAACCCATTTCTGACGGAACAATAATTGACGAGCAGAGCGTGGCAATAACGCCACGCGACGCGAGTCTTCCGTTCCGTCAGAAATTGTTACGGGTAGTTTGAACCAGGCAAGTCGCGCGCAGCGCAAGCGAGCACGTCTTGACGAGGTTCAAATCTGCCCCAACCCCATTTTACTACCCAAACATCGCTACCCAAACATCGCTACCCAAACATCGCTCGAGAGCACCGGCAAAATCACACAACAACCCACCTCTCGAGCGCAGTTTCGAACTCCACGTCCACTGGCCCCAGACCCTCGAGGCGGCCACACTCGAAACACGAGCACGGGAGAGATTTATGACACCAGTCGGTGGCCGTACGCCTGCTATGGCGACATACGTGACGTTGTGGCAGTTCACACAGCAAGGCGCAGCGGCGATTCAAGACAGCCCCGAGCGCATCGACCGCCTCGAGACGCAATTCGACGAGTTGGGTGGCGAGTTGCGCGAGTTCTACATGCTGTTTGGCCAGTACGATACGCTTACGATCAGCGAGTTTCCCGACGACGAGACGGCCGCACAGGCGGTACTCGGAGTTACCAAGCAGGGCAACGTTAGTGCAGAAACCTCGAGGGCGTTCTCGAGAGACGACACACGGGCGATTATCGACGGCCTCGAGTAATGCACTTCGGTGGTGTCGAGATCGCGGAGCCACGCAGTGTGACGGTTTCGCAAACGCGTCGGGAACCACATAGTAGAAAGCGGCGTGTCCACTGGGTCGGCGTATGGAGGTCCTCGGCCGGCTGCTGGCGCTGCTCGTGATTTTGTTGCTCGGGACGGGCCTGCGCACGAGCGGCGTATTGAACGCGACACGGGCAGCCCGGCTGAACGCCCTCGCGTACTACGTTGCGCTGCCGGCGCTGATCTTCGTCTCGACGTACGATCAGGCGATCGGTGAACTCCTCTCGCTCGAGTTGCTCGGAGGACTCCTGTTTGTGCTATTTTCGACGGCTGGTCTGGCGTGGGTGGTTCACCAGCGGCAAGCATCAACGCCGCGCCGGAGCGTCGCAATCGTGCAGTCATATCACTCGAATCTCGGCTATCTCGGGTTGCCACTGGTCGCCGCGACGTTCGGGCCGGAGGTGACAGCAATCGCGAGCGTCGTTCTCGGGGTCGTTACGCTCACGCAGTTGCCGCTGACGGTTACTATCCTGTCGACGCTCAACGGCGCAGACGCAGCAATTGGGCAAAAGCTTCGCGACCTCGCGAGGAATCCAGTGTTGCTGGCACTGCTTTCGGGCCTTGCCATGGGCTCGAGTGGCGTAACAGTGCCGTCGGCCGCTGCGACCGGCCTCGACGTGGTCGGGGCGCTTGCGCTCCCGCTTGCACTGCTGTGTGTCGGGGCGTCGTTACAGACCGGCGCGTCGTCGATCGACCTGGGTGGGGCAGGCTCCGTGATCGCGCTCAAAGTCGGCTGTATGCCGGTGCTCGCGTGGATCGTCTTCTCGCTGCTCAGTGTCGATTCAGCGGCGTTTACGGCGACGGTCGTCATGCTCGGAACCCCGACTGCCGTCTCGACGTTCGTCTTCGCGACGGAACTCGGCGGTGACAAGGAGTTCGCTTCGTTGAACGTCTTTCTCACGACGCTCGTCTCGATTGGGACCCTATTCGTGTTGATTACCCTCGTCAGCTAAGCGGGCCCGCTTCAGGAGAACAAGCGCTTGAGTCGACCGAGCAGTCCCGGTGACTTCTCATCGCTCGAGTCCGGCTCTGAGTCTCCCTCCTCATCCGCTTTTGCGTCTGCCTCGAGCGTGCCAGCGAGTGGGCCGTCGCCTGTACCAGCACTTGTGCTCGAGTTGGGTGAGTTGCTTAGGGATGATGACCCACTGCTCGTCTCGAGGTCAGCCATCGAAAGTTCGATGTCGTCGATTTCGGGAGTCGATTCACGACCCTCGCCGGCTTCGGCTGCGCGGACGTCTGCACCGGAGATGTCGCCGCGTTTGGCGCGTTCGGCGAGGTCTGGATCGACAGCAGGGGTGTCGGATTCAGGTTCAGTGTCCGACTCGGCTGCGGTTTCATCTGTGGGGGTCGCTGATTTTGCCGGCGAGTTCGCCTGAGTTGCCGTACTCGAGAGCGCAGCGGCGGCGTCGTCAACTGACGCGTCGGCAGCTGTATCGTCGGGAGACGAGTCGGCTTCGGCTTCTTCGATGACGGCGGCTGTTGGATCGCTAGTGGGTACCTCGGTTTCGTCGAACTCAGTCGTGACGCCCTCGGTGTCTGCGCCCGTCTCTGCGTTGTCTTCGAACGGGTCGTCGCTGGTGGCGTTCGGTTCTGAGTCGGTTGTGCTGTCAGTCTCGTCCGGCTCGTCCGTCTTTTCAGCCTCAACGGATGACGTCGAGTCGGACGCGACGGTCTGTGTCGACTTGGCTGCGTCGCCGTCTGCTGCAGAATCCGACTCTGGCTTCGCGTCATCAAGCGACGCCAAAATATCGTCGACGCTGGTCTCAGAGACGACACGTCGCGGGCCACCGCCCGGCTCGAGGCTGTCCCCTGTTTCCCCATCCTGTGAAGACTCATCGCTCATAGGGGGGTCTGGCGGTTCCGAGACCATAATCTTTCTCCCGCAGACTCGTGAAAACGAGTGCTAGTGTGTCGCGAGATCATGGCACGAAATCTACTCGAGGAGTGACAAACCGATCGACACCAAACCGATGTACGCAACGGTGAAACTCACCCAGGGCTCACATCAGGTGAGACAGAAATTGTGTGAGGCGTACACCGCGCCATCGTCGTCGATATAGACACCGACGCCGCCGCGGTCCCAGCCGGGGCCACCGTGGTCCTCGAGGATTGCCTCACGGTGTGGCTGGGAGTTCATCCACTGATCGACCAGCCCGGTGGCGAGACGTTCTGCGGTCTGGTAGCGGATTGTCTCGTCCTCGCCGGGGTCGTCGATCGGTCTGTCAACCCACGTCAGCGCGATGTTTTCACCGTAGGCGCGACAGTAGCTGTCGACCGCGTCAAATCGATCGTACGGCCCCTCATCGTCCGGGTTCACGTGATCGAAATACTCCCGCTCGGCCATATCGACGCTGTGGGCTCGTGAGACAGAAGCGACGGTGCCGTCCCACTCGAGCGCCTCGAGGTCGTGCTCGGCGCGGCGGTCGTTGACCTCGGCGTGGACGAAGTCCTCAACGGTAGCCGACGAGACGGTTTCGACCTCGGTTTCGTACGTCGATTCACCGGGGTCGTCCGGATCGGTCACCTCGGGATCGCGCTCGCCGGCCGGTGGCGGATCAGCGCTCGGGTCGGGCATCGGGCCGGTGTCGATGACGATATCGTCCAGATCGTCGAGACTGTCGATCTCACGGACCTCCTCGAGCGTCATTGGCGAAAGTGCCAACGCGCCAACGAACAATCCAGCGAGCAGAACGCAGACGAGCAAGAGAGAGAGCAATCCGCGCAGGAGGCCGCGGTCCCCATCCCGACGAGGGGGCGGACTCTCGCGAGTGGAGTGCACGCTCGAGCCAGGACGGTCAGCGCCGTGTTCGTCCGGTTCGGACGACGGCCCGCGTGCCATTGGCCTTACGTTGGGGACACGCAGATAAGGGGACGGCGGTCGGTTGCAGGATATGATACTCTGCTCGAGGAACGGTGAATGCCAGCAAACCGTCCCGCTGGCTTACGTGCTTGTGACGGCGTGGTCGCCCCCGGCGCCACCGGCCGTGGCGTCAGCCTCTGGCTCAGTGGTCCCGAAAATCGTCTCGTGGAAGGCGATGACCAGTCCCGGCACGACGGCCATAAAGAGGTGTTCCTCGAGTGGGATGCCGGCGATATCGATGCCGGTGCGGAGTTTGATGTCGAAGACGCCGACGGCGAGGGTGTAGCGGTCCCAGACGTACGCGATCGGATACAGTGCGAGGATCGTCACGGCGGCTTTGCGGAGGGCGTTGGCGCGATAGAGCAAGACTGCGGCAATTGCCCCCCAGAACAGTTCGGTTGCGAGGTAGGTGTATCGGCCGAGGACGCTGATGTCGAGCATTGATTGCCTTTCAACGCCACCCTCAAAAACCCCACCTGCAATGACCACTTGGATACAACGGGCAGTACGTTAAATACCCCGGAGACAGTATATTCGTCTGGAACGATGAATATCGCTGATATCGCCACACCGGAGTACATCGAAGTCGACGTTGGCACGCGAATGGGGAAAGTCCGTTCGACGTTCGAAGACGGCAACCCCAAAGGAATTATCGTCACCGATGACAGCGACTATGAGGGCGTCATCAGCGAACGAGAGGTCCTCCAGTCACACGTCGAGGACGATGCGAAAGTCGCAGCGCTGATTAAACCCAGCCGAAACGATCCTGCGCCGAAAATCGACCGCGAAGAAGACGTTCGTGAAACCGCACGCGTCTTAGTCGAGAGCAACTCGAAGGTCGCACCCGTCTTCGAACACGGCGACCTCTGGGGCGTCATCTCTGATGACGCCATCTTGGAGGCCGTCCTCGAGAACCTCGATGCACTGACCGTCGAGGACATTTACACAGCAGATCCGGTTACGCTGCGAGAAGACGACGGTGTTGGCAAGGCGATCAACCACCTGCGCGAGCACGGAATCTCACGACTGCCGATTCTTAATGACAACGGCTACCTGACCGGCGTCGTGACGACCCACGATATCGCTGATTTCGTCATCCGCGAGAATCACAAGACGACGACCGGCGACCGCGTTGGCGACTCAGATCGCCTGCTTGATGTCCCGATTTACGACATCATGAACAGCCCGGTCCGAACCACCACGCTCGATACGACCGCCAAAGAGGCCGTCGAGACGATGGTCGGGGACGACTACGCGGGCCTGATGGTCACGCCTGATGACGATGACCGAGTCGTCATCGGCGTCATCACCAAAACGGATGTGCTGCGTGCGCTCACGTTCACCGAAGAAGAACGCATGGACGTTCAGATTTCGAACATCTCGATGCTCGACACAATCTCGCGCGACGGCGTCGTCGACGGCATCGAAGAGGTCTCGGACAAGTACGCCGACATGCAGGTCCACCACGCGAACGTCCGGTTCAAAGAACACAAGGAGAAACTGCGCGGCACGCCGCTTATCCACTGCCAGATCCGTCTGCGCACGAACAAAGACCAGGTCGCTGGCACCGGCGAAGGCTACGGCGCTGAAAACGCTTTCCGCGTCGCACTCGACAAACTCGAGCGCAACGTCCTTGAAATGAAAGGCGTGGTGAGCGACGAGGAGTACCGCGGCCAGCTCCTGCGGAAGCTAAACGAACTGTAAGGAGTGTATTGGCTGCCCACTACGGCAGCCTGTCATTTCAGCCGTTTTCAATTACGACCCGAAAATCACCGAGAATATTGTCTGTTCTGCAGATCGCAGGTGTTCGTGAAACGTCGGTGGCGAAACGTCCATTTCTGCGGCGAGTTCTTCACCAGTCGCTTTCCGTGGCCAGTCATAAAAGCCGTTCATGTACGCTAGAAAGAGCGCTTCGTGTTGACGCGGTGTGAGTGAACTGAGCGCTGTCTCGTACAGTTTCTGTCGTCGAAAGAGTGAGACTGCGTACTCTTTTTGACGTCGGGCAACGATTTCGACGCGCGGATACATCTCCTGAAACTGTTCAATGACGGCTGATGCGGAGTAAATCGGTGGGATTTCCGCGACGATCCGTGCGGTCCCATCATGACTGCTCAGCTCCGTCGGAATCGCACCCGCATCGGTCAAGCTAATCGTGAAGAACTCACCGTCTTCGTCGATTCGTACCTCGAGGACGGCATCCGTATCGGTCTCACTGACCACACACGCCTCGAGTTTGTCGTAGCGCTCAAGGACCGAAAGGACGTGCTTAGGTGGACAGCCAGCGACACGTTGGAACACGGTGTAAGAGCCGTTGCTCCGAGGGAGCAGTTGAATCAACTCGACTGAACACGCCGTTTCAGCCGAGAGCGCAACCAGCGGATACCCCGGATCCGACACCGTGAACTCGACCTCGACGACAGCATCATCTCTTGCCCGTTCTTGTGTCTTGTTCACACGACGCATTCGTGAGCAGGCTACTTCTGTATTGGCGTAGCTATGTACGAGTTAATAATTATAATTTGTCAACGCTGGTGGTCTCTCCCTGCATACACGAAATCGAGGAGAAAGCCCATGACGTTAGTCGTAGGGGAAGTCACCACAGTCTGGTTAGTGTCGCTGGCGGTCGCCACCACCGAGTCCAGTATCCGTAATCTGGAACTTCGCGGACTCGCCGACCGGTTTCGAGCGATGTTTCTCGAGTGTGGCGCGTCGATTCCCGCCGCGGAAGCGCTCGAGACGGACGACAACGCCGGTCCAGTGCTCGAGCGTGTTGCCGCCGAGTGGACGCGTCCGATCCGAGTCGGGATCAGCAAACACCTGATTCGTCAGGACGACCGCGAGGTCGTGTTTGCGCGCGAGCGAGAGTAGATGTGTGACCTGACGCGCCACCGAGCGCAGGGCCTCGCCCTCGTCGCCGTCGCCTGTTCGCTCGAGGCGGTAGAACCCGGTTGCGCTGTCGAGGACGATCAGGTCTGCCCGTTCAGCGAACTCTTCTGCGTCGCGGACAGCTTCGGCTTGTTCGTCGAAATCGAGTGCATCTTCAATGACGATTCGTGAGGCAACCGTCTCGATATCGGGCGCTGTCTCATCGTCGGTGCTCGCCACTCGAGCGGACAGCAGTTGCTCAAAGCGGTCGACGGAGACGCCCTCGGTGTCGATATAGACCGCCGTACCGCCGCTGGCTGCGGTTTCGACGGCCGCAGAAAGTGCGACATTCGTTTTACCCGCGGCTGGCGAGCCGTACACCTGCGTGACGGTCCCGCGTTCGAACCCCCCGCCGAGTAACTCGTCGACCGCCCCACAGCCGGTCGGAATCGCCTCGTCGTTCACAGTCTAATTTCGGGCGGTTCGCGCAAAAACCCCCCGAAACCGATTGCAGACTCGAGAACGAGAACAGGACCTTCGATAAGAACGCCGACGAGAAAGCGACGAACCGACCTACAGGAAGCGGAACGTCTCGAGATTCTTCGGTGCGAACGTCCGCATGTTGTAGTCGTGATAGAGTGCCGAGGAGAGATCCTGCGTCGAGCGCTCGTCACCGTGGACACAGAGCACTTTCTCGGGGCGTGGATTCATCGTCTTGACGAAGTTCTCGAGGCCGGCGCGGTCGGCGTGGCCGGAGAAGCCATCGACGGTTTCGACATCGACGTTGAGATCGAGGGTGCCGCGGCCGCCGCCGTTGCCCATTGCACCGACTTCGCTGGTCGGGATTTCGTCCCAGCCGTTCTGGATGCGTCGACCGAGCGTTCCCTGGGCCTGGTAGCCGACGAAGACGAGCGTCGAGTCTGGGTCGGGACCGATGTGGCCGAGCCAGGACATGATCGGACCGCCGGTGACCATACCCGAGGTCGAGAGGATAATACAGGAGTCGCCGTCGGCAACGTCCTGTCGTTCCTCCTCGCCGCCGTCGATGTGGTTGAACTCGTCGGCGAGGAACGGATTCTCGTCGTCGTGGAAGATCCGGTCGCGCAGATCGTCACGCAGGTACTCTGGGTAGGTCGTATGGATTGCCGTTGCCTCCCAGATCATGCCATCGAGGTGGACTGGCATCGAGGGAATATCGCCGTTTCGCATCGCTTCCTCGATAACGAGCATGATCTCCTGTGATCGGCCCACTGCGAACGCCGGAATCAGGACCTTTCCGCCCTTGTCGTAGGCCTCGTTGATGACTTCCTTGAGTTTCTCCTCGGAATCCTGTTGGTCAGTCTGGTAGTCGTTGCGACCACCGTAGGTTGACTCGAGGACGAGTGTCTCGACGCGCGGGAAGTCGTTGACCGCGCCGTTGAACAGGCGGGTGTCCTCGTAGTGAATGTCGCCCGAGAAACAGACGTTGTAGAGGCCGTCGCCGATGTGGAAGTGCGAGACGGCCGAGCCGAGAATGTGGCCTGCGTTGTGGAACGTGAGTTTGACGTCCGGTGCGATGTCGGTGACGTCGCCGTACTCGAGTGGGATGCAGTGTTTGATAGCCTCACGGACCTGTTCGCTTTCGTACGGCGGCGCTCGACCTTCTTTGGCTGCGACGTCGAGATAGTCGAGCGTCAACAGTCCCATCAGGTCTCGCGTTGGTTCGGTACAGTAAATCGGACCGTCGTAGCCGTATTTGAACAGCAGCGGAATCAGCGCGGAGTGGTCGAGGTGGGCGTGTGTGAGGACAACGGCATCGATGGTCTGTGGGCCGGCACCGAACGCCTCGGGTGCGTGGAGGTAGGGCACTTCGCCCTCCGCACCGGGTTTGTCACCACAGTCGACAAGGATTCGCGTCTCAGGCGTCGAGATAATAAAGGACGCACGACCGACTTCGCGACAGCAACCAAGCGTCGTGATGCGGACGTACTCGTCATCGGACATCTCGTCGCGATGGATCTGTCGGCCAACCTTCTCGAGAATGTCACGGCGCTCGTCGCGCTCTTGCTTGAGGAAGCTCCGAACGTTCGAGACGGTCGAGGATTCGATCGGCGGCGTGCGGACGACTTCGGGCGTCCAGCCGACGTTTTTCGTGATGTCGCGAAGCGTCGAGCCGTGGCGGCCGATAACCATGCCTGGCTTTTCGGCCTCGATGACGACCTCGCCAGTATCGGCGTGGAAATCGAGGTCGGTCACGCCAGCTTCTTCCGGAATTACGCCCATTACTTCCTCGCGTGCCTCTTCGGGACGCGAGAGGACGCTTGGGTCCGGCCGGACGGTGATCCGTTTGCGGAGTTTACTCGCGAGTTTCCGAATCAGATCGCCCTGATTGGCGAATTTCTTCGGATCGCGCGTGTACACCACCAGTTCGGGGCCTTCGTACTTCACCGAGGAGACCGAGATATCGCTCGGAAGCTCGCTCGTGATCTCTGCTTGCAAATCGTCGAGTTGCTGCTCTACAGTGCTCATATGTCGCCAGATGTGGCTTGCGTGAACTCGTCGCCTGGGAACACGTCCGGCCGATCGAATTGCCGGCTACAAACGGAACACGAACGGACACACCTCGAGACGGGAACACCGACAGTCGGTCGCATCGTCGGGAAAAGCAACAGCGATCGCCGTCGTCAGACGACGATAGCTGTCTCCATTCTCGTCTCATACTGTGTACTTCCGTGCCGTGACGAACACGCTCCCAGATCGGTTATCCTGGTCCATGCGGGAAGATTCCAGGGAGAACCCGCTTACCCGAGCCTATTCTTTGCGTGGTATAAAAGCCTTCGCAAAAGACAGGGATATGGGCGAAAAACAGGGAGTATGCACCTGACTCCGGCCCGTGTCGCCGCCGAGCGTGACTGGATTGTCGACCACAGCGAGACCATTGTCCCGATCATCAACGACGTGCGCGATGACCTGGGCGAGACGTTCGACACCACCGTCGATCACGTCACCACCGAACAGTATCGGGACGAAGTCGATGTCGTCTTCGCAGATGGCGATCTGGCAGTCAATGTCGCCGCGATGACAGCCCTGCTGCGTGATCTCGATGTAGAGGACGACTATCCCGGCTTCATCGTCGACGAACTGCTCGGGCGCGAACTCGCCGCGACCATCGCCGGCACGCAACCACTTCGCACCCTCGGCGAAGCGACGTTCCACTACGCAGATCTGCAGGTCCACGGCGGTCCCGAAGAAAACGCCGGGGTCGACGATCTCGAGGCCGCACTCGCGGCTGGCTTTCAGGAGCGACTCCCGGGGTGGGACTGGACAGCACGAAAAAGTCCGTTCAGCCTCGAGTAGCGCTATTCGTCTGCGTCGTCGGTTTCGTCTTCATCGCCGGCTTCGTCCTCGTCCGTCGAGTCGTCGCCATCTGCGGTCTCGTCGTCAGCGTCGTCTTCGTCCACAGGTTCTTCCTCAACTGGCTCCTCACCGCCTTCTTCCGCGTCAACCGGCGGTTGCTGTTGCTCCTGTTGCTCGAGCATGCGGCCGTACTCTGCGCCAGGCATCAATCCAGAGACATCTCCATCTCGAAGAAGGCTCATAAGTCGCTCGTCAGGCCCATCGATCAAGAGCGCGCCTTCTTGGGCGACACCTGCTTCGATCGACACCTCGTCATCATCGCTCATCGATGACTCGAACTCCGCAGCGTGGGAACTGATCAGTTCCACCTGGCGCTGTTGGAGCTCCATCTGTGCTTCCTGCTCATCGAGGTCTCCCTCTTCAAGTTCCGCCATGACCTCTTGTTGTGCCTGTTGGAGGGCCTCCTGATCAGGCTGAACAACTGCAGTAATGCCGTCTGCGGGGTCAATATCGGGTTCCGTGTCGGCCTCGAGTTCGGCCTCACTTTCGGTTTGAGGCTCGGACTCGCTGTCGTCCTCGCTGCCGGGGATGTCGAACTGGCTACAGCCGGCAAGCGACGCGGTCGCACCGACGCCGCCCAGTTGGAGGAGACGACGACGAGTTGGATTAGATTCCATTCGGTCCGGATTCAGGGCTGAACGAAAATAAAAGCACCTGACTTCGTTTGTCGACCATCTCCATCCGCCGACCACGGGACGGGGCGTTTTTACTCACCCGCTGGCTACGGGCAGACAGTGACTCGTACCGAGCCGGATACCCGCGTCGACACACTCGAGCGCCCCGCACTCGAGGCTGCCCGCGAGACACTCGCTGATGGCATCTCACGAGAGGCGCTCGTGACAGTCTTCGGGCGCTGTACCGTCGACTACGACGGCCGCGCCTCGAGCGAACTCGGGTCCGGCGACAGGCACGTCATGTGCAAACCAGATGGGACAATTCTGGTTCACACTGACGAGGGCCAAAAGCCGGTCAACTGGCAGCCACCGGGCTGTGAGCACACCGTCGAGTTGGCCGAGGGAGAGGCCGACACCACAGACGCGCTCGTCCTCGAGAGCACCCGCTCGACGCCCGAGGAGCGCCTCCGCGTGACCTTCACGCGCGTTCTGCAGGTGTCCGTCTTTGCGGGCACCGATGAGACCAGCATCAGCCTCGTCGGCACCGAGGAAGACCTTCGCAAGCGCATCCTCGAGACGCCCGACCTGCTCGAGTCCGGCTTCACCCCGCTTGCAACCGAGCGCGCAACGCCCGCGGGAGCCGTCGACATCTACGGCGAGGATTCGGCGGGCCGCGCAGTCGTCGTCGAACTCAAACGCCGCCGCGTCGGCCCCGACGCTGTCAGCCAACTTCGCCGATACGTCGACGCCCTCGAGCGTGACCTCCACGCCGACGCTGCCGTCCGCGGGATTCTGGTGGCCCCTTCAGTCACCGACCGCGCCAGCCGCCTACTCAGCGATCACGGCCTCGAGTTCGTCTCGCTCGAGCCGCCCGCAGAGTGAACTAGGCGGTGTATGGGTGCGGTTCGCTCGAGATCGTGTTGGCTGGGAGTATGCCCACGTGTACTCGTTCCAGTAAAGCACACTCAAAAATTGTCAATATAATCCCAAATTTGTAATTGAGGCCATAATTTCAGCGTATGGGTGACAACCTGTCCGTTCGGCGCTTTCGACCAGCCGATGCGTCTCGAGTTCGGAACCTCCACGAAGCAGCAATGCGTGATATCGGCGCGTATCTCGAAGACGTTCCGGATGACGACCTCGAGAACGTTACAGAGACGTTCCTCGAGCGCAACGGCGAGTTCCTCGTCGGTGAAGTCGACGGTCAAATCGTCGCAATGGGTGGGTATCAACTTCTTGAGAGCGACCATTACATTACGAACTTCCTGTCCGAACTGCCTGAGACGACAATCGTGTTGACCCGCATGCGCGTTGATCCAGCCCACCAGCGCCAGGGGTATGGCAGCCGAATCTACACAGCACTCGAGAAGCGTGCTCGAGAGTGCGGATACACGACTATCGTTCTCGATACGATGGCGTCGCAGGCTGCAGCACGAGGGTTGTACGAAACGAACGGGTTCGAGAAGGTTTGTCGCGAGCAACTCGAGGTCTCCGATGACTCCTTCGAGATGCTCGTGTATCGCAAGCAACTTGCCGAGTAGGCTACTCCTCGAGCAACTGTTTCAACCGATCTAGCTCCGTCAGCGCTTCGACTGGCGTCAGGTGTGCCAGATCGAGCGCACGCAGTTCCGCTGCAATATCGGTCGGGTCATCGCCGCCATCAGCGGTCGCCGACGGCGAGCGCGTAGCGTCGTTCCCAGCAGCCGACTGCGAATTGACTGAATCGCCCTCGAGCGCGCTCGCACCTGCTGATTCTGCTGTTCCAACCAATTCTCTCGAGCGTTCGACCACGTCCTCAGGAACACCCGCCGCGGTCGCGACCTCGACGCCGTACGATCCCGACGCTGCACCCGGGACGATTTCGTGATGAAAGACGACCTCGCCGTCGACCTGTTCGACCTCGAAGTGGAGCGTGAACGCGCCCTCGAGCGTGTCTGTGAGTTCAGTCAGCGGGTGGTGGTGGGTCGCAAAGAGCGTCGTCGCGCCGACCGCGTCGTGGAGGTGTTCGGTGATCGCCTGCGCGATAGCCATACCGTCCGCGGTCGAGGTGCCCCGTCCGACCTCATCTAGCAGGACGAGCGAGCGCTCGTCGGCCTCCTGCAAGATCGTCGCAAGTTCGTCCATCTCGACCATGAACGTCGAGCGCCCACCCGCGATGTCGTCGCTCGCGCCCACGCGTGTGAAGATACGATTGACCGGCGTCAGTCTGGCCGAACGAGCGGGGACGAAGCTCCCGACCTGTGCCAGCAAGACGATCTGGGCGACCTGACGCATGTACGTCGACTTTCCGGACATGTTCGGCCCCGTGATCACTGCCAATCGTCGGTCATCAGTGAACCGGGTGTCGTTCGGCACGAACGACTCCTGTGTACGCTCGACGACCGGGTGACGGCCGCCCTCAATCTCGAGGACGCGCCCGTCGCTGCAGTCATCGTCGCGTCCGCTGGCCTGTCCGCTCCCATCGCGGTCAACGATTTCCGGTCGGCAGTAATCGTACTGTGCCGCGGCCGTTGCAAGCGAGACGAACGCATCAAGCGTCGCAAGCGCATCAGCGAGTGCCTGCACGCGTTCGACTTCGGCGGCGATTTCGCGACGCACAGTGCAAAATAGCTCGTACTCGAGGTCATCCGCGCGCTCCTGTGCGCCGACGATTTCGTCCTCACGGTCTTTGAGTTCCGGCGTGACGAAGCGCTCGGAGTTTTTCAGCGTCTGGCGGCGCTGGTAGTTCTCGGGGACGGCCTCGAGATTCGCGTTCGTCACCTCGATGTAGTAGCCATGGACCGAGTTGTGGCCGACTTTCAGCGAGTCGATCCCGGTGCGCTCGCGTTCGCGCGCCTCGAGATCGTCGATCCACTGCTTGCCATCTCGTGCCGTCGCGCGCAACTCGTCTAAATCGTCGTCGTAGTCCTCGGCGATGATTCCGCCTTCGGTGATCTCGATTGGTGGCTCGTCGACAATCGCGTCCGCAAGCAACTCGCGGACATCGTCCAGCGGGTCGAGATTCTCGTGGACGCGATCGAGTCGCTCGCAGTCGGCGTCGGCTACCTGTCCGCGAATGTCGGGCACTACCGCGAGCGTATCGTGTAGCGAGCGCAAGTCTCGCGCGTTTGCCCGCTCGCGAGAGATGCGCCCGATCAGCCGTTCCAGATCGTAGACGTTCCGAAGCAGGTCGTGCAGTCGCTCGCGTGTCTGGACCGCACTGGTCAGTTCCTCAACCGCGTCGAGTCGCGCTTCGATCCGTGCAGGCTCGAGCAGCGGCCGCCGGAGCCAATCACGGAGTTTGCGCCCGCCAAGTGCGCTTGAGGTCTCATCGAGAACACCAACGAGCGTCGCGTCGTCTCGGCCGTGCACGCCACGGGGTTCGAATAACTCGAGGCTGCGCAGGGCCACGGCGTCGAGCAGCAGGTACTCCCGCGGATCGTAGCGCGTGAGGTGGGTGAGATACTCGAGGTGGGTTCCATCGGCGGGAGCCTCGAGCGAGCCAGCGGCGGTGCTGTCGGCATTGTCGGTGTCCCCGCTGTTGCCCTCGCCGCGTTCGCCCTCGTGTGCACCGCCGCGGACGTATTCCGCGTAGGCGAGGACGGCGCCGCAGGCGCGGATTTCAGCATCGCTCACGAGCAGGGCGTCTGGATTTCGGAAATAGGTAGAGAGCTTTTCACCCGCCAATTCGCGGTCGAACGCGCGCTCGTCGTAGGGCGAGACCATGCAGCCGTCAGGACAGAGCGCCGTCGGAGCGTCGGGTCCAACGACGGCCTCAGCGGGTTCGAATCGACTGATTTCGTCCGCGAGTGCCTCCCTCGAGTCCGAACTCGTCGCGAGAAAGTCGCCGGTTGAGACGTCGAGCAAGGCGAGTGCGAGTTCCGCATCGGCTGTGGCCGCGGCGTCGGTGTCACCGGAACCGCAAGCGACCGCCGCGACGAAGTTGTTGTCGTCGCTTGCGAGCAGTTCGTCTTCGGTGAGCGTGCCTGGCGTGATCACGCGGGTGACGGCTCGTTCGACGACACCCGAGGTCTCGCCCGGTTCCTCGACCTGGTCCGCGACCGCAACCCGGTAGCCAGCCTCGAGCAGTGTCTCGATGTACGATTCGGCGTTATCGATGGGAATGCCGGCCATCGGATACTCGCCGGTGGAGTCTTCGCGGCTCGTGAGGGCAATCTCGAGGATGCGCGCGGAGCGTTCGGCAGCGCCACAGAAGGTTTCGTAAAAGTCGCCGACCTGAAAGAGGACGATAGCGTCGTCGTAGCGGGCACAGAGGTCGTGATACTGTGCCATCATCGGCGTCAACTCGTCGCGTTTCTCGGCCATCGCGTCGGGCGGGCCAAGCGCCGGATCCATACCCAAATCGGGGCACTGAACGCGGAAATACCTTGCTGGATTCGCGCTCGAAGGAGACTGTCGGCTCGAAACAGTTTGGCGTTACGTATACCACGTATCGTAACGTAGGTGTGCGTAACGATGAAAACGGTCACAACTCGCATCCCAGAGGACGACGAAGAACTGCTCTCCGAACTCGAGCGAGAACTGACTGCAGATCGGTCGGAAGTCCTTCGCCGTCTTATTCGGCAGGGACTCGCAGACTGGCGGAGAGAAAAGGCACTCGAGCAGCTCCGAGAGCACAACGTAACCCTCCGCCGTGCGGCCGAAATCGCCGATGTCTCGTACGTCAAGATACTGTCACTTGCTGCTGAGGAGGGTATCGACACCGGCTACACGACCGACGAACTCGAGCGTGACCTCGGGCGGATTTGATGGTTGTCGTCGATTCCTCTGCGTTGATTCCGCTCGCATGGGTTGGCCGACTCGATCTCATTGACGCTGTCTTCGATGAGGTTCGAACAACTGCTGCGGTGAAAGACGAAGTGCTCATCGAAGGGAAGCGAGGGACTGCAGCACTTACATCATTTCTCGAGAATGTGTCCATTTGTGAGACGCCGACAGATGCCGAGAACGTTGCCTCATTAGAGGGAATCGCAGTGGCTGATGCGTCTGTGATTTTGCTCGCTGATGAGGGCGAAGCGATACTGCTTGCGAACGACAAAGGCCTCATCGAAGTCGCCAGAACGCACGGTGTCGACTGCTGGTGGGTGACAACGCTGTTGCTCAAGTGCACAAAAGAAGGAGTGTTGACATCCACAGCGGCCATCGATGTCTTGTACGACCTCGTGGATGCAGGGATGAATCTTCACCCAAAAGTGTACGCACAGGTCCAACAGAAACTGCGCGAGTTGGGGGACTAATCTCGTTTCAACCAGCGACTGATGAGCGAACGTAGACGGCCGCTGTCGATTTCATCCAGCAGTTGAGACGTGGACTGCCACTAGACGAACCGGAACAACACTGCGAGCATAACGACGAGCAAAAGAACGGGGACCACCCGCAGCGCGACGTTTCGAACCGGAAGCAATCGCGCCTTGTTCGACCAGTTGACGAACGAACTACCGACCTGAACGGGTCCAAACAGGTCGCGGCGACGAAGCGGTCTCGAGTCATCGACGAGCGCTTCTACCCAGTCGAAAAACGGCCGTAGATCCGGATGGTCCGTCCTCTCTCGAGTCATCTCGAGGCCGAGTTCGACGTTGTACTCGAAGGCAACCTGCGTGATGTTCGCAGAGCCGATGATACAGTTCGGATGGGGTCCATCGCGGATGTAAAGCTTCGCGTGTAGCCCGCGCGATTGCTTGTAGATCTCGACTTGCTCGTGTTCGTCGAGTGCCCAGAGATCGTAGGCGATACGCGCCGAGAACTGATCCGAGGCAGGACCGACGACGAGAACCAACTCGTTGTCTCGAGCACGCTCGAGAAAGGAGACGATGTCGTCGCGGATCGAACGGTAGCCTTGATAGGTGAAGTAGCCGCTGACGATGTAGATGGTTCCGTCGCCGGAAAACAGGTCGGAGAGGGCTGCCTGTACGCGTCGGTCGCCATCGTTCGTTCCCAACAGGCCAATGGAGGGGTCTCGCTCGAGGACGCTCATTACCATACGTATACTGTCATGTGTAATGAAAGCGGCGTGTTCGTGGCGAATCGGTGATCAGTGACCCGTCTCTAAAATGACGGGTCGGTGATCGGAAAGTTGGACGTCAAGCACGTCACAGCGCTCGACGGCCAGCGAGGGCGAACAGAGAAACAGATCAAGGCTGCGCGAGTCGACGAAGAAGTCGTCGAACGGCCGGGCGGGAACCGTTTCGCCGGGAACGCGCGTCTCGAGGCCGGTCCGGTCGGTGAACGTCGACAGTTCCGTGGGGCCGTCGAACGTGTTGAAGTCGCCGGTGACGACGACCTCGCGGCCGTTCGCGCGCTCTGCGATCAGGTCTGCAAGCTCGCTGAGTTGCCGTTTCCGACTACTGGCACGCAGCGAGAGGTGGACCGCAAACAGCACGACGTCGGCTGCCAACTCGAGTTCCATGACGAGTCGCTTCCGGCCCGCCGAGAGATAGTGAGCCAGCGGTTGGCGGTCGGTTCGCGAGAGGACGGCGTTCCCGAGGTGGCCCCAGAACGGCATCGACTCGAGGAGGCCACCATCGGTGTACTTGTTTGCGACGTCGCCGCCGTAGCGCAGGCCGCGGTCGCGAAGCGACTCGAGGAGCGTGCGGAACTGGCCGTCGGTGACGGTTCGGTGAGAGCCGCGGTCGACCTCGAGCAGCGAGACCACGTCGGGGCGTTCGCGCTCGATGACCGAGACCAGTTGCTCGAGTTTCTCGCGTTCAACGGTGGCGTCACCGACCACCGAGCCGATTGGCGGTGGGACGTATCCCCAGAGGACGTTCTGATAGCCAAGCAGGTAGCCAGCGTTACAGGTGAGAATTTTCATGCGGCTTCGAATCGTATTCGTCACCACAACTCAGTAGGTGTCAGGTATAACTATTGTGCCGACCTATCGACGGCGAATGAGGTTCTGTCTCTCACTCACGACGCATTGGCTGACGTTCGCCGTAGGTCAGCGTCCGCCAGCACCACTCGACGGGGCCGAATCGGTATCGCCGCAGCCAGACGACTGACAGCGGCACCTGAATCGCCCAGATGAGCACGACGACACCGAGTAACTCGAGTCGAGAGAGCGTTGCGAACAGGCCGAGGCCGTGGCCGTAGAAGATCGAGGTGGCAAGGACCGTCTGTAACAGGTAGTTCGAAAACGCCGTTCGGCCGACGGCTGCAAGCGCTGTTTCGATGCGCCCGCCGACTGCGGCCCGACAGAGCAGCATGATGCCGGCGACGTATGCAAGTGCCAACAAGAGCGATCCCCAGTAGTTGAACAGATAGGCAAGCAACAGCACCTGTGCCGTATCCCATGCGACCAGTTCGCGGTACCAGACACCGGTGAGGATCAGTGCCAAACCGGTCGTCCCGCCCGCGACGAGTAATCGCCGGTAAAACGACCTCGAGCGGGCGTTCGAGAGCACGCCCCACTTGTACAGCGCCATGCCGATGAGCATCAGCCCGCCGAGTTGCCAGAACGTCTCCGAGATGAATCCGACCGTCTGCTGCATGAAGACGAGCGAGGCGCGGAACTCGACTTGTTCGAGCCAACCACCCTGATAGGCGGCGATTTCCTGGTCAATGTCGTCGGGGCCAGCACCGAATCCGGCTACAATCTGGCTCTCAATTTCGGCCTGGGTGCCCGCGTCTGCGACGACGTAGCCGACGCCACTGAGCAGGTAGATGAGCGCCGGGAGCGCGAACATGATGAGGCCGAGTGCGAGCAGGCGCTTTGGTCCCCACTTGCGGACGAAGACGACGAGGAAGCCACAGCAGGCGTACGCGACGAGAATGTCGCCGTACCAGAGCAGATACGCGTGTGCGAGGCCGATTACGAGCAGCCAGAACGTCCGTTTGAAGTGGAGTCGGCGAGCGGATTGGCCGCTTTTCGACTCCATAAACAGGACGACGCCGGCCCCGAACAGGAACGTAAACAGCGTCACGAACTTCTGCTCGAAGAAGACGTGGCTCACGAACCAGGCAGCGTAGTTCCCACCGGAAAAGTCGCCATACAGCGTCGGGTCGAGCCAGCCGACCATCGGCAGGGCAAACAGCCAGATGTTGATGACGAGAATGCCAAGCAGCGCGAATCCTCTGAGCACGTCGAGACTGACGATACGGTCGCCGGGAGCAGTCGGTTCCCGCGTCGCAGTGGCGTCGGCGGGAGCCGTTTCGGTGACACCATCGTCGATCTCGCTCGAGGACTCGGGCTTCATTCGCTATCTGAATTTCAGCTGTTCAACACATATACGTTAGTGAAACGGACTGACTCGAGTCGCGGGTGGGATGACGGAGCAGACCGTCACTCCGAGTTCGTCTCGAAGTACAGCGCGGCGTGGGCCGCACAGCCGGGATTGAACGGTGCGTCACACGCCGGGCAGCGATAGTCGGCCTCGAGATACGCGGGAACGGTCAGTTCGGTCTCGCAGACACCACACAGCACCGAGGGCTCGTCGAAGCGGTCGCGGGGCCACGGGACGGCCTCGTGATCCGTCCGCGCCTCGTGACACTGGTAGCACGGAAAATACGCCTCACAGCAGGCGAACCGAAAGGCGACGACATCGCGGTCGCTGTGATAGTGGGTACAGCGCGTGTCGCCGTCGATCTCGAGGCCGCGAACCGGGAGCGACACGGCATCGAACGCGGGCGTCTCGGTCACAGGTACTCGAGACGAGGCGTGGCTGGCCCTTCGCTGTTGTGGTCGGGAGAACTGACTGCTTGAGGGCGGAATCCGGGTTCGGAGCTGAATTGTTGGTACAGAAACAACAAAATAGAGCCAACAAGAGAGTGGGTGACAGCCAGCGACGGCGACGACTACGACTCAAAGTCGCCGGTATCGCCGCGCCGGTAACGGTCGAGTCGTCGGTAGCCGTGGACGGTCGCGTTCTCGTCGAGTTCGATCTCGTAGCGCCCGAGGATATCCTGTGTGTCGGGGACGGATCGGCGTTCAACGACCTCGACGACTGCTCGCCAGCCGTCGTCGGTTGGCGCGATTTCGCTGACGGCGTCGAACTCGCGCCCGATGAGTTCGCCCGCTGTGGATTCGACTGTTTGGCGAACGGCAAGCACGCCCTGAATCTCGTCGGTGTCAGTGTCGACGTCCGCATCGACCGACTCGGGATCGGTCTTTTCCTCAGCGGTCATATCAGTGCTGAGGTCGTGACTTCGGCTCTCCTCGCTCGAGTCGTCTTGCTGGTCGTTCTGTTGGTCGTCCTGTTCCTCTTGTTCGGTGTCGGCTGTTTGACTGTCACTCACAGTTGGATCACTCTCGTCGTGCTGGTAGCAAAACCCGCCCTCTTTGGCTGGCCGTGAACAGCGCTCGCCGTCCGCAGTTTTCGCTTTGCATTGGTCGGTCGCTCCCTGGCTGTCGGCTTCGGCCATAGTGTAGACGGAGTGGATTGCCCCTTCGTTTTGCAGTGCCTATCAATCGATGCGAGCCAGACGGACACAGACTACCGGACACCAGTCGTCCGGCAGTCTCAGACTGCCTTGCGAATCTGTGTCTGTAACTCGTCGACGGTTTCGATTCCCTCACCGACAACTTTCGGCGCGAGCACGTCAGTGAACACCTCGGTCAGCAGGTCTTCATCGAACTGCTCCTCGTCAGTGGCGTCACCGTCGTCGTCATCGCCATCGCGTTCGCCGTTGAAGACTGTCAGCCCCTTCGCGGCCGTAATCGCCGCCCGCGTTCCGACGACAACCTCGAGGTCGTCGCGGAGTTGCCGGGTTGCATCGACGACGGTCGCGATATCGTCGTCAGCGAGGTCGACGTGTTCGCGAACGATTTCACGCTCGGTTTCGCCGTCGTAGTAGTCGACGTGGACGCCGACGAAACGGTCGAGCAAGGCATCCTGTTGCTGGTGGACGCCCGCATACTCGACGTCGTTCGAGGTGAGGATCGCCCGGAACTCGGGATGGACCTCGATGGACCGATCCTCGCCGCGTTTGCCCGGGCGCTCGAGGACGCCTTCCTCGAGCACCGAGAGCAAGACGTTGTGTGCGGCGGGGTCGCTTCGAGAGAACTCGTTGTAGACGAGTGTTGCCCCCTCACGGACGGCAACCGAAAGCGGGTTATCGACCCAGCGTTCGCGAACGATTTCGGTTTTCTTGCTCACACCGCCGACGTAGTTGTCGGTCTCTTTGTATCGCTCACCGCCCGAGTGCGTCCCAACTAGCGCGGCCGTATCGACCGCGTCATCGCCGTTGAGCCACACGACTGGGCGTCCTCGCTGTGCCGCTGCCGACAGCGCAAGGGCAGTCTTCCCGCAGCCTGTCGGCCCGATCAGATGAACCGGCTGATCGGCCTCGAGCCAGCCGGTGACGCGATCCCGAACCGACCGGACGGCATCGGTTTCGACGAACGGATCCGGCTCGACGTCGGCCGGGTCGGCCAGCGGACTGTCGCCGTTGCCAGTTGGCGCGGGCGAACTGCCGTTCGCGTTCGACTGACCGTTCGACGACTGGCGTGCAAGCTTCTTCTTCGCTTTCCGAGCTTCCTTCTGTGATCGGTCGCTTCTGATCTTCCGACCGCGAACCGTGCGCTTTCGCGAGGAATCGTCCGCCATGTGGATTATTCGGTGGCAGACTGTGGCGATGATTCCGGACGCTGTTCGACCTCGAGTTCCTCCAGATCCTCGAGATCGCCCTCTGCGGTGGCTTGCTCAATTTTTGCAATCTCCTCCGCGTAATGCAGGAAGGTGTCGACCGAGGCGACGACGACACGCGCCTCAATCGTGAGCAGTTCGATCCCAACGACTGAGACACGCGCCCAGACGTCGATGACGACACCCTTATCGAGGATGCGATCAAGGACTTCCGCGAGACTCGAGGCATCGGGTCGTCGGCCTGATGTTGGTGCCATAATACACCTCGTGGTTCACGCCGGTGTCGTAACACGGCTGGCGCTGCGACTGCAAGCCACGTGTGAGGCCGTCTCGACTCTCTTTGATTCCTTGCGCGATCATGGCCGCTGCTTGCACTCTCGTCCGTGGGATGTGCACACACTGCGACTGCAAGCAGCACGATAACCGGCTGGCGGGCCGAATTTTCCCCTGACGAGTTCCTCGAGTACCTGTGAGCCGACTATCGTGGTTCACAGCCCTGTGATAGCCGACAGCGACCATGTCGAGTTCCATGATGACCGTTCCCACTGCCGAGCGCCCGCGCGACTCGCGTGCGGGCTCGAACCCGAGCGTGATCGACCAATGAGCAAGACGAGTACAAATCGCTACGTCTACGGTATTATCGACGGCGACGAGCCTGTCGAGTTCGAGACGGATGCCGTCGCCGGAGCCGACCACATCTACACCGTCTCGCATCGCCGGATCGGTGCAGTCGTCTCGGATATCGACACGACCGATCCCGAAGAGACTGACGAGGACGCCCAGCGCCACGACGACGTGTTGCGCGAGATTATGGATACTGACGACGGGCGCTCGATCGTCCCCATGCAGTTCGGGATGGCGTTCGAAAGCGACCGCACGCTGAAAAACGTCCTGCGGGGCGCACGCCCGGCGTTCAGGCGCGCAATGAACGATATCGACGGCCGCGTCGAACTCGGCCTGAAAGTCGTCCGCGACGAAGACACCGAGGTCGACGACGAGGCAATCGAAGACGCCGTCGCCGACACACTCGAGCCGATTGCGGCCCAGTCGGTACCAAACGACCTGTTCAGTGACCGACTCGTGCTCAATCGCTCGTATCTCGTCGAGCGTGACGAGCGCGAGACGTTCGACGACGCTGTTGCCGACCTCGAGGAGGAGTACGACGACCTCACGTTCCGGTACACGGGGCCGTTCGCACCGTACAGTTTCGTCGACGTCAAAATCGGAGCCAACCAGTAACCATGTTCGTTCTCGATGACCTCCTGTTCCGGCCGTTCGTCGGCATCGTCGACACACTGCACACGATGGCCCTCAGCGAGATGTACGATATCGAGGCGCTCGAGGCCGATCTCAAGGAGAATCAGTTGCTGTACGAACTGGGTGAGCTGTCGGAAACGGAGTATCGAGAGCGCAAAGAAGAACTCGAGGAAGAGATCGAAATCGCACAAGATGTCCACGAGCGGCTTACGAGCGGCCGTGTCGAGGTGAAATCGTAATGACTGGCAATTTCCACCCGAACGAACCGGATGACCGTGATGACTCGAGTGACGACCACTGGCTCTCGACGCTGCTTTCAGCCCTCGCCGCGCTCGATAGTGACGACACGACGGGGCGACGAACGACCGGGAGCCGCCACACCGACCGCTCGGTCATCGATTACGACATCTCGATGCGGTCGATTGACGATCTCGAGGAGGCAGGACGCGACGCTGACACCTCCTCTGGGCGGCGAACGCCTCACAGTGGCTCACCAGCAGGCAGTGGCACCGAAACCAGCGACTCGGGTCGGCCTCGGACCAGACGAACGACGACGAGTGATCATCGCGTGACGAAACGGGAGTACGACGACGAACTACTCGTCACCGCCGACATCAACGGGATCGAGCCTGACGACGTGACTGTTGGCTTCGACGAGTCGGTGCTAGTGATCGGCGTCTCCGGGCAGGAACTCGACCGGGTCGAGGTACCGTGGCCAGACGGACAGCGGACGTCAAACGCAACGGTCAAAAATGGCGTTCTCACGGTACACGTCGAACCGATAGCCGACGAATCTGACGGAGACGCCGAGTCATCAGCGGAGGGCGACGATGAGTGATCTCGAGATTGACGACGTCGATGCGCTTCTCGAGGACGGCGAGGAGGCGCTGACCAGTCTCGAAACCGCCCTCGGCGACGTGGACAGTCTCGACGAACTCGAGGATAGTGCACTCGAGGACGTCATCGGCGATGTCGAAACGCTCGCGACGGTCGCCTCGAGCATGGAGACAGTTCTCGAGACGATTGATCTGACGGAGCTTCCCGATGCCATCGACGGCGACGAGGTGCTCGAGGCGCTCGAGGTT
This sequence comes from Natronolimnobius sp. AArcel1, assembly GCF_011043775.1. NCBI lineage: Archaea > Methanobacteriati > Methanobacteriota > Halobacteria > Halobacteriales > Natrialbaceae > Natronolimnobius > Natronolimnobius sp. AArcel1. The sequence continues at coordinate 32,169 of NZ_JAAKXY010000003.1, read as the reverse complement.
GGCGAGATTCCCGACGCACTGACCGAGGAGGAGACCGGCGCGAGCGACGTCGTGAATTTCACCCACCTGTTTCGTGCAATCGATCTGCTCAACGCCTGGGATGCGACTGACCTGGGCGATCTCTGGGAGGAGAAACGCGAACTCGAGGACGCAGTTGGCGACCTCGGCGATGGCGAGGACGACGGACTGGTCGGTGAAGCCGTCTCGTCGCTCACGGACGACGACGGTGACGGCGACCTGCTCGATGACGTGGGAGACGGAGACCTTCTCGATGATGCGGACATGACGGAGACGCTCGGCGACATCGACGTAATGGACGACCCCGAAGCCTACCAGGTCGCCATTCAGCAGGGTGCGATGGAAGGGATCGACGCTTTTCGGACTGCCTTGCTCGAGACGCACGCGAAGTTCGAGCGCCTCTACGAGTTCAACCGCGAGAAGATGCGCCGCCAGAATACGGGGACGAACTCGCGGAATCCGACAGCGGCGTCGACGCTCCCAACGGAGCGGGCGGCCGTCGGCAGCGGCGTTAAACACTCGACTGTGCCACGCGAGGTACGCTATTCGACCGCCCCCAGTCGAAAGCGAATCTACGGACAGCGCTTCGAACAGGAGCGCAAGAAACGGAGGGATGACAATGACTGAGACAACGCCACACCAGACAGCCAGCAACGTATCGACCGCGGTGAGCAACCCGGCACTGACCGCCGGTGCACACGGAGGTGACACCAATGGTCGATGAGTTCCAGCCGAGCCGACAGAAGGCAGACCTTGCAGAGGTCGTCGAAATGCTGCTCGACAAGGGGATCGTCATCAACGCGGATATCGCGGTCTCAATCGGCGACACCCAACTGCTCGGCGTCCAAGTGCGCGCCGCTATCGCCTCCTTCGAAACCGCAGCCAAGTACGGCCTCGAGTTCCCCGAAGGGACCGACATGCGCCGCGTTGCCGAAGCCGCAGGCGAGCCGGAACTAGCTGAGATGCGAGACGCGAGACCAGTGGTCGACCCCACTCGAGGCGTCAACGTGACTGGCGAGTCCGAGGAGGGTGCCCGCTCGCTCGAGGACGAGTCTGAAAGTGCTGGTGAAGGCGAAAGCGAAAGTGATGGGGGCGACGACGATGGGCTCTTGTCGGACGACGAGCGCGGAACCGACCACGTCAGCGCGCGGCCGGACCCGGACCAGCCGACGAGTGGTGGGTTCGATCTGGTCAGCGGCGAGGGCGGGATCGGCGAGTCACTGACTGACATCGGTGATGATTCGAACGACGACACCGACGGCGACGATTCAAAGGGTGAGACACAGTGACGCAGATCGACGTCGGCGACGGAGAGGACGCCCGCCAGGGACTCGTGACGCTCGTCGTCACCGTCGTCGAGATCCTGATCGAGGCCTTAGAGCGCGAGGCTGTCCGCCGCATGGAATCGGGCGATCTAGCTGACGAGGAAATCGAACGCCTCGGTGCCCAACTCGCAACCATCGAAGCCGAGATCGAACAGCTCAAAGACGACGAGGAAATCGACGAGAGCGTCGACGATCTCCGTGGCGATCTGGACGACCTGGTCAACGACGCAATCGAGCAACTCCAGGGCGATCCAACCAGCATGCAACCCACTCAGCCCGGCTACTCCGTCTTCGGAGGTGACAACCAGTGAGCTTCGACGAGCAAGCCGGCGAGGCTGCTGACGCCCTCGAGAACGCCGATCCCACGCTTTCGGACACCGACGGGGGCGGAGAACCACCCGAAATCGAGAACGGCCGCTACCTCTACTGTCTCGTGCGGGTTCCGGACGATGAGCCGACGCTCGAGTCGACTGGCGTTGACGGCGAATCCGTCTCCGTTGTCGTCGAGGACGGCATCGGCGCGGTTTGTCACAGCTGCGACGGCATCTACGATTCGGCGGATCTAGCCCAGGTTCGACGCTGGCTCGTGCGCCATCAGACCGTTGTCGACGACGCCGGCGAGGCGTTTGGCACCCCCATTCCCTTCCAGTTCGATACGATTCTACGCGGCGACGACGAGCGCGTCCGCGAGTGGCTCCGACAGGAACAGGAGTTGCTCGAGCACGTCCTCTCGGAACTGGCCGGCCACTGGGAGTATCGCGTCGAAGTCGTCGAAACCGATCCCATCAGCGACGATGCCCTGATCGAACGCGACGAGCGACTGGGCGAACTCGACGCGAAGATCAACGACTCCGAGTCGGGCACCGCTTTCCTCCTCGAGAAAAAACGCGATCAGCGACTCGCCGAACTGCGGGCCCACCGCCGTGAGTCACTGACGGCCGACCTCGAGACGCGACTCGACGAGGTCGCACGCGAAGTCCATAGCCTCGAGCGCTCGCCAACGGCCACGCTCGACGACGCTGTCGCCGAGGAAGCGAGCGACGGGGAGACGCTGTGCCGACTCACCTTGCTCGCACACGAAGACGACCAGGGGGAGGTCGGCGCGATTCTGGACGACGTGGCGTCGGCCGACGGGCTCGAGATTCGCTTTACCGGGCCGTGGCCGCCGTATACGTTCGCGCCGGAACTCGGCGGCGGAGATGAGAGCGAGACGAACGGAGCGCTAGACACCACTACCAGCCAGCCGGACCAGCAAGAGTCATGAAACCGCGCAAAGACGACGAAGCGCTCGTTGATCTGCTCGACGTCGTGTTACGCGACGGGGCGATCCTCCGGGCCGACGTGATCATTTCAGTCGCAGACATTCCGCTCGTCGGGCTCAAACTCACCGCCGCGCTCGCGGGCATGGAGACGATGACCGAGTACGGTCTCTTTGAGGAATGGGATCTCGAGCACAGACGCTCCGCGATTACCCGGCGCGGCAAGCGAAATCCAAACCGTGAGGAAGCGCTTGGGGGTATCGACTCGAGTAATCCGGGAACCGGAACGATTCCGCGTCGAAACCAAGAGTAGGCACGACTCGAGGCGGTGTGAAACGAAATTCGGAACGAACACGAGCACAGGCTAAAGAACTCACGACAGCAGACACAACCGGCCAGAGCCGAGTGACAGACTCTGGGAGCCGGTCACGCGAACTTCGGTCGTTCGGTCGTGCGCTCGACGTCGCCGGTGACGGTCTCTTCGTCGTGGTCCTCGTCGTAGATGTATTGCCCAGTCGAGCCACAGAGGGTACACTCGTAGGACTCAGAAATCTCGTTGATATCTTCGCCGTCTTCGAAGTACACGCGGCTCTGCGTGATCTGCAGGAACTGGGGCGTCTCGCAGTTAGTGCAGGTGATCATATCTGAGCGGTCGGCTGCACCAGTTGTAGTTATCCGGCTTGTAACCGAAAGCCAGCCGGTACTACGGCCGAATTACCGATGTTTCAGTAACTCGCAGAACCACACCAGGGCGTGGTAACATCAACCATACTCGTCGTGTCGGCTATACACCAGTAACTCGAGCGTAATCGGATGCCAACGGGGAATACAGCGCCCGCCGCTGTGATCGTAGGCTCCAAGAAATATTCTATAGACATCACTGAAAACTGGTTAGAAGGACCTTACCATCGGCTGTTGGCACGACTGTGCGAGAGATACCACACGGATCGAGTTCTAGTAACAACTGCAACTAGTTACACACTGATCGCCGACCCGTTTGTCGATCAGATGTGCACTGAGTTGCAGTGGCTAGTATAGAAGCCGAGACCCGACATCAGGACTCGAGGAAGTGGGTACTCTCACGGCGGCCGCGGTTGGAGTTGGTGAACTCCGTCAGTAAGTCGTCAGTCCCGAGCGAACGCAATGTCAGTGTGCTATCCAGTTGGCGGTTTGCGCCTCAAAGAGGTGACACGCCGGTGAACGCACTGGCCGTAATCAGCGGCTGTCTCCCACAGTATGTGGCTCCTGCGTGTGGTTTGCACGTGCTACGATCGCTCAATCGAAGTCATAACAAAGGTCATCCTGCGCCATTGACTACGTGCGGGGTTGTGACCCCGTCGGGTACGCACTTTCCAGCCACTGTGTTGGCCAGCCGATTGCGTGCGTTCGTGCCCGGGCTCGAACGTGGACTCGCCCCCGCGTCGAGTTAGCTCATGTCTCTCGATCGGGCGGACTCCCCCGCCCCCGCCCGGTTCCGTCAATATCTGATAGTCACTGGTTCAAACGTTGACCGCCGCGAGTCGCCACAGCGCTCGATACAACATCCACAGATCACACTCGAGGTCTACACAACGCGTTCGACACTGTGTGAGATACCGCTCGTAGTCCGAAACCGTCGGTGGCTCTGGATAGGCATCCTTGAGGTCACCAACTTCATTGAGCGCCTGCCACTCGCGCTCACCGACGACAACGTATCGCTTGGGGTCCAAAAAGAACAGAACCGCCGAGCCGATAGGGACGTCAACCCCCTCGAGCGCTGTCAACCGCTCGAGTCGGCCTGCAACGTCGTCGGGGTCGGTCGCAACGACGGCCTCGAGTGTCGTCTGTACTGTCTCGAAGTCGTTTCGTCGGAACGCCGCCTCACCGGCCCTTCGCTCGGCGTTCGGGACGTCGCCAAGTGATCGGCGATAGTACCACCTGACGACCCACTCGAGGTCACGCCAGCCATACGCTCCCGACTCGAGGGCTCCCGGGAGCGTCTCGAGTTGTTCCTGTTCGACCGGATACAGCGGTTCGTGCTCGCGGTAGTCGGCCGCCTGCTCCCTGACGGTCGACGGCGTCAGTTCCATGGGCTATCCACGACAGCCGGTCCTGTAGCCGTTACGCAGGCTCGAGCGGTCGCTGAAATTGGTCTGGTTGTGTGGGAGAAACACTCATACACGTCGGCGTCGACATCCGTCCTGACACGAGAGCGGTCGATCTCGGAGGCAACTATGTCAGGAGACACGCACGAGCCAGTCAAGACGATCTGTCCGTACTGTGGCGTCGGCTGCGGGATTCAGATCGCACAGGGAGAATCGCGCGACGACGTGCAGTTCATGCCGTGGGGCGATGCCCCCGTCAACGAGGGGCGTATCTGCATCAAAGGCGGAGCCGCGACAGAGGTCGTTGACCACGAAGACCGTCTGACTGCCCCGCTCATCCGAGACGACAGCGGCGAGTTCCGCGAGGCCACCTGGGAGGAGTGCTACGGGTACATCGTCGACGAACTCGAGCGAATCCGAGAGTCCTACGGCCCGGACGCGATGGGATTTTTCGGCTCTTCGAAGACGATGAACGAGGAAAACTACCTCCTGCAGAAACTCGCCCGACGCTACGGCACGAACAACGTCGACAACTGCACGCGGATGTGCCATGCCTCGACGGTCTGGGCGCTGCGGACGAGTCTCGGCGCGGGGGCAATGACCAACAGCATGGCAGACCTCCGAGAAGAGGCCGACCTGTTCTGGATTCAGGGCGCAAATCCCGGCGAGCAACACCCCATCGCGAACAGCCAGTACTTCCGCCAGGCCGTCCTCGAGGGCGCGACCGTCATCCAGGTCGACCCCCACGCGAACAAGACCACACGGTCGTTCCAGATCGACGACACGGAGCGCCACCAGCACCTCCAGTTGAATCCTGGGACAGATATCCCGCTGCTCAATATCGTCCTGAAGACGATCCTCGAGCATCACGAGACCCATCCCGAGGACGGCTGGATCGACGAGGCGTTCGTCGAAGCGCGCACGGAGGGGTTCGACGATCTCAAAGAGACGCTCGCGGACTTCGACAAGGAAGCCGCCGCCGAGGAGTGTGGCCTCCCACTCGAGGCAATCGAACGCGCCGCAAAGAAGTACGCGAGCGCAGACAACGCGGCCATCTTCACCGGCATGGGGATGAGCCAGCACGCCTGTGGCGTCGACAACGTCCAGAACGAGATCAACCTCGCGCTGATTACGGGCAACCTTGGCCGACCCGGGACGGGCGTCAACCCGCTGCGCGGGCAGAACAACGTGCAGGGCACCTGCGACGTGGGCGCGATGCCGAACGTCCTGCCGGGCTACCAGCTCGTCGACGACGATGATGCTCGCACCCGCGTTGAAGCGGAGTGGGGCTTCGAAATTCCGGACGAGCCGGGCCTCACGAACGTCGAAATCTCCCATCAGTTCGGCAACGCAGTCCACGGGCTGTACGTCATGGGCGAAAACCCCGTCATGAGCGAACCGGACGCCAACAGCGTCGCCGAGCGGCTTCAAGAGCTCGAGTTCATGGTCGTCCAGGATATCTTCATGACTGAAACCGCCGAGTACGCCGACGTGATCCTGCCCGCGACGACTTGGGCCGAGCGCGACGGCACCGTCACCAACACTGACCGGCGCGTCCAGCGCATGCGCGACGTCGGGAAAATCCATGATAACACAAAACACGACCTCGATATCCTCTCAGAAGTCGGACGCCGGCTGTTCGACGACGGCGAGGAGTTGTTCGACTTCGACGCGCCCGAACCCGTCTTCGAGGAACTCCGGCAGGTCTGTCCGAGCTATCATGGGATGACCTACGACCGTCTCGGTGAGGACGGTATCCAGTGGCCCTGCTACCAGCCCGGTGACGAAGGCGACCTCTACCTCTACGAACACGAGTTCGACACCGAGAGCGGGAGGGGACACATCGAGGGCGTCAGCCACACACCGCCCGCGGAAACGCCCGACGACGACTATCCGCTGATTCTGACGACGGCCCGGCTCGAGGAACACTACAACACTGGTACAATGAGTCGGCGCTCGCCGACGCTCAACCGGCAGACGCCCGAGAATTTCGTCGACGTGCATCCCGCAGATGCGGAACGCTACGGTATCGAAGACGGCGAGGACGTCGTGCTCACGTCGCGCCGCGGCGAGATCACTGTGAAAGCGCAGGTGACCGAAGACATCAAAGAAGGCGTTGTCTGGACGACACCCCATTTCGCGGCGGCCTCGGCAAACGTCCTGACGAACGACGTGTTAGACGAGCGCGCGAAAATTCCGGAGTACAAAGCTGCCGCTGCAGAGATAGAGGTCGAACTCAAGGCTGCAGATGCGAGCACAGAATCAGCCACTGACGACTGAGAGGCCGACAGATTCGATCACTCCCAGTGCTTGGGACGCGCAGTTGCGTCTCTCAGAGCCAGGACTCAATCTCAGTACAGTCTCAGTAGTACAACTCGCGTCGCTACTCTCGGGTAGTGATTAAATGAAGAAGCGAGTTCATTCATCGCCTTGCGGCGACGTTAGAACCGTAGTTATACGCGTTCGACGTTGGTCGCGCGGGGACCCTTGGGGGCCTGCTCGATGTCGAATTCGATCTCGGTACCTTCCGTGAGGTCCTCACCGCCAACGTCTTCCATGTGGAAGAAGACGTCCTCGTCCGCGTCGTCAGTATCGATGAAACCGTAGCCGCCTGTGTCGTTGAAGAAATCAACCTTACCGTTTGCCATTGCAATTACACCGAATCGCGCTGGACGGATAAGGGTTCGCATTTGTACTGTAATACAGTCGTTTTGAAAACAGGTGTTTTCCAAAGAGCAGCTGATATAGATATTTGGCCACAGTAGTTGGAGTCTGTACGGAGACAGTGACCGATTCGCCACGTGAGCGCACTACTTCTGTCGAATGCACAAATCGGTAATTTGGCCGTCACACTCGGACTCGAGTCCACTGATGACAGCAGATCGGCCCGCTTGTGGCAGCCCATCACGGGGGGTACGTCGCGTTTGTAAACAACAGACTCACTGCGTCTAGGCGTGGGAATCAGTCAATAGTTGGAATGCATGGTCGCACACAGGAACCTGTTCAACGCCAGCGTAGAGACTCATCCGCGACAGAGCGCATAAAAATACGGCGTGAGCGGACGGTGTTAGCCGTGAATGCCCATCGCTTCGATCTGTTCTTGATACCGATTCCGGATCGTCACTTCGGTTACCTGCGCGACGTCAGCGACTTCACGCTGTGTCTTTTTCTCGTTACAGAGCAACGAGGCAGCGTAGATCGCCGCCGCGGCGTATCCGGTCGGGGACTTGCCCGAGAGCAGTCCTTCCTCAGCCGTCTTCTCGATGATCTCGTTGGCTTTGGTCTGGACTTCTTCGGACAGTTCGAGTTCAGAACAGAAGCGCGGGACGTATTTTTTCGGGTCGACGGGTCGCATCTCGAGGCCGAGTTCCTGCGAGATGTACCGATACGTTCGACCGATCTCTTTGCGTTCAACACGTGAGACTTCCGAAATTTCCTCGAGACTGCGCGGAATGCCCTCTTTCCGACAGGCAGCATAGAGTGCCGACGTTGCGACACCTTCGATAGAGCGCCCGCGGATGAGGTCTTCTTTGAGCGCGCGTCGATAGATGACCGACGCGACTTCCCGGACTGACCGCGGAACGCCGAGTGCAGATGCCATCCGGTCGATTTCGGAAAGGGCAAACTGCAGGTTTCGCTCGCCGGCGTCTTTCGTTCGGATGCGTTCTTGCCACTTGCGCAGCCGGTGCATCTGACTGCGCTTTTTCGAGGAGATAGAGCGCCCGTAGGCGTCTTTGTCCTTCCAGTCAATCGTCGTCGTCAACCCCTTATCGTGCATCGTCTGTGTCGTCGGGGCACCGACACGAGACTTCTCCTGGCGTTCCTGGTGGTTAAACGCTCGCCACTCAGGGCCTGGATCGATTTTCTCTTCCTCCACGACGAGCCCACAATCTTCACAGATGAGCTCACCCCGGTCAGAGTCCTTGACGAGATTGTCCGATTCACACTCGGGACAGGCACGCACCCCTTCCTGATCCTCGGTCTCGTCCGTCTCACGCGTTCGCTCCCGCTGGCGGGTGGACCGTGTCATCGCACTTTTATAGTAGTATCACCACAGTATATGAACCTTTCGCCGGTGTTTTCAGAGGGGGAACCGAATCGGCCGAATTCAGCCGCATTACGGACTCAACCGGTGTATTTACTATCTTGAACCGGAAAACCTTTATCCGGAACTGGCCGACCACAGGAACGAATGCCGGTTATCGAATGCGACGTTGGGACAGCGCGAACCCGCCTCGAGGAGGCCGGAGTCGATGTCGAGTCCGGAAATACGGATCACGAGCGCTGGCGAGCGAGCCACGCTGGCGCGACAGCGGTCGCCTACGACAACAAAGTCGTCATCCAGGGCGCGAGCCCACACCGACTCGAAGCGTTGCTCCGAGAGGGCAGCGGCCGTGCGTACGCTTATTTCGACGGGGGATCGCGCGGGAATCCAGGACCCGCCGGCATCGGCTGGCTGCTGGTCTCGAGCGACGGCATCGTCGCAGAGGGCAGCGATACGATCGGGCGCGCGACGAACAATCAAGCCGAGTACGAAGCACTGATCGCCGCCCTCGAGGCTGCGCGCGACTACGGGTTTGACGAACTCCACGTTCGTGGTGACTCTGAGCTCATCGTCAAGCAGGTTCGCGGCGAGTACAACACTAACAACCCGGAGCTACGCGAAAAGCGTGTCACGGTCCACGAACTCCTTTCTGCGTTCGAGGAGTGGACGATCGAGCACGTCCCGCGTGAGGTCAACGACCGCGCAGACGAGTTGGCGAATGAGGCGATGGATCAGCTCTGAGTGGGTCGCGACACTCTTGGCTCACCGACGGAGATCAGCAAGGGCAAAACCGTTCCAGCCGTAGTCTCGTGTATGAGCGATCCGAGCCACGAGACCGACGACACCGGTGGTGACCACCCAGCAGCCGACGCTGACCATGCGGATGGAGATGCCGACGCCAACGCCGACAACGAACTCCCTGCTGAAGTCGTCGACGAAGCCGAGCGACTCACACACCTCGAGCGCGCAGCCGTCGACGACAACGAGGCCACAGCCTACGCCGACCGGCGCGAAGAACTCCTCGCGGAGTACGACTTCACCTCGCGAATTCGTAAGGAAGACGATGCAACACTCGTGTGCCACCCCGAGGAATGGCATGATGACGAAAACGGCGTCATCAGAACCGACCGAATCAACGACATCTCACGCGCCGTGGAGATTCAACTCGAGGGGACAGAAGATCCCGACGACTGGGCTGCAGTGGATGCCCACAATCGCGACCTAGCTGACCGAGTACGCGAGGCCTACGGTGACGTTCACGGCGACAATGCCGACACGCTCGCAGACTTTCTCGGTAATCACTACGCAAAACCACTCGAGTATTTGACAGGACTGGAGCTATCCGAGTTTCGGACGGAGTACTTCGTTCGTAACGCCTGGCCCTCAGAAGAACAACGAGCCGCGATCGACGAGTCGATCCGACTCACGTACGACGCAGCAGATGAATCGGTGCCCGAATACGACCGGCCATCGTCTGCGTCGTCGCGCTCTTAGTTGTCGTAGCTGTCGTCGATGATGTCGCTGATCTCATCAGCACGGTCGTCGCCCGTGACGACCTTCGAGAGCGTCCAGCGGACGCCGTCAAGGACGGCCTCGTAGCCGTCGTCGGTCAGCGAGTACTGGTTCGTTCGTTTGTCAAGTTCGCTTTTTTCGACCAGTCCAAGCTCGACGAGTTCGTCGAGGTTGGGGTAGAGTCGGCCGTGATTGACTTCGGTTCCGTAGTACTCCTCGAGTTCTCGCTTGATAGCCAATCCGTACATTGGCTCCTTTGCGAGGATGGTGAGGATGTTCGTCTGGAACGCGGTCAGTTCGCGTGCGATACCCTGTTCGCCGGTGATTGATTGTGCCTCTGACATACCTGTGTAAATGTCACCAGACTATTTAAGACTTGCCAACTATTCGATGTGGTGGTGTTGGCACGTCGTTATCCGACGGAGTCGGATCGACCGAATCGCGTGTGCAATTCGTGTCCATCGGCTGTCTGGTAGCCGTCGTTTGCACATGACACACGATTACGAAAGTACTTTTTGATCGACCGTGGACTCTCAGGTACATGGTCAATCTCTGGGAAGACCTCGAGACTGGACCGAATCCGCCTGAAGAGATCTATGCTGTCGTCGAATGTCTCAAAGGTGAGCGAAACAAATACGAATACGACAAGGACGTTCCCGGCGTTGTCCTCGATCGTGTGCTACACAGTAACGTCCATTATCCAAGCGACTACGGCTTTATCCCGCAGTCGTACTACGACGACGAGGACCCATTCGACGTGCTCGTCCTCGTCGAGGACCAGACGTTCCCTGGCTGTGTCATCGAAGCCCGTCCCGTCGCCCTGATGAAGATGGACGACGACGGCGAGCAAGACGACAAAGTCATCGCTGTGCCGAGCGAGGACCCACGCTTCGATCACATCGACGACCTCGAGGACATTACCCAACAGCAGCGTGAGGAGATCGACGAGTTCTTCACGACCTACAAGAACTTAGAGGAAGGCAAAGAAGTGGAAACCCTCGGTTGGGAAGATAAACAGGCTGCATACGACGCGATTGAACACGCACAGGATCTCTACGAAGAGAACTTCCAGTAACTCGTCACTCGACGGGTCGTTTCGAACGGAAGTCACCTTTCATCGTCTCGGTTTCGACCGCCGTCTCCGCCAGTTCTGCCAGCGAGTCGAATCGCTCGAGCATGTCGACACTGCTGTCGTGTGTCGCCAGTGAAACTCCATCGCGATACGCACGCCGGAACGCGATTCGCTCGCGGATGCCCGGCCCCGGTGAGTCTGCACGATCGATGTGACTCGAGCGGGCAAAGTCCGGAAGATACTGCTCGAACTGACTGTCCTCGAGTGCCTCGAGGACGCGCTTTTCTTCGTTGTCGCCTTTGACGCGGTTCGGGACGATTGCGAGGATCTCGATTGGGTCGGGCAGGCGGTTGTTCAGCGGAAAGAGCTGGTTGGTGACCGTGCGGACGAGCGCGTCGGCGCTTGGCTTCGATAGCTGTATCGGAAAGAGAACGCGACGCGTCGCGACGAGTGCCGCGGTAGCGAGCGGGCCGATCGTCGGCGGTGAGTCACAGATGAGCCAGTCGTACTCGTCTGCAAGCGGCTGGACGAGTTCGTTGTGAAGCAGTGCCTCGCCGTTGTCCGTCGTCTGAATCATCGCACCGGTCTGGTGTAACGCCGCGTTCGACGGCACGAGGTCGACACCCCATGAACCCGTCTCCGTGTGAACGAGATCCGGCGCTGTCGTCGAATTATCCGGCTCGAGGAGGTGTTGAAGATGCGTTTGTGCGGCGTAGGCATCACCACAGCCGAGTGCTTCGGTTGCGCTGCCTTGCGGGTCGAGATCGACGAGCAATACGTCGTGACCACGAGCCGCGAGTCGCTCAGCTAGAGTCGTTGCAATCGTTGTCTTGCCAACGCCTCCTTTCTGGAGGGTGACGGTTAGTCCGTGCATCTCGAGTGACATCCCCACTGTCCCGGCGTCGTCCGGCGGCGATTTTCGGTACGAAAGACACTCCCGTATCGCCTAATAAAGGTGACCGCCAATCACCGGGATACCCCACGGTTATCCAGCGCCCCATCGCCGATGCATTATGAGCATGGGTAATTTTATTGGGCGTGGTGTCGTTTCGTGAACTGTTATGGCAGCATCCACTCCCCCCGCCGACGAACCCCGTGAGCCGTCCGACGCTGGCGTTGGACTTGCCCACCTGACGGTCGTCCCCACTAACTTCGACCCGGATGCGGACGCAGACGCGGACGGGGACGACACCGAGGAGTGACTGCACCCACGAACTGGACGCGGCTAGGTTCACCCCGAGACGCCGTCTCGAGCCCGTGCCGGTAAGATGAGTGCGACCCCACGGGCACGTTCATGCGTTCTCAAAAGTATGTCTCGAAACGAACCTTCTTGTATCCGGTCGGACTACCACCGGCTATGGGTCTGTTCGATCGATTGCGGGGCGATGGCGCACCCCGCGTCGCATTTATTGGAGTCGATGGCGTGCCGTACAGTCTCCTCGCGGAGAACGAAGAGTTGTTCCCAAACTTCGCAGCAATCGCCGACAACGGGACCGCTGGCGAGATCTCGAGTATCGTCCCGCCGGAGTCAAGCGCCTGCTGGCCATCGCTGACGACTGGGGTCAACCCCGGGGAAACGGGCGTGTATGGCTTTCAGGACCGAGAAGTCGGCACGTACGACACCTACGTTCCGATGGGTCGAGAGGTCCAAGCCGACCGCGTCTGGGATCGCGTACAGGAAGAGGGCCGGAAGGCAACCGTGATGAACGTTCCCGTTACCTTCCCCCCACAGCGAAACGTCCAGCGGATGGTCTCTGGCTTTCTCTCACCCGATCTCGAGAAAGCGTCCCACCCCGAATCAGTCGGCGAGTACCTCGAGGGGCTGGAGTACCGGATCGACGTGAATCCAAAACTCGGCCACGAGCAGGATAAGGCCGACTTCATCGAGGACGCACACGACACCATTGACGCCCGATTCGAGGCGTTTCGACACTATATCGAAGAAGACGACTGGGACCTCTTTTTCGGCGTCTTCATGACGACCGACCGGGTCAATCATTTCCTGTTCAAAGACTACGAGCGCGACGGCGAGTACAAAGACGACTTTATCGAGTTCTACCAGAAGGTCGACGACTACATCGGCCGCCTGCGCGAGGCGCTGCCGGATGACGTCACCATGGTCGTCGCCTCGGATCACGGCTTTACGAGTCTGGACTACGAGGTCCACTTCAACGAGTGGCTCCGACAAGAGGGTTGGCTCTCCTTCCAGGACGACGACCCCGAGGAACTGGGCGACATTGCCGACGACACGAAAGCCTACTCGTTCATCCCCGGCCGATTCTACATCAACCTCGAGGGACGCGAGCCACGCGGGTCCGTCCCCGAAGACGAGTACGACGAAGTCCGCGACGAGCTCAAAGCCGACCTGCTCGAACTCGAGGGGCCAGACGGCAACCAGGTCGTCGAACGCGTCGTCGAGAAAGAAGAAGCATTCCGCGGCGACCACGACGATATCGCCCCGGATCTGGTCGCAATTCCGAACAAGGGCTTCGACCTCAAATCGGGCTTCAAGGCCGACTCGGATATCTTCACGACCGGCCCACGAAACGGCATGCACAGCTTCGACAACACCTCGCTGTACATCGACCACGCCGACGCGACGATTGGCGACGCCGATCTGTTCGACATCACGCCGACGATTCTCGACCTTCTCGATGTCGACTACAGTCGTGGCGAGTTCGACGGCGCAAGCTTAGTGTAGGCCTCGAGTTCGATTCGTTTTCGGCTCGTTTGACTCAAGGAAGAGAGCTGTTGTACCTGTTTTCCAGCATGTCTCACAGGCCGTAGCGAACCTGCACTGACAGAAACCACTGCGACCGAGAGATCAGTTCTCGGCCTCTGTCCCGTCGTCGACAGCCGGCAGCGTAAATGAGAACGTCGTTCCCTCGCCGCGTTCGGAGTCGACCCGGATATCGCCGCCGTGGCGCTCGATGATTCGCCGACAGAGCGCCAGTCCGATCCCCGTTCCCTCGTGTTGGTCACGGCTGTGGAGCCGTTCGAAGACCTCGAAGATGCGCTCCTGATTGTCGGGATCGATGCCGATTCCCTCGTCACGGACCGAGATCGTCCACCAATCGCCGTTTCGTTCGGCGTCAACGGTCACTTGCGGCCGACCATCGCTGTACTCGAGTGCGTTGTCGAGCAGGTTCTGGAAGACTTGCCGGAGTTGACTGGCATCTCCCACAACGTGTGGCAGTTCGGCAGTGTCGACGTCGATCTCGGCGTTCGTTTCTTCGATCCGGAGCCGTAGATCCGCGAGTACGTTCTCGAGGACGGCATCGAGATCGACCGGCTCGAGCGGGTTGCCTTGCGTTTCAACACGGGAGTACGCGAGCAACGCGTCGATCATTTCGCGCATCCGATCAGCGCCGTCGACGGCGAAGTCGATGAACTCCTCGGCATCGTCGTCAAGTTCGTCTGCGTATCGGTTCTCGATGAGTCCGAGATACGAAGACACCATCCGTAACGGCTCCTGTAAGTCGTGCGAGACGGCGTAGGCGAACTGTTCGAGCCGTTCGTTCGAGCGCTCGAGTTTCCGCTCGTATTCCCGCTGCTCGGTAACGTCCTGGACTAACAGCATGCCAGCGTAGACCTCGTCGTCGGCGTTTCTGACGGGAAGTGCATGCGCAAAGAGATCCCTGTCGTGATACTCGAGTTCAAACGTGCTCGCTTCACCATCGAAGACTGCCTCGGCGTATGAGACGTACTCGCCAACGATATCGTCGGGATATCGGTCGTAGATTCGGTCCCCAATGATCGACTCGGCCTCGAGACCGAGTTCGTCGAGCAGGCTGCCACCGACGATTGTATACCGCAACTCGTCGTCAAAGAGCCCGACGGCACCGTTCGGGAAGTGATCGACGAGCGTCTGGTACCGACGCTTGCTATCTGCGAGTGCGCGCTCGCGTTCTTTCCGAGCGGTAATATCCTGCGCGATGGTCATCCCACCGAAAACCACCCCACTGTCGTCGGTCAATGGCACGATGCGAACGACCCACTCCCGGCCGGCGTACTCGACGTCGACCACTCGTTGGTCGCCCTCGAGTGTGTCACAGAACGCGGACTCGAGTTTTTCCGCAGGCCGGTCGGGCCACACCTCGCTGGCCATCGATCCCTCGACGTCGTCCGGCGACACTGGCAGCTCGTCGAACGCCTGCCCTGCGGCGAGCGAGTACCGGCCGTCCTCGTCGAACATCGTCACGATGCCGTTCGGGAAGTTCTCGGCAAGCGTTCGGTATCGGCGCTCTGACTCCTCGAGTTTTCGTTCGCGCTGGCGTCGTTCGGTGACGTCTCGGACCATCGCGAGGATGTACGTCTGCTCGAGGTCGACGTAGGAGGCGTTGACCTCGACCGGAAACGTGGTGCCGTCCTGTCGGCGGTGTTCGCCGTCGAAGGTCGCTGGCCCGTCCGCTTGAACCGTCTCGGCGAACGACTCCCATGCATCCTGTGTCGGCAGTTCCGTCTCGATATCGGGAACGGATAGCTCGAGGAGTTCATCTCGAGCGTAGCCGTGCTGGTGACAGGCGGTATCGTTGACATCCAGGAAGCGACCGCTGTCAGGGTCGATCACAAACACGCTGTCGTTGGAGTGGTTGAGCAGTTCCCGAAACAGTTCGAGCTCGCGTTCGCGTTCGACGCGGTCCGTGATATCCCGAAAGTAGACCGACAGTCCCGTCTCGGAGGGATATACGTTGACCTCGAACCAGCTGTCGCGTGGCGGATAGTACTCCTCGAACGAGACCGACTCTTGTGTCTCCATCGCCTCGCGATAGTGCATCTCGAACTCGGTCTCACGAAACTCTGGGAAGGCGTCCCACATGCTCTCGCCGAGCAGATCGTCTTCCCCTACCTCGAGGATCTGCGTGGCTCGGTCGTTGACGTGCGTGAACTGCCAGTCTTCATCGAGTGCGTAGAAGCCATCAGCGATCCGCCCGAAGATGCGCTGCAGTTCGTTCTCGAGATCTTGCTCGCGCTCGTACCGATCGGTCATGTCGCGAGTGACCTTCAGGTAGCCGCGGTGAGTCCCGTCCTCATCGTGGATAGGCGTTATCGTCGCATCCGCCCAGAAACGGCTCCCGTCCGCCCTCACGCGCCAGCCTTCGTCCTCGAGTGATCCAGACTCAAGGGCCTCCTCGAGGTTCTGTTCGGGGACGTCTGCCGCTCTATCCTGTTGTGTGTAGAACGTCGAAAAGTGCTCGCCGATGATTTCGTCGGCGGTGTAGCCTTTGATCTGATTTGCGCCGTCGTTCCAACTGACGACGCAGCCGTCTGGATCGAGCCGAAAGATTGCGTACTCCTCGACGGCGTCGATCAGTGACTGAAACTGCGCTTCGGTTTTTCGTTTCGCCCCTTCCGAGTACACTCTGTCGGTAACGTCGTAGTAGAACTCGAGTCGACCGCCCGCGTACGCACCCGACTCGACCGGCGCGCTGTAGTGTTCAACCCAGCGCTCCTCGCGGTCGTCGCCGTCCGTGATGTGACACTCGAATCGCTCGATGTGATCGTTACTCTCGTACGTCGAGAGGACAGTCTCCGCGAAGCGGTCTGGGTCATCGAACCGGTGTTTCACCGTCTCCTCGATCAGCGTCCGCTTGTCGCAGCCGATGATCTCGTCACAATCAATGCCGAAGTACCGTTCAGTCGTCTCGTCGAGCCACGCAACCTCGAACGACTCGTTGAGGACGAACGCAGCGACGTTCGCCTGATCGAGGATGCTCTCGAGGGGAGCGTACGGCGGCTCTCGTGACTCGGTCGCAGCTGTATCGAGCGACTCGAGTCGCCGCTTTGGGGAGCGTTCGTGTGCAATAGCGATTGTACCCTGCAGTTCACCGTCGTCAACGAGCGGATGAAGGCGGAGTTCACAGGGGACGGTCTCGCCGGTGACCGTTTTGATGGCGAGTTCGAACGTGGGGAGGGTGTCGCCGGTCCGGTAGTAGGCCTCGAGTTCCTGCCGGATCGCATTGACGTCGTCGTCCGCGAGAAGCACCGAGGTGGACGATCCGAGGAGGTCATCGGGCGAGTACCCCGTCATTTCGACGAGTCTGTCGTTGACGGCAACGAAGTGGCCGTCAGCATCGACCTGACAGACGCCGTCGTCTATCGTCTCGACGAGCGTTCGGTATCGGCGGAGTGCGACCTCATCGTCGATCCCCGTCCAGACGGGACCGTCGTCATCGTCCGCATCCGCTCGCGCGTTCATGTCCACGTGCTAGTGAGTAAGCGGGATAAACGTCCCGCTGGACACGACGTTCGGGCGCAGTAACGTGCAGTCAAACCGGTTACGCCGACGTCAGACAGTACCCGCCAGCGAGTGATGTAGCGGTCAGTCAGCGTCGGTAATCGCCGGCAGGGTAAACGAAAACGTTGCGCCCTCGCCGACGATCGACTCGACCCAGATGTCGCCGCCGTGGCGCTCGATAATCCGTTCACAGACCGCGAGTCCGATCCCCGTTCCCGCGTACTCGTTGTCGACGTGAAGCCCTTCGAAGATCTCGAAAATCAGTTCCTGATCGTCGGGGGCGATGCCGACCCCCTCGTCGGCGACCGAAATCGTCCACATCGTCCCGTTTCGCTCGGCGGAGACGTGAACCCGTGGCGTCTCATCGCCGCTGTACCTGATCGAATTCGACAGCAAGTTCTGGAATACCTGTCGGAGCTGATCGCTGTCGCCACGAACCCGCGGCAGTGAGTTGGCAGTGATCTCGGCGCCAGTTTCGGCGGTTCGAACCTGTAGATCGTCACGGACGTCCGCGAGTACACCGTCGAGATCGACCGGCTCGAACTCGCCACCTTGCGTCTCGACGCGAGAGTACTGCAGCAAGCCCGTGATCATCTCGCGCATCCGCTCGGCGCCGTCGACCGCGAACTCGAGAAACTCCCGTCCCTCTTCGTCCAATTCGTCCCCGTAGCGGCGCTCGATCAACTGAATATACGACGAGACCATCCGGAGTGGCTCCTGCAGGTCGTGACTGGCCGCGTACGCGAACTGCTCTAAGCGGCGGTTCGACTCCTCGAGACGGACGTTCGACTCCTCGAGATCGGCAATGAGTTCCTCGAGTTCAACCCGGTACTGGTGGCGCTCAATCGCCTCGGCGAGGACGTTCGCGACGGTCTGGACGAACGTGACGTCCTCTTCTGTGTACGAATGGGACTCGGTGTCATGCGTGCCGAGAATTCCCCACGGCTCGTTGAACGGGCCGATAACGGTGCTGATTCCGGACCGAACGCCGTGATTTCGCAGCAGGTCGGGGCCGTTAAAGCGCGTCTCGGTCTCGAGGTCCTCGACAACGATTGGGTGGTTGTTCGCCAGTGTATAGGCAGCTTGCGAGTCCGATTCAGTGGCAGAGACCGCCGCATCGCCGACGAGTCCATCTTGCCAGCCGACGCCCTGGCGCAACAGGAGTTGCTCCTGTTTCTCGTCCAGATCGAGGACCTTGCAGTACTCGTTGTCGAGCACGTCAGCCACCTTTCGACTCGCCTCGTCCATGAGGTCATCAAGGTCGTCAGTCTCGAGGGCGAACTGGCCGAGGTCAGCGACGACCTGTTGCTGGTGCGCCCGGCGCTCGAGTTCGCGTTCGCGTTCCTTGCGCTCGGTCACGTCACGATCGGAGACGATGATCGAAACGACATCCCCGTCATCGTTTGTGACTGGTCTGAAGTAGCCACTGAGTGTGTATTCGTCACCGTTCGGTTGCGCGAGGTCGGCTTCGAAATCGACGTACTCGCCGGCCGCTGCGCGCTTTGTCCATTGCTCGACAGCTGCCTGTACGCTCCCAGCCGACGCCGACTCCCCACCGTCGTCTGCACCCCACCATGGCGTCTCCCAAAACGGCTCGCCGATGACGTCTGCAAGATCCGTGTCGATGTACTCCATCGCTCGCTGGTTGATGTCGAGGACGGTGCCATCAGGTTCGAGCAAGCCGACGAGAATATTCGGATCGTTAAAGATCGCTTCAAACCGCCGTTCTCGGCGCTCGAGTTCTCGTTCACGAACCTTGCGCTCGGTGATATCCTGTGACATCGCCAACGTGGCAAAGACCTCGCCGTCGTCGGTCGTCAACGGAATCGTCCGGAACTCAAACATGTGATCCTGTAACTCGAGTTCGAACGTCCGCGACTCGCCCGCAAGCGAGGCCTGAAAGTTCGCCTCGAGCTGTTCGAGGACCGGCGGTGAATACACCTCCTCGATGCGTTTCCCTCTGAGTTCGTCGGCGTCGAAATCCAACGTTTCGAAGCCTTGCCCCCCGACAATCGTGTGACGGAACTCGTCGTCGATTAGCGCAACGGCACCGTTCGGGAAGTTCTCGATGAGGACCCGATACCGTTCTTTCGACTCCTCGAGGGCGCGTTCCCGCGCTTTTCTGTCAGAGATGTCACGCCCAACACCGGCGATGACTGGCTCACCGTCTGGCGTCTCCAGCGTCGAGCCGGTGAACTCGTAGGGAACGTACTCGCCGTCACTGGTTCGCACCCGCGCGTTGACCTGGACGCGACCCGTGTCGAACCCCTCTGTGATCGCCGCTTCGACGGCAGCCTGATCGTCGTCGACGACAACCGTCGAGAGACGTAGCGACGACATTTCTGCATCCGAGTAGCCGGTCACCTCCTCGAGCGTTCGATTCCATCGTAGGAGAGTCCCGTCGTCAGTGAGCACGTAAAAGATGTCCTGTATGGTGTTCAGTACGTCGTCGGTGTAGCGCCTGTAGCGCTCGAGGCGCTCGTTCGACGCTTCGAGTTCCGCGACCGTCTCCTCGAGTTCTGTCTGTGTCCGCTCGAGTTCGCTGTTTCGCTGTGTTAGCTGATACGCTCGAGTTCTGGCGCGTCCGTCGTGAAGGCCCACGACGAACCCGGCGACGGTGCTGAGCGCCAGCAGGATGGGGGGAGACGTCATCGGGGAGGCGACGCTGGTGTGTGGTTGGACCTGATACAAGAGCAGGATACTCGCCATGAACCCGAGTCCCGCGAGACACCAGCGGAGGACGTCGGCGTAAAACCGAGCGTCGACCGCTACTGTCGAGAACCAGTAGCGTTCGGCGACGAGTACAGTCCCAGGGACGGCAATCAGCAGGGTGACGACGATAATTTCTCCAATGGCCGCGCCCTGCTCGAGTCGTAGCCCCGCTCGTCCCACGGCGAAAAAGACGAACAACCAGCCAAGAAGGGCGATAGACCGCTTTGCGGCGGTTGAAGACACCCTCCAATTCCAGACAGCCACTACCGATTATAGTCAACTACCCATTATGGGTGTTACGCCCGCAATAGCTCGCCGGCCAACTTCGAGTCCGTTTTCCGCCCAGCCACGAACCGCCAGACGTGCACGAGATCATCCACGCTCGCGGCCACGAGCACGTCAGTGCCGAGCACGCGAGCACGTTCGAAGTGACGACCGACGACTACCTCACGCCCGCTGGAGACTGCATTCTCGCCATCGAGGCGGATCGCGCACCAACAGACTTCGATCCCGAGTTCGTGGCAGCCTGTCAGGACGAAGACGCGACGATCACAGTCAAACTTGAGGCCAACGGCCACTCGGATTCCGTCACCGGACGCGGTGATCCAGCGCTCGAGTTCACGAACGAGCGAAGCGCCGTCGGCCGAACCAGCGAGTACGTCGACGACCGAACGATCATGCTCGAGGCCGAGTTCGCTGCCGAGGGATTCGACCGAGACCTCGTCGACGCGCTGGCTAACGGGGCAGATGTGACGGTGACGGTCACCGTCGAGTAGTCCCGAAACCAATTGTAGAGTGCCCTATCGACGAAGCCGCGCAACTGGCTCGCCTTCCGTCTCCGTCTCGAGGTCGACTAATCCGTCATCATCGAGATCTGAGAGCAAGCCGGTGAGCCACTCGCGGCCGTACTCCCCGTCGGGTGTGTAATCGACGCGGATTCGGTGGCCGAGTGTGTCGATCTCGAGTTCGTCGTACTCGCGAAGCGTGCCGATGACGCGTCCGCGGAACTGGCGACGGCTGCCCTCGAAACTCGGCTGGGTCGGCACGTCGGGGGCTGTAAAGTCGCCGCTCGCGTAGGCGTCACACCACTCGCGCCACGGGCAGCCCGCTTCGTCGCAGTTAGGGGTTTGCTCGCAGGCGACGCCACCCAGTTCCATGATGGCGTTGTTCCAGACGCGTGACTCGTCGTCGGGCATGAGATTCGCAGCGGCCTCCTCGAACGCTGCGTCGTCGTCCGGAACGGAGAACGCGCGGTAGACGACGCGCTTGACGTTCGTATCGACGACTGCGTTGCCGTTGTTGAACGCGAAACTCGCGACTGCGTTGGCGGTGTAGGGACCAACGCCCATCAGTTCCTGCAGTTCCTCGGGCGTGGTCGGAAACTCGCCGTCGTACTCCTGTTCGACCTGTGTTGCCGACTCATGGAGATACTTTGCCCGATTGTTGTAGCCGAGACTGTGGTCGGTCCAGAACCCAACCACGTCCGCTCGATCAGCCTCGGCGAGTGCCGCCGTCGTCGGCCAGCGGTCGGTAAACTCCTCCCAGGCTTCGACGACGCGCCCGAGTTGGGTCTGCTGGCTCATCACCTCGCTGACGAGAATCTCGTAGGGATCTTCGGTCCGTCGCCACGGAAAGTCGCGATGGTCGCCCTCGTACCACTCGATCAGCGCCGTCTGAACGGCCTCGAGGTCGTCGGGCAACGCCCAGTCGGCTCCCGACTCCGTGTCAGTCATCGACGGCAGTTAGGGAACGGACGGTTTAGGGGTGGTGATCCCATCTCGTCGCGAACCGTACGCCTAAGCCCGCCCGGCCCCCAGTGAGTGTATACGAATGCCAGCGCGTACGCCAGCCCAGAACGCACGAGTGGCGCTCTTGCTCGAGGTCGCAGGGACGCCCAAGCCCGGCAACGTCGACCGCCATCGAGACCTTCCAGACCTCCGATTCGATCACTTTCTCGCAGGCACCGTCGGCACCGAGCGCGGCCTCGAGATGGCAGCCGAGGGCGCAGCCGTCGGTGCGGCGTTCGAGCGCGCGGTCGAAGGAATGGCCGCCCAAGGCGGCGGGAACACGCAGTTCGGTGCGCTGTTGTTGCTCACCCCCCTCGTGCGCGCTGCGCGTAAGGACCTTTCCCAGCCGGTCGTCGAATCCGTCCTCGAGGAGACGACCGTCGCCGACGCCGCAAACTTCTATCGCGCGTTCGAACACGTCGACGTCTTCGTGTCCGACCCGCCCGAGGACATGGCACCGCTGGATGTCCGCCGCGGCGGCGACGCCGTCCCAACGCTCGAGGAGCGCGGGCTTACCCTGTTCGACGTGATGGAGCGCAGTGTCCCCGGCGATGACGTGGCCCGCGAGTGGGTCACTGGCTTCGAGCGCTCCTTTCGCGCTGCGAAGCGGTTGGCCGAGGCTGACGGCACTCCACTCGAGCGCGCCGCAGCAGTGTTTCTGTCCTTGCTCGCAGAGCGCCCCGATACGCTCGTCGCGAAGCGTCATGGTGAGGACATCGCCCAAAACATCACCGACCGCGCGGCTGAATTGCACGACACCAACGCACTCGAGGACGACCACGAGGCCGTCGAAACCTTCGCGGACGAACTCGTCGAGCGCGGTGTCAACCCCGGAACGACCGCGGACGTGACCGCCGCCGGACTGTTCATCGCACTCGAGCACGGGGAGATTGAGGTATGACCGACGAGCCAGCCACTCCGGCTTCGACCGCCGACTGGCCTGTCGACCTCACGGGCGTCACCGAAACCGTCGTCACGACGCGCGGTCCGAACGACCGGTGGAACGCCGCGGCGCTCGGCGTTTTCGCCGGCGACGACAACAACCCCGCGACCGCCACAACCTGGGGCAACACCCGCACCCGACGCAACTTCCACCGCGAGGGTGAGGGCTACATCCAGTTCGTCGACGACCCCCTCACGTTCGTCGACGCCGCGCTCTCGATCAGTGAGTACGAGGAGCCAGTCCTCGAGCACGCCGCTGCCTGGACCCGCGTCGCCGTCGAACTCGTCGACAGCGGTATCGAGGACGGCACCGAGTGGGAACAGTGGCAACTTCATCCGCTCGAAGCGGGCGTCGAACGCGAAACCGTGCCGACGATTTCCCGCGGCTTCGGTGCCGTCATCGAGGCGACCGTCGCCGCCTCAAGACTCGGTGTGGCCGGCTACGACGACACCGAACTGCGGGACCGGCTCGAGTTTTTCGAATCAGTCATCGACCGGGCTGGCAGCCCTCGCGAGCGGGCCGCTCTCGAGCGGGTGCGTGAACACACCGAGTGGTGAACAGTGACAGCAGCCAGCCGTGAAAAATTGAACTGGTGAATAGTACTTCGAGAGCCGGTGACGGCCACCAACGAACGAGATGTGTTTCATTACTAACCGCCTCAGTCAGCCGGGTCGGGCGTCTCAGCTGGTGTGTCGTGGTCCGACTGGTCATCGCCAAGTGGCGCGTTGTTCGCTGCTTTCTCTTGTAGCTCAGAGAACTTTGGAGATTTTTCCTCGAGCCAGCCCATCGTTTTGCTGTCTGGCGTCTTATCGCGCTGTTCGATGAGGAAGGTGGTGATAACGACTGTCTTCACCCACGGCTTGACGATGCCAGTGTGGACAACGGCGACCATACCGGCGACGAACAGCCACGAAATGATCTGAAGCGATCCTGGCAAGAAATCAATCGCGACGGCGACTGGCGCGAGCATCGATAGGAGGACGAACGAGAGGACGTACATCCCAAGGACGATGACCAACGTCGAGCCAAGCACCATTTTCCAGGTCTTGCCGTACAGGACGAGGCCGTCGCGTGCCGATTCCCAGCGGTTCTCGTTACGATCGACGAACATGTACGCAATGATCGCGTTATCGAGATAGCGAGCTGCAAGCGCAATCGATTTTTGGACGATTGCAATGAGCGTTCGTAACTGTGGTGGAATCGTAAGCGGAATCATATCTTCGACCCGTGCAACCGCCGTATTGAACTGCTTGACCACGACGTCAACAAGCATGCTGACCGTCCAGAGGCCGGTTGCCGACAGGAAGTACTCCTGGACCTGTTGCATGCCGTATTTGATCTGGTTCTCCGGAACCTCTTCTTCGTCGACAATGTGTGCGATGACCGCAACGTGTCCTGTTTTCACCATATACAGGAAGTGCTGTTGGATCAATCGCCAAACGTACGCAAACGAGACGAAGCCGGCTACCATTATCCCTCCAACGATGAGCAGGCTCAGACCACCATCTCCAAAGAAGAACCTAAAGGCTAACCACGTCACGAGACTGAGATAAATGACCCCAATCAGTGCGAATACGACCCCAATGCCGAACTGCAAGAGCACGTACGGCATCGTCTTCCGATACACGCTCGTTGCTTCCTTGAAATGTAATACCATCACTTCTGCTTGCTAATCACTCCTATTTAAATTGTATCTTTCAACCTCATCATTTTAGGCTCTCGGTTGAAACTGAAACTCAGTATTTGACTCGAGAAAGATATTCCTGTCCGGACAAGCTGTTGGAAGCGGCGAACAAACACCACTCGAGGGCGAGTGATGTGGCGCAGACAAAGAGAAAGGGATTAAGAGCCTCTGGACGGAACCGTTCTGTATGGCAATCAAACCGGCCTACGTCAAGAAGACCGGGAACCTCCTCCTAGAGCGGTACCCGGACGCATTCACGACCGACTTCGAGCAGAACAAAGACAGCGTCGAGAAGTTGACGAACGTCGAATCCAAGGGCGTTCGTAACCGAATCGCAGGCTACGTCACCCGGAAGAAGGGGTCGCAGGCAGCGACGGCATAAGACACTCGTTACTCAACTGCACTCACTCCCCGATAGTGACGACAGTGGCGGACTGATGACACAGTCACCGCTCTCAAGCGGTGGCTGGGCAGAACGCAGTTTCCGGTAACAGTGATGAGACGATAGTTCGGTTAGGGCGGCCACCGCGGACTACTGGTCGAAACCGGGTTCCATGTAGATCGCGATGACAAGCGCAATGATACCAGCGAACCAGGTGGCCATCAAGCCAGCCATGCCGGAGACAATATTCATCTCCGTACCGACTACCAGCAGTTGGTTGTCCTGGTAGCCTGTCCACGCGAGGAACAGACCAACGAGGAGAAACACGCCAGCAACGGCAAACGCGCCGATACTGAACGTCGAATCGAACAGGCCACTCTCGCTCGATTCGGCGGTTGCGTTCGTCATCGGCGCCCCTCCGCCGGGTTGTCGGTCGATCGACTGGCAAGCGTGGACGCCGACCGTCGACGGGTGGTCGGGACAAACGCTCCGGAACCGGTCTCGGATCGGATCTGACGTGACTGCATTAGTCGGTATGTGCGACTCTGTTTTCTTAATCTCTTCTATCTCAGCGGTCGTAACAGGGTCGCCGTGTCACGCAGTCGACAGCCACCCACTTACATGGTCGATCATGCGAATGAGACTGAAACCCAAACCGTTTTGCGGACACAACTCTCACTGACGGGAAATGGCAGCACGAGTAGGCGTACTCGGCGCAACCGGCGCTGTTGGACAGCGGCTGATACAGCTTCTCGAACCACATCCGGAGTTCGAAATCGCCGCCCTGACCGCCAGCGAGTCGAGTGCCGGCAGTACGTACCAGCAAGCAGCAAAGTGGCGCGTTGATAGCCCAATCCCTGACGACATCGCAGAGATGACTGTGACCGCAACCGATCCCGACGCCGTGCCGGACGACGTCGATCTCATCTTCTCGTCGCTCCCCTCGAGCGTTGGCGCGGAAGTCGAACCTGGCTTCTGTGAAGCCGGCTACATCGTCTCGTCGAACTCCTCAAACAGTCGGATGGCCGAGGACGTCCCCCTTGTCATCCCCGAGGTCAACGCCGACCACCTCGACTTGCTCGAGGTCCAGCGCGACGAACGCGGCTGGGACGGCGCGCTCGTGAAGAATCCAAACTGTTCGACGATCACGTTCGTACCAACGCTCGCTGCACTCGCCGAGTACGGCCTCGAGAAAGTCCACGTCTCGACGCTGCAGGCAGTCTCGGGTGCGGGCTACGACGGCGTCACCTCGATGGAGATCATCGACAACGCCATCCCACACATCGGCAGCGAGGAGGACAAACTCGAGACCGAGTCCCGGAAGCTCCTCGGCGAGTTCGACGGCGCCGAGTTGAGCCAGAACAGCATGGCCGTCTCCGCGTCGTGTAACCGCATCTCGACTATCGACGGCCACCTCGAGAACGTCTGGGTCGAGACCGAAGACGACCTGACGCCCGAGGCCGCCGCCGAAGCGATGGAGTCGTACCCATCCCTCGAGCTTCGGTCCTCGCCGGATCCACTCATCCACGTCTTTGACGAGCCAGATCGGCCACAGCCACGGATGGACCGCACGCTCGGCGATGGCATGGCCATCTCTGCAGGCGGCCTGCAGGAAACCCCGTTCGGACTCCAGTACAACTGCCTTGCCCACAACACGATTCGCGGTGCAGCCGGTGCAAGCGTCCTGAACGGCGAACTCCTGCTCGAGAACGGCTACCTGTAGTCGCTCGAGACCGTTTTCGATCAGTTCTGTATCCGGATAGTCACCCAAATCGATCCTGCATTATTTGGCAGGGAGCACATACCGAGTCACTCCCAACAGCAGGTATGCTCCCCGTAGTGAGCGATCCCGAATCGCTGACGCCCGTCTCTACGACATCTGACGACGCTCGAGGCGAATCGACAGACGAGTCGACATCGAATACGCACGGAGTCGACGCCGCCAATGATCCACGCCGGCGCGCTATCCTCGAGTATCTCTCGACGCGAGCCGAGACGGAGCCAGTCCCAATCGCCGACCTTGCAGACCACCTCCTGTCGACGGACCACGCAGGCGATCGTGGGGCACTTGCGGCCTGTGGTGACGCCCTTGTGGGCACCAACCGCCGCATCCGCATCTCGCTTCGCCATCACCACGTCCCGAAACTGGTCGAAGCCGGGCTCCTCGAGTTCGACCTCGAGCAGAATACCGTCACACTCGACGAGACAGAAAGCGACCGCGGCGTATAGAGCCGAGGGGAACCCAAGGTCCGACACTTGCAAGCCGAACGCCCAGTACTCGATTCGCCCATATTCGTCTATGCCCACAGCGGAGCAGGCGGTGCAGCTCCTGATCGAGTTGGGATTAACCGAGTATGAGGCGCGGTGTTTCGTCGCGCTCTCACGGGTATCAACAGCAACCGCATCCACGGTTTCGACGCTGTCTGATGTCCCACGCTCGCGGGTGTACGACGCCGTCGAACGACTCCATCGGCGCGGACTGGTCGACATCCAGCAATCAGATCCACGTGAGTATCGCGCTATTTCAACGGACGCCGCTCTCGAGACACTCCGAAACAAGTACACAGACACGCTCGAGGCGACCGACGAGGCGCTTTCGAACATCCAGCAATCGAGTGACCTCGACGAGCGAGGCGCGTGGGCAATCGCCGATCACGACCACGTCAGCGACAGAGTCGAATCATTTCTCGATGAGGCGACCGAGGAAGTCTACGTGCTCGCTGCGGACGAGACGACGTTCGACCACTCATTTGTCGATTCACTCGCCTCAGCCAGCGACCGCGGCGTCAACGTTTTCGTCGAAGTTTCATCGGTAGCAGCCGAAGAGACAATCCGCGAGGCGGTGCCGACGTCCCACGTGAGGAATACTGAGTTCGCAGCAGATCCAGCGGAACTCAAAGAAAAGCGACTCGGCCGCATGGTCATGGCTGACCGACAGGCAGTGCTTGTCAGTGGCGTTACGAACTCGACACAATCTGATCACATCGAAGAGACTGCGCTGTGGGCGAGCGGGCCGGATCACGGCCTTGTCGTTGGACTCCGCCATCTCCTCGCCAACAGACTCGGTTCACAACCTGCCTTCGGCGAATCGAAATAGGCGACCTACGCCTGGGCCAGTGCGACAACCGGCACGGATGCTTCTTTGACCATGCGTCGAGCGACGTCACCAGTCAGCAGTTCAGCGATGCGATTACCCTCTCGAGCAGTGAAGACGACGGCATCGGCGTTGCAATCCTGGGCTTCCGCGAACGTGCGCTCGACGACATCGGTTCCGTAGAGAATGTCCGTCTCAACCGTCGCCGGAGAGTCTTCGAGCGCCCCATGCGCGCGTTCGAACATTTCGTTGGCGTACTTCTCGCGCTGGTCCATCGGTGCCTTATCAGGCGCACCCCCTGCTTTCTCGATCACGTTGACGATGATGGCCGTGCTCCCGGCCTCGAGATGCGGTGCGAGTGCAGTGGCCGTTCGCTCACTGTCGTCGGGGTCAGCGACGGGAACGAGCACCGTGCCATCGAACGTTAGCGTCATTGGGTGCCCTCCGTTTGCCCGTCAGTTGTCGAACGAGTTCGCGCCCCGCGGTTGACGTGGAGACTCGAGTGTGTGTCCATACGCCTACTGCGTGACCGCAACGAAAAAATACGGTGGGTATCGGCAGGCTGGACCGGACTCCTCGCGGCGCTTACAGCACCTGATTGCGGAGCTCAGCGCCGTCTCCCGCATCGAACCGCTCGACGTTTTCGGCGACGATGTCGGCCAGACGGTCGTAGTACTTCGGCGTGTGGCCCGCGTTGTGTGGCGTAATCTGGACGTTCCCGAAGTTCCACAACGGGTGATCCTCGGGTAGTGGCTCGGGATCGGTCACGTCGAGTGACGCCCCACGAATCTGATTCCCGCGAAGTGCCTCGAGCAGTGCATCGGTATCGACGACTGGCCCGCGCGCGATGTTAACCAAGACGGCCTCGGGGTCGATGGTCAACAACTCCTCGCGGCCCACCAGTCCGCGCGTCGTCTCCGTCAGCGGACACGCGAGCACGAGGTAGTCCGTCCGGGCGAGCGCCTCGTGGAACGCATCGCCGTCGAAGCCGATCACCTCGTCCGTTGGCCCACCTTTCTCAGGCGTGTACCGGACGCCAATCGTGTCTACGCCAAACGGCTCGAGACGCTCCGTAATTGCTTGCCCAATTGCGCCCAAGCCGACGATTGTCACTGTCGATCCCTGCAGTTCATGGGCCTGATAGTGGCGCCACTCCCGGCGCGCTTGCTGGCGTTGGCCGACGTGGAACCGGCGCGTAAAGTGAAGCATTGCACCCAGTACGTGCTCGCCGATATTGGGGCCATGAACCCCTGAGGCGTTTGTCACCGCAACGTCGCGCTCCTCGAGTTGATCCATCGGGAGGTGTCCCGTGCCCGCGTACGCACAGGCAAAGAGCTTAAGATTCGCGGCGGCCTCGAGGACGCCATCCTCGAGGAGCATGCCGGTGACGAACTCAGCGTCTTCGATCAATGCACGCTCTTGGGCTGGCGTGCGCGCCAGTCTAACGGTTCGGTCCGGTAGCCGCTCACGCAGTGTGGCCGCGTACTGTTCGATTGGAATGCCGTGTGTCCCCTTTCGAAGCACCAGAACATCGAACTCGTCGGTGTTGCCCTCGCTCATATTCGTCTGCTCGAGAGGCAGTCCCAAAAGCGTTCGTCCCGGCGGGAATTTCATGCGGTTTAATACGGGTGGCTGAGTGCCAAGGGAGTATGGAACGCGTTGATGTCGCAATCGTCGGCGGTGGGCCCGCGGGTGCAACCGCAGCCGAACGGGCCGCATCCCACGGCGCAGAGACCGTGCTTTTCGAGCAGGGCGTGCCGCGGGAGGACCGAGACGGACTCGGCCCCGACTCGACCGATGCCGCTGGCATGCTCGACTACTGGATCGACATCATGGACTTCGACTACCGGGAAATCCCCGACGAAGTGATCCACCGGGAACTCAAAGGAACTGACTTTGTCGGCCCGAACAGCGCCGTCACGATGAGGACAACGGGAATGGACGCCACCTATCCGAAGTTCGGCTACACATTCCACCGAACCCGGATGGACGACTGGCTTCACGAGCGCGCGACCGACGCGGGCGCGGACCTGCGCGTCGGCACCGGCGTCTCCGACCTTGAGACTGATCTCCGAGCCGACAGCCCGCAGGGACCTACCCACACGCTGACGCTGTCGAACGGCGACCAACTCGAAGCCCAATACGTTATCCTCGCCGACGGTCCACAGCGTCGAATCACCCTCGACGCACTCGACCAGTTCACCGCCCCCGGCCGCAGCGTCTCCGATCACCTCTCGCCACCCGAGGCAAACCACATCGCCTACCAAGAGTACCGCGAGTTCCCACCCGAACTGTTCGACGAGTTCAAAGACGTTCTCAAGTTCTGGTGGGGCTACATGCCCGGCGAAACCGCCTACCCATGGATCTTCCCAAACGACGGCACAGTCGCCCGCGTCGGCCTCACCATGCCAATCGGCATGGACCTCGAGGACGTCGAAAATCCTGCGGCCTACGCCCTCCTCGAGCCTGAGGACGACCGTATCCCCTCCGGCTCTGAGTACATCCGCCGTCTACTCGAACTTGAGTACGGCGACGAATACAATATCGAAGCGGACATCCCAATCGTCGAAGACCGCGGCAAATCCAAGGGAACCGAAACCTATCCAATCTCTTCAACCCGACCAATCGACTCCCCCGTCGGCGCAAACATCGCTGTCGCCGGCGGCGCAATGGGTACCACTTCTGCCTTCCACGAAGGCGGCTACCACGTCGCCGTCCGCACCGGCAAGATCGCCGGCCGACTCGCCGCAACCGACTCACTCGAACACTACAACGATGTCTGGAAACGTGCCATCGGTGACGAAATCCTGCGTAACGTCTCCTTTGCTGCGATTGTTAAAGAGTATCAGCCCGACGACTGGGATTGGGCGTTCGATGTCGTTTCCAACATGCAAGGCGACAGCGACGATAACGCGCTCATCTCGAAAAAATACTCTGCCGGTATTGACGCCATGAAAATCCTCGCAAGGTACAAGAAACGCAAGCACCAGTTCCGAAACGGTAAGTACGTTCAACTCACCGAAGAGCAGTACCTCTACTGAGACCACAGCCGCTTCAATCTCGGAGACCTCGAGCAACTGTCCACAGATCGCGAACAACTACAAAACACTGTAACGTTGGGATCGAATCCCGGTTTTTCAAAACGGCCATCGTAATCGATCGAACCACCGATATTTAACACCTCTGGATACGAGACCACGGTATGGATATCAGTATGGACGACGTCGCAGTCTTGTTCTACAACTACGCGGTTGTACTGACTGCAGCCTACGTACCAATTCTGTATAACATCGAGGATCGATTCGTGATACTTGGGCTTGGATTGGTGTTCGCACTCTTTTGGACAGGCTACTTCCGGTATAGCATTCAGCCACGGTTTACCGAGTCCGAAGATAACAGCGAAAGCGTCCAAACGGAGCAGTAATACTGTATTGCCATCGTCGTGCGTGTTCCTTTGTGCGATCAGGTCAATTACCCACATAGTGGGCGCTACAAACGTTTAAACACAAGCAACTGTTAGGGCAAGTGCGTGCCTTTAGTCCCCGTCCGAGTGTACCCACCTGGGTGCGATGACAGTACGGCGAACCCGGGCACGCAATATAGTGCCCGGCACGAGGGTTAGCCAGCTGACGCGGCATGCCGCCACGGGATGAGGCTGGACGTTAGTGTTCCGGGCGATATTACTCCTCTGAGCGACGCGTTCTGATGATTCTGAACGAAGTCAGGAAGAAATACAAAACGCTCCGCGAGCCAGCGCGATGGCTCACGAAGCGTAAATGAAGTATGAATGGGGCGGCGAATCAACGTTCCCAGAGGGTCGCCCACTCCAGTAATTGCCGATACGCAGGCGAGCTTATCTGCCGTGTTCGGGATGGGTACGGGAGGTGCCTCGCCGCTCTGGCCGCCAAACGCCGATCGACGGAATCGAACCGTCAGTACACCGGAAGACCTAGTCTTCCGAGCCTTGGACATCCGTCCAAGATACCGTAATCGGTGTCTCCAACCGTGTGTATG